>JAFSJJ010000009.1 GCA_017439345.1 Synergistaceae bacterium
AGACCAGACCAGACCAGACCAGCATTATTGTCTCAATTCCAGTCATGAAAAAATATTACTCGTTACCCTCTACGGAAATTTTAATTACGGCAATGTACTTCAAAGGCTTGCTCTTGCCGGTGTATTAGAGTCCCTAGGCTTTGAAGTTGATCATTTATGTCCGTTAACGCCGGCTCCAAAAGTAAAAGTATCAGGACGTAAAATTTTCGAGCGCAGGATAAAGACTTTTATAAAGAGAATGCTTGCTCTTGCCGGTATAAAACGATTTTGGCTGCGTGAACTCGAATATAGAGCCAAAGCTGAACAAGCAGAACGCCGTAGACAGGAAATTGCATTATTTGAGTCAAAGATTAAACCGTTTCAGGACAAGTATATAACACGAAGAATTTATATGACTCGCGATGAAGTACTTAGCTCTGAGCCTAAACGCTGGGAAGCATATAAATTCGCAGTTACAGGCAGAGATCAGGTCTGGCATAATTGGAGCAGGTCTGAGAATGAGCTTGCATATTATTATCTTGAGTTCATGCCGCGTGAAAAGAGAATTAACTACGCACCCAGCTTCGGATTTTCTGAATTCATGAGCGATGATTATGAACTGCACGAAAAGGGACTCGCAGGCTTTGAGAGATTATCAAGCAGAGAACAGGAAGGCGGCGACATGATAAAAGAATTAACAGGCCGAGACGCTGAATTTGTCTTAGACCCTACGTTATTATTAAATGCTGAACAGTGGCGGTGTTACGAGTCAAAACCTGCTGATATTTCTGAACGTTATATATTATGTTATTTTCTGGGATCACTTCCTCCGGCTTATCTCAGAACAATTAAGAATACAGCCGGAAACCTGCCCGTTATAAATATTCTCAATACAGAGAATGCTCTTGAAGTTCCTGAATTTCATAATTGCAGAGTTACGCCGTCAGAATTCTTATATTTAATAAGACAATCTGAATTTGTCTGCACGAATTCATTTCATGGAACTGCATTCTCTATTAATTTCCAGAAAAATTTTCTTGCCTTCAAACGCAAGCAGCGCGGAATGGAAGATATGTTCAACAGGATAGAAAGCCTTCTTGCAGCACTAGGGCTTACAGATAACGTGTACAAACGCTTCATGACTTCAAGACCTGAAAATATTAATTATGAGCTGGTGAATAAAAGACTTGATTTAATGCGTGAAAAGTCTATTAAATATCTTAAAAACTGTCTGAAAGCATAAAATTTATACTCACAAAAAACGTTCAGGAGTAGGAATTTATTATTACAGGGCGTGTTGTTCCGTCCATTGCTATAATCTTTCGCGAATTTATTTTTCACGGGAGATTATTTTTTTATCATGTCCAGTCTTAGCGCAGAGCAAAAATCTATCGAAGAGTTCATGGGAAGCAAGAAAAATTTCTTTCTGATTCCTAATTATCAGCGTCCCTACTCATGGGAAGATGAAGAATGCTTTACACTCTGGAATGACTTACTTGCTTTTATCTTCCAGGATAACGACTACAGAAATTTCAATGATAAAGACGAATATTTTCTCGGTGCTTTAGTCATATTCAAGAACAGCGATGACTTGCTCGAAGTTATTGACGGCCAGCAGAGATTAATCACGTTGACCCTTTTACTGCGTGCGTTCTACAAGACCTACGGGGATAACATGAAGGACGAGGACTCTCACGACAGGAAGCGCGATATAGAAAAATGCCTGTGGAAATGCCCTGAACCAGGTGAAAGACTCGACATGAGGGAGCTGAAAATTTTCTCTAAAGTCGCTACAGAAAACGAGTCCCAAGAGTTCGCAAATATCATGATGACCGGTGAAGCTGATAACTCAAGCTCAAGCCGTTATGCCGCGAATTACAGATTATTTCAGAGAGCTATAAAAGATTTCGTTGACAAATATCCTGCATACTTTCAATATATGACTCACAGGATATTAACAAACTGTTCGGTCTTACCAATCGAAGCAATAAATCAGAATACAGCACTGCGGATATTCTCGACTCTCAATGACAGGGGCAAGCCGTTATCAGACTCGGACATATTCAAGGCGAAACTATTTAACTCGTACTCAAAGCATGACCAGCGCGACTTATTCATTGCTGACTGGAGGGACTTCGAGAACACATGCTCAAAAATTTTCGTGTTTGGGAAAAATACTCCGATTGATGATATATTCATGCGCTACATGTATTACGTTCGGGCAGAGGCAGGAATTAGGGACTCAAGCCTCGAGAGCTTACGGGACTTCTACAGCAGGGATGATAACAAGTCCTCACTCTTGAACCGCGATTACAAGAAAACTTTTGATGATTTGAATATTCTCGCTGACTTCTGGAAAGATATTACTATTCAGGAGACAAAGAGATTCTCGGGCAGGGTCTTAAAGCAGTTATTCATACTTCACTACATGCCTAATAACATGTGGACATTTCTTGTTTCAGTCTACTTCATGGCAAATAAAAATGAGAGCGGACTCTTGAGCGAAAAAAGTTTTTATGAATTCTTGACTAAGATCACAGGCTTTATACTTGCTTCAAGATTCGTGAGACCCGGCAATACAGCAGCATTCTTTAACGCTATGGTCAGCATAACAGAAGGAAGAGGCGCGGACTTCACAGGCTATGAGTTCGACATCAATGAACTTGCTGATAGAATTTCACGCTTTGACTTCGCCAACAGCAGCAAAATTACCCGAAGCATGGTAACCTGGCAGGCATTCCAAGATAAACAGCAGGAGTTATTACCACTTGAGGCAAAATATGACATTGAACACATTTTACCAAGACGAAGAGAAAGTGAATTGACTCATAAAGCAAATCTTGAGTCAATCGGCAATAAATCATTACTCGAGAAAGAAATTAACATAAGGGCTTCTGATTATCGCTTCAGGGACAAGGCAAATTATTATCTGGGCAATACAGGCAAGAGTCCTACTAAGATTCATGAACTGACAGTGCTTGCAGAAAGTAAATCAGACTTCACTGAGCAGGATATAGAAAATAGAAAGCAGGATATTATTAATAACTTCATTAACTTCATCATGAAAAATAATCTCGCGAAATAATTTTACTTAGCACTCTTGATTTTTACGTGTATAATTACCGGTTTAATACATTCACTTAAATTCAGGAGATGATTTTATCAACATGTCTGAGCTTGTCTTCCCCGTCCTTCATGACCCTGTTGCGGAATTCTTAGGCGAATGGTCATCAGGCATAAATGTTTATTCAGTAGTATTCAGAATTTTTCTGTCAGTAGTCTTAGCTGCTATCGTAGGCTGCGAACGTTCAAGCAAGAGGCATTCAGCAGGGCTGCGGACATTCATATTAATCTCTATGGCTTCAGCTGTATCTTCAATGATTGATATGTGTCTGTTCATGTACAACAAAGAAGGCTTTGCTGTCATATCTGCTGCTTCTGTCATATCAGTTGCAATGATAAGCGGTAATTCAATTTTATTCAGTTCGAGAAGTCAAATCAAAGGCTTGACGACATCGGCAGGACTATGGGCTTGCGGAATAATCGGCCTTGCAACTGGAGCAGGACTCTACACGATTACTATTACGGCGTTTGCTGCTTTGTTATGCTCGATTTCACAGCTGCCGTTCATCGAGACTATTCTCAAGGACAGGTCTAATCACTTTGAAGTTCACTTAGAGCTTAAGGACAGTGCGAGTCTTCAAGATTTTGTTACAACGATTCGTAAACTGGGACTCAAAATTGACGATATAGAGTCTAATCCTGCTTATGCAAATTCAGGCTTGAGCGTCTACTCAGTTTCAATTACGATAAGCGAGAGAGACTTCAAGAAATACAAGAAACATAGTGATATTATAGAAGCTCTGCGATCTCTTGATTATATTCACTATATCGAAGAAATGAATTAGAATATACATTTAATTTCATAATTAAAAAAGGAGAATAAAATTTTCATGCAGATTAGTATCACAAAGAATCCCAATCCCGGGACAATGCCCCCTTGCGACAAATTAGGCTTCGGATCAATCTTCAGTGATCACATGTTCATGATGGACTACACTGACGCAAAGAAATGGTACAACGCTAGAATAGTACCTTACGGGCCGATAGCTATTAACCCTGCCGCGAGCGTCCTGCACTACGCTAATGAAGTCTTCGAAGGCATGAAGGCTTACAGATGGGCTGACGGAAGCATTCACCTCTTCAGACCGATGGAAAATGCCAAGCGTATTAATATCTCTGCTGAACGAATCGGCCTGCCTCAGATTCCTAATGATATATTTGTCGAAGCTGTCCGTGAAGTCGTCAAAGTCGACAAAAATTGGGTTCCTGACGGTGAAGGGACATCGTTATATATTCGTCCGTTCTTGTATGCTATTGACCCTGAACTCGCATTACACGGAATTCATGAAGCTACGTTCGTGATTATTCTTTCACCGAGTGCAAGCTATTTCGCAGAAGGAATCAAACCCGTTAAAATCATGCTCGAAACTGAAGACGTCAGGGCAGTCCGGGGCGGTACAGGTTACACTAAGTGCGGAGGCAATTACGCAGCGTCTAACAGGGCAGGAGACAGGGCAATGGAAAAAGGTTACTCTCAAGTTTTATGGCTTGACGGAGTCCACCGTAAATATATCGAGGAAGTCGGAGCTATGAACGTCATGTTCAAGATTAACGGTACTGTAGTAACTCCTTCACTTGAGAATGGATCGATACTCGGAGGCATTACCCGCAAATCGTGCCTTGAAGTGTTGAAGCACTGGGGCATACCTGCTGAAGAGAGATTATTGAGCGTCGATGAGCTTATCGGAGCTGCCGAGTCAGGCAAGTTAGAAGAAGCATTCGGAACAGGAACAGCGGCAGTCATTTCACCGATTGGAGAGCTTGCTTACAAAGACAAGAAGTATACAGTAAATAATTTCCAGATCGGAGAAGTCGCTCAAAGATTATATGACGAATTAACAGGGATTCAGTGGGGCAAGAGACCAGATCCGTTTGGGTGGACGGAATGCGTATAATTCTGCCGTCATTCGCAAAAATTAATCTAACACTCAGGGTCATGAACAAGAGATCGGACGGCTATCATAATCTTGTCTCGACGTTCTTGAAAATTCCCTCAGGTGATGTGCTTTATATCTCAGAGTCAACAGCAGGAATTGACGTAGTGAACTCGAATATAATTATTCGCGGTGAAAACATAGTTGCTAAGGCTCTGAAAATTGCGCGTCAGGAAGGCTTCAAGATTCCGCCTCTGAACATCAAGATTCATAAGAGCATTCCGCCGGGGTCAGGACTTGGAGCAGGTTCGGGAAATGCTGCGGCTATTCTGCAATTATTCGGAGCTGAGAAAGCAGCTTCTAAAGTCGGTGCTGATGTTCCGTTTCTATGCTCAAATCACAAGATGGCAATAGTCTCGGGTATAGGCGAACATGTTGAAAAACTCGCGGCAGATTATAGTCTTGAGGGAGTTATAGCAATTCCTGACTGGCAGACGGAGACCAAATCAGCCTATGAAGAACTTGATGCAATGGGCTACACGTTTGATTTACTCTTTGCACGGACTGAAATGCGCGATATTTATCATGCTAATGCAGGCAAAAAAGTAGGATTGCTGCCTAATGACTTTCTCAAGATATTAATCAAGAAGCACCCGAAATATAACGAGTTATTCAAACTTTTCGAGAATGCAGGAGCAGAAGCATGGGGCATAACTGGTTCAGGGAGCGCGGCTTTTGCATTGATTAAGGGAAGCGTAAAATTTTCCTGGCCGAGTTACGTAAAGCACGTGTTATATTTCTAGCAATAAAATTTTTCCCCCTGCTTGAGAGCTAATAATATAATATACAGGCAAGGGGATTTATTTTATTATTTACTGCCCTGATATACTCCTGATGACGCAATTGCTTCAAGAATTTCGTATCTATCCATCTGCAAATGCTTCTTCATGGCAAGAGCCTCTTCAATAGGAGTCTCGACTATACCGCCCTCGCGGGTGCAGATTATGCTTCCTGTTCGACCTTCAGCAAACGCCCTGACAGCATAATAACCCATTCGAGTCGCTGTTTCCCTGTCGCGTCCTGTAGGAGAACCTCCCCTTTGAATGTGGCCAAGAACTGTAACGCGCGGATCCATTCCTAAAGACTCTTTTATGCGTTGTCCTATGTCTATTGCACTGCCTGCGCCTTCTGCTACAACTACCATGAAGTGAGTCGCTCCTGCGAGTCTTGCGTTCTGGATTCTTACAATAACGTCATTCTCAAAGTCTAACTCTTTCTCAGGTATCAAGACAGACGTAGCACCTACAGCTATTCCGACATAGAGAGCGAGAAATCCTGCATGTCTGCCCATGACTTCAACGACTGAACATCTTTCATGAGACTGCATAGTGTCGCGAAGTTTATCAATGCATTCAATAGCAGTGTTGCAGGCCGAGTCAAATCCTATCGTGTAATTTGAGCAGCCAATGTCGTTATCAATCGTTGCGGGAATTCCCATAACAGGGACTCCGAGCCTTGAGAGTTCGAGCGCGCCTTTGAAAGTTCCGTCTCCTCCGATAGCAACAACGCCGTCAAGTCCGAGCATTTTGCATGTTCCTACAGCCTTTAATCGTCCTGCTTCGGTCATGAACTCATCGCTTCTTGCAGTGTAAAGGACAGTGCCGCCGCGTCCTAAGATGTGCCGTACCATGTCGCTTGTGAGAATTACAAAATCGCCGTTGATTAATCCCTGCCAGCCCCTGCGGATTCCTATGCATTCGATACCGTAATATAGTGCAGTTCTCGCTACAGCCCTGACAGCAGCATTCATGCCCGGAGAGTCTCCGCCGCTGGTTAAGACTCCTATGCGCTTAATTTTCTTTCCTGCTTCCATGTTAATTAAAAATTTCTCCTTTGCAATTAAATTCACGTTTAAAAATGGGATAAGTGTATTATAATTTAAGTCTTATCACACAGCAAAAATTTTTCACGTTGAAGTAAGAATTACTAATACATTTACTAATACAAAATAGCTTTATTATTGCGCGCTGTGTCTTTGTTGATGAGTCATTCACGAGTCATTAACTTTGTGATACTATTGCAGCGTGATAAATTTATTTAGAAAGCGAGGATTAATTTTCTCATGCCGTTAACTCCTACACCTTATGACGAACTACCTGACGAATTAAAAACTTTATTCAACGAGATTATATGTGCTCCAGGAAGCAAGTTAGCTCCAACACTCAGAAGGGCAATAAGACTTCTTCATCCTGCTGTCAATATCGACAGAGAAACTTTTTGTGCTATTAGTGACGATGAAATATTTTCCGGCTGCTGCTATGACTTCGTAAAATATCAAATTAATGACGAGCACACCTGCAACGGAGATTATGATTTATTCCTTCGTGAAGGCTTTCAAATCGGCAGTCCCTGGCACGGCGATATAGTTCAAGCTCCTGTTATGTTTATAAGCTCGAACCCTGCAATTACTCAAAATTGTATTTTCCCTCGATGGCACAGCGGCTCCGGAAATTTCACACTTGCAGGCCAAGACGCTCCGGACAGCATAAATTATAACGATGAGAACACCAGCAATATATTAAACGCTCCTGAAGAGATTTATAATTTTCTCAGGGACAGATTACTAAAAGCGAAAACTCACCCAACAGGTGCAGGAGGCTCTTACGCGTGGACTGTGAATCCTGATGACAAGAGCAAATCTTCATATAAAATCGTCAGCTTCTGGAGAGACGGACTCAGAAAAATAATGAACGGACTTTACCCCAATCGTGATAAGAAAAACATAAATAACGGAGAACACACTCAAGGGCTTATGAATGCAGCTCTAAGCACTGAAATAATTTTCTGGGGTTCAATGAAAGAGGCTCATGCAAAGAATATAAATACCCTAAACTTTTTCTGGGAGCATTTCACGGAGAAAATAATTAAGAACAGCGGCGCAGTTATGATTTTCCTTGTAGGTGAACGGGCCCTAGAAACTTTCAAACAATATTACGGCTTAAACCTTCAATGTCAGAATGTCCTTGTTAATCCTGATAAATTCGTGAAGCCATGCATTATAGCTGCAGTACATGCACCAAATTATCACGGTGATAAAGACTATGACAAAGTGATTGCTAAATTAACCGATAGTCAAAAGAGCATGATTACAGCAAAAATTGAAGAACTGTATTAATTCACGAGTTCAAGAAATTCCTGCTCACTCAGAATCTTAACGCCGAGTTTTTCTGCTTTAACGAGCTTGCTTCCTGTCTTATCGCCTGCAACAAGATAACTAGTCTTTGCACTCACGCTGTTAGAGACTCTGCCCCCTAGTGCCTTGACTTTAACGCCTGCCTCGTCTCTGGTCATTGAGTCAAGAGTCCCTGTGAACACGAAAATTTTTCCCTGTAATTTATCTCCTGTCGTGATTATCTCGCTGCCCATTGAGAAGCCCATAGCTCTGAAATCTTGAATTAGTGCCAAGTTCGACTCGTTTCTGAAAAATTCATGAATAGATTTTGCGATAACAGGCCCTACCCCTTCGATTTGAGAGAGTTCTGACTCAGAGGCATTCATAATCGCGTCAACATTGCCAAAGTGATCCACGATTAATTCAGCTGCATTCTTGCCAACGTCCTTAATTCCCAAAGCTGTCAATAAATTCACAAACGGTCGTTGCTTTGATGATTCAAGCTCGCTCATAATATTTTCTGCTGACTTATCTTTTATCTTCTCTAAGCTCGTCCAGTCTTCAGGAGTCAATTTATAAATATCGCTTAAACTCTTAACTTTGCCGGACTCTATCAGCTTGGCCGCTAAACTCTTGCCGAGTCCCTTAATATTCATGCCGTTGCGTGATGCAAAATATCTGAGTGACTCTATCAACTGCGCAGGACATGAAGCACGGTTAGGACATCTGAAGGCAGCCTCATCGGGTAAGCGCACGATTTCAGAGTTACAGGCCGGACAATATGAAGGCATAGTGAAAACTTTCTCGTTGCCTGTTCGTGAAGATTTATCAACTTCGATAACTTCCGGGATAATCTCTGCTGCTTTGCGGACTCGAACGACATCACCGATTCGAATATCTTTGCGGGAAATTTCATCAGCGTTGTGAAGTCCTGCCCTCTGAACCTGAGTCCCTGCAAGTCTCACGGGTTCAAGCAGTGCAACGGGAGTCAATACGCCTGTTCTGCCTACTGAAATTATTATATTTTTAATTCGCGTGAGTGCTTCTTCAGGAGGATATTTATACGCTACTGCCCATCTTGGAGCGTGTGAGGTCGAGCCTATTTCAGGCCATTGAGTCAGGTCATCAAGTTTTATAACTACGCCGTCAGTTACGTAATTTAATTTGAATCTCTCATCGTACCATTGAGCAATAAAATTATTTACGTCATCAAGATTAGCGCACAACTTCCAAGCCTCTTGAACTGGGAGTCCGTGTTCAGAAAGCCATGATAACGCCTGACTCTGAGTCTTAACTCCGAAAGATTGAGCTTCGACTAAGTAATATAAAAATATGTCGAGTCCCCTTTCAGCAATAATTTTCTGGTCGGTCTGCCTGAGAGTCCCCGCTGCTGCGTTTCTGGGATTGGCAAAAGGATTTTCACCGCGCTCATCACGCAATTTATTCAACGCGTTAAATCTCTCTGTCGTCATTAATACTTCTCCGCGAACTTCGACTCGTCCTTCAGGGGCATTCTTGAGAAATTTGGGAACTGACTCGACCGCTAATAAATTCTGGGTAACGTCCTCGCCGGTTGTCCCGTTGCCTCGTGTAGCTCCCTGAATGAATTTACCGTCCTGATAGATTAGAGACACTGCAAGACCGTCTATTTTCATTTCACACGTAAAATTTTGAGTCTGATTAATTCTCGTGAAAAAATTATTTAACTCGTCAGGTGTGAAGACGTTATCAAGTGAAAGCATCGGGACTTTGTGATTAACTTTCGCAAATAACTCGCTTGCAGAACCTCCGACTTTGTGAGTCAAGAAGTCTTTGCGTGCTAGTTCGGGGTGTTCGTGTTCAAGCTGCGATAATTCGCGGACTAGAGAGTCATATTCAGAGTCGCTGATTTCCGGCGAGTCGTTATCATAGTAAAGCTCCGCATGATGTTTCACGAGCTCATAAAGTTCATTCATGCGGATTTGATAATTATTCATGTTATGCCTTTGGTCTCATGGTCGGGAACAAAATAACGTCCCTGATAGATTTTGCTCCGGTCAAGAACATAACGATTCTGTCCATTCCGATTCCCATTCCGCCTGTAGGTGGCAAGCCTGCTTCGATTGCGTTAATAAAATCTTCGTCAAACACGTGGGCTTCATCATCGCCCTCTGCTTTCTTGCGTGCCTGATCCTCGAAACGTTCACGCTGGTCAATGGGGTCATTCAATTCACTGAAGGCATTAGCTACTTCTTTGCCGTACATGAATAACTCGAATCTGTGAGTGTAGTCCGGGTTCTCAGGGTCTCTCTTTGACAACGGCGAAATTTCTGTAGGGTGGCCAAGCAAAAACGTAGGTTCGATTAATTTATCCTCACCGAACGCTTCAAATAATAAATTAAGAACTGCGAACTTGCTTTCATGACCTGTGAGTTCACCGCCTAAACCTTTTTCATGTGCGATGTGTCTTGCTTCCTCGTCTGTCTTGATTAAATCAAAGTCAACGCCTGCATATTTCTTGACAGCTTCCCTCATAGTAATTTTATTGAACGGTTTCGATAAGTCTAATTTAATTCCGTTCCATTCGATTTCGAGAGTCCCTATTGATTTTGCAGCGTTCCTGATTAACTCTTCGGCTAAATTCATCATGTCAACGTAATTGCAGTAAGGCCAGTAAACTTCCATCATAGTGAATTCAGGGTTATGCATTGGGTCCATGCCTTCATTGCGGAAATTTCTGCCAATCTCGTAGACTCTTCCCATCATGCCAACTACCAGACGCTTTAAATACAGCTCGACAGCTATTCTCATGAACATATCGATTCCGAGTGCGTTATGAAATGTCTTGAAGGGTCTTGCGTTTGCTCCTCCTGCCAAGACAGAAAGAATCGGAGTTTCTACCTCAAGAGTTCCATGTGATTCAAGAGTCTCTCTGAACGACGCAATAATTTTAGAACGCTTTCTGAATATTTCGCGGACTTCAGGATTTGCTATCAAGTCCATATAACGCTGCCTGTATCTAATCTCCGTATCAGTCAGACCGTGCCACTTCTCAGGGAGAGGGCGAATTGCCTTGCTGAGTAATTTATAGCTCGTTACCATGATAGTAAGTTCACCGCGCCGAGTCCTGCATGGATGTCCTTCGATTCCGATCCAGTCGCCGGTGTCTACCCACTTCTTGAGAAAATCATATTCTTTCTCGCCGATATTATTAATCTGAAAGTAGAGCTGAATTCGTGAAGTCTCATCGGCCAAGTCTGCGAATGTTGCTTTGCCCTGCCGTCTGATTGTCATGACTCTTCCTGCTGTCTTGACGGGTGAGTCCTTTGCTTCCTGTTCGGCTTCGAGATAATCAAATTTTGTGCGGATTGCTTCAAGAGTGTCCTGCCTGTCCCATGTTTCGTTAATGTATGGGTCGTAGCCTTCTTCGGATTTGAGACGCAATAATTTTTCTTTGCGCTGCCTGACAACTTCGTTATCTTCTGAGTTAAAATTAAGTTCTTCGGGCATAAAGTATTTATTCTCCTTCGTGAAAATTTTATAATGACCGCTATATTTTATTACGTAAACAACTCACGACTAAAGTCGCGAGCTTTCAGTGAAGTTTGGCTGTTACACCCTTATTCGCTGGGGCTCGTTTACTAGCCTCTACCCGGTAAAGGAATTTAATACCTTATCCGATTACATTTACATTTTTGCAACATTTGTACTTCTTCCGTACCTCGTCGCTGGTCGAAACTCTGCCGCCAACGCTGGAGAGAGAGCTAGTACTGCTCTTAAAGCTAGAACGGCTCTAAGACCGTTGAGTG
>JAFSJJ010000010.1 GCA_017439345.1 Synergistaceae bacterium
CGAGTACGTGCCTGCAACATTTGCCGTATATGTTGACGTGAATGATTCGCCTTCTGTAGTGTATGGGTTGTCTGCGCCTGTGATTGACACTTCAAGAGCTGAAAGAGTTATTTGCGATTCTTGTTCTTGTTCCTGTTCCTGCTGCTCCTGCTGATTCTGAGTATAATTCGCTGTATAAGTTCTATCACCTGTTGAGCCTTGATTAATCGTTACAGTTTGAGTCTCTGCCGTTAAGTCCGTGCCTGTCCAGCCTGTGAAAGTATAGCCGTCTTTAACGGGATTATTGAGGGTGAACGACTCAGTTTCAATCGTGTAGCTTATCGGATTAGTTGCGCTTCCTCCGTCAAGATTGTATGTTATCGAGTAAGTTATAGGAGTCCAAGTCGCAATTAAAGTTATGTCGCCGGTTAAATCTTTAATTTCTGTAATAGTCTTGCCGTCAAGAGTCCAGCCGTTGAATGTGTAGCCTGTCTTAGTCGGAGCTTTGAGGGTGATAGAGTCTTCAACAGTGTAGCTTGTAGGATTTGCAGAGTCGTTAGTTCCCCCGTCAAGGTCGTAAGTTATCGTGTAATTTGTCGGAGTCCACTGTGCATAAAGAGTCAAGTTTTCTGTGAGCGTTACCTGCGCCCCGTCAGCGTATGAAGTCCCCGAGCCGTCAGCCTGAGTGTTCCATTCTTTGAAAGTGTAGCCGTTTCGTGTGAAAGCATTTGCCGTGAGAGCCTGAGCAACACCTGAAGTGAACGTTTGAGGGTTCATTGTGCCTGTTCCGTTATTCGCGTCAAAAGTTACGGTTAGGACTGCACTTGAAGGGATTAACTTTTTGCCGTCGAGGTCATTAGCGTTAAGTGTCGTAGTAGAATCAATTACTCTTTCGAGCGTTGTAAAATTATTCCCCGTCATGACAGCGAAGGTTTTTCCCGTTTCAATGGTGGGAGCGACTGGTGTATAGCTGCCGTTGCTGTAAATGTAGTAGCCTGGAGCAAGTATAAAGTCCGTGTCATTCGTGTAGCCCAACTTTATTGACCCATTCGCCCCGCAGATGATTCCGGCTTTATCACTATCTGTGTCTTGGCCGGTTACCGTAACTTGTTCGCCGCTGATCGTTACACTGCCGCTGTAGCTATCAATGTAAGCCCGGTTATTCGTACTCGTGACGTTGACATTGCCGCCGTTGATCGTTAAGCCACTGTGGCTATCAATGTAAGCCTGGTCGTTCGTGCTGGTGACGTTGACATTGCCGCCGTTGATCGTTACGCTGCCGCTGTAGCTATAAATGTAAGCCGCACTGCTACTGTCGTTAATCTCCAGCGTTCCTGTCCCTGCGCTCTGGCCGTAAATGACGAGTGAAGCACTTCCGGTGGTGTTGCCTATTTTCGTTGCTGTAAGTTTTGCCCCGTCGCCCAAGATGAGATGAACGGTGCCGTCGTTGGGTAATGTAATATTACTGTTTACGGTTACAGATCCATTGACGTAATTCCATCCTGCTTGAAGTGTTGTTGTGCTTGTAGTTACGTTGTGTACTTCTCCTGTTGTCTCCTTTTCTACGAAATTCCCGTTTTCATAATCAATATACTTAACCGAGTCCGCAGCCTCAGCTCTAAAGCCCCCCCACTATCAGCAGAAATACGCAGCTAGTGAGGAAAAGTATGAGTTTGCGAATTCTCTTCATAGTTAAGTTACCTCCAAATTAAATTAAATACTAGTGAATAAAAAAAGTTTGCATATTATATAACAACAGCCCCGGTGATTGACTCACTGAGGCTTTGCTTCTGTGTCAAGGTCTTCTTTCTTGGGAGCGGCTTCGTCGGCGATTAATTGACCGTCCCTGAAGCGTAAGACTCTCTCGGACCACGTTGCAATTTCCGGCTCATGGGTTACAAGAATAACTGTGATACCCTGTTCATGTAAACCTGCAAAGATATTCATGATCTCGACAGTAGTTTTTGTGTCAAGGTTTCCTGTTGGCTCGTCAGCTAATATAATCGGTGCATTGCCTACGATAGCGCGTGCGATTGCGACTCTCTGCTGTTGTCCTCCGCTCATCTGTGAGGGCTTGTGATGAAGTCTTTCACCGAGTCCTACTTGTTCGAGAGCTTTTACTGCTGCTTTCCTGCGTTCAGAGCCTCCGACTCCGCGATAAAGTAAAGGGAGTTCGACATTTTCGACAGCATCAGCTTTCGGGAGCAGGTTGAAGCCTTGAAACACGAAGCCTAATTTTTGGTTGCGAATATCTGCGAGTTCAGCTTTGCTCTGGTTCTTGACGTTGACTCCGTCGAGTTCATAATGTCCTGACGTAGGGACATCGAGGCAGCCTAGAATATTCATCATCGTAGATTTTCCCGAACCTGAAGGACCCATGACGCAGACGAATTCACCTTTTTGAATCGAGAAAGATACGTTATTTAGCGCGCGTAATTCGACATCACCGGTCTTGTAAATCTTCACTAAGTCTTTGACCTCGATAATACTGCCCATTTATCTAGGACCTCCGCCTCTCCTGCCTCCGCCTCTAGGTCCTCCGAATAAGCTGCCTTGAGCCTGAGTTACGACTCCCTTTTGAGCATTGATAACTAACGGAGTATTTTCTCTCAAGATTGAACGTTTGCCGCTGTCTTGTCCTTCAGGTCTTGGCTGTCTGGGTGAGTCTGTTCTTGGCCTTCTGTCTCTTATCGGGGGAGTTCCTGAGGGTGTCTCGCTGACTAGTTCAACGAATTTGTTATCACTGACTCCGGTTTCGACTCTGACAGGGGGCATTAAGTGTCCGCCTCGTTCCGGCCATACAGTTCCGGTATTAAGAGTCTTTTTCTGAGTGATAATGTTTGCGTCAAATGAAACAGTGCTTAATAAATCTTCAGGAGGATTGAATCTCAGAGCAGCAACAGGAATTCTTAACACATTTTTTGCGCTGGCAGTCTCAATTGAAACGTTAGCGGTCATTCCGGGCTTGAGCTTTAAATCCGGGTTCGAGATGTGAATAATAACGGTGTAAGTAACTACATTGTCGCTTGTCTGGGGAGCAATTCTGACTTGGACAACTTTACCGGAGAAAGTTTCATCAGGGAAAGCATCGACTCTGAACGTAACATTTTGACCCTCTTTTACTGTGCCTATGTCAGCTTCATCAACTTTTGTCTCTATCTGCATTTGAGTCAAATCCCTTGCTATCTTGAACAACGTAGGAGCCTGCATACTTGCTGCAACTGTCTGGCCTGCGTCAACCTGCCTGTCAATGACGACTCCGTTTACCGGTGAAGTAATTTTCGTGTAATTCAGGTTAGTGCGTGCCTTCTCAAGTGATGCCTTGTTCTGATTAACTTTTGAACGAGCTTCCTGAAGTGCAGCCCGTTTTAATGCAACGTCAGTCTCGCTTGTATCTACTGTGCTTCGAGCAATTAACTTGCGGTTATATAATTCCCTGTTTCGAGCAAGTTCCCTCTCTGAATTCCTGAGTGAAGCCTGAGCCGATGCAACACTTGCTTGAGCCGCTGCTAAATTTGCCTGAGCTTCATTCAACGTGAGCTGCAATACAGAAGGGTCAATAAGTGCGACTAACTGGCCTGCTTTGACCGGTGAATTAAAATCAACGTAAATTTCCTGAACAGTTCCTGATATTTGGGTGCCGACTTCGACAACGTTTAATGCATTGAGTTCACCTGTTGCCGTAACGGTCGAAAGAATATCGCCGCGTGTTATTTCAGCAGTAGTGAGGCCGTATTGAACAGGTTCTTCATGAAAGAAGTAATAATAAGCTCCCCAGAGAAGCCCTGCTAATATAGCGAGAAGTAATAATTTTTTGAGTCCTGCAATCATTTAATTAATTTTCACTCCTTCGAGAATATTTAATCTTTGCGAATCTATATAAATATTTTCAGCGTTTAATTTCCCTATTGGAATATTTTTATTTCTGCCATGATAGTCGCTGCCTCCTGAGATATATAACTTGTTCTGAGCCGCTGCTTCTGCAAGATGTCCGCATGTATCAAGATTATATTTCGAGTAATAGCACTCAAGCCCTTTGACTCCATACGAGATTAATTCGCTCAAAGCTGCCCTGAATTTGTCTTCCGGTAATTCTGACTCTCCTTCACCGCCTAAAGGATGTGCCCAGACAGCTATGCCTCCTGATGAGTTTATAGCGTTAACTGCTAGTTCTGCGTTGAGCCTGCTGTTAGGAGTCCTGCATTGATCTATGTAGCGTTCAATAGCTTCTGTTATAGTATCTGCGAGTCCCTTCTTGATGATTAATCTTGCAATATGAGGCTTGCCGACACTTGGAATGCGTAATAATTCGTTAATCTCATCGTCAGTGAATGTTATAGAGAACTTATCGCGCAGTAATTCTATTCGTCTGTAAAACTTTTCGTGACGCAGTTTATCTCCTGTCTTTAACGCTTCCTGAAAGTCCGAGTTAGACTCATCGTAATTCAGTCCGAGAATATGGCACTTGTGATGATTTGCTGTGATACATGAGAACTCTATACCTTTGATAAATTTTATGCTGTCTTGAAGTTGAATTATTCTGCTGAGAGTTAAAGCTCCTGTTATGGTGTCATGATCTGTGAGGGCAAAGACTTTTATACCTGATTCAATAATATTCTTGAGCAATTCTTCAGGCGAGTCCGTCCCGTCTGAAGCAGTGCTGTGCATGTGTAAATCAATTTTCATTCTTGAGTCACTCCTAAATCTAATTCAGGGGGCATATGTCCGAGTGCGAGGTCTAAATCAGCCCTTGCCGTCTGAGCGTCGTATAATGCCTGATAATATGAATAGCGTGAACTTGCGAGACTCGATACTGCATCGCTTAACTCAAGGGGAGTCCCTACACCGACTTCATAGCGTCCCCGTGCAAGAGTTAAATTTTCTTCTGAGTACTCAACACTTGTGTGTGAAGATTTGACTCTGTCAGTAGCGTTAATAAGAGTCAATGCTGCGCTTCTTACGTCATGAGTAATCTGCTGTCTTAATGCGTCCAAATCTGCGTTGACTTCTTCAAGCTGAGCCCTTGCCGAGTCAATTGCTGCCTTCTCTGCTCCTCCGTCAATAACAGGAATATTAATGCTTAGACCTATAGTGTACTCATTGCTTGCTCTTGTGCCTTCACGCTTTGATACTGAACTCCCTGCCGAGCCGTTAATAGTCGGTGAACTTGTCCTTGCTGCGTTCTTGACTGATAATTCAGAGCCTCTGACATCGTGAAGCAATTTTTTATAATCCGGTCTGTCTTCGAGGGCAATATTAATCAATGTGTCAAAGTCCTGTGCAGGCTGAGGCAGTAATAATTGAGTCGACAAAGCAATATTGAACGTTCCTTTAATGTCCGTCCCCATTGCGACTCTTAGTGCTTCTTGAGAGACGAGAATATCATTTTCTGCCTTCATGAGAGAAACTTTTGCGCTTGCCAAGTCCGATTGAGCCTTAGTAACATCGATATATGGACTTCTGCCGACCTCATAAAGCCCTTGAGAGTTCTTGAGGTGTTCTTCAAGATTCTTTACTTTCTCGCGTTCGACATCACGATTTAAAAATTTCAGGACTAGATCATAATATGCTTTCTTAGCGTTGGCTGCTACGGTGATTCTAGTGTTGCGTTCACTCTCCTGCGAACCTAGTAAACTTTCATTGCGAATCTCCTGCTGTAATTTATTTCTGCCTGTGTCATAAAGCAGTTTCGTTGCATTTAACGAGAGTCCTTCGCTGTGATAGCGGTCATCCCAATAATCAAACGTCCCTGAAAAGCTGGCATTGCCTGTCAGTTCAAGTTTGAGTCTCTTATTTGCCCTGATAGCTTCGAGTTGAGCAGCAATGTCTTTAGTCGCAGCCTTAGACCTTCTGAGTGACGGGTGGTTAGTCAAAGCGAGGGTGAGGCATTCTTCAAGAGAGAGTCCCGAAATGTCCTCAGCGAATAAAATTCTCGTATCGAGTGATAATAATAATATAGCAATAAACACATAAAAAATTTTGCGCATGAGATTATAAACTCCTGAACACATAAAAATTGACCTTGTGAAATAAGTTCCCGCTTAAATCGCAAAGTCAATTATATTTTAAATTTGTGAAAAATGTTTGTGTGAAATTAATTATTTTTTAGCCGCGTGTAATTTCCGTATTAGCCATCTTCTCATAAACGAGAGCAAGTGCGCTGTGATCGTTCTGTCCTCTGCCGTCGGCGTGTAAAATCTTCATCATCTCGAAGACCTGAACTGTTAAAGGTATCGGTGAGTCAACACTCTTTGCAGCGTCCATGACGTTATTCAAGTCTTTGATATGCAAGTCGATCTTGAAGCCGGGCTTGAAGTTGCGATCCATAATCATCGGTGCTTTAGCGTCCATGACCGTAGAACCTGCGAGACCGCCTCTAATTGCCTGATAGATTGCCTCGGGGTCAACGCCTGCCTTCTTGCCGAGCATTAATGCTTCACTGACAGCAGCGATATTTACAGCTACGACTATCTGATTGCATAATTTCGTGACATTGCCTGCACCGATCCCGCCGCAGAGAACTACACTTGAACCCATAGCTTTTAACACAGGCTCGAACTTCGCGAAGACTTCTTTCTTGCCTCCGACCATGAAACTTAATGTCCCGTCAATTGCCTTAGGTTCGCCGCCGCTTACAGGAGCATCAAGCATTTCGATTCCCTTCTTGGCTAGAGCATCAGCTATTTCACGGCTTGCAATGGGATTAATAGAAGACATATCGATAAACGACGCGCCTTTTTCCATGTGATCAGCAACTTTGTCATCTTCAAGCATGACGCTCTTAACGTGGGGTGAATTTGGGAGCATAGTTAAAACGAGTTCAACGCCCTTTGCAGCATCGACAGCATTAGCAGCTTTGACAGCCTTACCCTTGCCGAATTCGACTACTTCGTCAGCCACTGCCTGAGTCCTGTCATAAACGCGCAGTTCGTGTCCGGCCTTGATTAAGTTCTTGGCCATAGGTTTGCCCATTATGCCGAGTCCGATAAATCCGATTTTCATGATAAATGTTTGCCTCTCCTTTTATATTTACGTGAATAAAATTTTATTTACGGGTTTATTATATCAGAGTGATTTAGAGTGCCGTTCTTCATATTCTCTTAAAAGTTTATTGATGAATGCTAGATTGCGTCTGCCCATCTCTTTGAACATATCGCCAACCGGTACAGCACGTGCTAAATCTTCAGGAGTAGCTTCAGGAATGTCAGAAAAGTCTATATCTTCATCGCGGACTTGCATAGCTGCTTCGAGTGCTTCATCGTCTGTCTTCGGGTAATCATCAGGATAAATTACGCTCATAAGTTTTTACCTCCTGTATGCTTATATATTCCTATGATAATTGTTTTGCTATATTATATTCGTATATTTCTTTTTCGTTATTTGAAGCATCGCGGGCTGAAATAATTCGTATTATTGTTTTGTCATGTTCAATTCTGAATCGCTCAACATATACAACAAATAATACTCTCACGCGCTTTGAGTTACTTCTTACAGTACCTATAACCCGTTTTCTGTCTTCTGAATTACTGTTAGTTTCATCCAGCAGATAAACAGCATATTCATCAAGAAAAACTCTTGAAGCAGCTTCAAACGTTACTCTGTGCTTTTTCCAGTTTAATCCGGCTTTCTCATCGTCCCATGTAAACCACACTGAGCCGCGCATAATTTTTACTTCATCGTTCAACTTACATCACCCCCGCGAATATTATATAACAGGTGCAATACTGCAAGGCCCGTCATTATAGAGACTTACAGGTTCGCTGTTCTCATTGAGTGCGTGAGAAAACTCAACGAATCTTCTTGCTGCTGTATGAGCATTCCATAAAGTACTAATGCTGTGATAAGCTGCCCGGCCAAGTTCTGAAATTCTTTCGGGATTCTGGAGGAGAGATATAACTTTGCGTGTTAAGTCGTTAATATCTTTATTCCTGAATATTAATCCATTATGATTATCTTGAATCAAGTACGGTACTGCGCCTATTTTCTCACCGGCTACGACTGCACAGGCACTGTTCATGGCTTCGTTAGCAACAGCTCCCCAGCCCTCGCCCCTGTCTGACGTGAATAAAAATATTTGAGCTTTCTCCATCTCTCTGCGGACTTCTTCAGTAGAAATACCCCCCCCCCCCTAGTCAGTATTTTTACGCTGTCATTAAGATTCAGGGCATTAATCATGTTCGAGAGTTCGTCCAGCATTTCCCCTGAGCCTATTATCTTGAGTGAAAAATTTATGTTCGAGTCCCTGAGATTCTTTGCAAGTTTTATAGCAAGTTCCGGGTGCTTCCAATTAATAAAGCGTCCTGCCCACAGAATGCTTGAAGGTTCTTTGCGTGAGATCAAGTTATCGATGTCATCATATTGTTTTAATTCAGTGAAGTAGCCCCATCTGTATGCTTTATTTCTGAATAAGCCGCATAGATTATAGTCCCATGCCGTGAAAGCTCCGCTGCAGAGTAAATAAAACTTTGATGATTTGCTTCTTGCTGCTGAACGTCCGCCCCTGTACATGCAGTATTTAACGAAGCGTCCCAAGTCTTTTTTCAAGAACGGACCCTTAAAGAATCTTTCACTCTGCATGAATGTTATTTTGCCTAGTTCGAGTCTGCTGCTGACGATATTAACCGGCATACCTCCGATTATGAGGCATTCTGATTCGTTAATTAGTCTGCGTGCCTGAGATAAAGTTTCCGGACTCTCGTACGCTCTTAATACGAACGGCATCGAGTTCAAATCCCTGTAGCCTACATTGAGTCTTGCCTGATTAAAAGGTGTCATGGCTATAAAAGTAAAATCTTCGCCGTAAATATTTATGAATTCCTGAGCTAACGGCATTTGATGATGATTAAGATAATTCGATACAAAGACAAGCTTCACTCAAACTGCCTCCTGATTCTGTTATTTATTATTGTGTAAATTCTGCGTGAAAAGATTCTATAACATAACGTGATTCTGTGTGCAAAAAAGCTCCCTGAATTTTCGAGTTCCAGAGAGCTTCTGTGATTTCATTATTCAATAATTATTATCATGGAGCCGGTGAACAGATTCGAACTGTTGACCTGCGCATTACGAGTGCGCTGCTCTACCTCTGAGCCACACCGGCAGTAAACGCAATGTTAATATTTACAACGAGCAAAGATTTTATCAGGCTGTGAAAAATTTTGCAAGCTCATTAATTCTTTCTCCTGAATAACAACGGGCAGATCATTAACAATCCTGCAAGAGTCATAGAGAATTCGTTACATCCTCCGCTGCTTCCACTTGATGAGTAGTTATTGCGTGAAGATGTCTTGCTTGTCGTTATGACAGTTGAGTAGCTTCCTCCTGCCGTCATAAGTCCTGCGATATTAATTCCCCTGCTTGATGCTGCTGAAGCTGAAGGCATAGTAGTAATCTCATTTCCGTAGTTATCAACGATTTTTGCTGCTGCAGAACTTGCCGAAGTATTTGCACTTTGAGTCGAAGCATTTTTGTTAGTCATTCGGACATTGATTGCATCGCCTGTGTTAAGGACTGCTGCTAAGTCGCTGTAATTCACTTTGAAGACGTAAACTTTTGTCTCTGTAGGATATATCAGCGGGAAAATTAATTTTGCAGTCTCATTTGAAGGTATTTCGCTTGCAACGTCTGAAGCTGTCCTTTCCTGAGTCGAAATAATATTACTAGGGAGTTCATCGACTTCATAATTTGATGACAAATCAAGGGTATCAAGAACAGTGTCTGTTACGTCATAATCATCAACGTTCATGTCAGTCTGCTCAGGCTCTGAAGTGCTGTTGCTGTCATCAGTATCGCTGTCAGAGTCATCGTCAGTATTGCCGCTGCCGAACTCTGAGTCCCATTGAGTACCCCTTTTATCTATCGTGTGATTGTCCTGATAGTCTATCGAGTAAGCTAAATCAAGTTCAGTACTTGCTGATGTTTTGGCATTCCCTGAGCTTGACGCAGAGCTTGACGCAGAGTCCCCTGTTACTCCAAGTAAAGCGCACTTGTATTGAAAAGCTGTTTGACCAGGTTTAGCCGCCGCAAGAAGAGCTATACTCCCTGCAACATGAGGAGCTGCCATCGAAGTTCCTGCCATAGTGAGGACGCTTACTCCGTCAGAGCCTATATGATTGGTCGAAGCCTGAAGATATGTGCTGTAGATTTCGACTCCGGGAGCTGTCATAGTGCCGTTAGTGTTCGTGAAGTCCGCAAGAGAGCCGTCAGTGTCCAGAGCAGAGACTGATATTAAGTTATTAAGTCCCCTGAACGATGCCGGATAAACATACTGGTCTGGGGTATATATCGTATTTCCATTGCCGTCACGCATAGTTTTTGTTGTAGGTTCGCCGACTACTGCCTGATAATTTCCTGCCGCAACCACTATAGCCGTAGTGTTAAGATCATCAAGTTCTTTACATGCCTGCCACAACGGAAGAGTCGTTAAGTTTGTGTAAGTCGGTGCTCCTGACGAGTAGAATTCAAGAGACATATTCAAAGCTGCAACGTTATAGCCTTCTTCGACCAAATCTATAACGTATTCAACGCCTTCCATTATGTCGTCAAGAGTTCCTGAACCGTCCGCATTCATTGTCTTGATGGGAATGATTTTAACGTTCCAGTTGACTCCGGTTACGCCTTTAGAGTTATTGCCCCTTGCTCCGATTATGCCTGCAACGTGAGTCCCGTGTCCGTTGTCGTCAAGAGCTGATGAAGTGCCACTCACGAAAGTTTTTGCGAGGTCTTGAGCAACATTAGGCTCTAAGTCCGGATTAGTCCAGTCAACTCCGGTGTCGATTACAGCAACGTAAATATTATCGCTTCCCGTTGCAACGTCCCATGCATCAGGAGCGTTAATATAATCCAAGCCCCATAATTCGCTATACATAGGGTCATTAGGAGTCGCAGATATTCTTGCTATATAGTTCGGGGACGCTGCAATTACGTCAGGATTGTTTAATAATTCTTGTGCGAGTTCATCAGCTTTTTTTGTGTCAGAATGAATTAACCCGAATATATTATTAGACTTGGCTGATAATTTCTTGTAGCTGCTGACAACGTAGGCTCCTGATTGAGATGCAACTGAAGCGAGTCTTAACGAGTCAACACCTATGCCGCTAAGTGAAGACACGGAGACTTGAGAACTTCCCGGCTTCAACACGACAATGACATCACCGGGCTTATATTCACTTGCATGGAGACATGAAGCAAACGCGCATATAATAATGAAACATGTGATCAATAATTTTTTTGTTTTCATGATTGAAACATTCTCTCCCTATAAAAGAATTTATTATGACTAAGAATTATATAACAGCATGTATAATTTTTATGGAGGTGTGAAATTACTAATGCACGAAAATATTATTATTATAAATTGCGGTTCTCAGTTCACGCAGTTAATAGCACGAAGACTCCGTGAAATGAAAATACACAGCGTTATTCTTAACTGGGATGTTAAAGCCTCTGAAGTGTTAAAGCTCTCCCCCAAAGGCATAATTATCTCAGGAGGCCCCGACAGCGTTAATGAACCTGACGCAATTAATATAGACTCTGAAATATTAAGCGCAGGCTGTCCTGTTCTTGGAATTTGTTACGGAATGCAGTTAATCACGAAATTAACCGGCGGTGAAGTTAGCTCCGGCAATGCACCTGAATACGGAGTTACGCAAATCACAAAGCAAAATGATTCGGACTCGTTATTACTCGATAAAAATATTCCTGAAGAGTTCAAGGCTTTAATGAGTCACGGCGATAATGTCTCGAGATTACCTGAAGGCTTCGTTATCACTTCAAAGACTCAATCAGGAGTCATAGCTTCGATCGAGAATGCTCACAAAAAGTTTTTCGGACTCCAGTTTCATCCTGAAGTCATTCACACTGAACACGGAGATAAAATCATTCATAACTTCGCGTTTAATGTATGCAAGTGTTCGGGCGACTGGGACTTAACGGACTGGGTGAACACATCAGTTAATAATATTCGTAATGCAGTAGGCGATTCAAAAGTAGTGTGCGGTTTATCCGGAGGCGTTGACTCGAGCGTCTGTGCAGTACTCGTTAATAAAGCGATAGGTCAGAATCTTCACTGTGTGTTCGTCAATCACGGCTTAATGAGGCTCAATGAACCCGAAGCAGTCATGGCTCAGTATAAAGCACTCGGCCTTAATGTAATTTACGTTGATGCAAGCGAAAGATTCTTAGAAGCACTCAAGGGAGTAACTGATCCTGAGAAAAAGCGGCACATAATCGGACATTTATTTATTGATGTGTTCGAGGAGGAAGCAAAGAAGATTCAGGGCACAGAGTATTTATTACAGGGAACTATTTATCCTGATGTCATAGAGAGCGGCAGCAAGAAGGGAGCAGCGTTAATCAAGTCTCATCACAACGTAGGCGGCCTGCCTGAGAAAATGAACTTGAAATTGTTAGAGCCTCTTAGAGATTTATTCAAAGATGAAGTGCGTAAACTTGGGAAAATAATCAACATGCCTGAGTCAATTATTAACCGTCAGCCTTTCCCTGGACCCGGCCTCGCTGTCAGGTGTCTGGGAGAAATCACCAAAGCAAGACTTGATACTCTCAGGGCAGCAGATGCAATTTTCAGGACGGAATTGCAAAGAGCTAATCTGTATCAGGATATATGGCAGGCTTTCTGTGTGTTATTACCCGTTAAGAGCGTCGGCGTTATGGGAGACAGCAGGACATACAGCGAAGTTATAGCACTAAGGGCAATCAATTCACAGGACGCAATGACCGCAGAATTCACCCGAATAGATTATGATGTTCTTGACAGAGTCGCAAAACGTATCTGCAACGAAGTCCCCGGAGTAAATAGAATAGTGTTAGATGTTACGTCAAAGCCTCCTGCAACGATTGAATGGGAGTAAATTTTAGTTCGTAGTCCTGTATAAATCCTGTATATCAATACGGGACTGCATATTTTCTCTCAAGGATCTGCGCGATGAATTATTATTATTTGCCTGAGTCGTATTCTTTGCACCTGCACCCTGTCCACTGAGTGAGTAGACGAAATTACGCTTCTCATAGCTCAAAGTTACGCTGTCCCTGTTTATGGCTGTTATTCGACCTAAACCGCCGGGCAGCTTATTTCCCCTTTTGACTATTAAGCCCGTATTATTCGGAGTGTTTATCACAGCGAGTCTGTTTTTGCCTGTTAACATGACTGCTTTGACTTCAATTTCAGGAGGAGTTATCTCTTGAATGACAGGGACTTCGGGTATATTAAGATTTCCGTTTTCAGCAAGAGTTATATTATCTGTTCCGTTAATATTTTCTATGTCAGTGTTAAATAATCTCCTGTTCATGGCAGTCATAGAACCTGCAAGAATGCTCCCGTCCTCGCGTTTATGTTTTACAAGATTGATGCGCTCTATGAGTTTGTTAATATTTACGTCATTTCTTGAACGCCTGGTTACTATTGGTGAGTCCGGAGAAATTTCCGAAAGCTCCTCAGATTTCAAGTAATTCATGACAGCCCAAACACTGCCCATAATCAGGACAGAAAAATATATTAGCCTGAGAATTTTTGATCTCTCGCCGATCTGAATTCCTGAAAGATTTTCCCATAAAAATATAAACGCGCTTTTTAGATTTCCCATTTTAATTATTTCCTGTTAATTATTATTATTATTTTTATTATTTTCACTAGTTTCGTTCATGAGAGCTGCAAGAGTTACATCAGCCGTAACGAAAAGCGATGGAGCATCTTTGTCCCTCTGAATCTTTATACTCGTAATCTTTCCTGCTGTAGACATTGCCCGCCAGTCTGCTATTAAGTGCATTAAGCTGTAATATCCGCCCCTGAGATTCATAGTTATAGAACTGCTGCTTTGTCTGGTAGTAATTATATTTACCCCGTTATTCTCTGCTGCCTGTCTGACGTAAGCATAAAATTCTACTATATCTGAAGCCGGCCTGATATTTTTAGGAGTTGATGCTTCGACCTTCCGAAGATTGTCCTGGACAATCGAAAAATTTTCAACTGTAAGAACTAAATCTGCCCGTTCGTTTTCAAGCGAGTCATACTCTTCACGCATTACTTCAAGCAAATGAACAGGATACCATGTTATTACGCATATAAGAATGCAAATTCCTGATAATACTCCTGCAAGAGCTAGAACTAATCTTTGATCAACGTCTGAATTCATGATTTAATTACGGGATTTGTAAGCCAGACCCGTTATAGCTGTAACTGATTTAACCGGAGTCATCATCATAGAGCGAGTTACAGATAATCCGATTCTCTTATGTGCATTTAATATCATAATTATGTCCTCGATTACGCTTAGATTTAAATCACCGTAGCCGGGGCTGAATCTCGATGTCATGAATTCGCCCTCATGAAGTTCCGGAGCAATTTCTGATTTCATGAACTGGTCAATAAATGCGTCAATCCTGACCGAAGCACACGCATCAAGAGCAAGACCGTCAAGCATATTCTTTTGCTGAGAGATGGTTATCTGCCTGTCGACCTCAAGGCCAAGAGTAGCCGCAAGTAAAATGCAGTCCCTAGACCTTGAAGTCAGGCGTTCAATATCTTCACTGTAGATATATGCTCCTGCAACTTCTATGCCTCCGTCAAAGCGAATAACAGGGAACCTGGCCCATACACATCTAGGCTGAATGAATGTCTCTAGTCTCTCGAAAGCGTTTTTCACAGTCTTGATTAACTCCTCGTCATGTATACTTGAAGGCACACGCATATAACGCAGGGCATCAGTGATTAATTTGTCAGTTATATTAGTTATGAGAAATTTCATAACGCTTTGTGTATAACACCGAACGAATTCCTGCATCGATTCGGCGCACTGTATCAGCTTGATTCATAGTATATAAGTGAATTCCTTCAACGTCTCTTGCAAGAAGGTCTATTATCTGCTCAGCTGCGTAGGCAATACCGGCTTCCTTAACTGCTCCTGCGTGATGGCCGTATGCGTTCACGAATCTCCTGACTCTTTCGGGCACAGAAGCTCCGCACATCTCTACAACTTTGCTGATCTGGGCGGCACTGGTTATGGGCATTATTCCGGCTATAATAGGCTGAGTTATTCCCATGTCCCTGACTCGTTCTTTCCAGTTCGAGAAAATATCATTATCAAAGAATAATTGCGATATAAGAGCTTTGACTCCCAGCTTGCATTTTTCCTTGAGGTGCTTCAAGTCGTCTTCAACTGAATCAGCCTCCGGGTGTTTCTCAGGGTAACATGCAGCGAACACATCAAAATCATCGCCGTACTCGCCCTTAATGAACTCGATTAACTCAGAAGCATGGTGAAATTCTCCTAAGTCTGACTCGTCTTTAAGATCGCCCCTGAGAGCAAGAATATTTTTAACGTTATTTGCCTTGAGCTGTTCGAGGATTCCCCGAATATTTTCGCGAGTGCTGCCTACGCATGTTAAGTGAGCTACTCCGCAGACGTGATATTTATTCTGGATTCCTGAAGCAATTTCTACGGTGTTATCGCGGCTTGAACCTCCTGCCCCGTAAGTTACGCTGATTAAGTCCGGGTTAAAACTTACTAGACTGTCTATGACTGCATAAGTTCCCTCGAGGCTTTTATTGCCCTTAGGAGGAAATATCTCAAAAGTGTAGCTTGGTGCAGGTTTAGTAAAAAAGTTCTCCATCATGATATTAAAAAAGTTTTTCTCCCTCGTAAAAAATAAAAAAGTTAATTGCTGTATGTTATCTGATAAACAAAATTTTTCAAGCTGAATTATTTATTTACCCTGAGCAAACAGCCAGTCCCTTAACGCCTGAATTCTATACGCGTAATCAAATGAGCTCATGTGTTCAGAATATTGAACTTGGCCTTCAGTTAAAGCTGGTAAAGTGCTGCCCTGCCTGAAAGTTATAAACGTGTGAGCCTGTGATTTATTAAGTGTTAAGTCCGGATTCTTAGCGTCAACGTTACTGAACGAGTCAAATTTAATATTATCCCGCCTGAACATGTCCATAACTTCGCGCTGACCTGCTGAGGCTTTATCATCACCAGCTGAAGTGATATAAATAAATTTCTGAGACTCAAGCCCGTTTAATTCTTTAATATCCCATTGACCGGACACGAATAAACATGCCGTGAACAAATCAGGGTTATTCGCTGCCAGTAAAAGCAGTGTCATACAGCCCATTGACTGTCCTGTTGCGTAAACTCTTGATTTATCTATGCTGTAGTGATTAATTGCATGAGTAATAAATCTTTTTGTCAAGTTCACATAATCACTGACTTTAAAGCCGTTATGATCGCCAAGTATAACTTCAGGATAAAACGGAACTATAACAACGCATTTATATTTTTCCCAAACAAGTGCGCCGTAACCCTGCCTTATAGAGAAATCTGAAGGTTTGCCTGCTGCGCTTGCGTCTGCGATAAAGAATATCACGGGAAATTTTTTATCAGTCGAATAATCATCAGGGAAGCAAATATTATACTGAATGCTTTTGCCTGTTATATCATCGCTGAAAGTCTTAACCTGAAATTTATTTATTGACTCGTTTATGAGCGTATTTAACTCTTCATCGCTTGATTTATCAGGACGAAATATTTTAGCGCGTGCCTGAGTATCTGACTTTGACTTCGAGTGAAAATTTTCGTCAGCACTTCCTGCCCATGAAGCAAGAGAATAAGCAAGAATAATAATTGCCGCAAGAAAAATTTTTGCTGTCTTAATCTTAATCATGACTGCTTTGCACCGTTAATCCTGTCTTCTTCCCAAGTTATGAACGAGTGATAATATTTCTGGTCATCATCATCAAGTCCGCGGCTTATTTCAGTTATGTGAATATGTGAAGCGTGAACTTGTTCTAATACATAATCAACGGCTAACATAGGCTCAGTGTGTTCACCGCAAGTGTAAATATCCAGAGCCATATAATTAACTTCCGGCCACGTATGAACAGAAAGATGCGACTCGCTGATGACGACTACTCCGCTTACTCCGCTAGGGGGGAATTTGTGAAAAGATACCGACCATACTTGAGCGTGTGCTCTTCTGGCAGCTTCAGTTAATATATCCTGAAGTTTTGATACGTTAGTGATAGTGTCATCACAGCCAGAAACTTCGACGATATAATGAACACCCTTAGGGGACAAAATTAATCAGCCTCCTGAATAAAAAAATTAAAGAATATATTAATGAAAACTAAAAAATTTTATCACATAACGCAAAAAAAACAGCAGACCCGTAATGAGTCCGCTGCCCTGTGAGCAAAATAATAATTAACGGGAGCCTAAATGCTTTCTGAAAAATTCCTCAAGCTGCCTGTAAAAATCGAATCTGTTCTCCTCGTTAGAAAATCCGTGTCCTTCGTTATCTTTGACCAGATAGACGACATCTTTACCTGCTTTTCTTACTGCTTCGACTATCTGATCTGACTCTGCTTTATTAACTCTAGGATCATTTGCACCCTGAGCTACGAACAACGGAATATTAATTTTATCAGCGTGAAATACCGGCGAGACTTCTTCGAGTAATGCTTTGTCTTTGCTTGGATCTCCTATCATCTCATACTCCATCTCGAGAAAAGGCTTCCAGTAAGGGGGAATGCTCTCTAACAACGTGAAAATATTTGACGGACCGACATAGCTCACTGCACACGCATATAAATCAGGAGTGAAGACTGCTCCTGCGAGTGCTGCATAACCGCCGTAACTGCCTCCGTAGATTGCAAGTTTATTCTTGTCTGCTATGTCCTGAGATACTGCCCAGAGTACACCGTCCGTTATATCATCCTGCATTTTCCTGCCCCACTGCTTGAAACCTGCCTGCCAGAAATTTTTGCCGTAACCAGTTGAACCCCTGTAATTAACCTGCAAGACTGCTATGCCCCTATTTGCCAAGAACTGAGCTTCAGAGTCAAAGCCCCAGCCGTCTCTAGCACTTGGCCCCCCGTGAGGAATGACGACTAAAGGCAATTTAACCGGATTAATTCCAACAGGAAGAGTCAAATAGCCGTGAATTAATAAGCCGTCCCGAGCATTAAAACTTATTGCTTTCATGGGAGCCATGTTCTCTTCTTTGAGCCATGGTGATAACTCAGCAAGTTTTGACATTGAATTATCTTTGCTGTCATATAGATAATATGTGCCTCTAGTTCTGTCGCTGTAAGTCCTGATTATGAATTTGCGTTCGTCGTCGTCCATATCTGCAATGCTGACTTCATAATTTGGGAAAAATTCCTCAAGAGTTTTCTGCAATGCTTCTCTGTCAGCGTCAAAAAATTTGTAGTGCCTCTTGTCGGTCGTGTAAGTTACGCCTGTGATAATTCTTTTTTTCTTAGAGTGAAGTATGCCTCCTGTGTCGACTTCAGGATGTTCAAATATTAAGTCAAGTAATTTGTTTTCGTCAGGATCGAATTTATATATAGCAGTCTTGTCGTGGCTTAAATTGCTTGCAACGTACATGAATTTATTGTCATAGTCAAATAATACCGGAGCAAACTCTTCTTTAAAGTTAGTCGTGATTAATTTCCTGAAAGGTTCTGACTCGTTAGCCCTGTATAAAAAACTTGTGTTGACTCCGTCAGTCTCCCAAGCACATCTTAATTTTCCGTTATGGTCAGTCATCCAGCCGGTGATATTTCCGGGATTCTCTGCTATTAAGACAAGCTCGCCTGTATTAATATCGCACCTGTAAATATCAAAGACTTCGGGATTATTTTTATTCATGTCTATTAACATGTGATTAGGGTCATCTTCAAGATCGTCAAGAATGCCTGCTTTGACCTTCTCAAACGGAGTCAAGTCCCTGGCTTCAGAGCCTTTTATATCAGTGATATAGACGTGATAATTTTCATCGCCGCCCGAATCCTGAGCAAAAACTATTTTATCGCTGCCCTTCCAGAAAAAGCCTGCTATGTCGCGTTCAGTTGCTGAAGTTATGCGTTTCTCTATGCCTGTTGCAATTTCCCTGACATAAACATTCATTCTATGTTCCCAAGGCTTAAAGAAAGCTAATCTTGTCCCGTCCGGTGAGATTGAGAAGCCTGCGTTATCAGGATTCCTGAAAAAGTCTTCCATAGGCAATATGGGAGGCATGGCAGCAAGGGCTGAAGCTGCAGGTAAGAACATAAACATGAATAGTGCGATAAAAAATAATCTCGTCGTTATCATTGTGAACGAAGACTCCTTTCATTTATTTTATTTATATATTTATCTATCAGTGTGAATTTTGAATTATATCATGAGTAAATAAATATTAAAGTCTGCCATCGTCCAGCCTGCAAAGTTATTCAGTTATGCCCGTAGCTTGAGATGCAAGTTCCGGAGAAAAGCCCATTTCGAGCAGCTTTTGATAAATATTCCTGCTTGCCTCTGCTTTACCATCAAGCAAACCCTTAGCTATTCCTTCGCGTCTGCCTTCACGCCTGCCTTTAGCTTCGCCTTTAGCTACCTGCCGTGAAAGAAAGTTATCCATTGTTACTTTGTCTCCTTTCTCGTAATCATAAAGAATTCTGTTTTGTGCATATTCAAAAGTTTTATCGCCTGTCAATGCCCTCATCAGCTTTAACAGGGAGTCAACGTGTTCAATCTCCCATTTTGAAGCCTTGTAGTTCTTAGTAATTCTCTTCTGCCTGAAGTAATCTACGACGATCCTGAAATCACTCGTAAACTTCGCCGCTTGTTCGTCAGTGAGCCACGCAATTTCTATTATATTAAGTTTTGCATCGTTCACAAACGGCCTAAAGCTCTTGGGAATATCCAGACATTCAAAAAGTGTTCGGGGCTTCTTCCAGCATCTCATGCCGTAATATAACACGATTGTTACTACAGGATAAAATTTCGTGTTAAGAAGTCTTTTCACTTCCTCAGAGTCCTCTGCTTTCTTGGCTGCCTTTATATCATCATCGCGTCTGGTTATCTGTACCCGATAGTCTCCTCCCTCGTAACCTGCGACTCTGACCGGCATTGCTTTATCAATCGTGCTTTGGTTCTCAAGACCTAGAAGACAAAAAATTATTCCGCCCTTAGTCCATAATTTAACGGTGTCCCGTTCCTGCTCGTGTATCTCTCCTGATGACGAATAAACATTTCGAGTCCTGACATCCTGCAAGTCCTCAGGAGCTATTTTTTCATCAAGAGGCAGCAAACCGTTAATAATATCTGCAAAGACATCGTTATAATCTTCAAGTTTTTTCTCAAGTATATCTTTATCGTGAGTCATAATGTGATAAATTTAGCGTGATATTAAATTTTTTGCTATTCGTAATTTTATGGAGGACTCTTAACGTGAACATTTACCCGTTGAATATATCATCACAGCAGGACATCAATAACATATGCGCAAAGATTCAGACGGACTCAAGGGCATTGGCTTACTTGTCGCCTAAATATAAAATTCTGCACTTCTACGCTGAGAACATAGACTACAGGGCAGCGGCTTTTCTCAAGCAGGAATTATTATCACGCGGCGGAGACACTATAGTTACTAAGCACGTAATAGACGGCAAAAGCTCATCAAGCAATATATTACTCATGGGAACAAGCTCGCAGATTAAGAGCCTGATTCAAAAATTATCTTCAATGGACTGCTGGGGACTGAAAGATTTACGCGAGAGTCTTTCACGTTCATTCACGAATATAAATATTAACAAATGGCACATCAACAGCAAAATAACTCTCGACAACGATAACACTAAATTAATGGCAATTATAAATCTTACTCCGGACTCATTCTACGAGGGCAGCAGAGTCAACGAGTCTCAAATAATCAACACTGCACAGAAATTCTTGAACGAGGGCGCATATATTCTTGACATCGGGGCAGAGTCGACGCGTCCCGGAGCAGCTCAGGTTGACTCAGAAGAGGAAATTTCGCGGTTAATCCCTGCACTGAAAATTTTACGGCGTGAGTTTGGTGATAAATTAATAATTTCAGTCGACACTTACAAAGCACTCACAGCACGGTCAGCAATTGACTCAGGAGCAGACATAATTAACGACATAAGCGGCTTCTCACTTGATAGGGACATGCTAACTACAATCGCAAAGTTAAACGTCCCGTATATACTCTCTCACATTGAAGGCACTCCATCTAACATGAAAGAATTTGAAGGCCATGAAGATATTATTAATACCCTGCAAGTTTACTTCACTGATAAAATAAACGCTCTCGAACAGGCAGGACTCAGACGTGAGAATATTATTCTTGATCCGGGCTTAGGCTTTGCTAAGTCAGAACACGACAACTTCATGATAATAAAGCATATCGAATCGCTAAAAGTTTTCGGGCTGCCAATCATGACAGGACACTCAAGAAAGAGATTCACAGGTGATAAAAACGAAATTGCAGGGACTCTTGCCGTGAGTTCATTATTGGCTGGACGGGTGAGTCTCCTGCGTGTTCATGATGTCAGAGAAAATTTGCTTGCTGTCTCAGTGAGTCAAAGTATTCATGAATCACAGTTTTGATTTATTAATGTGAGAACTTGTGCCTAATCCAGAACCAAGTATATTTAATCAAGTTAAGAACTGGTATTTTATTTATGACCCGATACTTAAATGATGCAAAGATTCTCTGAAGCAAAGGCTTGTTTAAACGTTCGGTTAATAAATCTATATTAGCTGTCGTCTTATCTGCAAGAATGTCTATTAATTCACTGTGAGTTATATCTCTTCCCCATTCAGCTGCGAGAAATGTATTCCAGTATAATTTTTCGTGTGCTGCTCCTGTGAAGACTTTCCACGGCTTGGGGACTGCGTACATATGCATTATGCAATGTGATAAATCTAGGTCTTTATTAAGAAGGTCATAGACATTGAATCTGGGATCAATAAATTTTTTATCGCTTTCGAAAACAGAATTAATTGCATCCTGGTCCGGGAAGAGCGGCATATGACGATAATACATAAGCCATTCAAGGATAATTTTGCTGAAATCTCCTCTTTCGCGAATTTTTTTGAGATTCATAACAGTTACTCCGGAATTAATATATTGTGTTCTGTTGCAGCCTAAAAATTCTACATGCAGTGATAATTCTGATAAAAATTTCTGGCTGTGAACCCTGTCTAATACGCCGGCAATGCTTTTATTCTCAAGATCGATGCTCCAGAGTTCGTTAATATCAAGATTTACGATTATGTCGCAGTCAATATAGATTATTTTGTCAAGTGCAGGCAAAGCTTCAGGGATAAACATTCTGTAAAGAGCTCCGACCGTCCATTGTCCTGAAATATGCTTTATTGATTCGCTGATTCTTTTTTCATGCTCTGTTATGTCGATAAACTCTAAAGTCTGTGAAAAATTTTCTGCTGTCTTGATTAATTTATTGCGGTTGTCCTGTGTTAAAGTCTCATCATGCAGAATATGAATTGTAACAGGATTATGAGTGTGCTGAAAAATTGAAGTGATTACTACGCCTGCATTCTGTGAATAATTTCCTGAAGGGTCATAGAGTGCTAATGCTACGTGTATGCGTTCAAGTGTTTCATTAGGCTTTAAGGCACAATAACAGCGTTGGGCGTTGGGCGTTGGGCGTTGGGCGTTGGGCGTTGGGCGTTGGGCGTTGGGCGTTGGGCGTTGGGCGTTGGGCGAATTGTAAAGTTATTTTGCATTCCTGTCAAGCTCCCTGTTAATAATTTGCGTTTTTGTAATTACAACATAAAGCATTCATGCACTATTATAAAAACGAAATTGCAGGGACTCTTGCTGGACGTGTGAGTCTCCTGCGTGTTCATGATGTCAAAGCTAATATGATTGCCGTCTCAGTGAGTAAAAGTATTCATGAATCACTTTTCTAATTGACTCGCATTCTGACTCGGTCAATCTTGAGTCATTATTCTCGTCAAACATTTTATTGATTCCGCCTATGATTTCTTCAGCGAGTGAAGCAACTAAATCACTATCACCGGACATGCTTAATATTTTTATGCCGTAATCGAAATCGCGTTTCAGGTTATCGAATTTTTCAGGGGTCGCAACAACTCTGCATTCATTCAGGGAGGATTCACGGACTCCGGGCTTCATGAGTTCCCATTTAAATTTTGCCTGAGGGTCAAAGCGGTTTGCAAGCTCCATTAATTCTTTGGCTCCTGATGAGATTTTCTTCTTGAACGTGTTAATTATGTTCGCTGCCATGTGATAAAGTTTTGTCTATTGACGGCGATACTACATCGTATTTTAAGACGCTGGAGTCTCTCGATGAAAAATGACGTTCCGGAAGTGCTTTCTTAATATCTTCTGTGAGTCCGTTGATAACTTCTCGGCGGTTGACCTCTTGAGCCTTCTGAATCTCTTGAGCCTTATCCCTGCCTCCAAAGACATAACAGCCCGCGATAAAAACTCCTACAAGTACTGCAACACCTACTGTAACTGCTGCAATCTTCTTTACTTTACCTGAAGAGTTATCTTTATCATCATCAGCAAATGACTCTGTTTCTGTTATGTCAAAGACCCTGCCAATATTAATATATTGCTCCTCACCGTTACGCTTCGTCCACTTCAGAACTTTGCCTTTATGAAGCCAGCCGTTGTCCTCGAAATCTCCGCCGTCAGACTGAAGCCAGCTCATGAAAGCAGACTCGTCAAGTTTAACGCCTTCTGCTTCAGTGCCTTCGTTAATGTCTTGAAGATTATTACTCAGCCAATTTTCAACGTCCTCCCAGTGATCGCTAATCTTAATGAACGCTGAAGCTGCTTTGCTAATCTCTTCAATCGGGAAAATTTCACAGAACGAGAATCTTATTGCTCGTCCCCTCTCGTCTCGTTTATGGCGGTCAAGACCTGAAGCTACGAGATAAATTTTTGCATTCTCAATGAACGAACATACGCACTCTTCGCCTTCAAGAATGCTGCATTTCTGACGCAGGGGCCTGAAACCTTCATAATTGCTGACAGTACCTGAGCCTCCGTTGATAAAGACCCTGTAATCTACAAATCTTGTGCGCGTTACGAATCTGAAATTATCACTCATAGTTTTACACCCCCATTAATTCTTTTCCGCAGATTATTTCATTTCTGCTGCTTCCGGAAGATATTCCGCTGCGGACATATTTTGCGATGTCAGGCATGTTGTCAGGCGAGAAAAATTCCCAGTCCCAAACGCAAACAAAGTGAAACATTTTGCGCCATATACTTTTGCTGCGTTTCTGCTGCTTCCTGAACTGCTCGAATAAGAAGCTCATTGCGAATCTCAAAGGCTGGTCGGTGTATTCGGGACTAAAAGTTTTGCCGTTGACTTTCATGAAAACCTGCTCTACTGCTCTGCCGCCTGCTGTCTTTAAATAGCTGAATTTGACATTGCCCATCGTGTTAATCGGGACTATTGCAATTGCCAGCTTGCCTTTATAAGTTTCCTGTCCCATTTTGATTGTGTCATGAAAAGCATTCTTGACTGCCTGCTTCAATGCCTGCTGAGAGCTCCAGCTTTCCATATACTTTTCGCACTTAATCGGCACGAGCAGAATTAATCTCTCCTGCTTGTCTGATTCTCCGATTACTTCTTTTATCATGAGTTCGACATCTCTAATAGCTGCCTGCTCTGCATATTTCCCGCCTTGTTCCATTAAGTAGGGTGTATCGACTGCGACTATAAACACCAAAGACTGCTTCATTAACTTGATGACTTGATTATAGTCTTGATCTGCTGCACTGCGAGCTATCCATCTTCCGGGGAAATCAAAGAATCTCACGGGCATAATGTTTTTATTACCCTTAATCTTGAAATCGAAGGAAGTCATGTCTTCAGTATTCTTGACTTCACTGATATTCAATGTGCTAGGGTTTGCTGATTCCTTGAGTCTCTGATAAGCGTCCTCAAGAATGCCAAATGTCCTTCTGTCAGGGTAAAACGTTCCGGGTATCATGCTCTCAAGCTCTCTGTTCATGCAGGCAAGCATTGAAGTTTTGCCCGAACCCGAAGGCCCAAGCATTGTGAATATTAACGGTTTTGTCTCTGCCATAACGTTAACTCCTTTGTTAGTAGAATCTTTTCGCTGAGATAATTACTTGCTTTGTTTAAGTATCCAAGCAATGACAAAAGCTGTTACTGCTGAAGCTAGTGCTGAGGCCAAGAGCCACATCACTTTTTCTAAATTGCCTAAACTATTTTCCGCAAGCAAAACAAACCAAGAAGTCCCGCATAGAAGAAAAATAATACACACACAATCCATTTCATATTGTATTTACCCCCTGAACATAAAATTAGATGAACTCAATAACGCAGCAATCTCACTCAACGGAGCGCGTAAAGCTGCACATAATTCATTTCGTCTTTGTGAAGCCCCGTACTCTTCAGGCCACACTTTCCCCCTGATTGACCGGTAAAATCTCCGCCACTGATTTTGAAGACTCTTGCCTTCAAGTTGATTTGATCTGATGACTATATCTTTGAATTCTTCGGCCGCTGCAAAAGCTGCCTTGTTAGGTTCCGAGTATATATCTGCAAATGTCCTGTAAATCTCGTTAATCGTTTCGTAATAAAGAGCCTCAAGCAGTGTTATTGTCTCGCCGATGTCTGACAAGGGAACAACGTATTCTTGTGACGCTTTGTCTAACGGGTCAAGCCTGTTGAGCGAACTTCTGAGCCTGTGCTGAATAAAGCTCCTGTAATTCATTGAGTAGCCGAATAACAGGTTAAAGCCTTCAATGAGGGCGGGGACATCGTCTTTGAATTCTGATTTATCAAGGAAATTTATAATCTCGTTGAGCAGTCTGTAATCTCTGACTCCGAAAGCCTTTTCAAGTCTGCCGGTATCTGCAAGAATCTCGCATATTTTATTCTTCATGTCGAGCAGCACAGCATTTAATGTAACGTCTAAATTTTCCTGAAGCTGTGAACTTAATTCCGTCCTGAGCAGGTGCATTGCATTTTCACGGGCCGTCTGAAGTCCTCCTGCCATGTTTGAAGTTTCCTTGATGTAGCTAGTGTAGTTTGCAGCCAAATCAAATTCTTCTGCCGACTTTAGAATCTCCATGATCTTTTCTTTAAATGGTATGCAGTCATCATCGCGCTTGACTCTTAATTCTGAACCTTCGCCGACAACTTCTTGAAGCTTCATCCGCAGTTTGTTCCATAAGTCGTCCCAGAGGTCGTCAAATTTTCCGCTGTCCCTCTCTGAGTTAGAGTCATCACGCAAGAGCCACATAGCTTTATCCGTAATATCTTTGATGTCTGATAACAGCTTGTTCAAGAGTTCCTGAAGATTTTTCGCGTACTCTAAATCATTGCGTTCAATATTGGCTGCGAGAAACTCTAATGCCTTATCAATTAATTTCTGTGAGACTTCATCAGGATTAGTGCAGTCTACGATAACAGAGTCAGACACTTTGATTTGAGCACTTGACATGTACTTTTGCATTAACTCGCACTGAGGCATATTCTCCGCTCCAGGTCTTGAGTCGTGGTTGAATACCCAGAATGACCAGCGTTCTATAGGAAGTTTTTCACCGAGCGCACGTTTTGCCTGACTATATAAATGAATCTCGTTATCCTGCCAGGCTGCTCCGGTATTTGAGGGCTTTGACAGAAAGAAGACTAAATCAACCTGATCGCTCAATGCAGATACGACTCTTTTAACGTCTCCGATTCGAGTGTCTCCGAGTCCCGGCAGGTCTATTAATCTCAATGCGTTTACGTCAGTGTTAGGGAACTTGCAGAAAATTTCTACCCGGTCAACTGCTGCGTGTTTGAAAAATACTCTTTCACCCTTTGCGTTATCTTGAGCTACGTATTCGCGTATTTGTTCCCGTGATATTCTTAGCGGCGGCTTGTCTAAGTACTCCTGATACTGGCTCAAGTGGTCTTGTAAGTCCTTCAGGTGTTCTAAGTGCAGATTCATTTGAGTTATATATTCAGGGCTTGCCTTCAACGTTCCAGGCTCAGGGATATTTTGAGTCTTGAACTCTGCAACGCTTGACGGAGGGAATAAATCAATTTTATGCTGCTGAAGGTCTGCAAAGTAAGGCTCGATGTTCTCAGATATAAAGCGTCTCTCAGTCAGAAAATTTACTACTGCATAGGCTTCACTTGCTGAAGGGTCGTTAATTATATCGCTTCGGACTCCTGTGCAGAATGCCAAATTTCCGTCCGGTATCTCCTGAGCACTTAGTCCCGTTATCGTCTGTAAGAGTCTGCTCTTGCCCTGTCTAGCTCTGCCGATTACTGCGATGTTAAGGGTTCTGCGTGAGAGTCTTGCTGCTATGTTGTGCAAGTCCGCCGTTAACCAGCTGCCTTCGTTGATTATGTGTTCCGATGAGTTCACTGTCTTGAAGAGTTCCGCAAGGTTTCCTGATTCTGAGTCTGACTCTGAGTCTATGTCCCTGTTATATTTCCTGCATAAGTTCGAGAATTCCTCAAACTTTGAGAGTACCCGCGATAATTTCTCTCTTGACTGGGTAATCTTCTCTGCAAGAGGCGCGCGCTGATTGATAATGCTCTCGATGAAGTCCTGTCTCATGATAAATAAATCAATCCTTTCATGTTATGTGTGTGATGAGTGAATTAATGATCTCGAAATGTTCACAGCGAATCAAATGCATCTGGGTTAATGCATAAAATCAAATGTGAGCAGCCTTGTATTTCGTGAATGTAAATGTAAATTTGAATCGTGAAGAGCGTGTTAATATAAATACTGGTGTGAAAAATTTATTTTTATTTCGTTGAGTGTGATTTAATTCGTTTGAGTTCTCAGGCGTTAAGGCACAATAATAGCGTTGAGCAAAATGTAAAATTATTCTGCATCCTTGTCAAGTTCTCCTTCATTAATGATTAATAAATAATTTTCATTCAGTTTATTGAGTGATTATAACAAAAAATTTTTCTGCGTGAATGTTTTTATTTTTTCGTGAACGTTTATTAAAGCCCCTGTAAATTTGCTCTTACTTCTGAAATAATTATTATAGGATTTAATATTTAATCTGGAGGTATGAGTCTTGTGTATAACTTGATCGTTTCCAAATTCGGCGGCAGTATAACGTGCAGTGCTGAGAAAATAAAACACTCTGTAGAAATCATCAGGTCAAACCCTGCCCGGCGTTACATGATTGCTTCAGCTCCCGGAACAAATCCCCCTAATCATGGAATAACTGATTTGCTTTTCATGTCTCATTCGAGATTCTCAGACAATAAAGATTATGAAGGACTGCTCGCGGAAATTGCAGATAGTTACAGAGCAATAATTGACGGTCTCGAGATAAATTTTGACATCGACTCTGAAATAGAGAAGCTGAGACAAGATTTGCTTGCAGGCCGTGAACTCGCTTATATAGGCAGCCGCGGCGAGTACATAATGGGTAAAATTCTAGCTGAGTTATTAGGCTGGACGTTTGTAGATGCAGCAGAGTTAATTTTCTTCAACGATGACGGTACGTTAAACGAGCCCAAGACATTTAGAACTGCAAACGAGAGACTCAAAAATATAGAACATGCAGTTATACCGGGTTTTTATGGCTCAATGCCTGACGGAAAAATTAAGACGTTCCCGCGCGGTGACGGCGATTCTTCAGGCGCTGTTATTGCCCGTGCAGTCAATGCAGATTTATTCGAGAAGTGGAGCGAAGTCAACAAAGTTTTTGCTATAGATACTGACGTGATTCCTGAGTCAAGACTCGTTAAATACATAACGTACAACGAGATTATAGAATTAAATTACATCAGGAAAACTATAATCCGTGACAGCGTTATATTCATGTTAAGAGAAGCAAATATCCCGATGAGAGTCAGCAGTATTTATGACGATGAAGGGACGTTGATAGGCTCAAGCATTCCAGAAGGCACAAGGAGCAGTACAGCAGCATGTATCAGCGGACGCAGAAATTTCAAGATAATTCATATCGAGAAATATGGGCTTAACGAAATATTTGGGTTCGGTGAAAAATTGCTTGGAATATTCGCAAAGTACGGCGCAGCATGTGAACATTGTCTCTCAGGAGTTCATAAAATTGCTCTGGTAGTCAAAAATCCCATTTTCGACTTGAGATGCAATGCAATTATTGACGAGATAAAACGAGTCATCCAGCCTGATACAATAAGACTCGATAAAGATTTATCACTCATTACAGTAATCGGCGAAGGCATGGGAACTGTCAGCGGCAAATTTGAGAAGATATTTCTTGCCCTGTGGAAGCCTAAAATCAACGTCAAAATGTTAGATCAGGGAGCGGACGACACTAATATAATTCTCGGAGTGTCTGATAAAGATTACGAGAACGCAATGAAGGCTTTATATGACACGATTATAAAGTAACGCTTTTATTATCATCATTATCATCATTGACTCAAGCCTCTGTGATTTTGATTTTCATGCTTTAATGAATTTCTTAATTCAGGAGGCATTTTTTATTTGCCTGTTAATGCGAAAGTTTTATTGAGTAGCTCTAACATAAAGTATTCATGCTAAAATTATTCATTCATATAATCATATAATTAATAATTAAGTAGTACGCTACAAAAAATTTTGAGAGGAGAACAAATTCTTTCTTATGTCAGACGAAAATTTAAACCAGCCTATTCAGCAAGAAATCACAAACCCTGACGAGGCAGGAAGAATAATATCACTTCCACTAGTTGGAGAAATAAAGACAAGTTATCTTAATTACGCTATGAGTGTCATTGTCGGCAGAGCTTTACCTGATGCAAGAGACGGACTCAAACCTGTTCAGCGAAGAGTACTCTATGCAATGTCAGAACTTGGCCTGAAACATAACACAGCGTACAAGAAATCAGCTCGTATAGTCGGTGAAACTATGGGTAAGTATCACCCTCACGGAGACAGCGCAATCTATGACACCATGGTACGACTTGCTCAGAATTGGAACTTGAGATACTGCCTTGTTGACGGTCAAGGAAATTTCGGCTCAGTCGACGGAGACAGCGCGGCGGCCATGCGTTACACTGAAGCGAGACTCAGCTGGCCGGGTGAAATAATGTTAGCTAATCTCGACGAAGACACTGTTGACTGGGGACAAAACTTTGACGAGTCTCTCAAGGAACCTTTAACTCTGCCGTCTATACTGCCAAATCTTTTAGTCAACGGCTCAACGGGTATAGCTGTCGGAATGGCTACGAACATGCCCCCTCATAACTTGAATGAAGTTGCAGAAGTGTTATGCTGGCTCATTGAGAATAATATAGAACCTGAAGACGCAGACTTACGCGAAATCATGAAGATTATGCCGGGCCCGGACTTCCCTACAGGAGGCGAAATCTTGGGACGTGCAGGAATTCACGAGGCTTACTCAACAGGACGAGGCAAGATAACTATTCGAGGCAAAATGCACGCTGAACAGTCAAAGCGGGGCAAGAACAGAATAATCATTACTGAGATTCCGTTTAACGTGAATAAAACTATGCTGCTTGAAGCTATGGTCAGTGCTGTACAGGATAAGCAGATCGAAGGCATTACTGAAATCCGGGACGAGTCAGACCGTGACGGCTTAAGAATAGTAGTCGAAATTGCAAGGGATATTGACTCGGACTTGATAATCAGACAGCTTTACAAACATACTCAGCTTCAGGCAACTTACGGAGTTATTAATCTCGCTCTAGTTAATCAGCACCCCGAAATTTTGCCGATTAAAAATTTACTCAGCATTTATCTTAACTACAGGCGCGATGTTGTCAGACGCAGAACTGAATTCAGGCTCAGGCAGGCTCAGGCAAGAGAGCATATCATCGAAGGCTTGAAGAAGGCTCTTGAGAATATCGAACAGGTAATAAAGATTATTCGAGGCACTAATTCCGCAGGTGAAGCAAAAGAGAGCTTGCAGACTCAATTAGAGTTCTCGGACGTTCAGGCACAGGCAATACTTGATATGAGGCTCCAGAGACTCACAGGACTTGAACGCAATAGACTTGATGACGAACAAACTAAATTGCTTGGTGATATAGAGTCATATAATCACATTCTCAGCGACAAGAAGACTCTTGATAACGTTATTCGCGATGAACTCAGAGAGATTGCTTCACGCTTCGGAGACAAGAGACGAACTGAAATTATCGATAATTATGAAGAAGTCTCAGATGAAGACATGATTCAAGAGTCAGATATAGTGATTACCCTTTCACAAGATGGCTTCATTAAGCGTCAGCCGGTCGAGTTCTACAAGTTACAGGCCAAAGGAGGCAAGGGACGCAAGGGAGCTAACATTCAAGATGATGACAGCATTTCTCTTGTCAGCGTAACTCATACTCACAAGCATATTTACTTCTTTACGAATATGGGACGAGTCATGACGGTCAAAGGCTACGAAATTCCAGAGACTAAATCAGGCAAAGGGAAACCCGTTAATAAAACTCTGCCGCTTTATGAGAATGAACGAATTGTCAATATCGCAAGTGATGACGACACAGGAAGCAAGTATTTATTCTTTATTACCAGATTGGGAATTGCGAAAAGAGTCAGCCTTGACGAAATGAAAGCCAGCAATAGACCTCGAAAAGCTATGAATATCGATGAAGGAGACGAGATCGCTCAAGTCAGACTCACTAACGGAGAAAATAATTTGCTTATCGTAACAGCTAAAGGCCAAGCCCTCAGGGTATCAGAACAGGAATTCAGGCAGATGGGCAGGACTGCACGAGGCGTTAAGGCTATAAATCTCAAGAACGGCGATAAAGTTTTGAGCTGCGATGTTGTCGATGATTCACGGACTATCTTATTAATCAGCGAACACGGTATAGGCAAACGCACAGATTTTGAAGCGTTCACTCCTCATCATAGAGCTACGGCAGGAATCAAGATAATGAATCTCAATCACAGGACAGGAAAGCTCGCAGGCTGTTTATCAGTCAAAGATAATGACGAAATGTTAATAATCACGTCAAAAGGCATGATGATTAGACTTGAAACTAACAGCGTATCGAAATTATCACGAGTTGCAACAGGAACGATTATATTGCGTCTTAACGAAGGCGACACCGTTGCAGATTGCAGCCTCATCAAAGCACCTGAAGAGAGCAATGAACCTAAGTCAGAAAATTTGATTATGTTCAATGCCCCTGAAGACTTCAACGAGCAAGAGACTATCACATTCAATGACTATGATTATGATAGTGATAACCAGGAGGACTCTGACAATGACAACGAAGATGAAAATAGCTAGGGACGGTATAGCAATAATAACGTTCTTGATTCTATGCACAATAGCTTTTGCCTTTATCTCGATTATTCCTGCTGTAATAATGGGAGTTCTTGCAGTGTTCGTTATATGGTTCTTTCGAGACCCTGAGAGAAACGCAAATTATCAGGACGGATATTTTTTCTCACCAGCTGACGGCAACATCGTCGAAATCTCAGAGGCTGAACACCCATTCACAGGCCGGGCTCTCAAAGTCGGGATATTCATGAACGTTTTTAGTGTCCACGTTAATAGAGCTCCCTGCACAGGACGTGTTGATTATCTTGAATATATTCCAGGCAAGAAAATTGCAGCGTTCTCACCTAAAGCAAGCGAAATAAATGAACGCAACATAGTAGGCTTGTCTACTCAGTGGGGACCGGTAATGATGACTCAGATAGCAGGGTTAATAGCGCGTCGAATAGTATGCAGATTAAGACGGGGCGACATTCTCGAAGCGGGGCAGCGTTACGGAATGATAAAGCTTGGCTCCCGTGTTGATTTATATCTGCCTCGTGATACAGTATTGAAAGTTAATAAAGGCGACCGGGTCAAAGCCGGTATAACTTGTATAGGAGTGAAAGAAGAGTGAATTTAAGAATACGAAAATTTTTGCAGAGACGAAGGAAGCTCGGCAGAATAACTAAGAAACCCGTTGAGTTCAGGCAGTTAGCCCCTAACATGGTAACCAGCGGCAATTTATTATGCGGTATATTCTCGTTAATGCTGGTGTTACATGGTAGATTTATTCCTGCTGCATGGATGATATTCTTTGCTGTGATATTCGACGGCTTCGACGGCAAAGTTGCCAGGATGCTCGGAGGAGGCTCTCAATTTGGACTCGAGTTCGACAGCTTGGCAGATCTAGTCAGCTTCGGTGTAGCTCCGTCAATATTGCTTTATCAAGTTTTCGTGAAAGAGCTTTATCTCATCGGCGCAGTATCGTCATGCTTCTTTGCGTTGTGTGTAGCTTTGAGGCTTGCGAGATTTAATATAGTTCATGTTCCCGGACCGTTTCAGGGTCTGCCTTGTCCTGCAGGAGGGTTATTCGTGGCTTCGTTCATAATTGCGAAAATTAATCTGCCCTCGTGGGTTATGGCTCTAATTCTGGTATTAACGGGCTTCCTTATGATCTCGAGTATTCCATATGCTAACATGAAGAAATTAACTAAGAAGACTGCTGACAAGACTAAATTCTTTGCTTTGTTATCGCTTATTGCAGTATCGTTTATCTTCCTGAAGAGTGCTGCTCCGTTATTCTTGTTCGCGTTGTATATAATAAGCGGCTTGATTAAATTCGACTGGGGAAGCTGGTTATTGAGACCTGAAGCAAGAGATGAAGCTCTGAGTACTTCACATAAGAAATAATATTATATTTACTCAAAAAAAATTGCAGGCTCGAGAGAAATTTTAATCCCCCGAACCTGCTTTTATTGTGTGTGTTAATTACTGAACGTTGAGAATTTCATCAAATCCTGTTGTCTCAAAAATCTTCATGACTTCCGGTACAGCGTTCTTGATTACCATAGTTCCCTGCTGTGAATTCATGTACTTCTGAGCCTTCAGTAAAACTCTTAGTCCTGCCGATGAGACATAAGCTAGCTTTGACATATCAACAACAAAATTCTTTACGCCCTTGAGATTAGTGCTTAAATCCTTTTCGAGCTGGTCTGCCGTTACTGCACTCAGCTTCTTATCGAGCGTCAATGTAAGGTCTTGGCCGTTATCTGACTTGTCGAATATCATATTATGCCTCCTGCTTAATCACTCTTACTCAATGTTGAGCAGTTCATCGAAGCCCGTAACTTCGAATATTTCCCGTATCTCCTGACTTATATTCTTGACCGTCATGCTGCCCTGCTTGTTCATGATTTTCTGAGCCTTAAGTAAAACTCTCAATCCTGCTGATGAGATATAAACAAGTTTGCTCATGTCCATAACTAGAGCTTTTACGCCCGCAAGTCCGCCGAGTTCAGCCTCAAGTTCAGGAGCTGTCGTGGTGTCAAGTCTGCCGTCAAGTGAAATTGTTAATTCGTCTCCGTTAGTTGTTTTGTTGATTAACATGTTTTTATTTGCCTCCAGATTTTAATAATTTTATTTTGTTAGCTGCGTCTGCTTTTAGACCCTTGAGATCTATTTTGCCGCTCCCAAGTACCGGAAGTTTATTATACACAATAAAGTATGAAGGTATCTTAAACTTCGATAAATGTTTTGCTAATTCAGAACGTATGAATTTCTCATCGAATTTAGCTCCGTCCTTAAGCGTTATACATGCACAGACCTCTTCACCGAAAAATTCACTGGGAACTCCGACAACTTTCACTTCTGAGATAATATCACTAAGTAAAGTTATTGCATTCTCAACTTCAATCGGAGTGATGTTCTCGCCGCCCCTGATGATTAACTCTTTCAATCTGCCTGATAATCTCAAGTAGCCGTCAGCGTCAATCATGCCTAAGTCTCCTGTGTGAAGCCAGCCTTCTGCGTCAATTGACTGGTCATCAATCGGAACTTTGTAATAGCCGAGCATTAAATTGCTGCCCTGAACGAGAATTTCTCCCTGCTGATTTATATCACAGTCTTGATTTGTCTCGATATTGCGTATCTTGATTTCGAGTATCCCGAACGGAAGCCCTACAGTGTGCAGAATATGATCTTGACTGTCATCTGCCTTAGTGAGTGAAACCGGAGCCATCTCGCTTAGTCCGTATGCTGACATGAAATGATTTGCGGGCATATTCTTCTGGAACATCTCAATCTGAGCCGGTGTTGCTGCTGCTGCTGATATTATCGTTCGTCTTAAGCTGGCGGCTTTATCAGGAGTGAAATTCTTGTTATTCACAAGAGCTATTAACATCGCCGGAACTGAGTGAAATATCGTGCATTGATGCTTCGAGATAAGCTCTAATATCGTATCAGTTCTTATATTCTCAGGGAAATAAACGCTTGAATTCACGATCAAACTTGATAATAAATTCGCTACAAGTCCGAATATGTGAAATAACGGAGCAATTATGCAGCTTCTATCGCTTTCAGTTATGTTCATGCGCTTTGTGTTCTCAACTGAAGCGTTCATCAAGTTAAAATACGAGAGCAATACACCTTTGGGACGGCCTGATGAACCTGACGTAAATATTACAACTGCAGGATCGTCAGCTTCAAAGTCGTGCTGGTATTTATCTTTGATTGCGTCATATTCGCCGATACGGGACTTGTAATTAATATCTTTCGCAAATGAGTACGTCTTAACGCCTTCAAGAGCAATATTTTTCTCGACTGCCTCGCCTATGCATAGATAATCAGTGTCAGAGATTTTCATAAACATAGACAATTCGCTTGCATTGAGATTAAAGTTTAACAACACTGCGATTGCCCCTAATTTCTGAAGTGCAAAGAACGTTAATACCCAGTTTGCAGAGTTTGCCCCGAGTATGCCTACATGAGAGCCTTTGTGAATTCCCAGCTTGCTTAAGTCATCGGCTATAACGTGAGAACATTGTTCTATTTCCTGCCAAGTATAAGAGTCAATTGCATCAAATAAAATTTTCCTGTATCCTGACTCATAAACGCTCTTAGCAAGAAATTTCTTGAAGTTAAAGTGTATCAGCTCGTCTAGCTTGCTCTCTGAATCATGCTTGATTAATTCAACGTTCAAAATCTGGTCAAAGCCGGTAGTCTCGAATATATCAAAGACTTCTTGAGTAACGTTTATAATCTTGAATTTATCCTTGAATCTCTTGGCACAGATTAATAATTCTCTAAGTCCGCTCGATGAGATATAAGGCACGTCCTTTAAGTCAAATATCAAAGCGTCTGCATCATCAGGGATTTTTGCAGCATTAAGCCTCAATTCAGGAGAACTAGCCGTATCTATTCTGCCGGAAAGTTTGGCCAGAAAGTTTTTGTTATCCTGCTGAACCTGAAACTGCATTATTGATTTAACTCCTTGTTGACGACATCGAGAATAACTGCGCGTAATTCAGGGTCTTCCAGTGCTAACTGGACATTTGCCGAGAGCCAGCCTTTTTGAGTTCCGCAGTCAAATCTGCGTCCTTTGAAGACTACTCCCCATACTGGTTCTTGAGAGCATAATGTCTTGAGAGAGTCTGTGAGCTGAATTTCTCCGCCGGTGCCTGCCTGCTGGTTGTGCAATAACTCAAATATCTTAGGCGATAATACATAGCGTCCCATGATTGCTAAGTTGCTGGGTGCTTCCTCAAGCAAGGGCTTCTCTACCATGTCAACGATCTTGTGAATTCCTGGTTCAACTTCGAACTGAGATTTCACTATTCCATAGCGCGAGACGTTCTGAGGCTCGACCTCTTCAAGGGCTATGACACTGCCGCCCATCTTCTCATGAACGCGGATTAACTGGGCAATAACAGGGTCTTCAGGGTTAATAAATACGTCATCGGGCAAAGCTACTGCAAAGAACTCATTCTTGCACATAGGCTCGGCACATAATACAGCGTGGCCAAGTCCTAGAGGCTGTCTCTGCCTGACAAATAATATCTCGGCCATGTTCGCTATCTTGAGCATCTTCTCATAAAGTGCTACTTTGCCTCGTGATTTCAGCATTTCCTCGAGTTCAAACGACCGGTCAAAATAGTCCTCAATTGAACGCTTGGCACGTCCTGTTATCATTATAATCTCGTTACAGCCTGAAGCTACTGCTTCTTCGACACCATACGAAATTATCGGACGATTGACAAGGGGAAGCATTTCCTTCGCAAGTTCCTTCGTTACAGGCAAAAAACGAGTCCCTAAACCAGCAACAGGAAATACACATTTCGTAATCTTCATGATAAATAAATTACCTCCTTAAAAATTTTGAGCAAACTGACTGTTATACAAATCCGCATAAAGTCCGTTCTTCGCTAATAATTCATCGTGAGTCCCGGCTTCACAGACATCGCCGTTGTTCATGACTAGAATTAAATCAGCGTTCTTTATCGTCGATAACCTGTGAGCTATTACAAATGACGTTCGACCCTTCATTAAGTTATCAAGGGCTGACTGTATTATTTTCTCTGTCCTAGTATCTACGTTCGATGTAGCTTCGTCAAGTATCAATACAGGCGAGTTCTTTATCATTGCTCGTGCTATAGTGATTAACTGCTTCTGACCTGATGAAAGACTTGATATGTCATTTATAATCGTGTCTACGCCTTCGGGTAATGCCTTCACCGAGTAATCAAGACCTGATGCTTTTAATACGTCATTCAAGTTCTGATCTGAAATATTCTTGCTGGAATAAATAATATTATCTTTAACAGAACCTTCAAACGTCCATATATCCTGAGGCACTAAGCCTATAAAGTCATGAAGCCTTTCACGCGATATTGTGCTGATGTCTACTCCGTCAAAGTATATTTTGCCGTCATTCAGGTCATAAAAACGCATTAATAAATTCATCATCGTTGACTTGCCTGCGCCGGTCGGCCCTACGATTGCTACTTTCTGGCCGGATTTAATATCTGCGCTGAAATCATGAATTATAATCTGTCCGGGAACATAGCCGAATTTAACATGTGAGAATTTTACGTCTCCCATGATTTTATTATTATTATTCTCTTTCTCTGGTGAAGTTATTTCGCTGATTTCAGGCTCCTCGAGAAGCTCAAATATTCTCTCTGCTGAGGCCATCGCAGGCTGCAAGAACGATATGAACTGCGAGATATTTATCAACATCTGAGAAAATATATTCGAGTACGTCATAAATGCTACCATGACACCTAGTGTTACGCCTTCGGATTTCGAGAGAATTAAATTAGACGTTACAAATACTATCAAGAACTGCGCTATTAACCCTCCTGCTGTCATTATGGGCTGCATTATTCCTGATACGAACTGCGATAACCTGGAGCTTTCATATAATTCATCATTGCCGGCTTCGAATAAGGCTTTAATTCTGTCCTCGTTGTTAAATGCCTTTATTACTGAATGACCGTTGAAGGCTTCTTCTGCAAGAGAATTCACTTTGCCTAACAACATCTGCTGCTTGATAAAATACGGCTGGGATCTGCCCATCAGGAATTTATTTATATTCAGGAATATAATACTCGTAATCACAGTAACAAGAGCTAATATCACATTCATATAGAGCATTATGCACGATGCGCAGATTAATACTACTATTGACGTAACTATTGCGCTTAAATTATTCGTCAAGGCATTAACCATTATGTCTATATCAGTAGTTATCCGGCTCATAATATCTCCGGTCTGGCGGGTATCAAAATATGACAGGGGTATTCTATCAAGTTTGGCATTTATCTCAGTTCGTAAATCACGGCCCATTAACTGTGAGACATGAACAAGCATTATATTCTGAATGAACGTTAATAAACTTCCTCCGGCAAGAAATATCACAGCAAGTCCGGAATAATATAACACTTGATTAATATTCATAGGCTTAGAAATTCCTGACGCTATCTCATCAGTGATTAGCTTGACTAACTGTGGCAGTACTATCGAAGCTATCGTCCCGATTAATGCAAGTATTAACGAGATAAAAATTTTTGCGCTGTATATCTTGAGACGTGAATATATTTTTGCAATTAGTCTTAGCATGATTAATCCTGTCCTGTCTGCGATTTCGCTATTTCCTGATAGAGTGGGCAGCTTTGCATTAACTCCGAATGAGTACCTTCACCGACTATGCGCCCTTTGTCTATCACTATGATTTTATCAGCGTTAATTATAGTGCTGATTCTCTGGGCTGCTATCAAGATCGTTGCGTCCTGAAATTCTTCTCGTAAGGCTTGGCGTAACTTCTTGTCAGTAACTAAATCAAGTGCCGAAAACGAGTCATCGAATAAATATATCTCAGCAGATTTACTTACTGCGCGCGCGATTGTCAATCTCTGCCTCTGGCCTCCTGAAAAATTACCGCCCCCGTGTTCGACTTGAGAATTATAGCTGTCAGGTCTGGCCTCGATAAAGTCTTTAGCCTGTGCAATTTCCGAAGCTCTCTCAAGATTATTATTATTCCCTGAGAAATTTATATTATCTGCTATAGTACCTGTGAACAAAATATTTTTCTGGGGGACATAGCCTATTCTTGAGCGTAAATCAGCAAGATTGAAGTCTTTAACGTCAACGCCGTCTACTAGAATTCTGCCCTCTGAAGCGTCATATAATCTGGGAATTAAATTCAAGAGCGAACTCTTTCCGCACCCTGTAGGCCCGATAAATGCTACTGTCTGACCTCGTGAAACACTAAATGATATATCATCAAGAGAATTTGCTCCTGCTCCGGGATACTTGAAGCTGACGTGATTGAATTCTATAGTTCCGGACTTCGCAATTTCGCCTGAATAATTACCGTCCTGAATGCTCACGGGAGAATTAATTACTTCATTCACGCGGCCTGAACATACTAATAATCTTGGGAGCTGAATAAGCATTAACGTTATAATCATGAAAGCATTGATGACTATTCCGCTGTAGAAAAATGCTACCAGCATATCAGAAAACAGAGCAAGTTTCGCTGATGAGTCAGCAAGAGACATTATCATATATGCTCCGGTTACATAAATAATTATTCCCGGTATGCTCTGAAAGAACGTTAAAACAGGATACATCGCTGACATTCGGGAATTGACATATATATTAGTGTCAGTCAACGGCGCGTTTACGTCATTAAATCTCTTGGCCTGATAATCATAAGCGTTGTAGGCGTGAATTACTCTTATACCTGATATATGCTCGAACGAAACTTGATTTAGCTTGTCAGTTAATTTATTTACTATTTTCATTCGGGGCGTTAATGACGTTATCAAGAATATCACGAATATTATTATAATCAGGACTATCGAAGCTATTACACCAGTCCAGATATAATTTTGCTTTGATAAATTTATCACGGCTAGAATTCCGGTCAACGGAGCACGAATTATGATCATAGGCAGCATTGATATAAACATTTGAATTTGCGTTATATCAAGTGTACAGCGCGTTAATAAGCTCGGCACTGTGAACTCGTTGACTTCCTTCAATGAGAAATCTATAACTTTGTCAAATGTCCGTGTCCGTAATCTTTTAGCTATGATGCTTGCTAGTTTTGCCGTGAAATATACGCTTCCTACACCGCATAACAAATTAGCCCCCGCACAGGCTAACATCGCTAAACATAAAGGCACTATTGCACTGAACGGGGTATTATTATTCTGTAATAAAAGCGTTATATTCTTGATATATTCCGGGAATAACAAATCAAGTCTGGCCTGACATGCTATTAATACAAGAGCAATAACAAGCCAGATATATTCACGGGCTTTGATTTGACGAAATATATTTTTCACGTTATATTAACCTGCAAAGCCTTCCCATAAGTCTTTGAAATCATGTGTCTGCAAGTACTTAGGGTAATTCTTTCTCACTGTTTCCCATACTTTAGGGTCGCTTGTAATAGAAAGGCCGTCAACTATAGCCGGATAATTTCTGTGAAGTTCATAGAACAAGAATTCAACGTATTCTGCCTTGTCGCCGAACTCCTGAACAAAGAAATCATGAATAACATTATCGGCTCTCATACCGTCTTCGCCCATGTTCTGATAATCTATCCTGATAAAGCCGTCTTCTAAGCTCTTCATCATGTGAGCTAATACCAGCCAGAATTTTTCGGGATTGTCTCTGAAGTAGGCTATTTTCATAACTGAAGACTTCATGAGATTTAATCCGTTCAACTGTGATGATACTGCCTTTAATGTTCCCTTAGGGCTTCTTGTGCTGCGTGATAAAGACGTAAAACTCGGCCTGTATATATACCAACCTCCGGGGTTGACAACGTAATTCTTTGCATTGAACAGACACTCAAGCGAGAATATTAAATCTTCGGCTAACTTCATTTCACCGAACTTGATATTATGCGCGAGTAAAAATTCCCTCTTGTAAAGCTGGTTCCATACTGCCCAGTGATATTTATGCTTTAGCCAGCCGTCAAGACGTTCGTCCATATCATCATTAATTAACGTAACTTCCTGAGCAGGCTGAAAATCAAGATGAACTACAAACGATAATACACTATCTTTATCCGTCATATCAACAGGGATATATTCGCCTTTAGCAGGTATAATCGGGTTTAAGCCTGTGTTATGAACTACATCTGCGTTAAATTTACTTGCAGCACTGAACATTTTCTCGAACATTTCGGGCTGAACTTGATCATCGCTGTCAACAAAACCTATATATTTGCCTCGTGCTTCCTGAATTCCCCGATTACGGGCTTCACCTGCTCCCATGTTTCTGGGCTGATTAATTAACTGTACACGTTCATTATTTCCGTAAAGTTCTTCGCATATCTTCATGCTGTTATCCGGTGTGCAGTCGTTCACAAGGACAACTTCAAGATTTGAGAGCGTCTGATTCAATATGCTGTCAACGCACACTTTGATATACTTTTCCACGCCGTAGACAGGCACTATAACTGATACATCGAAATTATTCATGTAAATCATCTCCTGGATTAAATCGATTAAATCAAATCAAATCAAAATTTTTCAGGGCGTTATATATTCCATCGTGATCTATGTCATCTGTTATATAATCCCCGTATTCTTTGGCTGCGTTTGAACCGTTGCCCATAACTATGCCGGTTCCTGAAGAGTTCAGCATTTCCAAATCATTAACGCTGTCTCCGAATGCATAAGTATCGCTCACTGACAAGCCGAGTTTCTCACAAAGCCTGCGAATTCCTGAACCCTTGCTCATGCCCTCAGGGACTATTTCGAAGACATCAAGGCGTTCACGATTTATAAATATGGGCTGCTGAATCAGGACATCATAATATTCTGACATGAGATTTAGAAATTTCACCCTGTCCCACTTGTCAGCTTCACTGCCTGCTACACATGTTGCCTTGCTGATTATTAATTCGCTGTCAACGTCAATATCGTTAATTGAAAGCAGATTATCGCCTACAGATTTTCTCAACGTGTCAACTTGTCCTGGAGGGTTAAAGCCTTCGGGGTCGAAATAAAGATTATAACGACCCTCGTAGACTGCACCGAACTTGTATTTACGAATGGCATTCAGTGTCTGAACAGCAAGCTCATGGGAAAGCTCATAATAAAATAACGTATTATTATCGTGTTCTATCAAAGTTCCGCAGCCGGATATTATTCCGCTGAAGCCTAGATTTATAACTTGAGACGGGATATTAACTTTCGTTCGTCCTGTGCAGATAAATGCAAGATTGCCTTTTTCCTGAAGCATTTTGATTGAATCACGTGTACTTTCAGGGATAAAGCCTTTGCTGGTCATTAAAGTCCCGTCTATATCAAAGAAAGCCGCTTTCCTGTTCATGATTTATTCATGAATTAAACGTTCGACTAACATTTTCTCACAGCTGATAATTCCGACATCGTTAATATAATTATCTATTCCGGCCTCACTAAATCTGCGTGAAATGCTCTGTACGAGTTTGTCGCTGTCAAATCTCTGCGTTAATCTGAACGTTATATCTTCCTCGTTAGCTCCAACGAAAATATAAAATCCGTCCGTCGTTGCATGAGGTTCCATTTGAACGCGTTCGACAAGCTGATAATATTCCGGCCTCAAAGTTACGCGTCCTGGATAAGTTATAACGTAAGTATCAGGATTTGAGCCTTCGTTTGAGTGTGCATTAGAATTCTCGCGTTCAATCTCTTCAATTGACTTAGTGCCGTTCTCAAAGCCTTTAACCGTATTAACTTTTCGTGCTACGACAGAGCCGTAATTCTCTTTGTGCAGCTGTGCTTTCATGAAACCTGATAATTCAGTGCATATTTCCGGAAGACTCTTAACGCGTAATTCAGGAGTTATAGGCAGAATAAAGCTCTCTGAACAGTTCTCGTCAGTCCAGATATTATATAAGTGCCTCAAGTCAACAGGAATTTTCGCAATAATAGTCTGGTCTTCGGGTTTATACGTGTCATAGACGGCTAAAGTAGTGCATGTTACTAACAAGGGAACAAATGAGACGCCTAACTCTTTAGTCTTTGCTATGAACTGCTTTAGATTTAACATGATTTCATAGCTGTGCATCTGGTCGCGTTCTTCAGGGTAAATATCTTCGACTTCAGGGGTCATGTGAAATAAATTCTCAGCCTTAAACTTCCATGACGGCGCAATACTTTCATCGGCTAATACTGCATAAGGATTTACGAGGCCTTCTGCTTCGGGGCTGGCATGTAATCTAACGTCTTCATCGGGCTGAACGTCAAAGCCTTCAAGTTTCGCGTAGTGATATAAAAGCGTCTTCCAAATCGGCCATGATCCTTTGAAGTCCGTCATTCCGTGAAAGAATAATACTGAGAAAGACTTTTCACCGGTAATAAGAAAATAAAATAAATACCCGTTAGTGTCATCTGTGCCGTAATAGTGCCTTACATCAGGGTCATCAAAGAACGCTATTTCTTTATCAGAATTATCGATCTTCCAGACCTTATTATCTTTTATTACGGGTCTGAATGCAAAGTTAGGGTATGCCTCAAAAGTTTTCTTGGCTGCAAGTTTCAGATGTTCGAGATTAACAGGCCTGGTAAGCGTGAAGCTCATTCGGTTGCTGAATGTCGTTGAATGTCCTGCTCCCCTGTAGAACATCATTTTGTTAGAGTAACCTAGTTCCCTAAGTTCCATATTCATGATAAATAAAATCACTCCTTAATAAATTTAAGAAAAAATACTTATCTAGCGCACACACTCTGAATTATACGCGACTTGAAAAATTTTATTGCTTTTGGACTGTCCGTAACGTGAACGGGGTCTATTGCATCAGGTAAAACATTACGCTTATACTGGAGAATATCACGATATAATATATGCGTCTTTGGCTCGTTGAACATGATTTTGACTTCACGGGACAGCATTCTTGATACAAGATTTTCTGCACGTGAAATTTTTTCCTTATCGAGTTTTACGCCTTCATAATACGGAAGCTCCAGAATTAGGCAGTAAGTCTCATCGTCCTTGAAAAATACGAAATCACGGACTTCAATATTTATCTCGCGCTCGCACAATATTGCAGATTCGTACATATCATCTTCGCTTATTCCCCCGTAAATAGCATAACGCCTTCCTGGAGCTGAGAATATTAAATTCTTATCCGTGAGTTCTTCTGCCTTGATTATAAGTTCTGTCCTGTATCTATAAAGCCCTGCCAATGTCGATACTATCAGCCTGTAAGACCTGCCCGGTTCTAACTGGTGAGCGTAATACATTCTGCCGTCATCAAGAGCTTCGAATTCATAAAATGCTGATGTCAAACACAACTTGAACATGTCATGAGAATACACGCTGCCTGCAAAGACTTCTTCTGAGGCAATTCCGGCATTCTCTACTGGAATATTCTTTACATATAATTTCAGGTGATGAGCATGTATCTTGAACGCTCCTGAAGTGTTGCATATGAATTTCTCAAGCTCTGGCCATATCTGACTTATTGCATCGTCTGCATAGAAATCTACTGTCCTGAGTTCTTCGGCCCGTGCCTTATCCGGTGAAATTCTCTTGTTCAGAGCTTCCCTTAAGCTGTCGGGGAGACCTTCTCTATCACTGATACAGCCTGCTTCTATGTCATTGCAAAGTTCCTGCCAGTGTTCGAACATAAACTCAAGATTATCAATCAGTATCCATGCATTAGGCGCGAAAATAACGTCAAGGCCTCGTTCCTTGAGTGCAAAGAATAACCGTGCGTAATCGGCATTCAATATCTCATTCGGGAACATCAGCTCAACAGGATTTATCAAATTCAGCCTGTTATTCAGTTCAGTCAAATTGTTCGAGTATAATTCTGACAATATCAAGCCCAGCAAAGTATTTGTATACGTGTTGTCCAAGTCAAGACCGGATGAGTGATACGGCAGACTTTCAAGCATCAGGAAAATTTTACGCCCTGCAATCAGCTTCCGAAACTCATCAACGTAATATTTCAAGTGCCTCTGTGTAAACGGAAGCCTTCTCGCTTTACCCATTATGCCGTGAGTCAGGGCATACGATGTTATGTCGCTGTCTGTGAATATTCCTGTCTCTGCTATTCTTGCTGTAAGTCTTATCATAGGCTCGTAAGTGTCATAATCAGTCAAGGGCAGCCGCGAAGAATAACCTTCCATTGTCATTATATTCTCGAACTGATAGCGTTTTCCGTAATCAGAGTGTTCACCGTTCTCAAGAATATTCTTCAATATTTGAGCCTGACAATCTTTCACAGTTATGGGCATTGGCTGTCTTCGATACGAGATAAAGCTCCGGCTTGAGTCTAATTCTCCCTCATTGATTATAACCTGAGGAAGTGTCAAAAGCTCTTTGCGCCTCTGGTCAGAATATAATTTTGTCGCAGGCAGAGGAGTCAGCATTCTCACATATGGTTCAAGAATTTCACGTATTTCATTGCGCGTCTCTTTAGTAATAACAGTGCTTGAGAGTATCAGCATTGCCTCATGGGTCAACAAATTATGCATGACATCATTCATATTGAACCCGAAACTCAGACCGGTATCAAATATTTTCTTGAAGCCTAGTGCATACGATATTAACTTCTCATTCGAAAGATCCGTTGCCTGTACAAGCGAGGCACTGTTCACAAAATACACATAGCCAATTAACTGAGGCAGCAAACATACATTATCAGCATAACCATACGCCTTGACGTTGAAAGCAAAATCCTCTGCAAAGAATATATCTTCGTCAAAACGCAGATTATGTTCATCGAGAAATTTACGCCTGTACAGCTTTGAAGTTACCATGCCCCATATTACGTTAAAAATTTTCTTGTCGTCCCAGTTATGCCTGTTCACTACAATGCGTTCTTGAGTCTGATCCCACAAAACTTTTTCGTTCAAGATTAAGTGCGACTCAGCCTCTAACTCAATCTCACGCCGGAACGCGCATATATCAGAGTTCGTGTTGATTATATTATTCAACGCAGATTTTATACACTCAGGGGTATATTTATCATCGCCGTCAAGAAATCCTACATAATCGCCCGATGCATGTTCAAGCGCGTAATTTCTGGGACTTGAAGGGGTGTGATAATCATTATCAAGAATGCATATTTTCACGTTGTCATAACCTGCAAGCATTGTCCGTATACTGTCTTGATAGTCTTTAGGCGAATTGTGAACCGCCACTACCCACTCAATATCAGCAAAGCCGAACGTCTGAGCCTTCATTGACTCAAACGCCCGTGCGAAGATATTTAAATCTACGTTGTGAAGAGGTGTTATTACAGAAATTTTATAATAATCTCTCATGAGTTGCTAAGAAATTCTTTATATCAAAATCCGTGCTGAACAGGAAATCAAGGTTGTAATTATTATGCCCGTCCTTGTCTTTGGTTATTGACATGTCATCTGATGCAAACGCAATAATCTTTGCGCTCTCAGAAGTCTTGCGCTGTTTCTCGAAATCATAAGGCTGGCCGGAATCTTTGAACGTAAGCCTGAGGTAATCACTAAAGCATACTAGATCTAAGTGAATATCGCCTACGTCATCAAATGCGTTCATAATGCGCTCGATAAGCATTTCTTCTGAAGCAAGACGGATTCTGCGCGCCTTTCTGACATCAAAGCCGAACTGCATTGCATAGCCTTCTATCATCGAAATTAACGGGTCTATAGCATATGAAGTGTTCTTGACTACAACACTGCTGACTTCAACGCCCTTCTTGAGTTCGCCTTCAAGTTCAAGGGTTCTCAGCTTCATTAACATATCGACATGCAGTTTTCTCTGGTCAATTTTGCCTGTAGCATTCAGCGGGAACTTGTCATATATAAAGAAATACGCAGGGACTTTGAACGAGCCTACAGTTTCCTTAAGATGCTTGCGTAATGCGTCCTCATCAAATTTTGCGCCTTCCTTGAGAGTTATGCACGCACCCAAGTTCTCACCGTAAAGCCTGTCTTTGAAGCCGAATATACGACATTCCTTAATGCCTTCTAAGCTGATTGCCTGAGCCTCGATTTCGCCGGGGGTGATATTCTCTCCGCCCTTGATAATAATATCTTTAATGCGTCCTGCGATTCTTACGTTGCCGTCTTCGTCCATAACGCCTAAATCTCCGGTATGGAACCAGCCGTTTTCGTCAATAGCCTGTTTCTCCGGAGGCAGCTTGTAATATCCGTTCTTAACATGGAAGCCTCGAGTTACAAGTTCGCCGACTTCTCCAGCAGGAAGCAGCTGATTATTTTCACCGCAAATGCCTATCTCGACTTCAGGTATTCTGCGTCCTATTGTGTTATGCCTCACTGAAATATTATCTTCAGGCCGTGCCATAATGAAAACTGTAGCTGTCTCAGTCATTCCGAACATATTCAAGAACGTTGCGTTATTCAATGCCGTCTCAAACCTCACGAACTGAACAGGTGACGTATAACTTCCTGCTATTCCGCACATCCTGACATACGGCGCGCATTTGGCTGTAGCGTCTTTGCTGTCTATTATAGACTGATATACTGCTGCTACTGACCATAAGTCGCTTACATGCTCTCTATTTACTATATCGGCTATAGCGTCAGCTTTCACTTTCTCAGGAATATATACAGTTCCGCCAAGACATAAATATATGCACGGGATACTCAATCCAAACGCATGGAACAGGGGAAGTGCTACACATGCCTTAGTGCCTCGAATTGACTTGAACTCATCGGCAAATATCAGCGAACAGTTAATCATCGAGTACTGTGAAGTCAATACAGCCTTAGGAAATGAAGTAGTCCCTGAAGTGTAAATAATATATGCATCGTCCTTAATGTCCCATTTTGAGTCATCAACAGCAATTTTCTCACATGAAGCAAAATCCGTCTCAAGATACGAGAACACTTTATCTTGAGGAAGCTCAAAGGATTTAGCTAGCATTTCAGCCTCTGAAGCAACACCTTTAGTATCATGAGTAGCTCCGTAAAGGACATATTTAGAATCTGCAAATGTTACTAACGGGGTTACATCATTGATAGAATAATTCGAGTTAAGGCACACTGCAACACCGCCGGCGTGAACAATGCCGTAATAAGTGCAGAGCCATTCAGGTGAAGGACTTCCCCATATTACAACATGGTCATTTTTCTTGACACCGTGCTTGACTAGATACGATGATACAGCGTCAATATTCTCAATCAGCTGCTTGTAAGTAACCCGCTTATCTCCCATTACAACAGCGTCTTTGTCAGGGTGCAGGGCTGCCTGCTCGGTGAATATCTGATAATACGTCTTGTTTGTGAACATGTTTTATTCAACCTTTCTTAATTTTTCTAAGTCTACTATATTATGACTTATACGGCCTCTATCCGTGAATTCAGTCTTGAAGCCTGCTTTGATCAGCTCAGAGTTCATCGCACGCGCTAATTTATCATCATCAAATCTCTGAATTGACGTAACGTTCAGAATATCTCTAAACGTAGTTATAATGAAATACGACAAAGCAAACGGAGCATCAACGAAAATATTCTCGAACAGGTCATTAACTGCGCCGGGCATATCCATAATGCCAAGATAACTTGTACCGTAAGTTACTCCGCCGGGAACTGATGACGTAAGCTCTTTACTCTTTGATATAATATCCTCTTTCTCGAACTCCCGAACCGCACAAGCCTTGTTGTATAACGATTTAGCGTAATTCTCAGGCTTCCTTTGAAGATTAATGACGTTCTTAATATAAGCGCAGAAATCTTCATCATTCATTGCAAGCTCTTGACTTGACACAGGGATAAACACAGCGTCTGAGAAATTCACTATGCTTGAACACTTGAACACAGCACGAAGATCAACGGGCAGGGCAGTTAATATATTCCGTGAGCCGATATCATAATTATTATTTACAGCTTTTACCATAAGACTTATCATCAACGGCATAAAACTTGTATGCATTGACTTTGAAGCCTTCAGAAATTCACTCAGGCTCAGGGTAATTCTATAGTGATGAGAGTACGTTTCAGCAGGATTATAGAACTCAACTGGAAGCGGGTAATAATTCGCGAAGTCCGGCACAAACGACGGCTCTATGTCCTTATCAGCAAAAGTATTATACGGGTCAAGATTTTCAGGAGTATCCCAGTTTTCAGGCTCTTTAGTCCTTATTTCGGCCTTAGCAAGTTCTTCAGGTGAGAGTTCAATCTTTGCGTAATAATACAATGCTGTCTTGAGAAAACTGCTCAGACCCCGCCAGTCAGATATTCCGTGATACATCGAGATAATAACATGCTTATCATCTTCAGAGTCCTGAATAATTGCCATCAAGTACCCGTTAGTCTCATCTGAACCGAGATTAATTATACGGTCATGTCTGATTACTTTCACAGGTGCATTATTGCTCTCAAAGAAAATTTTGCCTTCTTTAATTACAGGTCTGTAAGCGAACTCCGGGAAAAGCGATAAAGCCTTCTCGAGACCTGCTCTCAGCGCGTCAACATCAACTTTGGACTTGAAATAAAGATTAACTCGAACGTCCATAGTTGCACCACTACCCGAAGCTGTATAGTAAAAATATTTGTCAGAAGCTCCGGGAACACGTAAATTACTATTCATGATATTTTCTGCTCCATAAAGTTAATTTTTCGGGTGTGAAATCTTTATACGGCTCGAATATATCTGCATCGAACCTGTACATTTTATTCCTTTCCCAGTCTGAACCGGGGTTGCCTGTCTTGGCGAAATTTACTGCACGTTCAAAGAATTTATCACCGGTTACGAAATCTGCTTCAGTCCAGTAATCTTTTCTCAAGTCCGAATAGTGCTTGAATAAATACGCCAGCTCCGAAGAGTGGAAAGAACCCCATATATTTGACTCAGGTCCCGGCATAACGTGTTCAAAGCGCAGCAGCCATGTATTATTATTTCCTGTCTTAGAGCGTGCATTAGCGAATAAAACATTTTCTGCTGATAAGAAATCCTGCTGCATAACAGCCAGCGAACCGGGAAATTTATCAGGCGGGTAAATCGCCATAGCTTGAGAGAATAACTCATCACCGAAGAATTTTCTTGCTGAATTTATATAATCCTGCTCGTTCTCGGCTTCAATGAACGGGAAAAGTAAATAATCATTGGCAACAAAACTTGCTATATAGTCATAATCATTAGTCAAGCCCTGAATTACTCCGTCATGAAAAGTTTTGTCAAGCACGTAACTATCAAGACAATACGGCAGATACTGTTTAGGCAGCTTTAATAAATCATCAGCCGGAATACTGCGCATTTGTTCTGCATCGAGCGAACCTAATAATTCATCACCAAGTGCTTCACAGTGCTTCAAAGGCTCATAAATAAAAACTTTGTCGAAACCTTTACCAGTCTTACTCGGAACGTTTGAAGCAGGCAGATGAAACGTTGTATGACTCATTGCGAAAACACGCTTGAACAGTCCCTTAGCCAGCGGTGAGACAGCAAGAGTATTGACCGCAGCAGCCCCCGAAGATTGTCCTGCAATAGTGATATTGTCAGGATTCCCTCCGAAAGCCTTTATGTTGGCTCGAACCCATTTTAACGCCTTAATCTGGTCTAACAGCTGATAATTTCCTGAAACGTGTTTATCATTTTCAGAGCTTAAAGCAGAACTTGCCAGCAGTCCGAGAATTCCTTCTCTGAAATTAACGCTGACGAATATAACTCCTGAGCGTGCAAGATTTTCACCGTCATAGACTTCACACGATGAGCCTCCTGAAATGAAGTTGCCTCCGTGAAAGTAGACGATAACAGGTTTATTATCTGCATTATCGTTAGGAGACCATATATTGAGATACAAGCAGTCTTCTGAATAGCCTTTAGTAGTGTCGATAATGAACTCGCTACTCCACATCAAGAATGCTTCCTGCTTAGCCTGAATTGCACTCTTTGCCCATGAAGTACAGTCTCTAACGCCGTCCCATTGAATTACGTCCTGAGGGGCTTTCCATCTCAAATTTCCAACAGGAGGGGCAGCATATGGAATTCCCTTGAAGATATTAACGGCTTTGTCGCTGGTCATACAGCCCGAGATATTTCCGCCTTCAACGCTGAATACGCCAGTGCTCAATAAATTTTGCATATCGCCGATAAACTCCCTTCGTGAATTTAAGGTTTTAATTTATAAAATTGTAACACGAATTTTTATTTTATTTACATCTTCAAGCATATTGTTCAAATGCTATAATTAATAAATTTTATTTTTATTCTGGAGGCTTCTCTAAATATCATGAAAACGAAAAAATATTTTTACCTGCTGATACTTGCTTTAATGTTCAGTGCTTTTGCTTCAGGAGGCTGCGGCGGCAGTTCCGATGGTTTCGTCTATACGCAGCCTGCCACAGAGTCGCTTCTTAACGGTGAATGGCGTATTGTTTCCGGGCATGTAGAGATTTACAACATGGAAGTATCTGGAGACTATATTATCCCCAGTTTTGACGAGCTACCCTTATACACAGAATTTTCTGTTACAGTCAGCGAAAACGGCAGCAATGATAAATATACAATTACACTTAAAGGCGGCGGTGTTTACGCACAGGACAATACGACTTCAGTGTTTGGGCAGTTTTACCCTAAGTACTTCTCAAACTATGATACAGATCAGCAGAAGATTGCATTAACTTTTGATTCATTGCCCATAGTTCTTGGCACCCCGTTTTACACGCAGCTTGATGCTGAAAACTTTACCAGCGAAGATTTAAGCGAAGGTCTTACTGACAACGTTAACATGGACATAATCAGCGAGTATCTGCCAGAAGAGCCTATAGAAATTTACTCATGGGAGATAGCACCGGAACATCTATCTTTGTTCTGGATTGAGAGCGGTGACATCGATACACTTTACTGGGAATCTGTAGGCAACACAAATTATTATATAAAAATGGAGCGTCAAGATTAGACTATAAAAAAAAAATAAGGGGGTCGCTTTGACCTCCTTTATGTTATCTCTACATCATTGGCTGCCATCCTCCGCCCAGAGCCTTAAAGAGTGTTATCAAGTTCAGCATTCGTTGACCGTTGCTTGAAGCTAAATCGTTCTCGATAGAATTAACGCTTTCCATAGCATTTAAGACGCTGTTAAAGTCCGTAAGTCCCTGTTCATATTTATCTCTTGCAGTGTTCAAAGCGTCATGAGCGGAATTCAATGCACTCTGCAAACTCTGATTTCTGATTTCCTCCTGAACATTCGACGTTAAAGCATTCCTGACTTCTGATACTGCACTTAATACAGTTTTCTCATAGGCGGCAAGCATTTGCTCTTCTCTAGCTGTCTGAACCTTAATATTCTTTCTGATTTGACCTCCGTTAAATATAGGCCAGGATAATCTAGGCAAAAACGTTGAACCTATGCTGTGTCCCTCGAAAATAGTACTTGAATGCAGGCTGTCAAGACCTATAGAGCCCGTTAATGTGATAGTCGGATAATAATCTTTCTGAGCGGCTTTCTTTCTTGAACGCTGGGCGGCTAAATTTCTTTCAGCGGCAATAATATCCGGCCTCTGTCTTATAGTCTCTGCGGGAATACCGTTAAGCCTGTTTACGTCAACTTCAGGAAAAGAATTATTGTTATTTAACAGCTCGTTAATGCTTCCCGGAACTTCACCGGTTAATATAGCTAATGCATTCATGATTTCTTCAATCTGCTGCCTCAATGCCGGCAAAGTCGATTTAGTGCGCTCAAGGGTATATCTTGACTGTTTGACAGCGAGTTCATCTTTCAAGCCTGCGTCAAACTGTGATTGAGTAAGATTTAGCATATCCTGTTGAAGATTAATATTATTCTCGGCTATCTTGATACGTTCCTGAAAAGTTCTGAGATTAATATAATTTCCTGCGACTTCAGCAGAAAGACTTACCCAAGCATTATGAAGCGAGGCATATTCGGCTTCGTAGGCTGCTTTAGAGGCGTTGATGTTATCCTGTTTCTTGCCCCACAAGTCAAGCTCCCATGAAGCATCAAATCCTAAGTGATAATTATTCGAGCTTCCTGCATTGGGAATATTTTTAGACGGCTCTGAATGCGTCCATGTCCCTGAACCGTCAACTCTAGGGGAAGCATCAGCCATTGAGAGACCTAATTGAGCGCGTGCTTCCTGAACTTTGGCTCTTGATGTCTGAATATCTTTGTTATTCGCAAATGCCCTGCCGATTAATTCTGTCAAAGTCGGATCATTGAAAGTCTCCCACCATTGAGCAAGAATGTTTATATTCTTGTCTTTACGTCCTGAGCTTTCGTTGATTAACTTATCCCATTTTGAGGGTGCAAAGTTAATTTTATCTGCACTTGTATATTTCTGAACGAGTTCGAGCCAGTCATCTGCATATACAGTGTGTGTGTTCAATGTAAGTAAAATTACTAATGCTAAGATTGCTTTATTCGTCATCATCATCGTCATCATCTCCTTCGTCGTCATCGTCATAATTATAATCATAATCATCATGGCCGAACATTCGCGCTAATCCTGCCTTTAATTTCTCTCTGAAAGTCTGCATCAACACGAATAATCCGGGAATTAGGAACACTCCGAACACTGTTGCTACAGTCATTCCGAACACCATAGTAGTACCGACATGAAGACGGCTTGCGGCACCTGCTCCAGTAGCAAATATCATAGGCAATGCACCCAAAACGCATGTAAAAGCAGTCATAAGGACGGATCTAAATCTTTCACGGGCAGCTTCGGCAGCAGCATTCAAGATAGTTTGACCTCTTAATTCTCGTTCTTCTTTTGCAAATTCGATGATTAATATAGCGTTCTTGCTTGCGAGACCTACCAGAAGCAATAATCCTAACTGAGTATATACGCTGATAGTGATACCCATTACGTAAATTCCGGCTAGTGCGCCTAAAATAGCTACAGGAAGCGAAAGCATAACTGCAAACGGAATGCTCCAGCTTTCGTATTGAGCAACGAGAAATAGAAATCCGAATAAGACTGCGGCTGTAATGACTATTATAAATTGACTGCCTTCTCTTTGTTCCTGGTAAGTCTGTCCTGACCACTGATAGGCATAACCTGCGGGAAGTGTTTTAGATAATTCCTGAATTTTTGCGATACCCTGACCGCTTGAATATCCAGGATTTAATGTAATCATGACATCTGCGCAGGGATATAGATTAAATCTTGATACAGCTCTTGGTGCAGTTATTTCGCGAAGAGTTACGACACTGCTTACTGGAACCTGCTCGCCCCATATGTTCGGAATTGGAAGCCTGCCTATGTCGTCAACTGTATTTCTAAATGCCCAGTCGGCTTGAAGCATAACCCTGTTAATCTGCGAGCCTAAGTTAATATCATTGACGTAAAGTGTTCCCAGATACATATATAACGTATCGAAAATAGTTCCTGTATTAACGCCCATACTTTCGGCCTTAGCTCTGTCAACGTCAAGAAATATATGCGGTGTGCTGGCATTGTAAGTCGAGAAAGCATACATGAATTCAGGAGCAGCGTTAATCTGCATAATGAAGTTCTGCAAAACTTTTTCGAGTTCCAGAGGGTCAAATCTTCCTACAGCCTGCAGCTTCATTTCAAGACCGTTCATCATGCCCAGACCAGGAACTCCTCCTTGAGCGAATATATTAACCTGAGCTTGAGGGAACTTGCTTGTTATCGCATTAGCCTGAGCCATTATAGAACTCTGTGATAATTCAGGAGTTTTTCTCTCGTCCCAGTCCTTCAGAGTCAAAGAGAATGCACCGGTATTTTCGCCTGCACCGCCTACAAAGCTGAAACCTTCAATGCCCATGTTATTCTTAACGCCGTCAATCTTTGCCAGAGCCGGAACGATTTCGCTTACAAATTTAGAAGTCCTTGCTCCCGATGCACCTTCAGGAAGCTGTATAACTCCCATCAATGAGCCTTGATCTTCCTGAGGGATAAATTCTGACGGAGTTATATCCATAATGTAATAAGATGCCCAGCCTACCAGAGCCAGAGATAATATAATTACTATCATACTTCTTGCGATTAACACAGAGATTTTCACGAATATATTCGTACTGACATTCAATATAGCATTGAACCATGCAAGAGGCCCTCTAGTCTTAGGCTTTATATTAGTCAGCATATGGGCGCACATTGCAGGACTCAAAGTAAATGCAACTGTCGTAGAACATACTACGGCGAATGACATAGTAACTCCGAATTGTTTATAAATCTCGCTGGTAATTCCTCCCATGAAGGCAACAGGAACAAATATAGCCATGAATACCAAAGTAGTAGCAATCATAGGCCCGGAAACGTCAATCATTGCCCGTTCAGTAGCTGCCTTAGCGTCAAGCCCTTCATGTTCCATTATGTAAAGCACTCTTTCAACAACGACAATAGCGTCATCAACGACAGTGCCTATGACCAGAACTAAGCCGAACAGGGTAAAAGTATTAATGCTGTAGTCCAGAACCGCAAGACTTATGAACGTAGCCAATAACGAGACAGGAATAGCAGCCGCCGGTACAAGAGTAACTCTCCAGTCCTGTAAAAATATATAGCAGACTAACACGACAAGAAAGAATGTTAATGCAAGGGTCTCTAATATTTCCTGAATAGATATTCTGACAAAATCTGTGCTGTCGTAAATTATCTCGAACGCAGTATCAGAAGGCATAGAATTTTTTGTTTCTTCCATGAACTTTTTAACGCCGTCCATAACGTCAAGAGCATTTGCGTCAGCTCCCTGAGACAAGAATAAAACAGTACATTCATCGCCGTTGTAAGTCGAATTCACTGAATATGACTCAGAGCCTAACTCAACCCTCGCTACATCTTTGAGCCTGACTACAGCACCTGTATTACTGCGCTTTACTATTATATCCTCGAACTCTTCAGCAGCATTTAATCTGCCTTTAGCCACGAGTGAATAAACTATCGGGGTATTATTATCATATCTGGGACTTGAACCGATTGAACCCAGGGCAGCCTGCTTGTTCTGACTTTGAATAGCCGCACTGACATCTACAGGCGACATGTTCATACTTGATAATTTATCAGGGTCGAGCCATATTCTGACGCTGTACTTAGCTCCCATGACGTTGACGCTTCCCATACCGGGAATACGCTTTAACGAGTTCACAACGTTATTAACGGCATAATCACTCAGGAATAATGCATCACGAGTTTTATTAGGTGAAATAACTGCAACGAAAGCCAGCATGTTCGAGAATGAGACCATAGCAGTTATACCCATTTGATTAACTATTGCGGGAAGCTGAGCCGTAGCCTGATGAATTTTGTTCTGAACTTTGACAAGAGCCATATCTGAATTAGTGCCGGTCTCGAACGTTACGACAAGATTATATGCGCCGTTGTTGCTTGATGTAGAATTCATATAAATCATGCCTTCAACGCCGTTGATAGCTTCTTCTAATGGAATTCCTACAGTATTTGCGACGGTCTGGGCATCTGCGCCGGGGTAATTAGCCATGACCATAATTTGAGGCGGTGCAATATTCGGGTATTGCTTAATAGGCAGTCTGTGAGCGCACAATATACCTGCTATCATCAGGATACATGAAATAACTACAGCAAATCTCGGCCTTTGTATAAAAAATTTCGAGAACATAATTAATTACTCCTGAATTTGAACCGGTGCATTGTCAAATAATTTCTGAATGCCTTCGACGACAACCAAATCACCCGTGTTAATGCCTGTAACAGCGGACATTCCGTCATCAGTGTCTGCTTTAACTGTAATTTTCGTGTAGTGAGCCTTATTATTCTTTATGACATACACATAATTTGCGTTATTAGCACTTATCTTTGCCGCTTGTGGAATTAACACGCCCTTTTCTGGTATCTTGGGGGACAGCAAAACATGAACGCCGGCACCTGATATTAAATTATTATCGGGATTATCGAACAGCCACCATGTTTTTATAGTCCCTGTTGACGAAGCTATATAGTTATCATCAAATTCATGTTCACCGGAAAGATTATAGCCCTGAATTTCTGCCTTGTAGTCATTATTTTTTATTTCAAGATAATCGCTGTCAGGAATATCAATAGCTGCCCTGATTGGATCTGACTGAACTATTGTTGCAAGAGTCGAACTCGGCCCGACGTAATTGCCTTTTGTGAATTCAGCGCGTCCTATAATGCCTGAAATAGGAGCAGTAATTCTTGTACGTCCTGCATCAATCTGAGCAATCTGCAAACTTGCCTTAGCCTGAGCTACATTCGCCTGACCCTGTTTGACATTAGCGTCTGCTGTGTCCATATCTGAAGCCGGTACTGAGCGTTTATCTGCTGCCTTGAGCCTCTGCAAATATTTTCTGGCACGTTCTAAATTAGCTTCAGCGTTCTGTAATTCTGCTTTTCTTAATGCTACAGTTGCGTTGAACTGTGAACTTTCGAGAGTGAATAGAGTTTGGCCTGCTTTGACGTACGAACCTTCTTTGAAGTGGACTTTGTTGATCTTAGCTGATACTTCAGGTTTTATCTGCACTGACTGGACTGCCTGAATGAAGCCCGTATATTCGTGTTTAACGTGAATATCGCCGTAAACAGCTTTACTGACTTTGACTATAACACCATCAGCAGCAAAACTTTTCGTCTCTGTCTGCAATAACAGCAACAACAACAGAAACGTAACCGCTGAAAAAATTTTTTCTCTCATGTAACAAAAATCTCCCCGATAACGTTATAATATTCTTAATGAAAGTTCGTAAATTATACTACGTTGAATAGAGCTTGAATAAAATTTATTTTGGGAAGATATTATTACTTATTGCGGCTTGTAAATTCTTTTAGCACGTTCTGCTTTCTTTCTGGCTTCCTCTCGTTTATAGGCATTCTCAAGGACTCTGACAATCTCGCTCCATTTCTTACTCCAGGCTAATTCGGCTTTACTAGGCTCATCAAGTCCGGGCTTATCAGGAGCGTCAATATCTTTAGGTGATTTATACACAGTGAAATTTTCACCGTCAAACGACACTGATGAACCGTCATTGAACGGGATATACACTCTCACGGCCTGACACCCTGAACTAACGGCAGCTTTGCACTCATGACGATAGCGTCTTCACCGTTGGAATAATAACCCTGACGAATTTTCTCGCTCTTGAACTTCATGCTTGAATATAAAGCTATAGCAGCAATATTAGATTTCCTGACACGAAGCATTAATCTTCGCATATTTAAATACTCTGCACAGTCGCTGACGGCTAATAATAACTGCGAGCCTATTCCCTTTCTGTGAAAATGTTTGTCGACTAACAGAGCCATCAACACCCCTGAACGTTTCTCGCGTCCCAGAACTGCATAGCCTAATAAAGGAGCTTCCGGAGTTGTAGCGAAAGCCCCTATATAAGTCGTCTCAGTGCCTGAATCCTGACCCAAGTCCGATTTAATAACTTCTTCAGGCCACGACCAGCTCAAACCGGCATTAATTCGCAATATACCGGGAAGGTCATTAAGGGTCAAGAAATTAATCTCAGGCACGAACAATATAAATTACATTCCTTTATTAATCGTCTGGTTTCTGTCAGCACCGACACCAATTAAGCCTACCTGAACGCCTAGTGCTTCTTCGATATATTTCACGTAAGATTTTGCATTCTCGGGAAGCTCATCAAAGCTCTTGCAGTGGGTAATGTCATCGTCCCAGCCCGGCAGGGTCTCATAAACGGGCTTTAACTCGCTCAGAATTCTTGTATCAGTCGGCCATGAAGTAATTTTCTCGCCGTCAAGTTCATAGCTTGTGCAGACTTTAATATCTCCCATTCCGGTTAAGACATCAAGTTTTGTCAATGCGATTATGCTTGCTCCGTTCAGTTCAGTCGAATATTTCAAGCCGGGAATATCGAGCCATCCGCAGCGTCTCGGCCGTCCTGTAGTAGCTCCGAATTCTCCGCCGTTAGCTCTTAACTTCTCGCCTGCTTCCGTGAAATCTTCAGTTGGAAAAGGTCCTTCGCCTACTCTCGTAGTATATGCCTTTACGACTGAAATAACGCGTGTTAAATCACTGGGTGCAAGTCCTGTACCTGTGAAAGCTCCTGAAGCGGAAGTGCTTGAACTCGTTACATATGGATATGTCCCGTGATCTATATCGAGCAATGCAGCCTGAGCGCCTTCGAGTAAAATATGTTTGCCTTCATCAACTGCTTTGCGTAAAAGTGCGCGTGTATCATCAACGTACGGAGCAATAGCCTCGCCCCATTTTCTAGCGGGTTCATAGACTTCATCGAACGGCATAGGCTTTTGATTATATAATTTCGTGAAGATTAAATTTTTCTCTTCAAGTATATAAGTCAATCTTTCGCGCAGTAAATCAGGGTTGATTAAATCCTCAATTCTCAAGCCGGAACGCGAATATTTATCAACGTAACAAGGACCTATGCCCCTGCCTGTAGTGCCTATTTTACGGCCTTTGCCTCTAGCTTCTTCCTGTAACTTATCAAGCATCTTGTGATACGGCATAACGACATGAGCATGAGGACTTACGGCTAATCTTGCTCTGTCCTGACCGCGTGCGAATAATTCTCCTGTCTCATTTAAGAACTGCTCAGGGTCAATAACGAGTCCATTACCCAGAACACATAATTTTCCGGGATAAAGCATACCTGAAGGCAGCAGGTGAAACACTACTTTTTGACCGTCCGCAACGACAGTGTGTCCTGCATTAGCTCCGCCCTGATAGCGTACAAACACGTCAACTTCAGAGCCAAGCATATCGACTACTTTGCCTTTACCTTCATCGCCCCATTGAGCTCCGACTAACAAATCAACATTTTTATTATTACTCAAAATTTTATTGCCTCCTGTAATATATATATATTATATAAGTGTGTGTGTTTATTTCCTGCGCATAGATTTCTTGATTTCACTCATTGCCGCAAGTAACTGGGCATCTTTATTAACGTCTCTGTCAGGTTCGCCCTTGACTTCTATATCAGGAGTTAAGCCTACATGATCTATAACTTTTCCTGAAGGTGTGTAATATCTTGCAATAGTTACATAAACACCGCTTCCGTCAGTCAATGGGAACAGAGTTTGAACGCTTCCTTTACCGAAAGACTTTTCACCGAGCAATTTAGCCCTTCCCCTGTCGTTCAAAGCACCTGCAACAATTTCGCTTGCACTGGCACTGCCTCCGTTAATCAAGACTATCATCGGCATATCTGTCATGAAGGTTTTCTTGTCAACGTAATATTTCTCGTTAGCACGTTCCGAACGTCCTTTAGTCTCGACTACGAGACCATTTTTCAGAAACATGCTCGCTATTTTCACGCTTACGTCAAGCAGTCCGCCTCCGTTGTTGCGCAAGTCAAGAATCAGAGCTTTTGCACCCTGCTTTATTAAGTCTTTTAGAGCAGTCTTTGCTTCGTCATCAGTCTTGTGCTTGAACTGAGTTAATTTGATATAGCCTATATCATCCGAGAGCATTTGAGAACGTACACTCTTGAGCTTGATTATTTCTCTGGTAATCTCGAAACTTAATAATTCATCTTCCCCTTCACGCCTGACCCAGACAGTAACTTTTGTATCAGGTTCGCCTCTCAATTTCTGGACAACTCTATCAGAAGTCCAGCCTACGACAACTTCATTATCGACTTTGACTATTTGATCTTTGGCCTTAAGTCCTGCACGTTCAGCCGGTGAGTCTTCCATAGGTGCAATGACGAGAATAGCACCGTCTCTGTCTCCTACGTACATGCCCAAGCCTCCGTAACGTCCTTCGAGTTCAATTTCTTCGTCTTTGAGCTGAGTAGGCGACACAAAGCGTGTATATGGGTCTTTCCATGCCTCGACCATGCCTTTAGCTGCACCGTGAAGCAAATCTTCTTCTTTGGCCGGTTTAGTTTCTGCATCGACTTGATAGCTTTCTATAATATATCTCACTTGACGCAGAAGCCACAATGAACGAACATTAAACGGCGATATTCTGTTAAAGTCCTGTTCTGAGAAATCGGCGGCTCGAATTTCATTAATTTTTAATACATGACCACAAAAGAAGCCTATTGACGCGAAGACTATAAAAATCAGGATATATATTTTTTTGCTATTTTTCACTTTGCTATACGCACCTGCCTTGAAAAAATTATAATGCCCTGAATTATACAGCATTCACGAATAAATATTATTTTCTCAGCGTAAGTAATTCATGGGGTTTTGCGCACTTCCTCCTTTTCTGACCTCAAAATGAAGCCCGTACTCCGAGTCAGTCCCAGTGTTGCCTACCGTTCCTATGACTGCACCCTTCTGAACTGAGGCACCTTCACGCACTGAAGCACCGCCTAAATGAGCATACACTGTAGATAAATCACCGCCGTGATCTATAATAACAACTTGACCGAAGCCCCTAAGCCAGCCTTGATAAAGAACTTCCCCCGGACCTGCTGCCTTAACTGGAGTCCCTGCCGCTGCCCTGATGTCTATTCCTGAATTAAATATTTTAGTCTTGAACGTAGGGTGAACTCGATTGCCATACTGCATAGTTACAGTTCCCCGAACCGGCCATGATAAAGCCCCTGTATATCTTGCAGGTGAAGGACTTGAAGGCGGAGGAGTCTGCTTAGTTCTTGCAGGAGTAGGAGTCTGAGCCGGAGCCGCTTTACTTGATTTATTCTGAGTCTGAGGTGCAGGAGTCTGAGTCTTCTTTGCTTGAGCTGTTCTCTTTTGCTGTTTCTGTTTCATGAGAGAGTTTATTTTATTACCTACTGCACGTTGAGCGTTCTCAAGTTCTCTAGCTGCTGACTCTGCCTTTTTCTGTTCGCTCTGAACGTCTCTTAATAACGAGTCAGTTTTCTTTATAGAGCTGTCATATTCAGAACGTTTCTTTCTTAATTCGCCTGCCTGAGCTTCGAGCTGTTTTTGATTGTCTTCAAGCTGTTTCTTTGATGCCGTCAATTCCTGCTGCTGATTATATAATTTTTCGATTAGTGCTGTATCCTGCCTTGCGAATCGTCTAAGCATATACGCTGTATTAACTGCCTCATGAGGTCCTTCTGAAGCGAACAGAATACTCAAATTATTTTCTTCAGGAGTAAATTTATATATATCAACGAGTCTTGCACGCAAAGTTTTCATTACGTTCTCTATAGAGTTATTCAGGTCTTGAATTTTCTTGTTAATCTCATTTGATAAATTCTTAAGCCTTGAAATTTCCTTTTCTATATTTTGCATTTGCTCTTGTGAGTTATTTGCATTTTGCTTTAATCTTGACAGCTGACTCAATAAATTTCTTGACTCCTGAGATTTTTTCTTTGCGAGTTCATTATACTGTTTAATTTTTTTGCGCATATCTTCTTGATTCTTCTGCTGGGTCTTTATCTGAGTATCTATATTTGCTGCTTGTGTCTTATCTTGAGTATGTGCAAGTAATATTATGCTGATTAATATGACTATAAAAGATTTTTTCATGATTAATTCACCTTCAAGCTATTTCTTGAGATAATCCAAAGGGTTCTGAACGTAGCTGCCTTTTCTGACTTCAAAGTGTAAATGATAGCCTGTAACGTTGCCTGTTTTGCCTACGCGGGCTATAGTTGCTCCTGCCCTGACGACCTGGCCTTCTTTAACGAGACTTGATGACAAGTGAGCATATAACGTTGAGTAATCTCTGCCGTGATCAAGAATAACGACTCTGCCGTAACCCCTAAGCCATCCGTCAAATAACACTTCACCTGCTGCGGCTGCTTTAACAGGAGTCCCGTTTGGAGCTGCTATGTCGATTCCAGTGTGTAATATTTTGCGCTTTAGAATAGGGTGAATTCTGTAACCGTAATTACTCGAAATTTTGCCTCGTACAGGCCAGTCGAACATTGAGCCTCTGCCCTTGCCTGCGAGATAATCATTTTTCTTGAGGGCATCTTTTTTCTTGCGTAACATGACTATCATATCGCCTGCTGCTTTCTGAGCCTGTTCTGCCTCGAGAGCTGCTTTCTCTGCCAAAGCCTTTTGTCTCCTTAGAGAGTTTATAAAGCTGTTAGTATCTTTAATGCTCTTCTTGTATCTGTCTCTCTGAGTCTGTACCTGTTCAGTTTTCTCTCTGAGTCTGGCCTGCTGGTCGTCCATAGTGATTCTAGACAGCTCCATATTCTGGACTCGTGCCTGAAGCTGGCTCAATATTGCCTCGTCTCGTTGATTAACGAGTCTCAAAAGGTGCGCTGTTTCCACTGCCTCAAAGACGCTCCGTGAAGCAAAAAGGGTTCTCATAGCTTCGGCTTCTCTGTATTTGTACATGTCCACGAGTCTGCCTTTAATCTGCTCTGAGAGTTCATTAATCTTAATCTGCTCTTCCTGCATGTTAGTATTCAGAGTCTCTATATTATCTTGAATTTTCTGATTCTGAAGCTCTAGAACCGTAAGCTCTTGACGCGCAAAATTTTCGTCCTGCTGAAGCGTATTTACTTTAGTCAACAAGCCTTCGACCTTAACGCCCATCTCGCGGATCTGTTTTTTATAGTCAGCAATTTGTCTCGTTAAATCCGAACGTTTTTTCTCTTCAGCAGCAATCTGAGCATCAAGACCTTGTTTACTTGCAGCACTCACGAGGCCGGGAGCCAGCATTAATATTAATATAAATCCTGCAAATAATCGCTTAATCATAATTATTCAGGCCTGGTTATGGCATTAATAAATCTCGCAACGACAAGATAACTGCATACCCATCCCAGAGTCGCCCCGAACCCTGCAAGAAGCGCACAGAACCTCCAGATAACTGCATTATCAGATAATAAACTCGAACTCAAGAACGGCATATTTTCATGAATCAATCTCACAGCAGGAATATATACGGCTATAATTCCCCCTCCAGCAGCCAATGCACCGAGCAACGCTAATAATGTCCCTTCAAGAACAAACGGTGTTGCTATATAAGAACGTGTTGCGCCTACAAGATACATTATGCCTATCTCATCACGCCTTGAGTAAAGCGAAATATGAATCGTGTTATATACGACTAAAGCCGTAATTATTACTGATAATATAAACATTGCGAGTGCTGCTCTTGATGAAATCTGCGACAATGCATTAATCCTCTTGACGACTAGACCGGCATAGACTATATCTTCAATTTCGGGCATAGTCTTTAACTCGCTGACTAGGGGCTCAACATCACTTGCGGCGTTCACATGGATCTCGAAATTATAGGGAATGGGATTATCTCCTATCATGTCAAGTGCTTTTGACTGAGAACCCATTTTTTCCTGTAATTTTGCCAGTGAATCCGAAGGCGAATATATTTTCATAGCGTGGACGTATTCAAGAGACTGAATTTTTGCTGCAATCTCCTCAACGTTAAGAGTATTATCTTTGACTAAGTAAGCCTGAACGACTAATTCACTTTCGAGACGCGATAATAAATTTTCCATGTTGAGCGAAAACAAAGTAGTTATGCCCAGAATCCAGAACATAACTCCTGCCGTAATTAAAGTTAAGAGACCTAATACCCAGTGATTTATAGTCAACCGCCACATATCGCGCAGGATATATTTAAACGTAGTCAATTAATAGCCTCCTCCCTTCTCATCGCGGATTAATTTGCCTGATTCAAGCTCTAAAACTCTCTGCCTTGCCGAGTTCACTATATTTTGATTATGAGTGCTCATTACGACCGTAACACCTGCTGCATTAATAGCGAACAAAATTTTCATGACTTCAGCTGAAGTGTGAAAGTCAAGATTTCCTGTAGGCTCATCGGCAATAAATAACGACGGCGAGTTTGCCAGGGCTCTTGCAATTGCGACTCTCTGCTGTTCTCCTCCTGAGAGCTGGGCAGGCTTGAAGTTTCTCCGTCTCCACAGACCGACTTGGTTAATAACGTCTTTGGCTCGTTCTTCGACTATTTTCTTTGGAACTGACATAGCTTCCATGACGAACGCAACGTTTTCATATACGGTCAAACTTGATATTAATCTGAAATCCTGAGCTACGAGACCTACATCACGCCGATAATACGGGACATCAGCACTTCGCATTCTCCGCAGGTCAAAGCCTCCGACGGCAACGACACCTTTAGAAGGCATAAGTTCTCTTGTAATTAATCTTAACAGCGTAGATTTCCCGGAACCTGTCTGACCGATTACGTAAACAAATTCGCCCTGTTCGATATTAAAATTTACGTCTACCAGAGCAGCTATATCAGGCTCAAAAATTTTGCTTACTCCTGAAAACGAAATATTCATGTTATAAAATCATCATCTCCATATGCATTTAGGGTGCGCATGTTATTATTTATCATTGTTTATATTTATCACGTTCTGCAACTGCTTCAAGAGTGTCATAATATCCCCATATTGCATTAACGATTTCATTGACGGGCATTTTGCGGACTTCTCTCAGGACGTTCCAGAGTTCATGATTCAGATATACCCACACGAAAAATATAGCTTCAGATAAATTTAAATTGCTTGAGCTGCTTTTTCTGCCGAACCTGCCGTGAATGAGCCACCCGCTTTTGGGATTATAGACGACTACGGGCGATATATTCTGCGCGCTGATTTTCTGGAGTTCCATTTTTGTGAACGAATAATTTTCTTCAAGTTCTTTGAGAGATTCTTTATCCGGTAAATCAGTCAATGAGAAATATATTTTTGCCTCATGTTCACTCTTGTCGAAATTTTCCGGGCCTGCCCTGAGCCATGCTTTTATTCTGGTAACTTCTTCGAGTTCGCTTCGGGACAATGCAAATCTCAGAGTCCAATATGCTTTATATAATCTTGAATCTTTCTGCATCTCTAGTGCGAAAATATTCTCGTCAAGATAATCTATATTTTCATTAACGAACGCAGGATGATACTTCAAGAAAGTCTTTAATAACATAACTGTTGCAGTATGCTGCCCCGGAGGCTCACAAATCATGAATAACTCTTTGCGCAGCTCATTCACAGTCTGGGCAGAAATTATTATCGGTCTTGTATCTTGATTTGCCAGAGCTAATTTCGTATCGTCATATAGAAACACTTCCTGAGCATGATTAGCAGCATTTAAATCCGAGTAAATCCATTTATCGAACGTACCCAGTAAATATTTATTATGAGGGAGCAGCACCATCACTGCGGGTTCATCTGGTAATTTCACACCGTCAGGGACATATTCAGACGGCAGCTTGGCCAGATTTCCGTTAGACATTAATTCAAGCAGCAAATTTTTTCTCTCCTCTCATGATTAATTTTCATACTCCCGCAATAATAAACCGTGCCTCAAACCGTTAATACTGACTATGCATTTATCAGCGTTTAACACTTTCAGAGCTTCATATGCTATGCAGGCACTTCCCAGAATAACATCAGCCCTTGAAGCGGGAAGTCCTATTATATTTTCACGTTCACTCAGCGTTAATGAGGCATAAATTCTAATCTGAAGGCTTATATCACGAAGAGTTAATATAGAACCGTGCAGCTTTGACGGCATAAAGTTTTCGCAGGCATTCTTAACGCTTGACATTGCTGCGACTCCGCCTCCTACTCCGATTATGTGAGAATTATTATTAATTAACGAGAATGAAGCTGTATCATATTCACTAAATAAATTTTTTACGAATTCTAATGCTTTATCACATGAAGATTTGCTGAAAGGTTTATTATGTTCGTTAAAGAATTTCTCGCAGAGATTAACTGCACCGACCGGGACGCTTATAACTTTTTCAACGCCCTGAGCTACATTGCCCGAAACAAATTCAGTGCTGCCTCCTCCTGAATCAAACATGATTATATTTCCTGACAAGTCAAAGCCGTCAACAGCTCCCAGCCATGAATATTTAGCCTCGTCAATTCCTGATAACACATGAACTTCAAGACCTGTAGAATCTTTCACGAGCTTTAAGAACTCATCAGCATTCTTTGCAGTTCTCAAGGCCATAGTACCAGCTATGAATATATCGCCTTTAGCATGTTTTATCATTCTACAGACTGCATCACAGGATTTCTTCATACTTTCGGGGCTTAACAATCCCGTTGAACTCATTCCGCGAGACAATCTTACGACTTCAGTTTCATCATGTATAATGCTGACTTTATTATTATATATTCTCGCAGTCCTCATCTTGATTGAGTTGCTTCCGATGTCTATTACAGTCCTAATCATTATGCCTTCTCAAGCCTTCTTGAAACACGAAACAGAACGCTGTAGCCGGTATAGTGAACAACAAGCCCAGGGTACCTGCCACACCTTGAACTATTTCCTGAGCAATATACGGATCATTAAGAACCCCTGAGAGTTCAACGCCCGCAGAGCATATTAACACCGCCATAGGGAGCGAACTTCCCATGTAAGCAAGTATTAACGTATTAATCATGCTTCCCAGAACTTCAGAGCCTACGTTCAAGCCAGCAAGCAATAATCTATCTAACGGGATATTTTCATCATAGTCAACGAATTCGGACATTGAAGCAGTAACTGACACACCGACATCAAGAACTGCACCGATTGAGCCTATTAACACACTTGCAAGCAGCAAGCCCCTCATGTTAAGTTCAGGAATAGTCGAAGCTAACAGCGCAGCCCCTTCACCTGCAAGACCTGATAACTGCCAGATATAGACCATCAAAGCACCTGACAGGAAACCGCATAGAACTCCGCCAAGACTTCCCAGCAAAGCAACGAGCATATATCTAAAGTGTCTGACAACGCATAATATAGTTACAGTAGAGATTATGAACACCGAAGCCATAGCCAGCCATACAGGAGACCAGCCTTGAGTAATTAACGGAATCATAGTGAAGATTAACACAGCGATTGAAGCTCCGAGTCCTAATAAAGCAAGAAGCCCCCTTGTTCCTGTAAGAGCAATGAGGATTAAGCAAACTCCCATAACGAAGCCTGCAACATGTGAGACTCTAAATGCGTCAGAGATTGAATATTGAGTCCTGCCGTCGTCGAACATGTCCCATACAAGTAAATAACGCCTTCCGGGGATAACTTCCAAGCCGCTCCCTGCAAGCCTTACTGTTTTGACTGTCATTAACTCTTTATTATGACTGCCTGATAAAATCTGAAGGGTCAACGTGCGTTCAAGGGTCTCATAATTGTCTTCGTCTTCGTTGATATTTTCATGTTTAGCTACACTTTCCGGGCCTGCCTCGATGACTTTTACGATTAATGACTCGTTGTTGTTCCAGTTCTTGACAGCGAGATAATCTACAGCGAAATAGAAGCCTATAGAAATTAACAGAGCAATAAATATTTTCATAAAGAACTTCATGATTATAAATCGACCTCCCAGCCTCTTGCTTGTATAAATATTTTCATGTCTTCAGGTATCGGAGCAGTAAATTTTCTGCCTGCTATTTCACTCAATGAGTCATTAACTTTTTCGGGGAACTCAAGCTGCCATGCATGTAACAACGGACGAGTTATATTCTTGTTCTCTCGATTAGCAGAGAATGAGCCGTATTTCCTGTCGCCTAAGATAGGATGCTTAATATATGCCATGTGAACGCGTGCTTGATGAGTCCTTCCCGTCAATAATTCAAGTTTAACGAGTGAAAAATTTTTGTCTCCTGCAATGAATTCGCATTTAGTCATAGCTTTTACGCCTGCATTATCATCAACGCGGACTAAATTATTATCAGGATCTTTCACCAATGGAGCGTCAATCAACACATTATCAGGAGCGCGCCCCGTAACTATGGCGAGATAGAATTTGCGAATCAATCTTTGCTTGAATAACTCTTCCATAGCCCTTAACGAGTCCCCGTGCAATGCAACCGCAAGAACTCCTGTAGTGTTGCGATCAAGTCTGTGAACTGCTGCAGGTGTCTTAGTTCCTAACACTCCCCATACACGTGAAATAACGCTGTCTCCTCCCGGCTCATCGGGCTGAACGAGCATACCAGAAGGCTTATCGAGAATTAAGACGTTATCGCCTTGAAATAAAATTTTTATCTTACCCCATGAAGAGTGCCTGAAGACTCTAGACTCTTTATCAGAATTATTATTATTCAGAGGCCATATGACGCTCAACTCATCGCCTGTGTTTAAGTGAGTCCCCGGTTCCCGCACCCTTTTAGAGTTAATGCGAACATCACCCTTGCGAATAGCCTTCATGATCTCGCCAAGAGTTACCCATTTGAATAACGAGCGTAAAGTTCTGTCGAGTCTTCTGCCGTCGTTATCCTGATTAATTTTTATAATATAGCTCACTGAATATCAACTCCGCGCCATAGTCTCCGGTCAACGAAGCTCAAATAGTCCGTGAATTCGCTTTGAGTTCCCATAGCGTCAATCTGCGATTTCCAGTAATTTAACTTGAAGTCCAAATCATCAGCAGCACTTACAATCATAGCTTCAGGAGTGGCAGGCAGGACAGGTGAGCCGAATTCTCTTAATCCGTGATGACTGACTATAATATGAGCTATTGCGTTAGTTATATTCTCGTCAAGATTTTCACCTTCAGCAAATTTCAGAAACATATTTGAACCCAAAACTATATGTTCCATTATGTTGCCTTTGACAGTATTTCTCGGAGTCGTATCAATCGAGTAGCTTTCGAGTTTGCCTATATCATGAAGCAGTGCACCAGCTATGACTATGTTCATGTTGACAGGGACTTGAAATGCCTCATAGTGTTTAGCAATATCGCGCGCACCTATTGCGACTGAGACGGAATGCTCTAACAATCCTCCGACATAAGCATGATGAAGCAGAGTAGCAGCCGGCCAAATCTTGAACTTTTCCCAAAGATTATATTTAGTGAAGAAGACTGACAACAGGAAATCATGAATTTCTTTGTGCTTAACTTGTGCGATTAAGTCTCTGAATTGATCTTCAAGATAAGCTGCATTAACCGGAGAAGTCTTAATAAAACCGCTCGGAGGATACTGCTCTTGATCAAGATAATATACTTCATTGAAATTATATTGCATTAGGTCTCTGTACTGTCCGACTTTGCCGGCAATGCCTATGCTTTTGCCCTCGAATGTGAGTCCGCAGTTATCCGGGTCAACAGGGAACGAGTCTCCGCCCTGCCTGTTAATCCAGCTTGAGTTAGTCCAAATTTTGCCGTCTAAATCTCCTGTCTTGTCGCTTAAAGTCATTTCCCAGAAAGGATTATTATTACGGTCAACGCGTCTGGATAATCTTGAAGCCACACCCATAACGTAAAATTCTGCGTCTATTGGAAGCAGCTTCACCTCTCGAATATTAAGAAGTTTTTTGCTCATGGAAGAAAATTTGCCTTTCATATTTTTTGAGTTAATATTATATCAGTGAGTTAATCTGTGATAATGTATTAATATAAAGATATGAATTACTAATACAATTACTAATACACAAAGAGAGGCTCAACACGCATTGATACTTTCAGGACTCGAGATACTCAATCACATAGGACGCGAGATTATTATAGACCCTTTCGACGAGAAGAGACTCAATCCCAACAGCTATAATTTATCGTTACACAATGAATTAATCACATACACCTGCGATGAACTTGACATGAGACACGACAACCCTACTCAGAGAATATTAATACCGTCTGAAGGCTTTGTGCTGATGCCGGGTAAATTATATCTTGGCCGGACTTGTGAATACACTCGGACTGAAGGTTATATCCCAATGTTAGAAGGACGCTCATCAATTGGAAGATTAGGAATATGCATTCATGTTACGGCAGGTTTTGGCGATGTAGGCTTTGCGGGTTACTGGACGCTTGAATTATTTTGCGTTCAGCCTGTGAGAATTTATGCAGGAGTCCAGATAGCGCAGATCTATTATCACACCATAACAGAGCCTTACGAGAATTATACTAACGGCAAGTACCAGAACAACACGGGCATTCAAGCGAGCATGTTATATAAAGAATTCCTGCTATAATCTTAAGCCATCATGAAAGCAAAAGAACTCGGAATGATAGTTAATTTACGCAAGCCCGAAGCTGTCAACACTGCACGGCGTTTACTTGACTGGGGACAGAAGAATAAATGCCCCTTCATGCTGCCTCATCAGGAAGCCAGCGCACTGACTACAGCAGGACTTGACGATGAACAATGGCTCAAGACGGTAAAACTTGCGCTCGTAGTTGGAGGCGACGGAACTTTTTTACGTGCAGCAAGATTCGTAATGGGTACAGATATTATTTTGCACGGCGTTAATCTTGGTCATCTTGGATTTCTTGCATCGAGCAGACCTGAAGGAGTCGAACAGGATTTAGAAAATATATTACATGACAATTTTGATGTCCTCGAACGCAGAGTCTTAACATGTACACTCAAGCACGATAACTCTGCCTCACACAAAATCTACGCTCTTAATGATATAGTCTTGAGCTCAAATGCAATAGCAAGGCTTCTTCAAGTCGAGATAAGATTTAACGATAAATTTTTCTGTGTGTTACCAGCTGACGGAGCAATAATCTCATCACCTACAGGTTCAACAGCATATGCTCTCTCAGCAGGAGGCCCTATCATTCCCCCTCACATGAATGCAATGTTACTTGTACCAATGTGCGCTCACACGTTATATTCAAGACCGTTAATAGCTTCTGATAACGACACTATAACCCTAATCCCCTGCGGAGTGTCTCGAGACTTAATATTGACTCAGGACGGCCAGCTCGCTTATGAAGTCTTACCTGGCGATAGAATCGATATAAGGCTCTCACGGACAAAGAAGATCAGAACTGTAAATCTAGCAGGCAAAAACTTTCTTGACATAGTTCGCGAGAAATTAGGCTGGGGAGTAGCGTTCAGATAATAAATAATGTTAGAGAAATTATTAATTCACAACATAGGCGGACTTCGTGAAGCTGAACTTGAATTCACACCGGGACTAAATATAATCACAGGTGAGAGCGGTGCAGGAAAATCAAGCGTAATCAAAGCACTTGAACTCTTAACGGGAAGTCGTGGAGGAGCGAAATTTATTCGTGCAGGTGAAGAACGCGGCCAAGTCGAAGCAAGATTTACAGGCAGCATAATAACCCGTGAAATTCTCAATACAGGACGCAGCAAATCAAAATTAGGAAGCATTAATATCGGCTTGAACGAATGCTCTAAAATCGTGAATGAGTTAATCAGGATTCAGAATCAGTTTGCCCAGATTGAATTACTCGACAGCGACAGGCAGCTTGCAATGCTTGACTCATGCATTGATGACCATACTATATTTGAAGAGTTTCATGAAGCCTTTGAACGCGCTAAGACCAGCTCAGGAGAATTACAAGCCATGAAGAAGCGCAGAGCCGAAATTGAGAAGCAGTACTCTAACGCGAAAGAAATTTTTGATTTGGTCAAGACTGCGAAACCTGAACCTGGACTCGAAATAAGACTCGAAAATTTATTATCAGATATAACTCACAGGACATCAGAACGCAAACGGGCGAAAACTTCACTTGATTCATTAACAGGCGGACTGTCAGAACACGGACTAATCGAGAACGCTAAAACATGCTTTGAGAATTTATATGCTTTCATGAACGAAGATGACATTTCACAGGTAAGAGACTCGCTTGAAAATATAGATAACGTAATGAGAAATATTTCTATCGATGACGAAGAGGGCGGGCTTGCATTACGTGAAGAGACTGAATCAAGACTCGGAGCGTTGCGAAAATTAAAGCGTATGAGCAATATTCTTGATGAGAACGAGTTATTAAACTACTGCGATGAAATATCTAATGCCCTTGAATGGCTCGAGAAGAGTTATAGCGAGCTTGAAAATTTATCAGCACGTTCACTTGATGACAGAAAAGAGGCTCAGGCCCTCGCAATGAGGATCAGGGAATCAAGACAGCATGAAGCCGACATGTTAGCGCAGAGAGTCAATAATATCCTGTGTGAACTCGCAATGCCGGGAATAAAGTTTATTATCAAGTTGAATTCACTGCAAAAATTAAATCATAACGGAGCAGATGAGATTGAATTTATATTGCAGGACTCTACTCGTTTGGGTAAGATCGAGAACATAGCTTCAGGCGGTGAACTCAGCAGGCTGTTATTAGCGTTGCAGTTATCTTTACCTGATGACTTGCTCCCACCTACGATAATATTTGACGAAGCAGCGGCAGGACTCGGGGGACGTGCAGCCACGTTGACGGGGTTGCAGCTCAAGAAGTTATCGCGAAAGTGTCAAGTTATTCTTGTAACTCATGAGGCTTCAATTGCAGCGTTGGGAGACTCGCATATACTCATTCAGCGCAGTGAATCAGAAACTTTCATGAAGAATATATCAGGAAATGAAAGAGTCCGGGAGATCGCAAGAATGTTATCAGGGTCGCCGGACTTGAACGAGGCACTTGAACACGCAAGAATTTTGTTGAAATTACCCCCTGAATGAAAATTTTTATCTCACACAAGGGGAATTGATTACGTCCTAAATTAATTCGTCAGCGAGTTTCATAGCAAGTTCAACGACTAAATCAGAGTTATAGTGCTGATGTTCTCCCCAGCGGCCAAGACCGTAGAAATTTTTGCTTCTGCACCATGTCAATAAGTCTTTCATTATTCGGGGCTTGTCAAGCGTATTCAACGGGTAAGCGTACTTAATCGAGAAGCCTTCGTTATCATTATGACTCAATCTTGCTTCGTTGGTCTCTGTCCAGACTCCATGACTGCCGAGTAAAACATTATGACGCACGAATATTCTATGATAGTCAAGAGTTAAATCAGGCAAGTAAATCCATTGAGCCGAAGTGTCAATATTTTCTGGTATATATTTAACTCTGACTGAAGTATGACGCAAATTTTGAATCGATTCTTTGAGAGCTTCAGGCATAGCTTTTATCCCGCGAAATTCTCTATAAGGTATCGTGTTAATAATTATGCTGCCTTGATACTCCGAGCCTTCAAGAGTCCTGACGCATAATGAGTCAAAGTCAATATAATTAACGTGCTGGTTATAAATTATTTTGTCATCGAGGGAGCGTGCCATCCTGAGCCATACTTCACCGTAGCCGTAATCTTTAGGGTAAAAGAATTCAGCATGACCGGGCTGCTTAGCGTGGGCTTTTCTCTCGAGGCATGAACGCAAAGTATCTTCAAAGCTGACTTCGGGCAACTTTTCAAGCCAATACGTGCCTAAGTTATCAAGCTCTTCACCGAACATTTTTATGTTGTAAGGTATCATGTAATCATTTGCGATTGAGTCTCCAAGTTTCCAGCGAATCCAGTCCGTGAACTTCTCAGGTTTTGGCTTACCGGTGATGCAGCCTGCCTTTGAGATTGAGCTTAAATATTTTATTTGGTTCTCTAAGTCAAGCTGCCATATATTAGCCTCGAAAGGATGCGAGATTACTTGACCGTTAATATGTATCGTTGTATCTCGTGTGAAGTGATTCCACTCAGAACGCGGCATGAATTCAAACAGGAATTTCACAACTTCGGGTCTTCTAACGTCGAGAATATGACCGCCTCCGATGTCAAGGGCTGAACCGTCAACATTAACAGATCTGCATAAACCGCCTGCTTCGTGTTCAGCTTCGAGAATAATAAAATCGTGTTCGTTATGATTAAGCAATCTATGGGCAAATGACAGACCAGAGGGGCCGGCACCGAGAATTAAGTATTTTGCGTTCATGAATTTCACCCTATAGCATTAAAGAATAGAATTACAGGAATATAAGCAATCAAAGTGTTAATAAATAATCTTGTCATGGCGCACTGCTTGTAATTTATGCTGTTAGTATTATTATCTCTGGCAGGCGAGCATAAATACACAAGAGTAAACATGCAGACGATAAAAACTGCGTCAAATATTCTCATCGTTCCGTGAAGAAGCTTCGATCGAGCAAGTCTCGTGAGGGTTAAAGCACCTTCTCTGAATTCAGGATTGCCGAACACTCTATACAGAAACATATTTACATTATTGTGAATGTCATAGCACCAAAAATACGAAAGATAATTCGAGAAAGCAAGCGATGCAAAGCCTGTTGTCTCAAAGAGAATAATATTTACTTTATCACTACAGCAAACACAAGCCACTGCAAAATATGGCACAAGATATACAATCCAGTAAGGGTAAGAAGGAAAACTTATAAACAAAATTACTCCCGAGACAATAGAAATAAAAAGAGAGAAATTCTTGTTCTCATTTTCACAGTGTTTATCATGAAGATAACAATATACACAAAGCAGTCCAAATAAGACTACAAAAACAGATGCCCGTCCATGAAACAAAGGAAGCCTGAGAGAAGTCAGCTTGTCAAGCATAGCTATATTGAAAAGTGATTTAGTCCTTAAGGCAGCAGGATTATTAATCAGTGATAAATCACATAAGAGAGTCGGCACAGCAATAAATATAAGATTTCGAATGATTCTCATAATATTTTTCTCACGTAAGAGCATTAACGGGAACATCAAGAAGAACACATACATTTTGAACGGCATAGCAATAATGAAATATAGCAAGAACTTTTTATATTCACCGCGTATGTATGCAAGGAAGCCTGATAGAATTAATATCATCCCTATTACATCACACTGTCCAATTGTGCCTATAGAACACGTTACTATTAATGCAGTAAAGTAGAAATATGCTCCCCATTTTGATTCAGAGTCCTTTGCTCCGAGAGTACAGCAAATTTTATAAACAAGTATGACCGTGATTATTAATGCGATAAATAAAATACTTTTACCGTAGAGCACCTGAGCGAAACTTTGAGTAATGTCCTCGTGAATTCCGCAAAAATCTCTGTATAAATATAACGGTATTCCCCATATCCCCAAGAGTAAATTGAGCGGTAGACTATATGCTGGAAAAGCACCTCCGCCTAAATTATTTTCGCGTGCATATAAAGCTGTGTCATAAGCTGCCCCGTACAAGTCTTTAAATTCGCCCTTGAGCATGGACTCTGCAAAACCTAATTCATATCGTATTATTGATTTTGTATCATCGTAACAGAATGAAGCGAATATCACTGCAAACAACACGAATGCTATAACCCACATAGCAAGTGAAGGGGCGTTATCTTTATCGTTCAAAGTTTTCATGTTAGTCAGACTCCTTAAATATTTTCTCAGGCTTCATGAACCTGTTATGCCATGCCGTCCTGAAGTATTTGAAATTCGCAAAGAAGCCATTGACCGAATCGCCCTCAGTCCTTGCCTGCCACTTAGAAGGAACCTCAACGAATTTGACTCCCAGTCTCAACGGCTTTAACGCTGTCTCAAGAAAGAACGGATGCTTTAACTCTTCCCAGTGAATATTTTTCATGAGTCCTGACGGGAATAATCTATAACCGAACGTCATATCACTGAGACTCGAGAAATAAAATAATGCTATGCTCTTCTCGAAAATATAATTGCAGATTAACTTTATCTTGTTATAGCCTTTGAAGCCTCCGCCCTTCTTCCAGCGTGTTGCGGTGATAATTCTGTCGGGAAATTCTTTAGACTGAGCAATAAAATCTTTTATAACGTGAGGGTCTGTCTCTAAGTCAGCTGACATCATGACGAGATGACTCCCTTTAGCGAGATTTATACCTTCACGAACTGCGCCTCCGACAAACGGCAGTTTTTGCTCGTGGATATAAATATTTATTCTGTCCTGATACTCTGAGATTAATTTTTCTGCTGTATCTCTGGTATCATGTGAAGTCTTCTCTGGTGATACGATAATTATTATTTCAGCTATATCTTTGTTATCGCATGTGTCTGCAATTATCCTGACTGTTTCAGAGAGTGAATATGTCTCATCAAGCGCGGGAATTAATATAGAAACGTCTTGAAAGCATGTACTCATTCTGACATGCCCCTTGATATGTTTATGTTATAGAAATAAATGAAAAGATAGATTAAGCTACTGCGAACTGCGAACTGCGAACTGCGAACTGCGAACTGCGAACTGCGAACTGCATTATACGCACGTTTTTGCAATTCTGTCAACCTCCTTTATACTTATTAAAAAATTTTTCCCCCTGTATTCTATCACACAGAGGGATATTATCATTATTAATTACTCGTCCTTAACAACTTTTATTGCAAGCTCGTCAAGTCTCTCATCTTCGACAACATCAGGCGCACCGCTCATCAAGCATTGAGCCTTCTGGGTCTTCGGGAACGCCATAACATCGCGAATCGAGTTACCCTCACAAAGCAGCATAACGAGTCTGTCAACGCCTAAAGCAAGTCCCCCGTGAGGTGGAGTCCCATATGATAACGCATCAAGGAAGAAGCCGAATCTCCTCTTTGCGTCTTCAGGAGTGATTCCAAGAGCCTTGAATAATCTTGCTTGGACTTCCGGATCATGAATTCTGATTGAACCTCCGCCGACTTCGTTGCCGTTTAATACGCAGTCATATGCTCTTGCTAAAGCGTGTTCGGGGTCTTCGTCAAAAGGTGTGTCATTATCAAGAGCAGGTGATGTGAATGGGTGGTGCATTGCTACCCAGCGTTTCTCGTCAGTGCTCCACTCGAATAATGGGAAGCGTGTAACCCATAAGAATTTCCAGTTATCGGGGGAGTTGTCGAATAAATCTTCACGCGCCCGGCCAAGTTCGAGTCTCAGAGTCCCTAATATTTCACATGCTTTGCCTCTGGATTCATTTGCTACGATAAATAATGCGTCTTCAGGTTCCATCTTTGCAAGTTCGCGGACTTTGTCAACCTCTTCAGGCTTCAGGAATTTCACTAACGGTCCCTTCAATCCGCCGTCTTTATACAGGAAGTTAGCGAGTCCAGATGTTCCGAGTTTAATTGCTCGTGCTTCGAGATCAAGAATTTCTTTTCGTGACATTGAAGCTCCTCCGGGAAGTCTTAAGCCTCGAACTACTCCGCCGGCCTCAAGAATCCTTCTGAACGGTTCAAAGCCTGCATTTCTGAAAGCGTCTGCCAAGTCGCAAAGTTCTAATTTGACTCTTAAGTCAGGTTTGTCGCTGCCGTATTTGTCCATAGCGTCCCAGTAAGGCATTCTGATAAACGGTGTGGGAATGTCGACTCCCCGAATTTCTTTGAATAAACCCTTCATGTAGCCTTCGATTAAGTTCATGATGTCATCTTCGACAATGTAGCTCATCTCTATATCTACTTGAGTGAATTCCGGCTGTCTGTCAGCGCGTAAATCTTCGTCCCTGAAGCATCGTGCTATCTGATAATATCTGTCAAAGCCTGAGATCATTAATATCTGCTTGAACAATTGCGGTGATTGAGGCAGAGCATAGAAGCAGCCCTGATTGACTCTTGATGGTACGAGATAATCTCTTGCGCCTTCGGGAGTAGCTTTAGTCAGCATGGGAGTCTCAAGTTCAACAAAATCACGTTCGCCTAAATATTTTCGTGTGAAAGCATTAATCTTTGAGCGGGTACGCAAATTTTTCTGCATTTTATCGCGTCTCATATCGAGATAACGGTACTTAAGCCTTATATTCTCGTCAACGTTGTCCGTAGCGTCTCCGATTTCAAACGGTATTGGCTTAGCTTTGGACATAATAAGAAAGTCTCTAGCAACAATCTCAATATTTCCTGTCTTGAGTTCGGGATTATCTGTGCCTTCGGGTCTGATTCTCATTTTGCCCTGAACAGCTATACAGTATTCATTGCGTAAACCTGCTGCTGCCTCGTGAACTTCTTCCGGAGTCTCTGGTAACGACGGATCAAAGACGACTTGAATAGGCCCTGTCCAGTCCCAAACTTCAACGAAGATTATTCCGCCTAAGTCTCTTCTTGCCCTGACCCAGCCGTTAGCTCTGACTTCTTGGCCAGCGTCTGACTCTGTGAAAGTTCCGCAAAGTTTTGTTCTCTGCCATGTCTTGTCAAATATTCTTGCCAATTATTTACACGTTCCCTTCATAATCATGAAATTTATTTTATGTGCGTGCATATTATAACTGAATTAATTTATATTACTGCGAATCATGCGCCAATATCCCCCAAAGTTCTTCGTTCGTACTTAGACTCAGTGAAATTCTTTTATCTCTCGTGAACCTGCCTATTACACTTGAAGCAATATTACTCTCTGCAAGTTTTCTCTGAGCCTCATTGACTCTTTCGCCGGGCATGACAGCTAACAGCATTCCTGATGAGATTAAATTCAACGGGTTAAATCTTAATTTCTCTGCTGCCCTTCTCGTGAAGTCATGAACAGGTATTGAGCCTTCGATAAATTCTATTCCCATGTTACAGGCTTCCGACGTCTCGAATAACGCCCCGTTGAGTCCTCCTTCTGTTGGATCATGCATGTAGTGTGAAAATTCGCGTAAAATTTCAGCAGGCTTGATGATTGATAACTCACTGCCCCATGACTTGATTATATTTATTTGTTCACTTGTAAAAATATCTCTGAATAAGTCTTCTCGGTCGTTAGCTATAATGCTCATGCCTTCGAGTCCTGCATGTCCTGTTAATAAAATATAATCTCCTTCGTGAATCTTTTTCGTGTCAAGCTCGTATTTCGTCATTCCCAGCATTGTCCCTGAAATTACCGGTGAGTCATATTTATCTGTTAATTCTGTGTGTCCTCCAGCGATTGCGATATTGAGAGCTTTGCATGTCTCGTGAATTTCCTTCATGATTGAAGCGATAAAATCTGCTCCGAGTCTGTCAGGAATTATTAGAGTCACTACAAGCCAGGCCGGGTCAGCACCTTTGCAGGCTAAATCATTTGCGTTGACGTGAACTAACAAACTTCCTGCGTTCTTGACTGCACCTGTTACGGGATCCGAAGCAGCGACTAGAATACCTTCATTGACTTTGATTAATGCAGCGTCCTCGCCGAGTCCTCCTCCCACTAATAAATCAGGTCTTGAAGCTCCTGTGAAGTCTAATACTTTATGCTTTAATATTTCAGGTTTTAATTTACCGGGCATGTTTTATCATCTCTCCTGTTATAACTTGTTATAAATTTATGGGGTGATTATACGTGAAAAAAATTTTTCTTGTTGCACTATTAATAATCTTGCTGAGTGTGAGAGAGTCTCATTCTCTGCCTTCAAAGTACCAAGCCGAGATTACGGGCATAAAGAATCAAACTGAACTCGAAACGTGCTGGTCATTTGCTGTTCTGGGAGCATGTGAGTCAAATTATCTGACTCAAAATTTCGGGACAAGTCATGACATAAATTTATCTGAACAGGAATTAATTAACTCAGTCAATCAAAATTTTACTATCAAGACGACTTCAGACACCAGACCTGACGCTTTTAACTCCTCAGCAATTCTGACTCGACAGCCTTTAGTCATCAACAACGAGTCATTTATATTGCGCGATATATATTTTTTGTCCCGCAACAATCCTTTCACGGCACTAGATAACGAGTCCAGAAAAGAATTAATCATTCAGAACGGAGCGTTATACTCAAGCATTTATTTAGATCACAGCCAGATAAACACTTACAGGCAGCGCAAGACCTACTTCAATAATTCCAAAGGCCGAAGCACTAATCACGACATATTAATAATAGGCTGGGATGATGATTTCCCGTTGTTCTATTTCTCACCGAGACCATCACAAAACGGAGCGTGGCTAGTAAAAGACTCATGGGGTGAAGATAAAATATTTTGGCTCTCATATGAACAGTTAACCTCAGGAGGAACAGCATTCATTCTCGACAAGAATAATCTTAACACGAGAATATATTATCACGACGAGTTAGGCTATTGCAGTGCGGCGGCTTATAACTGGTCAGCAAATATATTCAGAATTAACGAAGACTGCGAATATCTTAAGGCAGCATCATTCTACACACCGTTTAATAATACAAGTTACGAGCTCTATATTTACGAGTTCGGAAGCGTAAGACCTGACTCACCTGTAACCGGGCATTTAATAGCGTCTCTTAACGGAGAATGCGGGCTTGCAGGTTATCACACTGTTGATTTACCTGAAGAGTTATCAATGTGGTACGGCGAATATTTCTCGATAGTATTAAAACTCGGCCGAAAAGTTATGCCTGTAGAGACTATACGCGAAAAATATTCGGACAACGCAATAATTAATCATCATGAGAGCTATTTTTCTCTTGACGGACTCAAATGGCTTGACGGGGTTAACATAAATTCTAATGCCTGCATAAAAGTCTTCACAGTGATAAAAAAATAAAAATTGAGGTGATTTGCTAATATGAACATGAAAAAATTTCTTGCGTTATTAATTGCGTTAATGCTTGCGAAAGAGTCTCATGCCTTGCCTTCTCGATATGACTTGCGGGACTATAACAGAGTCACGAGCGTCAAGAATCAGGGAATCTCCGGGCCGTGCTGGGCCTTTGCTGCTCTGGGTTCAATGGAGTCTAACTGGCTGACTCAGAAGCTCAACACTGATAAAAAGATTCCGGACTTGTCAGAGATGCAGCTTGCTTATTACTCGTACAAGAATTCAACGATTGAGAAAAACTTTTCGTCAAAGTTCAAAGAAGGAATGCTCAGGCTTGAGGGCAATGCACTCAGGGCAGCGGCTTTTCTCTCCAGACTCTCAGGGCCTGCGAACGAGAGAGATTTATTATATATAACTACGAATCTTGACGCTATAAAAAAATATGCAGCTAACAGAAAACCTGAAGACTATAGAAGACCGATGAGACTGCGCGATGTATATTTTTTGTCGAGGCTTGAGAACACTACGGACTCAATCAGAAAGAATTTAATCATGAAGCACGGTGCAATAGTAATAAGCATGTGGCACAAGATGGACAAATTCAACATGACCAGAAAATATTTCACTTACTTCAATAATAATAATAAAGAAACGAATCACGATGTGTTATTAATAGGCTGGGACGATAATTTTTCACGCGATAACTTCAACCCTAAGCCTTCAAGAAACGGAGCATGGCTGGTAAAGAATTCATTCGGTGATTTATTCGGCAACATGGGGGGATATTTCTGGCTCTCTTACGAACAATATATTATAGGCGGAGCAGCGTTCATAGCAGAGAGAAACACTCCTAACATGAGACATTACGGCTATGATGATCTGGGCTACTGCAGTGCGAAAAATTATTCATGGGGAGCAAATATCTTCAAGACAGTGAATAAACTTGAATCACTCAGAGAGGCAGGCTTCTACACGACTCATAATAACATGGACTACGAGATTTATATTTACACTCACGGCAGCAAGTTCCCGGCTTCTCCTGTATCAGGAAATTTAGCAGCAAGCACTAAAGGCAAAATCGAATACGCAGGCTATCACACTGTGAAACTTCCTGAAAGCGTGAGGCTCAAACAGGGCGAATATTTCTCAGTAGTAATAAAATTCTCGAGAAGTTCCATTGCAGTCGAGTCAAAAGTTAAATGGTACTCAGAAAACGTTCTTGTTAATCAAAACGAGAGCTATTTTTCAAGTGACGGCAAGAAATGGACTGACGGGGCGAAACTTTCCGACAAGAGCAATGCATGTATCAAGGCTTTCACGATTGTAAGATGACATAAAAAAATTCCCGGCCTTTGTAATCATGACCGGGAGTAAAAAATTTTATCCTTCCTTAAGTTCCCTATCGCGCGTCCGGTGCTTCAGGCTTTGAGTTCTCTCTTTCAGGTACAGGCGGTGTAGGCTTTGAGTCAGCTCTCTTCTCGATAAATTCGAGTTTTCTCTCAAATCTCCAGTCGTCTAAATCGTTCTTAAGAGTCTGCATTTTCTTGTGAACTTCAAGGGCTTTTGCTTTATTAACCGGCTTGCTTGTGAGGGCTTCTTCAAGGTCAATTTTCAGCTTCTCGAGTTCAACGGCTTTAGCGCGTATTTCCTGAGGCATATCAGGAGCGAACCTCATGTGTCTGCCTTCTGGTCTAGGCGGTCTATGTCCGTGATGTCTGCCTTCAAAACCTCCGGGGCCGGGCATATCTCCGGGTGCGAATTCCGGTCTAAAGTTTTCATTACATGCAAAATCCGGTCTTCTTTGCATTCCGGGCTTGGCAAACGCTGCACCTGCTGCACACACTACGCACACTGCTAACAATAACGCTAAAACTTTCTTCATGATTAATAAATTACCTCCATCAAATAAATAAATTAATTAACTGTCTGGTTAATATGCTATCTTCGAGCCATTGGGCGATGATGCGGCGGCATATGCGGCTTCAATCCCCTAGGTTCTCTCGGCGGTTCAGGCGGTCTCTTATCCCCTTTGGGAGGCGGGGGCAGTCTTTTTCCGTCAGGTCTCATGTCATGGCTTCTCGGTCTAAATTTGCCGTCAGGAGGTGGCGGAGGTCTGTGATCATTCCTGAACTCAGGAGGCGGGGGCGGAGTCTGTGCCCTGTGATTATGTTCAAGTATGCCTCTCACAATATCGCCGACAAGTGATGACGCTTTTACTTCTTTAACACTTGCGAAAGCTGCTCCGGAAATGCTCAACACTCCTGAAATCACCAGAGCTGCTAATAATTTTTTACTTGAAGCTCTCATCATGATAAAACTTTCTCCTTTCTCATTTTCTCACTTTCTCATAACGCTTTGCCCTGTTTTAGTGTCTGGGCGGTCTTAGTCCTCCTGGTCTTGGGCCGGGTCTGGGTCCTGGTCGCGGTCCGGGTCCGGGTCTTGGGCCTCTGGGGGGGGCCGGTCTGAAGCGCGGGCCTTCGGGTCTTGGTCCGGGGCCTGGTCTCCATCTTGGGCCTGGTCCGGGTCTCCAGCGTGGTTCGGGTCCGGGATGATGAGGCGGAGGCGGCGGCGGAGGTCTGTGCCATCTCGGGGGCGGTCTATGCCATCTCGGCGGAGGGGGCGGAGGCGGCGGGGGAGGTCCGTAATCCCAGTCATCGTGGTCAACAAGTTCAACTATGTCAATGAACAGTCTTGCTATGTCCAGAGGGTGAGGGCCTGAATGATGATGTCCTCTGCTGAAAGAAGTCTTTAACTCGTCGAGACTAACATCAGCTTTGACTTTCTTTGCTGCATCGGCAGGATTTGACGCTATGATTACACTTCCTGCTGCTGCGAGAGCTATTATTGCTGCAAAACGTTTCATGCTTAATTTCCTCCTTTATATATTTTGCTGAGATTTAATTTTAACTCGTTGAATTCATTTTTTCTCGTAATCTTTTGCTTCAACGCTGATAGAATAACAAGAAATTATGAACGCATTGTGAAATGAAAATGTAGTTTTTGTGAAAGGAGTTTTATTTTACATGAAATTATTAATAGTCGAAGATGAGGCATCAATCGCTGAAGTAGTCATAGCTTATGCGAAACGTGAGGGGCTTGAAACTGTCTACGCTTCGGACGGAATCGAGGCTCTAGAATTATTCAGCCGGGAAGAACCTGACTTAATCATTCTTGATTTAATGCTTCCCAAATTGAACGGTGAAGAAGTTTGCAGGCGAATCCGTGAGAAATCGAGCGTCCCTATTATTATGCTTACGGCCAAGAGCAGCGAGTCAGACGTTGTGTCGGGTCTTGACTTAGGGGCAAATGATTACGTAGCAAAGCCCTTCAGTCCAAGAGTCTTAATGGCAAGAATTCGAGCTCAGTTAAGACCGAGAGAGTCACGCGATAACTTAGCTTCGGGTTCAGTAGCTGACGGACGAATCGAAATTGATCCCGAACGAGTCGAATTACGAAAAGACGGGACTCCGATTCAAGTTACAAAGAGTGAGTTCTTGATATTCTCGACTCTTGCTTCAAAGCCTATTAGAACTTGGTCACGCGAAGAAATAATCAGGTCTGCACTTGGTGATGACTATGACGGCTTCGACAGGACTATTGACACGTACGTTAAAAATTTACGCAAGAAACTCGCTGAGCCGGGACACGAAAACGGCTGGATAAAAACTATTTACGGCTTCGGATATAGGCTCGATGATGAAAAGTAAATCACTGTTATCACATTTCCTGACTCTTTATGTCCTGCTTGCTTTCTTAGCTGGTATCGTAGTCCCATCGTTAAGCGTCTGGCTGGGAGCATATGCTTTCAGAGATCTTCAAGTTCACAGACGGCAGGCAGACTTAGAAAATTTATGCGAGTCTCTGACTGAGTTATATATCGAAGAAGGCGGAGTCTGGAACACCAGCAGAGTTAAAGACGTTTTGAGACCTGCACCAAGATGGGGAGGAATGAGAATCACTTTATTTGATGCAGACGATAACGAAATTTACACGTTGAAGCCGTTCATAATGACTCATAATAATAATAACAATAATCACTCAAGACCTGAAAGCGAACATATAACTATGAAACTTGGCCGGGACAAAATAAAGAACATCGGCAGGCTTGAAATCGAGCGCAGGATACCTTCAGGACGTTACGAAATTTCATATATAACATACCTGATTCGCTATAATCTCGCCGGAGCATTAATTATGATCGTTGCAGCCTGCGGACTCGGCTTTATCGTTGCAGGAAGACTCAGCAGACCCGTTATAAAAGCTATCGAACGCACCAGAGATATAAGTCACGGTGAATATGACTCTAACGAAGAAATTAAATCAATAGGAATCCGCGAACTTGACGAGCTTACTAAATGCGTTGAAGACTTAGGCAGGACTTTAGCAGGCCAGGAGAAATTAAGACGGCGTTTAATGGTCGATGTAGCTCACGAACTCAAGACACCGTTGACAGTGGCAAGGACTCAAATAGAAGCTATTGCTGACGGTATACTTGAACCTACTCCGGAGAGGCTTGAACTATGCGTGAACGAAATGCAGAGACTAGGAGGCTTGATTGAAAACGTTGTTGCTTTAACCCGTCTTGAAGGCGAGTCTCTGATTATTCACAAAGAACGTACTGACATGAAAAAATTTCTTGAACCCGTGATTGAGTCCTTCATGCCTTTGTTCGAGAAGAGCAATATAGCTTTAACGAGTCAGCTTGAGAATAATATTGCGTGTGAAATAGATACTAACAAGTTCAGAAACGTTATAGATAATCTGCTCTCTAATGCCCAGCGTTACACCAATTCAGGAGGCCAAGTGAATCTCAGGCTTTACAGAGTCAATAACAGCGCGTTAATTCAAGTCAGTGATACAGGTATCGGAATTGCAGAAAAGGATTTGCCGAATATTTTCGAGAGATTTTACAGGACAGATGAGTCTCGAACCCGCATAACAGGAGGCAGCGGAGTCGGTCTTGCTATCGTCAAAGCGTCAGTCGAAGCTCACGGAGGCAAAATCAGCGTAACGAGTCAGAAAGATCAAGGCAGTACATTCACGATAACTTTACCCGTTGCATAATAATAAAACCCTCCCTGAATGAATTAACACTCAGAGAGGGAAAATTTTTAATTAACGTCTTGCATAAGCTAACTTCAAGACTTGGCCTGTAATTGCATCAACATCAACGTTGTATCTGCTGCCCTGAGCCTCGCATCTCATCTCGTATACTGGTCTGTAATCGCCGTTTACGGGGTAATCATGAGCCTTGTTCTTGAGTTCAGGTTCACCGAAGAATCTGACTCTCTGAGTTCCAAGCTGCCTCTTGACGACATTCTGAGCCTCTGAAGGAGTGATAAGCTCGACTCTTCTTGTTCTGTGAGAGCTGTCATCGTGTCTGATTCTGCGCCTCCGTCTGGCTGCAAGAGCCTCTGTTGATGTCCCTGCTAACACGAACACCAACAACAACGCTAATAACTTGAACTTACGCGACATGAAAATTACCTCCTAAAAAATAAATTCCTTCTCGAAATCAGGGCTTGACTCCGGGTAGTCTGTGCGGTTGTGAGTCCCCCGACTCTCTTTGCGGTTAAGTGCAGCCTTCGCGATTAAATGAATTGCCAGAGCTGTCTGACTCGTCAAATCATCTTTTGCTGCCTGAGAAGATTCTATAACTTCATGGGTAAATTTCAATGCCGATTCTAAATCTTGGGCGTTCCTGTAGACTCCTAATGACCTGCCTGCGACTCTCTGAAGCTCGCCTAAATACTTTTCGCGCACTGAGTCATCACGGTGATAAATTACTTCGCGTTCATTAATCACCCTGTCAAGTTCTCCGGTTCTCATGACTCCCTCAGCACATAACAAGCCTGAAAGTGTCGCCTGCGATGCCGCGTTACCTGCACACCTGCAAGCCCCGTGAATACCTCCGCACGCTTCACCGACTGCAAAGAGTCCTTTAACGTCTGACTCGTAATTCTTATCGACTCGAATTCCTCCTGAGAAACTGTGAGGCATTGGCCCGACTTCGAGCAATTCTTTCTTGGGATCACATCCGCTCTGAATGAGTCTATTATAGAACCAGGGATAAGCCTTAAGAATATTTATATCAATGTGTCTCAAGTCCACCCAGACTCCCCCGTGTGAGTTGCCTTTGCCTTGAGCGACCTGCTTCCAAATTTCGTGATTGATTAGCGATTTCGGAGCACCTGCTTCCCCCTGAGGCCTGACTCTCAACAAGAATCTTTCACCGTCAGAGTTCAATAAATAGCCGCCTTCACCTAACATAGCAGTCGGACAAGGTTCACCTACTGCACCTTCAGGGGACATCATGACCATCGGCTCGAACTCAATAAATTCCAAATCAACGAGAGACGCTCCCGCAGTCTTGGCCATTCCTAATGTGTTGCCTTTCACATCATCGGGATATGTTGACGTGCCTAATAAATTTCCTACTCCGCCCCATGAGGCTATTACTACAGGTGCATAGACGTTATAAGGCTCGTGATTATCTTCTATGACTGTGAAGCCTTCTATTTTTCCGGACTCGTCATTCTTGATGAGATTAACGACTTGAGCTTTGTTATGAAACTCGATCCCTGACTCTGCTAATCTTGTGAGCATGACTTTCTCAATCTCGACTCCTATTAAGTTCGTAGTCTGACACAGTGAACGCGGGTAAGTATGACCTGACACATGACGTAACTTTATAGAGCCGTCCTCATTATGAGCAAACGTTACACCCCATCTGCATAATAACTCATAGCCTTTCAGTGTGTTAGCTGCCATTTCGTGAACAAGTTCTTTATTGCCGATGTTATAACCTGCCGCTAACATGTCCTTTGCATATAATTCCGGTGAGTCGCCGTAGGGGTTCTCAGGTAAGACAAAATTTATTGCTGCAATGTAGGGAGTTCCTCCGAGTCCGTTCGCATAAATCGCAATGTCCTTGACTCCGAGTTCGTGAAGTCTTGCTGCTGAGGCGAGTGCTGCGAGTCCGCTTCCTGCTATGATAACTTGATGATGACTGCTCATTAATTAACTCCCTTCTTAGCGTTGACCCTGTTAATGAATAATATTGCAATTCCTATCACTGCGCCTATGACTGAGCTTATAGGTTCAGGGGCGATTAAACTCAATGCAGCTGCAAATAATATTACGCGTTCGATAACATTCAAATGAGTCTTGTAATATCCTGCGACCATGACGGCCAAGAAGTAAGTTCCTAATACAAGCTGAATTACTGCAATTATTATCTCAGTGAGTGAACCCTTTAACAACAACGCGGGATTATAAACGAATACAAAGGGAACTAAGAAGCCTACCATTGCGAACGTAAAGCCCTTGAGTCCCGTCTTCATTGCGTCTGCTCCTGCTATGCCTGCTGCCGTATACGATGCTACACAAACCGGAGGAGTTATCTGGGCCATTATCCCGTAATAGAACACGAACATATTTGCGCATAAGTCTGCTGTCGCTCTGGGTAAACCTGTCTGAAGTAAAATAGGCTGAATGCAGGGAACAAATAATATTACTCCTACAAGATAAGCTGCAACCGTCGGGAGAGCCATTCCCAAAATCATACAGCCGGCCATCGCTATACACATCGCTATAAATAAATAATTCGTACCTAGTGAACGTATCAACACTGAAAGATTCGTTGCTAAAGAAGTCTGCTGGGTTACAACGTTGATTATAATTCCGCAAGCCGCTGTAGGAATCGCTATAGAAGCTGCCTGCTTTGCTCCGTCAACGCAGCATGACCATAATTCTTTAAGATTCAAGAAGTCAGATTTATTCACGAAATAATTAATCACATCACATACAAGACATGCGAATATTCCGACCATGCCCGCACGCATTAACGAATAGCCCCTAATTATCCAGACAACGAGCAATACAGCAGGAATTAATAAATACAATCTCGGCATTACAGGACGCGCTACACTTATTGAGGCATCAATTGTAGAGTCAAGATTTGCTGCTCTCTTGGCCGCTATCTTGTCAACGAGAACGAACACTGCGAAATAATAAGCTGCTGCCGGGATAATTGCACTTGCCGCAACTGACATGTAATTTATTCCTAACATTTCAGCCATGATAAAAGCTCCGACTCCCATAATAGGGGGCATGATCTGTCCTCCTGTTGAAGCAACTGCCTCGACTGCTCCTGCCTCTTCAGGTTCGTAGCCTATCTTCTTCATCATGGGAATAGTCATAACTCCTGTTGTAGCTACGTTAGCGACTGCCGAGCCTGAGATCATTCCCATCAATCCAGATGATAATACAGCAGCTTTTGCCGGGCCTCCTGATGACTTGTTAGATAACTTCATGCCCATATCGATTAAGAGCTGTCCGCCTCCGATTGTAGAGAAAAACGCTCCGAAGACTATAAAATAAAATAAAGTATTTGCACTAGTTAATAAGGGAGTTCCGAATATTCCGCTCTCTGTCATGGTCATTCCTGAAGTGAACTCTTCAAGAAATTGCATTACGGGCTTTGCATTCGTGTGAAAGATTCCGGGCAAGTAGGGCGATGTCCAAGCGAATATAATAAACACCGTGATAAATCCTGCCAGAATTCCCCCTAACGTCCTGTATACTGCAAAGAGTAATAATAAAATCATTATGACCATTGCAGCATGATCCATTAAGTAAATATCTGAAACGCCTATTATGAACTCATTGAGTCTTTCTGCCTGACTCAAGATATACCAGAGCATATAAGCTATACCTGCAAACGCAAGAATATCTATATAATTCCACCATGAATATTTATTCAGGATTACAGGATCAGGAACTTCGCCGATGTCTTCTGCTGCCCTTCTTATTTTCTTACGGTAATTATAATCAGCAGGAAAATAAATAAATACGAGAGTCAATGCAAATATTAAGTGTATCGGACTCTGAAGCATGGGAGCAAACTGCTTAACGAGTGCTATATATGCCTGGAATCCAAAGAATGCTATTGTAACTAGAATTGCTGCTATATTACGCAAAGCCATAAAAATTTTCAGCTCCTTGATGATGATTAATAATAAAACGGCCCGCCGCTTTTAACTGACGAGCCATAAAATATTTCGCTTAATACTTATTTGAATTCGTCGAACTCGTAGCCCATTTCCTTATAATATTTCACTGCGCCGGGGTGAAGGGGAGCACCGTTTAAATCATGTCTGCCGGCTGTCTTGGGGTCAAACCACTTCAACGAAGCTACTGCTGCTGCGATCTCCTCTTTGTTCTCGCAGATTGCCTTTGTCAACGCATAAGCTATATCTTCATTCATACTTGCAGGGACTATTAAATTCTGCTGTGAACCCATCGTCTGAATATCTCTGTCCTGCTTGTTCCATGTTCCTGCTAACATGGTGATAGGCGCATAACCCATCTTGTTAAGATTTGCAAGAGTCGCTTCACCAAGCTGTACAAAATGCATGTCGTGAGTCAAGCAAATTTCTGTAGTCGTTGCCTGTCCTGCGTCAACGTGGTCAATAGTTGCGTCATATAAGTCGTCCTGAATTCCGGATTTGATTGCGTCTGTTCCGGTCTTCTCCCAAGTCGCGAATGTCAGGAACTCTTCAACAGAGATCCCGCAAGCCTCGATGACTCTCTCTGCTGTAAGTTCGCCGAGTGTTCCGTTCTTCTTAGTGATTAACTTAATGGGAACTTTCTTAGCGATGACTTCTTCAATAGTCGTACAGCCTGTAGCGTCAACAAATTTCTTAGTGAACATGATATTAGCCATTGCGTGGCCGAGTCCTCCAGCTATGCTTCTGACATCGGGGCAGTCTCCGAACTGATAATCTTTCTTGCTTCTCTGATAGCTCCAAAGTGCAGGCCCTGCGTTACCGACTATCAAATCAGCGCGTCCCCTCTGAATCAAAACAGGTGCACCGACTCCGCCCGGCGAGTTCGTAGTTAAGTCAATCGTTGAACCCTCCGGAAGTCCCCTCAATAAAGCATTCTGAATTGCAGCACTGACTGAATAAGCTCCTGTTCCGACTTCCTGAGCAGCAAAAATTAATTTCGCAGGCTCGGTGAGTTCAGCACTTGATGCACACACTAGACAAAACACTAACACTAAAGCAAAAGCAAACTTCTTCATGATAAAAACTTTACCTCCATAAAAATATATATTTTCTACCGCAGAAATTTTTTATCCGCGGGTGTTGCACTTATTTATTAAGAGCGAGTCTGATTCCGTAATCAATCGAGTTCACAAGACTCAATTCATTAGCTTCACCGCTTCCGGCAATGTCATAAGCTGTCCCGTGATCTACGCTGACTCTAATAATGGGAAGTCCTAACGTTACGTTAATCCCTGCGACTGCCTCCCAGTGATGTTCGTCGCGATTATAGACAAAGCCTTTGACCTTGAGGGGAATATGTCCTTGATCGTGATACATGACAACAACGATGTCATACCAGCCGCCTAGAGCTTTACTAAACACAGTATCAGGTGGAGTAGGCTTCTTGTCGGGGATATTGATTCCTTCGCTCAATGCTTCATCTATTGCCGGTTGAATCTCGTCAATCTCCTCACGTCCGAACATGCCGTTTTCTCCGCAGTGTGGATTGAGTCCGGCGACTCCGATTTTGGGATTCTTGATTCCCAGAGCCTTGCACGCAGAGTCAGCCAGCCTTATGCATTCTAAGACTCTAGCTTTCTTGACTCTGTCGCAGGCTTCTCTTAATGAAACGTGAGTCGAAACATGAATGACTCTCAAATTCTCGTGAGCTAACATCATCGCATATTTCTTTGTCCCGGTCTCGTCCGCGTAAATTTCCGTGTGTCCTGAGTAGTGATGACCTGCCATATTAATAGCTTCTTTGCTGATTGCGTTTGTAATCGTTGCGTCTATTTCATGATTCATAGCCATGTGAATAACTTTGACTACATATTGATATGCTGCCTCACCGCCGAGCTTAGTCGGGCCAACGTTAAAGGGCTTGGGACTCTCAGGGTCTCCTGGAATGTCTGAAGGCTTTATTAATCCCATGTCGAAAACGTCAATCACTCCGAACTCAAATTTTGCTTCACTGACGCTCTTAACTGGATTAATCTTAATGTCGAGTCCTGAAACTTTCTTTGCTACTCTGGCTGCGTAATTCATGACAGATACATCACCGACAACAAGAGGTCTGCACCTGTCGTAAATGTCTTTGTGAGAGAGAGTCTTAACAGTTATCTCCGGGCCGCTCCCGAAAGGATCTCCCATGCTGATTCCTAATATAGGTTTGTTCATGTTCGTAGCCTCCATGTTAATTTAGTGAAGTCCGTTAGCCTTGCAGAGTTCAAGAGTCTTCTTGAGGGCTTCGAGTCCTTCAGGAGTAATCTTGCTGAATGGTCTTCTGCACGGTCCTACAGGATTCCCTAATAATCCTGCTGCCATCTTTACGATTGTGTTAGGGTTGCCGTACTTGAAGCAGTTCCGGAAAATTCTTATGCTGTCCTGAACTTTTTTAGCGCGCTCTATATCACCTGCCGAGAAAGCCTCGTAAATCTCGACCATAGTACGCGGGAAGACGTTGGCACATCCTGCGATTCCTCCCTTGCCTCCGAAACATAATGCAGGAAGTATCAGGGAGTCATTTCCTGATAAGACGCTGAACTCTTTTCCGATGTCTGTAGTGAGTTCGATATATTGCTTCATGTTGTCGAAATTTCCGCTTGAATCTTTAGCACCTGAAATATTAGCAACGTCCTTAGCGAGTCTTGCTACTGTAACGGGGGCTAAAGCGTTTCCGGTTCTTGCAGGAATGTTATATAACACTACGGGAATTTTCACGGACTCTGCAACTGTCTTGAAGTGATCATATAATTCATCTTGTGAGGCAGCTGCAAAATAAGGAACTATCACAGAGAGAACATCTGCGCCGATCTCTTCAGCTTCTTTGCTAAGTGTAATCGTCTCTTTCGTAGTCGGGCAGCCTGTACCGGCATAAACGGGGACTCTTTTCTTGACTTCATCGACTACGACCTTGAGAATCTGCACCTTCTCTTTATGACTCAAAGCGTAGGCTTCTCCGTTAGTTCCCAGAGCAAAGACTCCGGATGCTCCTGCGTCAATCATTCTGTTTACTTGATGGCGGAGTTCTGACTCGTTAATGCTCTCGTCATCGTTCATAGGCGTTAATATTGGCGGTATGATTCCTTTTATGAGTGTCATGAAAATTTGACTCCTTTACATTATTTCAAGATAAATTTTGCGAGCGTCTTCGGGCGTAACTTTTCGTCTATTATTCACGAGTAATCTTGTAACCTGCATACCAGCATCAACAAGCCAGTCTAAATCGCTCTCAGGGACTCCGAAATCTTTTAGGCTCTTGGGAATGTCAAGATGATTTACTATTTCGCCGAGTCTCTGAATCACAGCTTGACTCTTTGACTCTTGAGTCGAAGCATTGCCCTTCATGCACCTGTCATATACTTTTGCGAATAGCTCCCTGCACTCGCTCTCATTGAACTTCATAACAGGTACTAAGAGAATCGCATTTGAAACTCCGTGTGCAATGTGGTACTTGCCTCCTAAAGGGTAACTCAGGGCGTGAACTGCTGTAGTTCCTGAAGCTGTAATTGCGACTCCTCCGTAGAAGCTGCCTATCTGCATATTTAACTTGGCCTGCATTGAGTCAGGGTCATCACAAGCTGAAATTATGCTGTTGAGAATTAAGTCAAGTCCCTCAAGAGCAAATGTGTTGCTGAATGGGTTAGCTTTATTGCTCGTGAAACATTCTATGCAGTGTGCAAGAGCGTCAATACCTGTAGCAGCTGCAATTTTTCGAGGCAGTTTCTTAATCATAACAGCGTCAAGAATCACATAATCAGAGATCATAGCGTTATTGACTATACCGACCTTGAGTTCACGTTCAGGGACAGCGACAATTGCATTAGGAGTAGCTTCACTGCCTGTGCCTGCCGTTGTAGGAATTAAGAGAGTCTTAATGTATTTGCGTGCTCTTGCAGGGTCATCGAGTAAATCTTTTATCGAGTAGTCATCAGTCATCAATATGCTTGCAAGTTTCGCAGTATCCATGACGCTGCCTCCTCCGACTGCAAGAATGAAATCCGCGCCGTAGTCTCTGCACTGGTCGACTAACTTTTGAGCCTGAATGTAGCTTGGCTCCGGCGGTAAGTCGTTCAGAATGACATAATCGACTCCGGATTTCTTGACCTCATTCAACGGGAAATCAAGAAGTCCTGCTCCTTGTATGCCCTTGTCCGTGAAGATTGCCAGCTTCCTGACTCCTTCAGCTTTGAGAACAGGTGTTATATTGCTTAATGAGTCCTCGCCGCTGAAAACCTGTTTAGGCATTCCTAGTGTGTATTTTGCTAACATGTTTTACCCCCTTGATAAATTTATTTCTTAACCGGAAATCTTAACTAGTAAATCTTTATCTCCGAAGCCTCCGGATTTTGCCATTATGTAATAATTCTTATCGTGATAAATAAAACTTGTCAGGACGACTCCCTTTTCAATCTCACAGACCGGTACAAGTTCGTGAACGTTCACTGCCTGCATCAGAGCTAATAACGTATCGCCCCCGACGCACATTAGGCGCGCATTGAGTCCCTCGTCTAATAAAGCCTTCGCCGCTCCTGTAACTGAACGCGAAATATATAATCTAACTTGTTCGATACTCAGAGCATGAGACTTTATATATTCATCAGTAAGAAATTTTTCACCGGGATTATTCGAGTCTAATATTGCGTTAGAGTCCTGAATGTCATTGAGAATCTTTCTTGCGAACTCTTTACATGACTTACTGTCAGGCCAGTCTGGATTTAATTTGTCCTGAACACGTAAATATATCCTCTTGAAACCGTGAGACTCTGCGAAGTCTATTTGAGCAATCGTTACGGGATTGACTGAACCGCATATCATGAAAAATTGCTTGGGCATCTCCGGAACTGAAGACTCATTAACTGATTCGAAGCCGAGAACTTTAGCCAGCACTCCTGCAAAACCTGCACACCCTGCCGTCAGTCTGAGTCCTTCACTTCCCAAACTCTGAGCTATATTCATCATATCTGAATCACTTTCAGAGTCATAGACTCGAATATTTTTATCAGTCTGAAGCGCAATGATTTTATTAACGTCTGACTCTTTCACAGGTTCAAACGGATCACGAGCGAACATGCTTTGATTAACCTGTACGCCATCAATATAGTGAATCCCATTCTTAGTAATTCTCTTCATAGCCGGAAATGCTGGAATAAATGCCATACTCTCAAGGCCAAGAGCGTCAAGACATGCTGCGAGTTCACTCCCTATGTTGCCCCTGAGCCCAGAGTCAGTCTTCTTATATATGTATGGAACGCCGAAATCTTTTGCACGAGCTGTGAAATCATGAACGATTTTATACGCTTTATCAGGTGTCAAGTGTCTTGTCTCTGCATCGAAAATTAACACGTCAAGATTCAACGCCCTGTTGAAGTCGTAACGCGAGTCCGTAACAACTTTTGCAGCCGCTCCCATTGAAGAGAATTGAACGCCGGTATCGAGAGCACCAGTAAAATCATCAGCTATAACTAATAGCTTTAAGTCCGAAAACTTTAGCATTTATTGCGCTCCGGTTATGTAAAATTTTATGTTTGTGTGAATGAATGAAAGTTTAACAAAATTTTCTGAAAAAATAAACTAGTCATTACGCATAAAGAGTCTTAAACTCTGATATAATTTACTCACAGCTTCAAAAACTCTTCACATGTTCAAAGCAGAGACTCGAGTTACTAATACATTTACTAATACAATTACAAGCAATGACTCATCATGATAACGAGCTTCAAAGCACACTGCCTCATGATTAACTTTTCATTCTTTCGTGAACGTCGTTTTTATTTCGTGAATGTCAACGCCCTCTTATTGAGAATGACTCTTGAACGTGAAATAATTTATTAAACGTAACTTGAAAGGGGAGAAGCAATCTCATGAATCTTAATATTGCAGTCGTTGATGATATGAGACTCGATGCCGAAAAGTTATCGCGCGTAGTTCAACGGTGGCTCACTGAGAACGAGCAGGCATCATGGACTCTGACTCACTACATGAACGGTGAAGAGCTGATAAAAACTTTTGAGCCTGATAAATATAATCTCGTCTTCATGGATATATTAATGCAGAATCTTAACGGCATTGACACAGCACGAAAGATTCGCAATTATGATAATCACGCCTTGATAGTATTCACGACAACTTCAAGAGAGTTTGCTTTTGACGCGTTCCCCCTTCACCCGTTTGATTATGTGTTAAAGCCCTATGACTCAGAACGAGTGACTCAAGTTTTATCTGAAGCTGTGAATTTTCTCAAAGCTCCTGACCCTGTTATTAACGTTAGAGTCTCCCGGAGCGTTTACTCTATTCCATTGAGAAATATTGCTGTAGTGTCGGCAAGAGATCATTTCGTTGAATTGAATTTAACTGACGGAAGATGTTTATTATGTTCAATGAGTTTTCATGAAGTCGAGAAAGTATTAAATGATGACTTAAGATTTTTATTATGCAATCGGGGCGTTATTATTAATATGGACTCTGTGTCGTCTCTGACTCGCAACAAAGATGTCTTCGTCATGAAGGACGGCTCTCGATGTGTTATAAGAGTCAGAGGCCGCGCGAATATCATTGACAAGTTCACGCAGTATCAGCTCTTGAAACTCAAAGGAGAAATTCAGCGTTGAATAATCTTGCTCTTCGTTACAGTCTTGAATTTGCTTTAATTATTCCTGCGGCAGTGTTTGCAGTGCTTCCTGTGATTGATGATCTGAAATTTGACTCGCTCTATGCACTTGGCCTTAGCATAATATTTCTCGGAGCGTTTATATTAACAGGTTCTTATTTATGCGTGAATTATTTTCCCAGAGTCAGGACGTTATTTATTCCCGGAATGTTAATATTATTTCTCGTGTATGTTTTTTGCGTGAATGCTGCACTTAACCGCAAGTTATTCTGCTTCTTCAATGCTGTAATGCTGACGGGATTTTGTCCAATGTATGCAACGATACTAACCGGCCCCCTTGAGCTTGGCAACGAGTCAGGAGTGTTCACAATTACTTCAGGGCTTGTGAGTCTGGGACTCTCTGTGATTATAGGCTTGATGTTCTATAAGACTCTAAGAGTGAAACTTCCGATGCTGCTTAATCTTAATGAGGAGAGAATCAGCGCGCTTTGGGATTATTTATTTCTGATTCCGTTATGTGCCTCGCTGTTCATGTACTGGATAACGCCGAATTATCCCAGAGTCGTAATGACAGAGAGAGTCAGGCCTGTAGGTTTAGCCCTGTATTTGTTGATTCCGTTGATGATATTTATTCTCTATCACGTGTCGTATTTCTTGACAGCAGCATTAACGGAGAGCGCTAAGTTAAGGCAGGAAAATATATTTTTGCAGATGGAGAGCAAGAGGTATAAAGAACTCAAGGACTACATGGCCAAGACCAGGACTCTAAGGCATGATTTCAGGCAGCATTTGTTGATCATCTCACAGCTTGCGGACTCGAATAGACTCGATGAACTTAGAAATTATCTTGCTGAATTGTCAGGTTCTGCGGGACTGAGTTATAAAGGCTTCTGCATGAACAACGCTGTTGACGCTGTAGCATCGTATTATGACTCTATAGCTCTATCGCAGGACTCGAAATTTGAATGGAAGTTAGAGCTGCCCTCAAGTCTTCCCGTCAAAGAGTCAGATTACTGCGTTATATTGGGAAATCTCTTAGAGAACGCGTTACGAGCCGTGAAAGATTTACCAGTTACAGAGCGTGTTATCAAGGTCAATGCTTCAATGTTGTCCGAGTGCATGACAGGAATCTCAATAGAAAATAATTTTGCAGGAAATATAATATTCGCTAAGAACGGTCTGCCAGTCTCACAGCTTGAAGGACACGGTATAGGTCTTGCTTCTGTATCGAATATAGTCGAACGTTACGGAGGTTCTATGAGTATTAATGCTAATAATCATATTTTCTCTGTCGGAATAATTTTATATTTGTAACATGAAGCGTTTATTATTTATTAGAGTAAAGAACTTCCCGGTGAAATTAATTTTTTAAGTCGGGGATCATTCTTTAAATATATTTTTTATTAACAGGAGGAATGTTTTATCATGAAACGTTTATTCACTCTCTCAGCAGTATTAGTTCTCGCATTGTCATTCGCAGCTTTCGGAGCAGTTCAGGACTTCGGAAGATTCACCCTTGATGTTCCTGAAGGCTGGACAGGTACTTTTCAGGCTCCCAGCGCAATAATCACCAAGAACGACAACACAGCACAGCTCGTAGTTACGATCTCAGGGACTGAAGGCGCATCACTCGGAGATATAGCAGCAGGAGTCGCAGAAGCATTCAAGCAGCAGGGCTTCACGAATCTCACGGAACCTACAGCAGACTCGGACGGTGATTACTCGTTTGAAGGAGTCAATCCTCAGGGAGCAAAGAGTCATGTTCTGATAACTGGTGCTGACGATGAGTTCTGCATGTTCACGATGACGGGACTCGAGACCGCAGCGGATGAGATTCAGGCAATAATAGGCTCGCTTGCAGAGAAATAGTTTTGCAGCTTACGTTACGTTAATTATATTAAGTATTTCACCGGAGGACTTGTGATAGACTTGCAGGCTCTCCGGTTTTATTATATTAATAATTTATTCATGGAGGTGTGTTATTCATGCGCAAAGTTTTTATTTCGTTAATTATATTTCTCGTCATGGCTTCTGAGTCACTCGCAGGCTTCAAAGTTACTTTGCCTTCAAGCTGGATTCGTCAGGACTCCGGCAGCACTATGGTAATTAAATCACTGAACACTAACGCTTCTATAGCAGCAGCAATTAACTCAATGGGAGGCGCGGACTTCACTGAAATAGTAGAGAGACTCTATATTCAGATGCAGGGCACGGACTTAGAGCAGGACGAAGACGGTGATTATTCGTTCAGCTTCGTGGATAATTCAGGAGCAGAAGGCTTCGTTATAATTACTGGTGAAGATGATTATTATCTTGTTATATCCGTATCAGGCTTCCAGGACGATGAGAAGATAAAAGATGATATTGCGAATATATTAGACTCTCTTGAATATGACGATTAATGCCTTTGACTTCGGGACTTGAATATTAACCGGCTTGCAGAAATCTTAATTAGCAAGTAAATAAAAATCGCAAAATATCACGTTTTGTGAGATAATGCACTCTGATATGAAAACTAAAATCCATTTCAATTATAAATGTTCTTGCAGGTGGTCAAATGGTAAAAAGTTTCGCCCGTCTGCTTTTAAAACCGGAAAGGAGCTCTGTATATAAACATGATTCAAAGACTGCATCGAAGCGACTTAGGGAACTCTCTCAGGACGCTTATGGAAAATGATCCCGCCTTCCGACCTGTTGCATATTTCTCAATGGAAGTCGGCCTCAAAGAGTCAATCCCGACATATTCCGGAGGACTTGGCGTATTAGCGGGCGATATTCTCAAGAGTGCTGCTGATTTGGGAGTCCCCATGGCTGGAGTTACTCTTTTGTATCGCAAAGGCTATTTTGTTCAGGAGTTTAACCAGGACGACTGGCAGAAAGAAAAACCCGTTGTTTGGGATCCCACGAAGGAGTTAACGCTCTTACCTAATAAAATTTCGATCACTATTCAGGGCCGCGAGATTCAAGTAGGTGTTTGGGTATACGAGATAATAGGCTCAACAGGATACCCTCTTCCCGTTTATTTTCTTGATACTGACTTCGAACCTAATCACCCCGATGATAGAAAATTATGCTGGTATCTTTACGGCGGCGATAACCGTTACAGGCTCTGCCAGGAATTCATACTCGGAGTCGGCGGCTTGAGAATGCTTCGTGCATTGGGCTACATGAACATTGACACGTTCCATCTTAATGAAGGACATGCAGGCTTCTTGACGCTCGAATTAATGCGCGAACTTGGCTACTATGACCCTGATAGAATTAGAGAGCAGGTTGTCTTCACGACTCATACTCCAGTACCTGCAGGACATGACTACTTCACGTTCGGTGAGATTGATCAGGTCTTCCCTGATGATGCAAGAAATACGATTCATAAAATGATTCCAGATAAGCCCGGAGTCTCAATGACTGAACTCGGCTTACGCTACAGCAGATACGTCAACGGAGTCGCCAAGAAACATGCAGAGGTCAGCAACGCAATGTTCAATATGGAAACTGTTGACTGGGTAACTAATGGAATTCACCCGACCACATGGATCAGCTCAGGAATGAGGAAGCTCTATAATAAGCATATACCGGGCTGGGAGTTAGACCCCGGAAGGCTCGTTCAGGCTCTTACTATTCCGAAAGAAGAAGTGTGGGCAGCTCATCAGGCTTCTAAATTAAGGCTCTTCGCAAGGATTCTTGAGACCAACGGAGTCCAGTTAGATCCCGATGTATTGACGTTAGGATTTGCAAGACGTGCCGCAACGTATAAGAGAGCAGATTTGTTATTAACTGACGTAGAGAGACTCAAGCGTATAGCAGGCAATAAGAGAGTCCAGTTTATTTTCTCGAGTAAGTCTCACCCTCACGATGACGGCGGAAAGAGATTACTTCAGAAGATTAGACGTGCTTCGAAAGAACTTGCTGACGATGTGCCGATAGTCTTTATTGATAATTATAATATGGAGATCGCTTCGTTATTGACCCAGGGCGTTGACGTATGGCTTAATACCCCGTTGAGACCAAGAGAGGCGAGCGGAACTTCAGGAATGAAATGCGCAATGAACGGCATAATGAATTTCAGTGTCCTTGACGGCTGGTGGATCGAAGGCTGGATTGAAGATGTAACAGGCTGGTCAATAGGTCCTGCACCGACAGAGACGGAAGCAAATGCTCATTATGACGAGAATCTTGACGCAATAGACTTGTACGAAAAATTAGAGAAAAAAGTTATCCCCACGTACTACAATAATCATGACAAGTGGGTTGACATGATGAGGCATACAATAGCCCTTGATGCGAGCTTCTTTAATACTCATAGGGTCGTTCGCGAGTACGCTGCAAAAGCATATTCAATTGATTTCAGGGGTATGTAGCAGATATATAAATTTTTGTAGTGAAAGGAATGTTATTGTCGTAAATGACTACGAAAAGCGGTAGTGCTGTGAAAGTACTTTTTGTAACGACAGAGCTTGCCCCGTTCTCAAAAGTCGGGGGGCTTGGTGATGTTGCAGGTTCACTCCCTAAGGCTTTGAAGCAGGCTGGTGTAGATGTCCGCGTTGTAACTCCTGCGTGGCCCGGAGTTCTTGAAAGGGTTGCTGCCTCAGGAGTAAAGACTACAACTGTAAAGACTAAAGTGTATGCTGCGTATGACTGGCGGATTCATTCGGCCGAGATTATCAAGGCAACTGTTGACGGGGTAATAACATATTTTCTTAAGGCTGAAGACTACACAGGGAGTCAATATCCCTATCAGTTAAATTTCTGGACAGCTTCACCGTTCGCAGTATTTTGTATGCAGGCACTAGAACTCAAGGACGCTATAGACTGGGAGCCCGATATTTACCACTGCCACGACTGGACGAGCGCATTTCTGCCCTGTGCACTGGCCTGGCACAGACATTACCGGCAGACCGGCGGAAAAAGTATCATGACCCTTCATAATGTTGCTTATCAGGGAGTCTTTGAGCCTTCACCGTTCTTAGAGGCATCAGGACTCGAGCCTTGGAGCTTCAGTTCATCAACAATGGAATTCTATGGTCAGGTTAATTTGCTTAAGGGCGGTATCATTGCAGCTACAGCAGTAAGCACAGTCTCGCCGACATATGCAAACGAGATTCAGACTTACGAGTCAACGCGCGAGCTTTCAGGAATTTTATATCAACAGAGAAGTAAATTACGAGGCATACTCAACGGAATTGATACGAAATTCTGGGATCCCAACGGAGATAAGAATTTACCGGCAAAGTTCAGCGTTAAAGATCTCAAGGGTAAGGCAGCCTGCAAGAAAGCATTACTCGAGAGGGCAGGACTTGATCCGAACACTAAAGATCCTGTTATAGTGTGCGTAAGTCGTCTCGTTGAACAGAAAGGCTTTGACATGGTATTTAACGCAGCTCACCAGATAGCAGAGACAGGAGCAAAGTTATTAATTCTCGGCTCAGGTCAGGACTGGATAGAGAACGGCATTAACCAGGCAGCAGAAGCTAACCCGAATAATATCAAGTTATTCAAGGGCTATGATGAACCGTTGTCGCACTTAATGTACGCAGGCGGAGATATTTTCTTGATGCCTTCAGTGTTTGAGCCTTGCGGATTGAGTCAGATGATCTCTATGAGATACGGCACTGTCCCTGTAGTTCGCGAGGTCGGAGGCTTGAGAGATACTGTGTTCGATGTTGACAGACCCGAAGGCGGAAATGGATTCACGTTCCAGACTTGCGACGCTGACGGCATGATGTGGGCATTGAGACGCGCTGTTGACAGATACTATAACAATAAGGACGCGTGGAAAGATATAATGCTCGAAGGAATGCGTGAAGACTTCACGTGGGACAAGTCGGCCGGTCTGTATAAGACTATGTACGAAGATTTAATGCAGTAATAAAAAATATGCTCCTTGTAAAATTAATCTCATGCAGGGAGCGTTTTTTGTATATATATAAATAATTCTAAAGGAGGTAAAATTTCACATGTACACAGGCAAACACGGAAGAGTGTTAGGTATAGTCTTAGCCGGCGGTAAAGGCGAAAGATTGATGCCCCTCACACGTTATCGCGCCAAGCCTGCAGTCTACTTCGCCGCAAAGTATCGTATCATTGATTTTGCTCTCTCTAATTTAATTAACAGCGGGATTTATTCGATTTACGTCCTGACGCAGTTCAAGAGTCAGTCTCTCAACGAGCATATTGAACGTGGCTGGCAGTTCGGCGGGGCAATGAGAGGCAGAGACTTCTTCGTAACGACAGTACCTGCTCAGATGTGGAGCGGTGAACACTGGTTTCAGGGTACAGCAGACGCAGTTTATCAGGCCAAGCACATGATAACCCGTTACAGAGCTGATCGAGTTTGCATATTCGCAGCAGATCATATTTACAAGATGGACGTTGACCAGATGATAGGCTGGCACATGGCTCAACATGCTGATGTTACTATTGCTGCTAACGTTGTTCCTGTTGAAGAGGCTACAGCATTTGGGTGCATTAAGACTGACGCTAACGGAAGAATTATCGAGTTCATGGAGAAGCCAAAGAATCCGCCTGAGATTCCAGACAAGCCCGGTTATTCATATGTCTCAATGGGTAATTACGTCTTCGAGCGCAAAGTGTTAGAAGAATCCCTTGATATCGACGCTATGAAAGAAGAAACGAGCCACGATTTCGGCAAAGATATTATTCCCAATCTCGTAGCTCACGGTATGAAAGTCTGCGCATATGACTTCTCGACTAATATTCTGCCTCATCCTTCAGCAGAGACAGAACTTGTTCACCAGTGGAGGACAGATAAGCCCTACTGGAGGGACGTAGGAACTCTTTATGCATACTGGCAGGCACATATGGAACTCATAGGCCATGAGTCAGAAATGACGCTTTATAATCCTATGTGGCCAATCAGAACTGTATCTTATGGTGATCCGCCTTCATACTGCTATCCTGACAGCGGCCATGCATGTAATATCGATAGGGTCATGCTCTCAGAAGGCAGCAGAATTTTCGGAGCTGACGTTAAGAATTCAGTTCTTGCTCGTAATTGTCTTGTCCAGGCAGGCAGTGTAGTCGAAGAAAGCATCATCGGCCATGATGTAGTAATCGGACGCAACTGTAGAATCAAGAAGGCAATTATTGACGGTCATAATATTATTCCTGACGGCACAGTGATAGGCGAAGACCCTGAACTTGACGCAAAGAATTATTACGTTGATCCTAAATCAGGAATCGTAGTCGCAGGAGTTCCTAAGGAGCTTTACTTGTCCGGCGGAGACCAGATCGAAGAGGGCCAGAGCTGGGACACTATGGGCTAAAAGATTCTCAAAGAGTTCATGACTAAATAAAAGTTTCGCAGCATCTCATGTTTTGATTAGCAGGAGGTGCTGTTTTTTGTAGACTCTATCAATTTGTTAAAAAGTTGCGCTTATTATAGAATCATCACAAAAAATTTTTTCACTCAGGGAGGATTTATTAAATATGTTCAGAAAGACAGCCTTGATCGTGTTGATGCTCATGATGTTTTGTGCAGTCTCTCACGCCGATGAACCTCAAGCAGCATTGACAGAGTCAGCAGATGTGATTGAAGTCAAAGCAGAAGTCCCCGAAGCTCCGAAGTCAGAGTCTGAGTCTGAGTCAGAGTCAGAACCTGAACCGGAACAGGACGAACTTGCAGCCAGAGAAGCAGCTCTCAGTGAACGTGAAGAAGAACTCGAAGTCTTAGGCGACTCACTTGCAGCCAGAGAATTAGAACTCGTCAAGAAAGAAAGAGAATTTGCGGCACGTTCGGCAGCCCTTACAAGCAAAATTCGTGAAGCATCCGGAACTTCAGCAGTGCTGCTTGGACGCGAGACCCAGATTAACAAGCGCGAAATGGATTTAATGGCTCGTGAGGCAGAATTAGCACGTCGTGAAATGGCTTTTGCCCAGGGGAGTCAGAAGTTCGCAGAGGCAGCAGGCATCATCGCAGGACGTGAGGCAGATATTGCCAAACGCGAGGCAGCATTGGCAGAACGTGAAAGCGAGATTAACGCCAAGACCAGCGCAAAGGAAGCAGCAGACCAGATAACAGCACGTGAAGCAGAACTCGTGAAGCGCGAGGCAGCATTAACAGAACGTGAAGCAACAGGCGCAAGACTCCAGGAACTCGAAGCAAATTTGACTCTGAGAGAAAACGCCCTGAAATCACGCGAAGAGTCATTAACAGCACGTGAAAATGCAGTAAGTGAAAATGAACAGAAATTATCGAGTCAGAATTCAGAGATAAAAGAGTCTGAGTCTGAAATTGCAAAGAAAGAATCAGAACTTGCAGCAAGAGAGTCAGAACTTGAAGCAAGAAATAAGCAGCTCGATGAGAAGACAGCAGCACTTGCAGGACGCGAGTCGGATTTAGCAAAACGTGAAGGCGAAACAGCACGTAAAACAATTGAAGTCAATGAACTTGAAGCCTTAATTAAAGAACTTCCTGCGTTTGATCCTAATAACTCGACAGAAGCAGCAATGATTCTCACGTACAATATTCCTGCTGAGAAACGGCGCGAGTTAATAGCCATGCAGAGGGCAGCATATCAGAAATACAGCTCTAACAGAATCACTCAGGCATTCGAAGACTACGTTAAGGCAGCTGAAGCAGACCCTGCGAATTATCTTGCAGCATACTGGGCAGGACTTGCGGCAGAGAGATTACGCAATCACAGAGACGAAGCTCTTGCATGGGCGAATAAAGCGCTTGAGATCAACCCGAACTACAAACCGGCTCAGGAATTAAAGCAGAGACTTGAAGCTCCAGCCAGACCGGCAAGAAGACGCGGTACACGTTAAAAAGATTAATTTACTCACAGAAATTTTATAATTATGCCCTTCTGTGATTAATAAAATTAATTGCGGAGGGGTAATTTTTATATTAAATATTAAATATTAAATCAGAAAGGTGCTTTGTAAATTTTGGAGGACTTATACGAGATTCTTGAAGTCCCAAGAGATGCTACTCAGGCAGATATAAAGAAGGCATATCGCAGACTTGTTCATCAGTATCACCCTGACTCACATCCCGGCGATAAGACAGTAGAAGACAAATTCAAGAAAATTAACGCAGCTTATGCAGTCCTGAATGATCCTGAGAAACGTGCACGCTATGATCAATTCGGGACGACCGGGAATAATTCCGGAAGTCCATTTGGCAGCATGGGCGGAGTAAACTTGAACGACTTATTCAGAAGCATGGGCTTAGATGATATATTCTCACAGGCTTTCGGAGGCTCAGGCTTCGGAGAGAGTTATTATCACAGTGCGGATCCCAATGCAGCACGGCGCGGCGATGATATAGAAATGCTCGTTAATATTTCGCTTCTCGATGCATATAAAGGCTTAACCCGAGACATTGACGTTATGAAATATGAAACCTGCTCTCACTGTAACGGCACAGGAGCTAAACCGGGCACTAAACCCGAAACTTGTCCCAGATGCAAAGGTCAGGGTCAAGTCAGGCAGACTCAGCAAAGTTTATTTGGTCAATTCGTCAGCATTACTACTTGTCCTGAATGCAAAGGCAAAGGGAAAATCATTCGCGATAAGTGCGATGAGTGCGAAGGACGCGGCCAGATTCGCAGGAAGCATACTATGGAAGTCAAAATCCCGGCAGGCATTGAAAGCAATATGAGGCTCAGAATTCCCGGCGGAGGTGAAGACGGCATCAACGGAGGCCCGGCAGGTAATTTATTCTTAGTCCTCAACGTTGAGCAAGATCCAAATTTTGAACGCGACAGGGAAGACCTTCACACGAGATTATTTATCACGTATCCCCAGGCAGTGTTAGGCTCTGAACTCGAGATCAAGACCCTTGACGGTGAGAGCGCAAAAATTTCTGTACCGGCAGGAACTTCACACGGCGAAATTTTAAAGATTAAGGGTAAGGGAATGCCGAAGCTCAATAACAGGCTTAACTCTTACGGTGATTTATATGCTCATGTCTTTATAGATATTCCGACTAAATTGACGGATAAACAGAAGGACTTAATCAAGCAGCTTGCAGATGAAATGAAGACTCCTGTAGGCAACGGCGAGCCCGGATTCTTTGATAAGGTCAAGAATTTGTTCAAGTAAAATGATTTATGGAATAGGAGTCGACATTTGCAGCATTTTCAGAATCAAGAAAGCTATTGAGTCAAAATATTTTCGCGACAGGATATTTGCTCCTGAAGAGATTTCTTATTCAGAGTCAAAAGGTGTTACGAAGCGCGCAGATAGTTACGCAGCATGTTTCGCAGCCCGTGAAGCGTTCTGTAAGGCATCAGGCATTAACTTAATGAGCGTCATGAACGGTGAAAGTTTCGCAGTGATTCATGACTCTCAAGGCAGGCCGAGTATAAGACTCGGTGAAAAATTTGAATTTCCGTATAAAATATTTCTTTCATTGAGTCACGAAAAAGATTTAGCGTGCGCAATGGTAGTTATAGAAAATTAAGAAAGGTGATGTTATTCATGATTATTGATATTAGCAATTTAGGTTCAATTATTTCAAATTTAGGCAGCATATTCGTTGCGTTGTTCCTGCTGATGATAATTTTGTCAACGGCAATAAAAGTAGTTCCTGAATATAGAAGACTCGTTTTGTTCAGGCTTGGCCGCTTAGTTGGCAGTCGAGGCCCCGGCATTGTCTTTATTGTCCCCTTCATTGATAAGGCCGTAACTGTTGACTTGAGAATATTAACTCTTGATGTACCTGTTCAGGAAGTTATTACTAAAGATAACGTTGCTATAAAAGTTAATGCTGTTGTGTATTTTCGAGTCTTAGAGCCTGCAAAGTCCGTTGTCGAAGTAGAGAATTACGTTGTAGCTACGAGTCAATTAGCCCAGACGACATTAAGAAGCGTTGTAGGTTCAGTAGAGCTTGATGAGGTATTATCATCGAGAGAGAAAATTAATCAGGAGCTCCAGAAAATTATTGACGAACGCACAGACCCTTGGGGAATTAAAGTAAGTGCCGTTGAAGTCAAAGAGTTAGAGTTACCCGAAGGAATGAAACGCGCAATGGCTCGACAGGCTGAAGCAGAACGTGAGAGAAGAGCCAAGATCATAGCCGCTGAGGGAGAACTCCAGGCCGCCGCAAAATTATCTGAAGCAGCCAAACAAATGGAAACATCGCCGATAACTTTGCAGTTGAGATACTTGCAGACTATACGCGAGATTTCAGGCGACAGAAATACAACTACATTTTTCCCCGTTCCTGTAGACCTGCTCAAGCCGTTTATTGATAAGTTATCAGGAGGCAAATAATGCAGTACCGTAAAGCCAGCGAACTTCGCGAACTATTTATAAAATTCTGGGAGGAGAAGGGAGCTAAACACTTACCGAGCTTCTCTCTAGTTCCTGAAGATCCTTCACTATTATTCACGATTGCAGGAATGGTTCCCCTTAAGCCGTATTATCTGGGAATCAAAGAGCCTGAATACCCTCGTGTCGTTACGAGTCAAAAGTGCGTCAGGACAAATGACATTGAGAACGTCGGCCGAACTGCGAGACATCATACTTTCTTCGAGATGTTAGGCAATTTCTCATGGGGAAGCTACTTCAAGCACGAGGCTATAACTTGGGCGTGGGAATTCTTGACAGAGCGAATCGGCCTCGACCCTGAAAGACTCTACGCAACTATTTATCTTGATGACGAGGAAGCATATAACGTCTGGCGCAATGAAGTCGGACTCCCTGAGAGCAAAATTTACAGATTCGGACAGGATGATAATTACTGGTTCATGGGTGATACAGGCCCCTGCGGACCTTGCAGCGAGATTTACTACGACAGGGGAGAAAAATATTCATGCGGTAAACCCACCTGCGGAGTCGGCTGCGACTGTGATAGATATATGGAAATCTGGAATCTAGTATTTACTCAGTTCGACAGACAGAAGGACGGAAGTATGCCCCTATTGCCTCACAAGAATATAGATACGGGAATGGGCTTAGAGCGTCTTGCTTCAGTCGTTCAAGGTGTTGATACTGACTACGAGACAGATTTATTTACGCCTCTGATTAATCATACGTGTGAAAGAGCAGGCATTAAGTACGGAGATAATTCGCGTAACGATATGGCCATCAGAGTCATTGCTGATCACGTTAGGAGCGTTGCTTTCATGTTAGCTGACGGAGTCTTGCCTTCTAATGACGGTCCCGGCTATGTCTTGAGAAGATTATTGCGCCGTGCAGTGAGATTCGGGAAGTTATTAGGCTTTGACGGTTTATTCTTGTGCGAGTACTTACCCATTTTAATTAATATCATGGGCGATCCCTATAGAGAATTAATCACGCAAAGACCTGTTATTGAGCAGATAATCAATCTTGAAGAGGAGAAATTCAACAAGACTCTCAAGCAAGGCACAGAATTATTTGACTCAGAAATAGCGAGTCTGAAATCACAGGGCGTTAAAGAGATTCCCGGCGAAGTAATTTTCACGTTGTATGACACTTACGGCTTCCCCCCTGAACTTACCCGCGAAATGGCAGAAGAGCAGGGCTTCACTCTTGATGAAGAAGGCTTCAAGTCTTCAATGAATGCTCAGAGGGAACGTGCGAGGACCTCAAGCAAACAGAAGAAGAGCGCATTATCCGGCGACGTTTACACGGAGATAGAAAACGAGTCAGGAGCAACGAACTTCACGGGTTACGAGAAATTTTCAGATTCAGGCAGAATTTTAGCGTTAATCACTCCTGAAGGAAGAGTCGACAGCGTTAATACTCCCTGCGAATTCGAGCTTGTATTAGATTCGACTCCGTTTTATGCAGAACGGGGCGGAGAAGTCGGCGACACAGGAACTATTAAGACCGGTAATTTATCTCTTAAAGTCCTGAACACTGTACCTCATGGAAAAATTATAGTTCACTCGGTTAAATGCGAATCTCAGGGCGTTATTAACACAGGCGATGAAGTTATATGCTTAGTCGATAACGAGAGAAGAGCAGCTATCAGACGAAATCACACGGCGACTCATTTGCTTCACGAGGCATTAGGGCGCGTTCTTGGCCGTCATGTCAGGCAGGCAGGTTCACTCGTTACACATGATTTCTTGCGCTTTGACTTCACTCATCATTCACCGGTTACAGAGTCAGAAATTATCGAAGCTGAACGAATCATTAATCAGGAAATCTTGAATAACTCAGAAGTCGACATTTCAGAACACTCAAAAGAAGAGGCTCAGAACTTGGGAGCAAAGGCACTCTTTGAGGAGAAATACGGCGATACAGTTAGGGTCGTTAACGTCCCGGGTTTCTCTATGGAACTTTGCGGAGGTCTTCACGTGAGTCGTACGGGCGATATTGGCAGCTTCAAGATTTTACGTGAGGAGAGTATAGGCTCAGGAACTCGGAGAATTCTGGCTGCAACCGGAATGAACGTATTGACACTCATGCAGAAGTTATTTGCGTTAAGAGCTTCAATGACCGCTTTATTAATGACCGATGAAGATAACTTAAACGAGAAGGCAAAGGCTTTAATTGACGAACTCAAGACCATGAAGAGCCAAATTCAGACCGTGAAGTTAAAAGAGTTATTGGAGAATTCTGAAAGATTTTTAGAGCGTGAAGAAGTCAACGGGATATTAATTCAGGTCGGGAGATTCCCTGATATTCAAGCTAACATGCTGCGTGACATAGGCGACAAGGCGCGCGCTAGACCTGAACCCAATATCGTAATTCTTGCGTCTGTCAACACTGAAGATAATTCATGCCAGCTGGTAATTATGGCAGATGATAACGCAGTGAATAAAGGCATCAACGCAGGAGCATTAGTAAAAGAAGCGTGCATAATTCTCGGAGGCAAGGGCGGAGGCAGAAAGAATCTTGCTCAAGGCGGAGGGCGTGAAGGTTCGAAACTTGAGGAAGCTCTAAAGACAATCCGGGAACTTGTGAAGACACAAACACAAACAAAATAAAGGAGAAGTAATTAATCATGAAATTATTATCAAAGATTGTTTCAGGCCGGGAGGTCTGGAGCATATAAATTTTTTCAGAACCTCCCAAGAGAACGCAAATTTTATAAACTCTAGGAGGTTTTATAGTGAACAGAGAAAACAAACGCAGGAAATTCAATCGCGAGAACTATAAACATCAGGCATGTATCGAGGGCTTTACGTGCAAAGTTTGCGGCTGGAAGGTCAATCCTCCGCTGTACGGTGAGAAGCATAGAAATCACTGCAATAACTGTCTCTCAAGTCTTCACCTTGACAACGAACCAGGAGACCGGGAGGCAGACTGCGGGGGCATTATGGAACCTATAGGGATATGGGTTCGCAAAAATGGCGAGTGGGCGATAATTCACAGGTGCAGGGTTTGCGGTCATCTGAGCTTGAATCACATTGCTCCTGACGACAACCCGGCCAAGCTGCTCTCTATTGCAATGAAGCCTATAGCATGTCCTCCGTTTCCGATTGAATATATAAGACTTGAGAATAATTATAGCGAGGTAACATTAACGAATTGAGCAGAATATTAGCTCTTGATATAGGCAGCGTTAGAATCGGTGCTGCAATTTCGGATCCTTCCGGGATAATTGCTCAGGGTCTGGGAGTCTGGGACGCTGAAAACTGGCTGAAAGATTTTGACTCGGCTCTTGCGAAGTATGACCCGGCGTTAATCGTTGTCGGCTTACCGGTCAGAACAGACGGCAGGAAGAGTGAAGCAAGTGAAAGAATTTTAGCTCTGATTGACGAGTTAAAGATTTCTTATCCTGAACGCAAATTTGTAACATGGGACGAGAGACTTACGACAGTGATAGCTCAGAGAACTTTGCTTGAAGCCGATGTGTCTCGAAAGAAGCGAAAGAGTCACGTTGACAAGATTGCAGCAGTGTTAATTCTTGAAAGCTGGCTGGAGTCTAACAGGTAATTAATAAATACATTGCTCCTCTTTGAAGTGAAATAAAAACTTTCGGGAGGAGTAATTTGTTCATGCTTGACTTACCCCCCCCCCTGTTCACGTATAATTACATAAAGTTTTGAGTTCGGGGAGGCTTTATTTTATGAAGAAGATAAGACTATTGATTTTATTATTATTATTAATCTACGCTTACTATGATTATAATAATGCTGCTGCTCAAAGAAAAAAACGTCAGCGTGAAGAATGTCATAATATTATTCATATTGCTGCTGTTCAGGCTGCCGGGTCTGCTGCTGCAATGGCTCAAGCTCCTGGTGCAGATAACATTGCTCTTGCATGGCTTGTAGGACAAATGACGATGGATTTAGCTAAAGTTTTTGATGTTAACCTGAAAGACTCTGTTGAAATAATCGGTAAAAATGTCCTGGTTCAATTTGGAAGTGCTGTAGCTTCACGTTATGCTTCTCAATAATGGATAGGAGGCTGGATTCCATTTGCAGGCAATGCCCTTAATGCTGCGACTATGACGGCTCTAGTTGAATATATAGGCTGGGAAGTAGTAAAAAAATTTGGAGATGACAAAGGCTTTAATTTCGATGAAGGAGTGAGCATTTATAAAGGATATTGGGACAGTTTCTTAGAATTATTAAACTAAGCAATTAATCAATACTAAAAACGTCCTCAAAATATTCTTCTGGTGTGATAGCTTTAACTTTGCTCCCGTCAAAGTCTTTTACATTTCGGGTGATTATGTAATCTGCATTTATTCTCTCAGCTATAGCACTCATTACGGCATCTTCAAGGTCAGGCCATTTCATATTTGCTGCTGTTTCTAAGTCTGATTCACACAAATCTATGAACTTGAACGCAGAGAAAAGAGAGATATATATCTCCTGCATACGTTCAGGAGTTATTTCTTTTCTCATTATGTAAGCTATATTCAAGAGGCTCATAGATGATATACAGCCCGTAACAGATTTACCATAGTCACATAAGCCCCAGATTGTTAATGAGTTCTCGACGTGGGGCTCTCTCTCTTGAAGGACATCAAGCAGAATATTTGTGTCAATCATTAAGACCATATTTACGCCTCAACGCTTCTTCTTTGATTTGTTCAATATCAATATCTCCACGTAGAATTCCCATGACTCTTTCTGCAGCTAATCTAACAGATTTACCGCGCGGAAGAAATCTGCCTATCTCTTTGTAGTCTTGACCGAGAAAAATTATCTCTTCTCCCTGTTCCATCATGTCAATATATTCGTTCATGTGTTCTTGAAGCATTTTTCGTGTTGCTATAGTACTAAGCATAAATTATCGCCTCCGGATAAAATTTTATATTAATCAATAGTGAAAACGTCCTCAAAATACTCTTCTGGTGTTATAGCTTTTACTTTGCTACTCTCAAAGTCTTTAGTGTTTCGGGTGATTATGTAATCTGCATTGATTCTCTCAGCTGTTGACGACTGGACGGCATCTTCAAAGTCTCGCCACTTCATGTTAGCTGCTTTATCTAAATCAAACAGAGTTAAATCAACGACACTGAAAAATTTTGTTATTGTTGCAAGAAGAGCATCTATTTCATTATAGGCAACCTCTTTACGCATAATATAAACTATATCCGCAAATGTAAGAGCAGATATATAACCATTATTACGCGTTTCTACACATTCTGCCCATATCCGGCGAGAATTCTCGTAATGAGGACATCGTTTCTGCAAGACATCCAGCAGAATATTATTATCAATTAGCAAACGCATATTTTTCTCTCAATCTTTCCATTTTTACTTTATCAAGGTCATAATCAGCACTCAAAATCCCTGTAAGGCTGTCAATTAAATCTCTTGTTTCCTGACTAGTGTGTTCATCAATTATTGTGTGAACCCGTTCCCAGTATTCGTCATTTGTTTCATTTGGTAATCTTTTTATACCCGCCATAATTATTGCCTCCTGACAAATTTTTTATAACCTCCCCGCTGACAAGACATAAGCAAGGAGGTATCACGTATATTATACATGTAATATTAAGTTATCGGCGCAGGATTGAATATACACAGGAAATTATTTAACCCGTATTGTTCAGTAAAAGGCTTTTTTCTTCCGCTGGCTACATCAAGAATAAAGTTAAATAACTCTGTCCCGACTTCTTTAATACTCTTCTCGCCCGTAACGACATCACCAGCACTAATGTCAATAACGTCCGGCCATTGAGCTTTCATGTCATTGCGTGAACAGACTTTGATAACCGGAGCAGCTGCTAGTCCATACGGAGTCCCCCGTCCTGTCATGAAGACCTGAAGACCAATTCCGCTGGCTAACTGGCACGGTCCGCAGACCATATCACTTGCAGGGGTCGCAGCGTAAATCATTCCGTGCTTAGTAGGTCTCTCAGCAGGCGATAAGACTTCAACTATAGGCGATGTCCCGGACTTTGCGATTGAACCCATAGCTTTCTCGATTATGTTGCTTAATCCGCCCTTCTTGTTACCCGGTGTAGGGTTTGCGCTCCTGTCAACTTCTCCGGCAGCAAGATAATTATCATACCAGCGCATTTCGTCAGCTAATTTGTCTCGAACTTCTGAACTTACGCAGCGTTCTGCAATAAAGTGAACTCCGTCCCTGACTTCAGTAACTTCACTGAACATCACAGTAGCTCCGGCTTGGACTAACATATCAGCGGCATAACCTGCACAGGGATTAGCACTGACTCCGGAAAAGGCATCGCTCCCCCCGCACTGCATTCCGACTAATAAATTTGAGAGCGGTAATTCTTCACGTCTTCTCTTGTCAAGAACCTGTAACTTTCTTTCGGCCATAGTCATTATTGCATTAATCATAGCGTCAAAGCTCCTGCAGTCCTGAAGAACTATAACATTTTCAGGAGTATTTAACTCAGGAGCAATTAATTTCTCAACGGTCAGCTTCTCACAGCCTAACGACACGACCATTAACTCGCCGCCGAAATTTGGATGTCTTGCAATATTCTGTAGAGCTCTAATCGGAAATTTTGCGAACGGTGCATTAATAGCGACTCCGCAGCCGTAAGCGTGATTTACAGCAACAACGTCATCAACATTCGGATACTTGGGCAGAATTTCGCGCTTGATTCTATCTACTGCAACATTCAGAACGCCTTGAACACACTGCACAGTCGTATTAATCCCTAGAATATTTCGAGTCCCTGCGTAAAAGTTATCAGGACTCTTGTAGCCCATGAAAGTTTTTGCAGGAGCTTCGGGCAAGTTATTATTAATATTCACACCGTACGGCATATTATCAAGTGAAGGAGATACAGGGAGTCTTAACATGTGTTCATTAATCCATGAGCCGCGCTTTATATCATCAAGAGCATAGCCCAGAACTACACCGTAACGAATTATTTCGCCGTCCTTGTGAATATCTTCAAGAGCAAACTTGTGAGCCTGCGGAATGTCATCACGAAGCACGAGACCTGATATTATTTCAGTACCTTTAGCTGTATCATGAGTAACGACTGCAACATTATCACGGTCAGTTAATTTCACGTAATCGCGCAAAGTTTTTTCCCTCCTCGTTAATTTTTTCATATTTTACCAGTCAACAATAAAAAAATAGACCGGAAATGCTCCGGCCGTTCGTGAATATCATTTACGCTTGAAAGTTTACTCCTGCTTCTGATTCTGAATTTGAGTCTATATCCATCATTGACTCCTGATAGCGTCTTGCTGCTTCTTCATCTGCTGCCTTGCGTGCTTTAGCCTCATGATCTGCTGCGATTTTGCCTATCATGCTGTCATAGAGCATTTTCCACAGTCCTGCACCTTCTGACTTTGCAACTAAATCATCTGAAGCCATCTCAAGCGATAACTCTTCCATTTGCTGCCATGGTCTGCCCTTGTCTGAGCCGCTGATACTCATTGCAGTGTTCCGCATGTCCTTCCAGAGTTTAGCCCATAATATAGACTCGAACTGCTGACATGCTTCCTTGAGCTTTAAGGCCTCTTGAGTCTTGTGTATTTCAGGGTCTATATTAGTGTCAATAATTTTTGCCCGGTTGATTCCCATTGTGTTATTTATCATGAAATATTACACTTCCTTTGCAAGTTTGTAGCATTCAAGAGTCTGACTTGCTGCCTTGTCCCAGCTGAATAATTTAACGCGCTCCCGTCCGCATGATATTAATTCCTGCCTCAGCGAGTCATGTTCTATAACGTTAAGAATCTTATCGGTCATAATATCAACGTCAACAGGAGAAAAATATTCTGCTGCCGAACCTGCGACTTCAGGCAGTGAACTTGAATCGCTGCACACTACAGGACAATCACAGGCAAATGACTCTAAAATCGGAATCCCGAAGCCCTCATATTCAGACGGGAAAACATAACATAATGCGTTCTGATAAGCTGCTGAGAGTTCCGAGTCGCTCAAACCTCCTTGATGAATTCGCGATTTATATGCTCCGAACGAGTCAAGTTCTTCACTGGTGAAAGCTCCTCCGCCTGCGCAGAATAAATGCAGGTCTTTATGAATATACATGACGTTAATCACAGCTTTAATGAAACGCGCAAAGTTTTTATAAAATCTCCTGTCCCCTACGTAAAGTATATAATCTTTACCCTTCATGAGTGAAAAATCTGCGTTATCTCCTGAATTCCTGTTCATGCTGAAACCGTGATATATAACGTGAACTTTCTCCGGGTTTATATCAGGGACGTATTCGAGTAAATCACGCTTTGTATTCTCAGAGACAGCAATTAACAAGTCAGCCTCACGGACTGCGCGCTTCTTGTGAGTTATTAAGTTCTTTTTAAGTCTCGGATAAATTCCCGAATACTTCTCGTGAGTCATATCATGAACCGTGATAATTAACTTTGCGTTATTTCTCTCAGGATACGAGACTCTATAATAAGTAGGGTGAATAATGTCATAGTTATTCTTTCTGACTGAACGCCGGGCATTAAATTTATTAACGTACCAGAACAGACCAAGCTCAGAGAGTCTCATGAATTTATTTTTATTGCTCATGTCATGAAGTCCTAATCTGTCAGCAAAATAAAAATTGTGATTGTGAATGCATTCAACATCTACATTGACTCCCATATTCGGCAGACGTGTAACAAGCTCGTAAATATACCGCGAAATACCTCCGAACTTCTGAGCAAGCAGTATTTGATAATCGTAATAAACTCTCATTATCAGGCCCCCTATTACATCGTAACAAGTTCGCCGTGTAAAGCTCCCGCCCGGTCTATTGCCTGTAATATCGAGATTATATCGCGCGGAGTAGCTCCCAGAGAGTTCAAGACCCTCACCATATCTCTAACTGTAGTAGTAGCAGGCATCGCAACCATGCTCGTACCTTCTTCGTCTGCTGTAACGTCGCTCCTAATCGTAGTACGTGCTGTGCCTCGTTCGCCCTCGCCCAAAGTTTCAGGCTGAATGACATTCACGACATCTGCAACACTGACCGTCAAATTTCCGTGAGCTACTCCGACTGAGCTGATTCTGACATTGCCGCCCATTACTACAGTTCCGGTTCTCTCATTCACTGCGACTTTAGCAGGGGTATCCGGTTCAATTTCGACCGTGCCAACATTAGCAAGAAACGCTGTAGGTGCCTGAACGTAAGCTCCCGGTAAATTTATTTCGACTCGGCCTGCATCGACTGCAAAAGCTACGACTCCGTAACGTCTATTAATTGCGTCTGCGATTCTCTGAGCTGTCGTGAAATCCGGGTCTCTCAATAATAATGCAACTTGGCCGCCCATTGTGTAATCACTTGGGACTTCACGCTCAACTATTGCACCGTTATTTACTATTCCAGCTGTCGGGACATTCTGAGTCCGTGAAGCCGCTGCACCCTGAGCACTGCCTCCGCCGACTGTAACAGGACCTTGAGCAACTGCGTAAACCTGACCATCTGCTGCCCTGAGTGGAGCTTGAATCAACATTCCACCCTGAAGACTCGAAGCATTACCCATCGTATTAACATTAACGTCAATGTTCTGGCCTGGTCTTGCATAAGGTGGGAGAGTCGCCGTAAGTGAGACAACTGCAATATTTCGAGTCCTGACTGAGCGAGCATCAAGAGTTACTCCGAAATTTCTCATCATGTTTCTCATCATCTGGACTGCCATCGTTGAGTTATCGCCAGTGCCGTTGAGACCTGTTACGAGTCCGACTCCTGTTAACTGGTTGCCGCGTGCGCCTTCGACTTCCGTAATATCTTTGATTCTAACCGGAGGATTGACTCGGGAATAGTCCATATCTTGAAGATTTACTGCTGCAAATGAGGACTCACACAACGCTAATATAAATATAGTGATAAATAAAAATTTTTTCATGATCATGATTAAAATATCGCCTGCAAAACTTGAGTAATAATTCCGACTTTCTGGGTCTTCGAGACTATGCCGCGTCCCTTAACAGAAATTTCTGCGTTGGCTATTAACTGGCTGCTGATTTGATTTTCGCTCGTAACGTCCTGAGGCCTAATCACTCCGATTAACTGGAATTGCAGAGTCTCTTCGCTGGTTCGTATATCTCTGGTGCCTTCGATTACGAGATTCCCGTTTGGCAAGACTTCAGTTATAAGACATGCAAGAGTCGCTGTAGCATGGTGCTTTCTCTCAACGCTGCCTTCACCTTCTGAAGAGTTCGCTGACTGAAAAGTTAATGCCCTCAAGAACCGCAAAATTCCTGTACCGTCTGAGACATTGTTATTTGAAGCCTTCGTTACCTCCATGCTTGCTTCGTCCTTAGCGTCAGTGCGTTCATTTACCAGAACAGTAACTATATCGCCGACTTTGCCGGGTCTATCATCTGCGAACCAGTTTCTATTATCATTCCAGAGCGAGGCTGCATGAGAACTTGTTGACACTAACATGATTAATAATAATGCTGCGAGAAATTTTTTATGCATATATATCACCTCTGATTAATAAATTTTAATTTGCTAGGGGCTGAACTTCTACGAGATTTTCATTTATTATTTTACCCTCAAGGACGATCTTTCTATTATCAGAACGCCTGACTTTCACCATGTCGCCTGGTCTGCCGTCTTCGAGTAATATCCCGTCAACTGAAGCACTTGCTGCACCTATTCGAGCAAGAATTTTAACGCGTCTGCCTTTCTTTACAAGGTTAGAACTAGTGAGAGAGTTTAATAATATCGGCTCTCCCTGCTTGATATTGCGTTCACTGATAAAGCCCGTGATCTCTTCAGGTCTTGAAGCGTATTCTCCAGGACGTGTTATATTCATTCGTCTAGTTAATAAGTCTCTAGGCTGAATCCTGTCGCCCTTGCGTATATTATGAGAAGCTACCATGACATTTTGAGACCATGCAAGTCTAACAGCTAGTGATTTAACTCTGCCGTTATTATCTCTAAATCTTAGAGTCACTGCCTGAGTTCCGGGAATAATGCTCGCAGGGTCTATTAACTTGCCTTCAGGGACTGGAGCTTTTGCACTGACTTCAACATCGCCCGTCCAAGCTGATAAATTTTTTATGAGCGGCGCGAGACTCTGAGCTGAACGTGAAGGACTCGAGTCTTGAACCGGTGAACTTTCCGTGAAATTGCCCTCATAGCCCGGAGATTCTATTATTACACTTTGAGGCATGTACAGCTCAATTCTTGCATCACTTGCATCACTGTCATTGATTGCTCTTAATACTTCACTGCGGGATAAAATATTTCCGTCAGGGTAAAGCATTACTCCCGATAAAATTTTTCTTGTAGCATTCCTGCCTCCGGTTATCTTTGCAATACTCCCTAAAGTAAACGAACTTGACGCATTATAAATCTTATCCGGAATATTAATCTTTATTGTCTGAGCAGCAAATAATTCTGACTCACTCGCGAATAATAACACACAAAAAAACAGGAGCGCATAAATCTCCTGCCGTAAAAATTTATTCTTATTCTTCATAATATTAATAACTTAACGCTTCAGACCGTTAGCAATTCTTAATAAGTCATCAGCTGTCTGAATCCCTTTTGAGTTAGCTTCATAAGCCCTCTGAGCAACGATCATCTCGACCATCTCTTCGACAACCTGAACGTTTGACATCTCGATAACGTTTTGTCTTACCTGCGGCATTCCGTCGACTCCTGGATTCCCCGTTATTGGGTCACCGCTTGCTGGAGTCTGAACGAATAATCTATCACCAAGTGCCCTAAGTCCTGCCGGGTTTATAAATCTCGCAAGTTCAAGCTGTCCTATTTCCTGTAACTGAGTCTCATCTGCAAGTCTGACGCTGACGATTCCGCCGGGTGATAATTGAATCTCCATTGCGTTATTAGGAACTACTATAGCAGGTTCAAGCAATAAGCCGTCTTCGTTGACTATCTGGCCTTGATCATCTATCTGCCATGAGCCGCCCCTAGTGTAGCCTATTTCGCCGTTTGCCATAGTAACCTGAAAGAATGCGTTATCGTCAACAATTGCCCAGTCAAGAGGCCCGTCCGTAATCTGAAAATTTCCCTGAACCATGAAACTTGGAGTCGCTGTTACTCGAGTCCCTAATCCTACCTGAACTCCTGTAGGTACTCTTGAATCCGGCTCAACTGGTGCGCCTGGTTCCCTGTAAATCTGATACATCAAGTCTTCAAAGTCAGCGCGTCTCTTTTTATAGCCTTGAGTATTAACGTTAGCCAAGTTATGAGTCACGACATCTAAGTGAGTCTGCTGGGCTATCATTCCTGATGCACTTGTCCATAAAGATCTAAGCATGTTTTAACCTCCTTATATTAATATTTATCCTCTGCTGTATGACGTAATTAATTTCTGAGTCTGTTCGTCATGAGTCATTAACGCTTTCGATGCTCCTTCATAAGCTCTTTGTGCCTCAATCATCCTGACCATTTCTGTAACGACTTCTACATTTGACATCTCAAGGGCTGACGACCAAAATTTTGCGTTCTGGACGGCTTCAGCTTCTCCTGAGTCCTGAGTCGGAGTCAATAAATTTCTGGCTTCGTGCTTTAAATACGTGGGACGCTCGAAATTATATATTACTACTTGGCCTACGACTTGATTATCAGCAACGACTCTGCCGTCTCTCATTATAGAAACGCTGTTGGCATTCGCAGGAATAGTTATCTCTCCGCCCTCGCCCTGTAAAGTCATCCCGTTTGGAGTCACCATAGCACCGTCGTTATTAAGCGTGAAATTTCCCGAACGAGTATAGAACGTGTTGCCGTTGCCATCAGCTACAGCAAAGAAGCCTTGACCGTCTATCGCAATATCAAGGGGATTCTCTGTAGTCTTTACGACTCCGGGAAATGGATCCATGACATCTTCAGAAAAAATTTGAGCAAGAGCCATCGAACCTATTAACTGTCTTCCCTTGAAAGGCATATCAGCAGGCATCATAGTAGCGATCTTAGTCTCTGCGTCCTCCGAAACTTTTTCGATTCTGTCCATTAGAGCCGAGAAATCAGCATTTGCACTAACACGCCTTTTATAGCCAGGTGTATCAACGTTAGCGAGATTATGAGTCACAACGTCTAAATTTGTCTCCTGAACGAGCATTGCAGAAGCAGCTTCATATAGTCCGCGATGCATTTATTCTCTCATCTCCTGTTAATATTAATAATTAATATTTCTTTCTGCTGACACGCTTTAAATTTACGAGCATAGAACTTCGCCCGGAATTCTTGAGATTGTCCATTTCAGCGAGTGCCTTGCCTGTTCCGAGTGCTACGCTTTCCATTGGATTCTCTGCCGTGAAGCAATTAATGCCTGTCTGCTGAGCTATTAACTCAGGGAGTCCGCGCAACAAAGCTCCTCCTCCGGTTAAGACTATGCCTCTGTCAATTATGTCGGCTGATAACTCTGGGGGTGTTAGCTCTAAGACATTGCGAATTCCATCTACAAGAGTCTGAATCATCTCGCCTATAGCCATATTAACAGCACTGCTTGTAACTTCGATTTGTCTGGGTAAGCCTTGAACTAAATCACGTCCCTTGACTATCATTCTTTGATCTTCTTCTAACGGGATACATGTACCTATCATGATCTTCAAGTTCTCTGCTGTCTGGTCGCCTATTGCGAGATTATACTGCCTGCGCAAATATCTTGTTATGCCCTCATCGAACTTATCTCCGCCGAGCCTTAATGACTTCGAGACAACGACTCCTCCCAGTGAGATAACTGCAATATCAGTAGTTCCTCCGCCTATATCAACTATCATTTTGCCTCTAGCCTCTTCGACCTTGAGATTTGCCCCGATAGCTGCTGCCATTGGCTCCTCAATCAAGTATGCTTCACGCGCTCCGACCTCTAAAGCTGCCTCGAGAACTGCACGCCTCTCAACGTCCGTAGCTCCTGAAGGTACGCAGATCATCGCACGATTCCTGAAAAATTTTTGCGAACCCTTAGTAACGCGCCTCATGAAGTGCTGTAACATTGCCTCTGTCATTGCGTAATTTGCTATGACTCCGTCACGTAAAGGCCTCACTGAAGTTATGCTGCCCGGAGTTCGTCCGACCATGCTTTTAGCTTCGTAGCCTACCGCTAGAATTTCGCCCGAGTCCTGATCTACTGCAACAACTGAAGGCTCACGCAAGACAACACCGTGATGCTTCTCGTAAATCAAGACAGTTGCTGTCCCTAAATCTATTCCTATGTCAGTTCCAAACACGTTTAATCACTCCTGATAAAATCAACGGCATTATTAACCATAACCCGAATCCAGAATTACAGCCTCCCTTAGCACTGCTTGAATTACCGGGGTTACTTGTGCCGTCTTTCCAAATTGAAGTCTCTGAATAAACCTCGCACTCACCTATGACATCAACGTCAATATAACCTGATATAATCACTATTCCTGAACTCGCAGAAGTGAACGTAACCTGATACTTCAGCTTTTCATAATTTACTGCGGGCAGAGTCAAGTTATATTCTCCTGCGGGCATTCTGTCGGGGATCAAAACAGGAATCTTTATACCGTTTGACAAGTATTCCTGCCATGCCTTTATATTAAGTTCAGTGGCTGTGAGCTTGAGATTTATATCGTATTCAGTCAGAGCTTTCATATCACTGTCAAGAATATCTGAATCAATGTCATTAATATTTATAGTAACTTCATTGCTTATAATTTGCGTTATATCATTGCTTATGTCTCTTAAAGTTTCAGTTGCGAGATTCATACTGCCGGTGAGTTCAAGACTCGATTTAACAAAACTTTTCTTAGCAAAGCCGCCGCCCTTCATGTTCCAGTGTCCTGCAAGATCATATTCTTCTGAGTCTGCATTAATCACAGCACATGAAAGAAGCATTATTAACAGGGCAATAAAAATTTTTCTCAGCATTTAGCTTCACGTTCACTCTCTATCCTAATTTTATTTATCATCGAGGCGAAATAACCTGCTCCGAAACCGTTATCTATATTTACAACAGTTACTCCGCTGGCACATGAATTCAACATTGCTAATAACGCTGCAACTCCTCCGAACGATGCGCCGTAACCCACGCTTGTAGGCACTGCTATAACAGGACAATCTGCGAGTCCACCTAAGACACTTGCAAGAGCTCCTTCCATTCCTGCGACTGCGATAATGACACTTGCGCTCATGATCTCGTCAATATGAGAAAGCATTCTGTGAAGTCCTGACACTCCGACATCATATAATCTTGAGACTCGATTACCCAGAACTTCAGCTGTCAGAGCTGCTTCTTCTGCAACAGGAATATCGCTCGTTCCTCCTGTAGCTACGATGATAAACTTTCTGCCTTCAGGTTCAGGGATTTGACCTGCGATGCCTGCTCTAGCGTCCTCGTGGTATTCGATCTCACAGCCCATTAGCTTTAATTCACGTGCTGACTCTGGTGAAAGTCTAGTGATTAATATTGCCTTCTGGTTATGAGAACGCATGACGTTAATTATTCCTGCTATCTGTTCAGGAGTCTTGCCTGCACCGTAAATTACTTCTGAAGCTCCCTGCCTTAACTTTCTATGTAAATCGACTTTAGCATAGCCTATGTCCTCAAAAGGCTTTTCCTTGAGCATTAAATAGGCTTCGTCTACACTGATTTTATTTTCTTGAAGTTCACGGAGAATATTTTTTATGTCGTTCATATTTTATATTAAATTTTTCACCTCTTGCAATCCTGCAAATAATATCACATGCTGTTAATAAACCGGTCCGAAAAAAGTTTCGCTGTCATTAACACGTTCTCTATAAAATATTACCTGCCTGACTATTGCCATTGAAGGCCCCTGCTTTAACTTCTCCTTCATCTCATTTACGAGCTCCGGCTTGCCTTGAAAGACTACTTCAACTCGTCCATCAGGTAAATTCTCGACTGTACCTGTTAAGCCTAATCTCTCAGCCTGTTCACATGCCCAGTATCTAAAGCCTACGTGCTGGACTCTGCCGCTGACAAGTGCACGGACTCGAATAAAGCTGCTCATATCTTCATAACTCATTGCCATACTCCGAACTCTATTAACTGCCTCGTAACTTTCCCTGCCCAGTCGTTATTGCTCTTGGGAGAAGCGGGACTTGGATGCAGAATCTTTATTATCCTGATGTCGAAGCCTTTCAACACATCTTCAGCCTTTGACGCTGCGAAGACTCCGACTCCGATTAAGACTTCAGGCTTGATTATTTCTATTACGTGCCTTAAACAATTATCACAGAGCGTGAATAATTTCCTGCGTTCTATCATGTTCAGTTTATCAGGAGTGAAATTGCGTGCGTGGCCTCCGGGTCTGCCTGACAAGAATAATAACGGACAATAGTTCAAGACGAAATTTTCCCGGAAGAATTTACTCGAGTCATCATAACGCTGCTTGAACAATCCCCATAATCTTTTGCCGCTGACTTCAGACCGGGTACACTCAAGGCCTTTGACCGGGTATTCATTAAGTTCATTAAGGGGCTTTCTGATTGATAGATCATTAATGCCCAAGAAATTTTTCACTGCATCAACTTCACCGAAGGGGACTCCTGTCTGAGCCATTCCCCAAGGTCCCGGATTCATTCCCAAGAAGATATATTTAACGTCATCAGACATAAAGCTAATATACTTCTCGAAGCCGTGCCATGCATAACTTAACGGGTTATAGACGCTTACAACAGGAACAGAGAAAGTCAATTTATTAACGTCTTCACTGAGCTGCTTATATATCTTGAGTATCTTATCTGCTTTCATGTTCATGTTCATCTTCATTATTATTAATATAGAATTCATTCTTGTGCCTGTAATAAAGCCACAGCGCAATAAGTCCGAACGCAAGACCGCCTGCTAATCCGAATGCAGCATATTTAACGTTCACAGCTAACCCGAACAACGTCCGCCCATAACCTGCTAGGGCATGACCAAATGAGATAATGCTTAATAGTGAAAGAGTAATAATAAATAGTCTCATGAAAAATTTTACGCCTCATAAAAATTTTATATATTATAAAATAAACTCCCCTGAAAAATTAATAAATCAGGAGAGCTGTTATTAATGTTGTAAGAATTTGCAGGGAAAAAATTTTTTATTCTTTCACGAACTCGAAGAAGCCGACGACTCCTCCGCGGTAATTTATGCCTTTGAGAGTCTTATAATCTGCATGTTCTATATATTTCTCATTTACCATGCTGAAGTCCGCAAGTTTTAATTCATTAAGCGCATTAATTATGAGTTCAGGCTTGAATATTCTGTGAGCATTGAAAGCTACTCCGCTGTGTTCACCAATTGGGACAGAGATATATAAATGCCCTCCGTGAGATAAGACCCTCTGCATTGATTTAAACGCCTTGAAACATGCCTCAGGGTCAACAGGATCATTATAGCGGCCAAGCCCGAAATGTTCCGGTGCACATAGTGAAGACAACGAAATTAACGAGTTATCCGGAATGCCTTCAAGATTCGTAGCGTCTGCCTGAATGAACTTCAAGCCTTCGATATTCTCATCAAGAGGCCTTATATCAAGCATAGTAACGGGCATGAAAGTTAATACATGAGCAATAAATCCATCAAGACGCGAGCCTATATCAAAATGTTCTGAAGGTTTATTGTGAAATATTTTCTTCGCTGCCCATAAGTCCTGCCAGAAATAATAACTTGCCGAACCTGCCTGAGCGTCCCAATCATTTATACACGGGTATAAGTGCTTGAACTCTGCGTGAAATTCAGGTCTCGTATTAGCTTTGTTATATGCCTTCATGTCAGAAAATAACCTGCGAAATCTTGAATAATTACGAATTACAAATGCCTTGCGCGGATAGATTAATATTTTTCGGAGGAGCTTTCTTACAGACATTGAGGCTGCCTCCTGATACTGAGACTAAGTGATGATATATTTGATTGTTCGGGGAAAATATTTTCTGTGAAAAAGTTACAGTTTAAGCCACGAGCCACGAGCCACGAGCCAC
>JAFSJJ010000011.1 GCA_017439345.1 Synergistaceae bacterium
GTAGTACCTGTAATAATCAGGAAAAAGTTATAATTTCAAGAAAATTTGCTCCTCTGAATGTTTTATGATTCGGGGAGCTTTTAACTTTAACTTGCATGAACATTAAAATTCTTTCGTGAACGTCATTAATTCCCTCTTGATAAAAATTTGTATCCTGAAATAATTTCTCTTGCGTTCGGAGCAGGTGAATATTTCACACTTCAACATAGCAGACTGAAAAAATAATATAATACGCAAATAATTTTATTGTTTCAGGAGGTATTTATTATCATGAAAAAATTTTTTGCAGCACTAATCTTCACAGTAATTTTATGTTCGTCAGCGTTCGGAGCTTCTAAATCAGAGCTAAAGTTAATGAGCGTCTTTGTAAGCAACTTTATAGAAGTCGGAATGTCTAACTTTGAGGCGGACTCACTCTCAAACGACGAGCTTGCTCACTTTGGGATATGGCATAACTACAGAAATAATTTTAAATCCCGAATCAGACGCTGTCCCGACAAGGACTGCCCTTATGGATCTTTAATAATCGATAAGAAATACGTTGCCGAGTCAGTCAAGAAATATTTTAACCGGAATATCAAACACACCAGCACTCAGCATGAACACTTTGACGGAGATTTTTATCACTTTGACGGAGCAGACGGCGATAATCAGCAGGCAAGAGTCTACGAAGTCAAACGGGAAGACGGAATAATCTACATGAGCGGAGAGACTTATTACCCAGATTTTGAAGATTTAGAGGGCGTACCGTTCACAGCAGCTGCCAAGCCTTATAAATATAATGGCAAAAATACATGGTACATCTTGAGCCTTGAGACAGAATAATTAATGCGATGAAAAAATTTTTGCTGTCGTTAATACTTGCTGTTATAGCTGCTTTAAGTGCATTTGCTGACCCTCACCCCCCTGCGCCGTCCAAAGGTCAATGGCTGTATTTCTGGGAGACGTTAAAACTTTACAGGAAGGCAAGTTTCGATTCGAGTTACTCAGAAGTCGAGTCCCCTGAAAAATGGATAAGAGTATCGAGCGTAAAACATGATAAAGATAATAATTCCTGGTACAAAGTCAAGATTAACGGTCAAACGGGATGGCTGCCTCAAACAGGAGTAAGACTCAAGGCAGGAGGCAAGAGCAAGGCTGCGGCTAATCTCTATAAGCAATATTCAAAGAAAATGAGTAAGAAGGGTGAACGTCCTCCGCACTATTTTTATGCAAGACATTTAACATGGGATGAAGATTTTGAAGTCTGCCGTGAATTCTTCGGTATGGACATCAGGGGCAAGACTGTCTCAGATGTGCGGGGAAAATTAGGGACTCCGACATATATAGAGCTGCCTTACTTTCTTTACTATGAGCTTGACGGTTATAACATGACTTTGTCTATAACTTTTAATAGCGAATCAGAGGACAAAGAAGGCACCGTTAAAGAAGTTTATCTGACACGCGGAGGAGCAGGCGATGAGGAAGGTAATGATTAATAAGCTGATATAATCTTGCACTGTAATAATTAATTTTTTATGAAGGAGTGTAAATTTATTATGAAAAAGTTTTTGCTGTCGTTAATGCTTGTTATCGTTATAGCTTCGAGTTCTTACGCTGTAGGAGATCCGACACCTTCAGCACCGTCTAAAGGTCAATGGGCATATTCTTTTGACTCAGAGCTAAGACTCTACAGGAGAGCCAGCTTCAATGCCCGTTACTCAGAAGTCGAGAATCCTGAACGATGGATCAGCGTACCCAGTGCAGTCCGTGATGATGATAATAATCTCTGGTACAAAGTTACGGTTGACGGCAAGACAGGCTGGCTGCCTCAGACAGGAATAAGGCTCAAGATGGGAGGCAGGAGCAAGGCAGCTTCTAATCTATATGACAAGTTCGCCAGGAAAATGCGTAAATCAGGAGAACGCGCACCGTATACTTTCAATTCACAGAACGATGAAGATTTATGCGCAGAATTTTTCGGAAGCGATATTATAGGTCTCAGCATGTCAGCTCTGAGAAAGAAATTAGGTACTCCGACATATAGAGAGTCTCCGTCTGAAGATATTAATGTGAACTGGCTTTATTATGAACTCGACGGCAGAGACATGACTCTAATGATAAGCCTTTACCGTGAGTCAGGAGCCAAAGAAGGCAATGTTACAGCAGCAAGGCTCGACACCGGTAGGACTGGAGCGGACGAGTAATAATTTTCGCGTTAATATTCTCACTTGCATTAATTCTTGATATTGCACTCGGCGACCCTAAAAAATTTTTTCACCCTGTAAGACTAATAGGGAAGCTGATTAATTATTTATCATCAAGACTTTACACAGGCCCTCATGATTTTACGCGGGGGCTTGTTGTTTGCATTATCACTCTGAGTGTTACAGCTCTTGCAGTGTTGAGCGTATTATATCTCACGAATAATAATGCTCTGGTTCAAGTGTATTTACTTTATGCTTCTATTGCGTGGCGTGATTTGAAAGATGAGACTTCGCCGGTTTTACATGCCTTAATGCAGGATAATATTAACGAGGCTCGAAAATTTTTATCGTTCGTTGTAGGCCGCGATACTGAAAATTTAAGCGAGAATGAAATTGTCCGTGCAGTAATCGAAACTATTTCAGAAAATTCTATAGACGGAGTTATGAGCGTGATGTTCTTTGCAGGTCTCGGCCATGTGATTAATAACTCGTTCGGAGCGTGTTTATTCGTGTGGCTCTTCAAGGCAGCGAGTACTCTTGATTCAATGATAGGCTATGAGAGATTTCAAGAGTTCGGGAAGTTCGCAGCTAAACTCGATGACGCATTAAATTTTATTCCGGCAAGATTAGGAGGCTTGATTATAGCAGGCTGTAACGTTCGGGCGTTGAAAGTATTTTTTCATGACAGACTCAATCACAAGAGTCCGAATTCTGCTCACGGTGAGAGCGCATTTGCAGGAGCGTTGAATATAAAACTCGGCGGAGGAGCATTCTATAAAGGGAAATTTACAGCAAGACCGGTAATTAATTCTCATGGCGGAGAATGCAATCTTTATGACATAGTAAGAGCTTGGAGGCTGCTTGACAGATCATGTGCTTTATTTGCGCTAATCATAATATTATTCACGGAGCTAACCCTGAGAAATTATATGCTGCTTTGAATATCGCAAGACCTGAGAGAATTATAGACTTCAGCACGAATACTAATATAATCTCATGGCCTAAGATAAATCTTGATATTGAGAGACTCGCTTCAAGTTATCCTGATTATGAATGTTCGAGTCTCGTAAAAATTATTTCTGAACGCGAGAATATTTCACAGTCAAGAATATTATTCACTAACGGAATCAACGAAGCAATATATTTACTTGCTAATTTATTATCAGGTCAGAGTCTTAATACTGGAATATTACAGCCCTGTTACTCTGAATACATGCGGGCATTCAGTCAGGCTCAAAGCGTCTTTAATCTTGATGAAGCCGGGAGATTCAAAAATTTTATTATCGTTAATCCCAATAACCCGACCGGAATTTATATTAATAATCTCAGCGAGTTAATAATTAATCACCCTGATACAAGATTCATAATTGACGAGGCTTATATTGATTTCCTGATAAATGATTCACGTGAAAGATTATGCGATTTCGATAACGTTATTATATTGCGTTCACTGACAAAAATTTTTCACTTGAGCGGAGTCAGAATAGGCTACGTCATTGCTAATGAGTCAATTATTGAGAGCTTGCGGAGATTACAGCCTACATGGAGCGTTAATTCAGTTGCTCAGGAGTTAGCGTTATACTTTCTGAATGACTCTGACTTCTATAACAGGACCCGTGAATTTTACAGGTCAGAGGCTCCGGGCTTCATGCAGGCTTTGAGGGACTCAGGCTTTGAGATAATGAAATCTTCGGTGCATTATTTCCTGCTAAGAGTTCGTGATGATTACGAGTTAATAAAGTTTTTGTTAAGTCGGGGACTCGTTGTGAGACACACCAGAAATTTTGCAGGACTTGACGGGAAATATATACGTGTTGCGACAAGAAAACATGACGAGAATAAAATATTACAGGAGGCATTAACACTATTTTCATGAAAGGCATAATGATTCAAGGAACATCAAGCGACTCAGGCAAGAGCTTTATAGTAACAGGTCTTTGCAGGCTGTTAAATGACATGGGCATAAAAATTTGTCCGTTCAAGTCTCAGAACATGAGCAATAACTCTTATATTACACCTGAAGGACTCGAACTCAGCACGGCTCAGGCAATACAGGCTCAGGCAGCAAGATTGCCCCCTGAAGTCTACATGAATCCGATTTTACTCAAGCCGACTCACGAGAGATCATCAAGAATAATTCTTAACGGTAAAATCTTTCACACTCCGGCAACCAGCAATTATTATCGAGAATTCGCAGAACATGAAGGCATTAACGCAATTCGTGAAGCTCTGAATTATATTCGTGAACACTTTGAAGCAGTTATCATAGAGGGTGCAGGCAGTCCGGCGGAGATAAATTTAAACGCTCATGAAATAGTCAACATGAGAATCGCTCGTGAGGCAGATTTACCGGTTATTCTTGTTGCAGACGTTGACAGGGGAGGCTCGTTAGCTTCTGTCGTAGGGACTCTTGAACTGTTGAGTCAAGATAAAGAACGAGTCAAGGGCATAATCTTTAACAAGTTTCGGGGCGACATAAATTTATTCGAGTCTGCCGTTGAATGGACTCAAAATTACACAGGAGTCAAAGTTTTAGGGGTCGTACCATATGAAAATATAAATATTCCCCATGAGGATTCGCTCTCTTCAGGACGGGTAACGCCTTCTCAAGTCAGAGAACTCACGGGGTTTGACGATGCCTATAACTCGATTGCGAATTTATTAGCACAAAGTCTTGATATAGAATTCATCATGAAATTAATTCGCCGTGAAGACACCACGCCTCAGCCTGAGTAATTCTAACGTTCACGAATTCACCGAGCAGCCTTTTACTTCCCGGAAATATCACAACTTTATCACTAGGGGTGCGACCTTGTAATAAGCCTTCGCCTTTGGGTGCAGGGTCATCAACAAGGACTTCAAATATTTCACCGGTCAAAGCCTTGTTAATATCAAGAGTTATTCTGTCCTGAAGCTCGTTAAGTTTATTGAGCCTCTCTAGTCTTAACTCAACCGGTAAAGCTCCCTCCATGACAGCAGCCGGAGTCCCTTCACGTTCGGAGTATGCTGCACTGTGAACGAGGTCAAAGCGCACTGTCTCAAGCAAGCTCATTGAGTCATTAAAGTCCTGCTCAGTCTCGCCGGGGAAGCCTACTATTAAATCAGTTGTTAAGCCCAAACCGGGAACTTTCTCACGAATCAATTTCACTTTGTCAAGATACTCTTCACGTGTATATTTTCTGTTCATGAGTCGTAATATTCTCGTGCTTCCTGACTGTACGGGAAGATTCAGCGACGGGCATATATTCTCTTCGCCTGCCATGACGTTAATAATGTCTTCCGTGAAATCCTGAGGCAGTGAAGTTACGAATCTGATTCGCTTCAAGTCTCTGAATTCTGATACACGCTTCAAGAGCCATGCAAAACTCAAATTTATATCTTTACCGTATGAATTAACGTTCTGGCCGAGCAGGGTAACTTCTTTAACGCCGTCATTAATGAGCATGTTTATCTCGTCAAAAATTTCGTCCGGACTCCGTGATATGAATCTGCCTCTTACATAAGGGACAATACAGTACGTGCAAAAGTTATCGCAGCCGTGTGCAATAGTTACGTATGCTTTGTATTTGTTCTCTCGCTTGATAGTTATGTTATCTGAGTCAAAGTTAAGCCCGTGAAATTCTCTTGGGTCAGTGTCAAGAAGATTTATGCGCGATTTAGGATGCTTCACAACCTGTTCTACAGCGTCAGGCAAGAGTCCTATATGTCTCGGCCCTGCAACGAGTCTCACATATGGAAAGCGATTCAATGCACGTTCGCCGAGATTCTGAGCAATACAACCTGTAAGAGCTATTAACGGTCTATGATTCTTTAACCATGAAGGCTCATAGAGTCCCAGCTCGCTCCAGACTTTCTGCTCTGCTTTGGCTCTGACACTGCACCCCGTTATCATGATTAAGTCAGGGGAGTCATCATCGCTTACTTCGTCCCAGCCCCGTGAACATAATACAGTCCTGACTCTGTCGGCATCGTAGACGTTCATTTGACAGCCGTAGACTTTAACGCAAAATCTTGGCACTATTAGATAAACCTCCCGAAAATCTCATCAACGTAGCGCAGATAAAACTCATTCTCAAATAACGCCTTCAGTCTCTCAGGTTCGACGGCCTTTAATCTTTCGTCTGACAATAATAAATCTAAGAAACTCACACCGCTTGAGGCAGTCTTCATAGCGTTTTCTTGAACAATTGCATATGCGTCTTCACGTGAGAGCTTTAACTCATCAAGTAAGAACGTTAGGACTCTCTGCGAGTAAACAAGCCCGTTTGTCTGGTTAATATTCTCGCGGACTCTGATCTCATCGACAACTAGACCCTTTAGAATCTTCGTCATGCTTCTGACCATGAAAGCAGCTATATTAAATGCGTCCGGCCAAATGACTCTTTCTGTTGAAGAGTGGCTGATGTCTCTTTCGTGCCAGAGTGCTATATTTTCCATTCCTGTTAGGGCGTACCCCCTGAGTAGTCTTGCCATACCGCAAATTCTTTCGCACTTGATGGGATTGCGTTTGTGAGGCATTGCGCTAGATCCCTTCTGACCGACTCCGAAAGGTTCAAATGCTTCCCGGACTTCAGTGCGCTGTAAATTTCTGATTTCGAGTGCCATTCGTTCAAGGGTGCTTCCCATAACTGCTAAGGCGTTAAGGACTGCTGCATGTCTGTCTCTCTGCAAAATCTGATTTGAAACTTTTGCGTGTTCGAGACCTAATAATTCACACACTCTTGCTTCAAGCTGAGGTGATGACATTGCATAAGTTCCTACAGCTCCGGAAATCTTGCCCGCTGATACGTCCTTCTTTGCAAATTCGAGGCGTTCTCTGTCGCGTAAAATTTCTGCGTGCCAGTTAAGAAATTTTAATCCCAGTGAAGTAGGTTCGGCGTGGATTCCGTGAGTCCTCCCGATACATGGAAGGTGTTTATACTTTTCTGCGAGACCGAATACAACTGCGTCAAGTTCGTCAAGAGCTTTAATCACTATATCAAGTGAGTCGCGGAGCATAATAGAACTTGCTGTATCAAGAATATCGCTGCTGGTCATTCCCAAATGCAAATAGCGTCCGTTCTCTCCTATGTTCTCGGCTACTGCGCTGACGAATGCAACAACGTCATGCTGAGTCTTCTTCTCGATCTCCTGGACTCGTTCGACTGTGAAACTTGCATTTGAAATTATATCTTCAAGAGCGTCTTGTGGAATCCTTCCCATCTCTGCCCATGCCTTACACACTGCGAGTTCAACATCAAGCATAACTTTGAGCCTGTTATATTCGTTCCAGAGTGAAGCAATATCTTTCTCTGAGTATCTGTCAATCATGTTAGTAATCTCCTTAGTAGTAATTGAGTGCGTAAAATCTTATCATAATTTTTTGCGTTATGTCGTAAAGTCTGAATCAATGCTACAATTCTCACATCACATATAAACTTTCAGAAGGGAGCATGTAAAGATAATGCAGCGTTATACGTGACGTGTAAATAACTGCACGGGATTGCATGTATTATCTTTGTCGGCTCATCTCAATTAATCTCACACTAACAAGAATAATTCTGCACTCTCATACGTAATACAACCTGCGTTAAATCTTTATTTCTCACAAAAAATTTTTCAGGAGGTAATTTTTTATGCAAGTTAATGCAATGGGTAAGTTATGCCCTGAACCAGTAATCATGACCAAGTCGGCAATCGAAAAGGGAGCTTCAGAGCTTGAGGTCCTCGTTGATAATGATATTGCGGTCTCAAACGTTACGAGACTCTTAAACGGCAAGGGCTTCACCGTCGAAGTAACACGCTCAGGCAATGAGAGAAAACTCACGGCCAAGAAGACAGCTTCAGGAGAAGTAAACGCACCTGCAAAACGTGATGAGTTATTAGCAATTCTCATAGCTCATGATGTTCTCGGCGGCAATGATAAAGAACTCGGCGAAGTATTAATGAAGGCTTTCTTAGGGTGCATATCGAAACTTTCAAGACAGCCCGCAGTTATGGCTTTCATGAATGAGGGAGTAAAGCTCGTATTACCTGAGTCCTCAGCCTGCGAATACATTAAGGAACTCGAAAAGAACGGCACAAAAATTCTTGTCTGCGGAACATGCACGACTCATTTTAATATCACTGACAAAATTGCGGTCGGAACGATCTCTAACATGTTCGAGATTATGGAAATGATAACGGGAGCAGATAATACTCTTATATTCTAAATGTTATACGCTGGTATAGATATAGGCTCAACGGCAGCAAAGGCAGTAGTTCTCGATGAGTCAAAGCAGAATATTCTATCACGTAAGTTAATGCCCACAGGCTGGAGCAGCAAAGAGACAGCTAACGAGTTATTAACGTGGCTTGAATCTGAAGGCTACTCACGCGATAACTTGAGAATCATTGCAACAGGTTACGGGCGAGTCTCAGTTCCGTATGCTGACAACACTTTGACTGAAATAACATGTCATGCCAAAGGAGCAGCTTTTCTCGGAGGCAGTAACTTAACAGTTATAGACATAGGCGGTCAGGACACGAAAATTATTTTGCTGGTAAATAACAGAGTCGTTGATTTCGTCATGAATGATAAATGTTCAGCAGGAACGGGAAAATTTCTCGAAGTCATGGCGAATAGAATGGGCGTTAATTTATCAGAGTTCTTTGACATGGCAGCAAGGGGACGCGAAATAAAAATATCGTCAATGTGCACTGTCTTTGCTGAGTCCGAAATTGTGAGCTTAATGGGACTCGGCACGCCTCGTGAAGATATTGCCTGCGGTGCTGTAGGTTCGGTAGCTGCGAAGGTGTCTACTCTTGCAGGGAGAAAGAGTCCTTCAGGTGAATATTTCTTGACGGGGGGCTTCTGTGAGGCTGAATTTCTCGTGCGTAAATTATCTGAAGTCTTAGGCTCTGA
>JAFSJJ010000012.1 GCA_017439345.1 Synergistaceae bacterium
AGTTCAGTTCAGTTCAGTTCAGTTCATATTTTATTGTCTTAAATAATATATTCACTCTGAAAGGAGCAGCTATTTAATGAGTCTCGCTCTTTTCGTTCAGAAAGTCAGGGTTCTGAAAAATTTATTAACCCGCCGTCCCATTCTCGTAATCTTTGACGTAACTAAATTATGTAATCAACGCTGTCCAATGTGCAATATCTGGAAGACAGTATCTAATGACATGACTCTTGATGAGATTGAACGCAGGGCAGTCCAGCTTCAGGAGTTCGGAGCAGGCTATGTGTTCCTTCAGGGCGGAGATCCGTTAATCCGCAAGGATATAATTAACATCGCTGATATATTTTTGCGTCACGGCATAAGACCTACTATAATCACCAACGGAATATTATTAACTCCTGAACTTGCGGAGAAGATAGCCTCAAGACCATGCAACTTAGCAATCAGCATAGACTCTCTCATTACGGAACGTTACGCAGTCTTAAGGGGTGTAGACTCTCTGAACAGGGTCATTCAGAACATAGAGAGCATAAAGCATATAAAGCACAAGGGCAACTGGTCAATCACTACGACTGTTACGAAGATGACGGAATTAAGCGACGTTATTAACATTATGAATTTCGCTTATGAACGGGGCTTCATGTTCGCAGTGAGGCCTTATATCACGGTCAGCGGAACTGCAGGACGTAAAGATGAGACTCTTACATATCAGGACACTAACGAGAGAGACAACGTACTCAAGATATTTAACTTCATGCTTGAGAAGTCCCGCAAAGAAAATTATCTTGCCTCACTGATTTACGAAGAGCATATTAAATACATAAATGGTGAACGTATGCCCGAATGCGACGGCTGTAAATATTCGTTCTTGATGAAGGAGACCGGCAAACTTGCTCCGTGTATAGAATTCCCGAATCTTGCAATAGATTTATACTCGTTCAGGGAATGCCAGAGAAAATATAAAGATATATTGAGTAAATGCAATAAAGAGACTCCATGCTTTTATAACGATGCCAGAGAAATAGGCTTCTTGTGGCGCAAGAAGTGGAGAGCAGCGGCTAATATCTTTCGGATAATCTCTCAAATGAAGCAATACGGCAATTTCTTTTAGCCCGCGTTCAGGAGGCTGCAAACATGAAATTATTTATCACGGGAGGCACAGGCTTTCTCGGTTCTGTGTTGATTGAGAAGTTATTATGCTCTGATAAGATCGAGAAAATTTACGTTTTGACTCACAAAGCAAAGTTAAGCACAGAGAGTTCACGGATTCAGACTATAAGCGGCGATGTTCGAAACTTGCACGAGATATTAATAAATGACGATATAGATACATGTATAATGCTCTCAGGGGCAATAAACGGCAGGGCAATAAACGGCAGGGCAATAAACGGCAGGACTACCAGAGATATTAATTATAACGGAACTGAGTCAGCGATAAAATTTTGCAGAAAGAATAATATCGCTCGAATCATTTTCACAAGCTCAGTTAATGCAAGATTACCCAAACGCGGAGTCTACGGTCAAAGCAAACTTGACTCAGAAAAATTAATCGCGAATTCAGGACTTGATTATATTATCTTCAGACCGTCTTTAATCTACGGCAGAAAGTGCAAATTCGGCCTTAACGTCATAGAAAAATGCATAAGGAAGTACGGCGTTGTACCTGTCTTCGGAAATGGAAAGAAACTCGAACAGCCAATACACGTGGACGAGTGCGCAGAGTTAATAAAGTTCTACACTTTGAATCAATCCGTTACTTCAGGAAGAATTATAGAGCTTCTAGGACGCGACGCAATGACTTATAACGACATGTGCAGGGTCATAGCCGAGTGCATTAATAAACCTGTGAGACTCATTCATGTACCTGCATGGCCTTTTGCTTGGGGACTCAAGTTAATTGAGTCGCTGAATATAGGCTTGCCTGTGTCGAGTGAGCAAATTTATCATGTTGATACTGACTTAGCGGGCGATATGAGCGGGATTTACTCGGAGACAGGGATAACTGCGAAATCTTTTCGAGAAAATTTTTTACGGGACGGAATTTGCGGAGAATGACTAAATTTTTTGCATTAATCAGGGTCAAGCACTACATCAAGAATTTAATTATTTTTCTGCCTCCTATGCTTACTCTAAGACTTAATGATATTAACGTTATAAGCGCAAATATTAAAGCGTTCGTGATATTTTCGCTCGTTGCTTCGATTGTGTATATCTTCAATGACATCAAAGATTTAGACTCAGACCGCAAGCACCCTTTGAAGTCTTCGAGGCCCCTAGCGTCCGGAGCAGTGTCTATAAAGGCAGCAATTATCGTGATTATCATTCTTGCAGGTGTGATTATATTCTTGTGGGAACGTTCAAATTTTGCAGCTAGTTATATAACTTGGCCGTTGATATATTTTGCGTTGAATATTTTATACAGCGTTAGGTTAAAGAATATTCCCCTTCTTGATGTAATTATATTGTCATCGTGTTATGTGATAAGACTCTTTTACGGTGCAGCAGTGAATAATTCTCAAGTATCGAACTGGGTTATGCTGACTATGTTATCAGTGTCGTTGTTTATGGGCTTCGGCAAGAGACGCAATGAGTTCATTCAATACGGCAAATCAACGCGGAAGAGTCTTAAAGGTTATACAACAGCATTTCTTGACAAATCGCTCCAGATAACGCTGACTTCATCAATAATATTTTACTCGTTAATGTGTGCTGACACGAATACTTTAATTGCCCGTTCAGGAGTAAATCTGCTGTGGACAGTGCCTATAATAATTATTATCTGTCTGCGTTATTTAATGCTCGTTGAGGATAAAGAGTGCGACGGCGATCCTGTTTCGGTAATCACCCGGGACAAGGCTTTAATTATTTTATGTTCGAGTTATATAGCTTCAGTAGTTATTCTCTTGTATAAATAATATTTGCGCGGGGAGAAGAGTTTTGCTCAGAGTCTCCCCTTGTTAAATTTATAATCTGAATTTCCCTGACTCTATATAAACTCTTGGAACTCGCAAACTTGGCCTGCATACCATCTCGTGAATAATAGTCCCTGAATTTTTCGCAGCAGAAATTATTAACTCTCCGTCTAGTAAAGTTGCAATGTCTCCTGCCTTGACGCTGTGAGTCCTGATTAAATCCGTAACATCTATCATGCTCATATCCATACAGACTCGGCCGACGTTAGGGCATAACGTATCATGAATCTTGACGCTAAAGTTATTCGATAAAATTCTCGGCCATCCGTCAGCATATCCAACAGGAAGCACAGCAATTGTTGAGTCGCGCTGTAGTGTGTAAGTCCTTCCGTAGCTGATAGTCGCACCTTTGGGAAGTTCACGGACAGCAGTAATTCTTGATTTAAGAGTCATCACAGGATGCAAATCAAGTTTTGAGTTAATATTTCCTGTTTCAGTTGATTCGTAGCCGTATAAAACGAGTCCAAAGCGTCCCATGTCTAAATGAGCTTGCGGGTAATTCAGGACTCCGATACTTGCTGCAGCGTGATAAATCTTGAAGTTGATTCCCAGCTTTGAGAGTGCTTCCCGTGCTTCATTAAATTTGCGTAATTGAAGGCGTGTAAATTCCGGGTCATCGTCGGCAGCTGCAAAGTGAGTAAACATTCCTTCAGGTTCTATATTAGGGAGAGTGCAGAGTTCGTAAATTTCGTGAGCGGTCTTCTCTTGAGAGTTTTTATCATCAGGCCAGTAAAAACCGGTTCTGCTCATTCCTGTATCTATTTTGACGTGAATGCGAATCTTTTTATCTCCTGCGAGTCTTGAGAGTGCCTTCCCGTTCTCTAAGTCTCCTACAGCTTGAGAGATATTATATTTCGTGATTAACTCTGCAAATTCCGGCTGAGTCTGACCGAGACACAATACAGGTAAAGTGATTCCGTTCTCTCGTAATTCAATTCCGCAGGGTATAGCAGCTACAGCGAGCCAGTCCGCCCCGCATTCAGTGAGCTTCTTTGCAGTCGGGATAATTCCGTGACCATATGCATTGGCTTTGACTACTCCGAGAAATTTTGCATGAGGGTTAAGAAGTGAGCGCAAGATTTTGACGTTATGAGCAAGTTCATCAAGATTTATTTCTGTCCATGTTCGAGATGTTGCTAGTTCTAAGTCTGTCATAATAAAATTAATTCCTCCTGATAATAATTTATTATTTGAGTCCTGCGTTGAATTCTTCCTGAGTGATGCCGAGCTGCTTACTTAGAATTTCTTTCCAAGTATTGCTGTCAATTTCTGCGCTGCTTCTGGAGACTCTGATTCTTTGGCCTTTGTAGAGATAAATATCATGATTTCTGCCATGTCTCAAGAACGTAGCGTTACGGTCTAAGAATCTTCTAAAATCTTTCCATCGAGGCATTTTTTAAGTTCCTCCTTGGGACTCATAAAAATTTTTGCAAGATACTCAACAGATATATTATCTTCTGGCAAGTTGTCTTCATAGATGCACTCTGCAATTTCCTTCAAAGCGTCAATGTAATCATCAATTGCTTCATTGAAGTTGTCGCCTACACCGTAAGTATTAATCAGCCCTGAAATATCATGCTTCGTCCAGCAGCTCCAGTGTCCGTTGTCCTCTCTGACGTACTCTACAGGAATTCGCAGGCTCTTAACGTTTTTCAAGAACGCGTCAAGTGGTATTGTTCCGTATTCAGGCATTAATAATCACTCCGTCCAGATTAAAAATTTTTCAAGTATTCTATCACCATGACTCATTTATAATAAATTACATTGTCTATAAATTAAGCAAAATGCTATATAATTACGCTGTTCACAAATCAATAATCAGGAGGGTAAATTTTTTCATGTTAGTAAACGCTAAAGAAATGTTAACGAAGGCTAAGGCAGGTCATTACGCAGTCGGTCAGTTCAACATCAATAATCTTGAGTGGACAAAGGCAGTTCTCCAGGTCGCAGAAGAGTTAAAGGCTCCCGTCATTCTCGGGGTCTCAGAAGGTGCAGGCAAGTACATGGGCGGATTTGAGACGGTTCAGGCGATGGTCTCGGCAATGGATAAGTCTCTGGGAATCACTGTCCCTGTATGCACGCATTTAGATCACGGAACTTACGAAGGCGCGTACAAGTGCATTAAGGCCGGATTTACTTCAATCATGTTCGACGGCTCACACTTCCCAATCGATGAGAACGTTGCAAAGACCGTAGAACTTGTTCATGCTGCTCATCATCTCGGGCTTACGATTGAAGCAGAAGTCGGAGCTATCGGCGGTGAAGAAGACGGAGTTATCGGAATGGGCGAATGCGCTGACCCTGACGAATGCAAGAGAATCGCTGACTTGGGAGTCGACATGCTCGCAGCTGGTATAGGCAACATTCACGGAAAATATCCCGCTAACTGGAAGGGACTCTCATTTGAGACACTCGCAGCAATTCAGGCCAAGACAGGCGAGATGCCTTTAGTACTTCACGGAGGCTCAGGAATCCCTGACGAGATGGTCAAGAAGGCAATAACTCTCGGAGTCTCAAAGGTCAACGTCAACACAGAATGCCAGCTTTCATTCGCAGCAGCTACCCGCAAATATATCGAAGCAGGCAAGGACAACGAGGGCAAAGGCTACGATCCCAGAAAGTTATTAGCTCCCGGTGTCGAAGCAATCAAGGAAACTGTCAGAGAGAAAATAAGATTATTCGGTTCTGACGGCAAAGCATAGAAATTGAGCACTAGAAAATATTATCTTGACGGAAAATTCATAGGTGACGGAAGCCTCGCAGTCATAGCGGGGCCATGTTCCCTTGAGAGTCCTGAAATTGCGCTCAGGGTAGCACGTGCAGTGAAGCATTTATGTGAAGAACGCAACCTGCTTTATATCTTCAAGGCATCATTTGACAAGGCTAACAGGACTTCAGTTCACGCTTACAGAGGCCCGGGACTCGAGAAAGGACTAGAGCAGCTCGCAGAGATTAAGAGCATGTTAAATATTCCTGTTCTTACTGATATACATGAGAGCTATCAAGCTGCCCCTGCCGGTGAAGTTGTTGACGTGATTCAGATTCCTGCGTTCCTGTGCAGACAAACTGATTTATTAGTAGCTGCTGCCAAGACCGGAAAAATTATCAATATCAAGAAAGCCCAGTTCTTAGCTCCTGACGATATGATTTACGCTGCTGCAAAGTGTCGGGAAGCAGGCAATGACAACGTTATTTTATGCGAGCGGGGGACGTTTATGGGTTATCACAGACTCGTTTCTGACATGACAGGATTAATCACAATGCGCGAGTTCGGTTATCCCGTTATGTTCGACGCTACCCACAGTGCCCAGAGGCCGGGAGGACTCGGAGGTGCCAGCGGAGGAGATTACAAACTTGCATTCCCGTTAGCAAGAGCTGCTGCTGCCGTAGGAATTGACGCAATATTTGCAGAGACCCACCCGAACCCTAAAGAGGCATTAAGCGACGGCCCTAATATGATCCCGTTAGATCAAATGGGTAAATTCTTAGATGAAGTCTTAACGATTCACAACGCTGCAAAAAGTTTTGAGGTGTCAGAATGTGAGTGAACTAACTGACTCGGACCTGTTAATCTCGGCAAAAAAATTAATGCACACTGAGGCGAACGAGATATTAAACGCTTCAGAAAGATTAAATAATGACATAGTCAAAGCATCAAGATTAATTTACGAATGCAAAGGCCGTGTCGTCGTTGTCGGTCTAGGGAAGTCCGGACACGTAGGACGCAAAATTTCTGCAACACTCGCTTCACTAGGTACACCTTCATTCTTTTTACACGCTGCGGAAGCCTCTCACGGGGATTTAGGCATGGTCAGGCCTGAAGACGTAGGATTATTCATCAGCAACAGCGGTTCATCATCGGAAATAGTTTCATTACTGCCTCATTTCAGAAGATTAGGCGCGAAGATGATTGCTGTAACAGGTTCATTTGACTCGCCCCTTGCAAAATATGCTGATATAGTTCTCGATGCACATGTTGAGACAGAAGGCGACCCTTTGCAACTCGCACCCATGAGCAGCACGACTCTTGAGCTTGTTATGGGAGACGCTCTAGCAGCACTAGTTACGATTTTAAGAGGTCTCAAGCGTGAGGACTTTGCACTATATCACCCCGGAGGAGCATTAGGACGAAAATTATTAACTCGAGTCAGAGACGTAATGAATGAAAACGTTCCGGCAGTAAATCATAATCTAAGCGTCAAAGAAGCTCTATTCGTGATTACAGGCGGAGGCTACGGAGCAGCATGTATTCTTGATGATAATGACTCGTTAATCGGGATATTCACGGACGGAGATTTACGCAGACTCATGGAACGCAAAGGCAGTGAAGCATTCAACGTGAAAATTGAAGACGCAATGACCAGACGGCCAAGAACTATAAGTCCTGACTCTCTTGCAGCTCAGGCAGTCAAGATCATGGAACAAAATGAAATCAGCGTATTAATAGCCATAGATAACAAGCATAATAATAAACCGGTCGGAATAATTCACATTCACGAGCTTTTAAAGGCAGGTGTTGCATAAATGAACGAGCTAAAAATTTTAGGAATAATTCCCGCAAGATATGCTTCGTCAAGATTTCCCGGAAAGCCCTTAGCAGATATTTGCGGCAAAACTATGATTGAGCGCGTCTATAATCAGGCAGTGAAAGCAAAATTGTTGAGTGATGTTGTTGTTGCTACTGATGACGAAAGAATTTATGACTGTGTAAAGAGTTTCGGGGGAAGGGCATTAATGACAGGTTCAGGGCTTCCCAACGGTACGGCAAGATGTCATGAGGCAGCGAAATTGTACGGTGAAAAAATTGACTCAGTGATAAATATTCAAGGTGATGAGCCTTTGTTAGACCCGTTAATGATTGACGAAGCTGCAGAGCTTTTACATGATAATTACTGCGTTACGTTATGCAGAGAACTTGATGATGACTTCACGAATCCTAATGTTGTCAAAGTCGTAATGAATCTCAACGGTGAAGCATTATATTTCTCGCGTTCGTTGATCCCATACAAGCGCAATCAAGTTAATCAAGCAATATATCAGCATATAGGCATTTACGGCTATAGTTTGGAATTCCTGAATAAATATGCAGCACTCGAGTCAACGCCATTGAGTGAATGCGAGTCTCTCGAACAGTTAAAGATTTTAGAACACGGCTATAAAATTCGCGTCAAGGTTACGAGTTCCAAGAGTCAGAATATCGGAGTCGATACTCCCGAAGATTTGCAGAGAGTGAGAGAGATTATCAATGCCGGGATTTAAAAGAGTCGTCATATTGAGTGATGGAATTCGCGGACACTTTCACCAGTCGTTAGGCTTAGCAAACTGGCTTGAGAGACTCGAGGAAGTCAGACTCGAAAAGGTTATCGAAGTTCCCAAGTTAAGAGGCATTCGCAAATTTATCATGATGAAGATTCTTGCTGGGAAAATTGCTTCTCGTGACTCTAATTATTCTCGTCAGTGGCTGAAAAATTCCGGCGCGTCATTCGGTGAGTTCAAGCCTAACACGTTATTTATTTCTACAGGAAGCTCGGCAGCTCCATTTTGTCTGGCTCTGGCAAAGTCTACAGGCAATAAGGCAGCCGTAATCATGACTCCTTCTGTACTGGGAACAAAGCCTTTTGATTTCGCAGTAATTCCTGAACACGATCAACATGATGATAACGACAAGAATATTATTGTTACACTCGGCGCACCGAATCACATTTACAGGCCGGATTTAAAAGAGGAGTCAAAAAAGTTTTTCGCAGGAAAAGACTTCACGAATCAAAAAGTTATAGCACTCTTAATCGGAGGCAGTGACGCAAATTATAATTTAACGCCTGACTTTATCGAGAAAGTATTAACGCCTTTACGCAATATTAATCACGAGACAAGAATATTAATAACGACTTCAAGACGTACGGGCAGAGCAGTTGATGATGTCATAGAGAAAATCTTCACTGACTGCAAAAATATTGATTACATGTTACTAGCCTCAAGAGAACCTGACGTGAACCCAATACCTGCAATGCTGGGAGCCGCGACTCATGTGCTTGTTAGTGAAGATTCTGTCTCTATGGCTTCAGAGTCAATTACTGCGGGTTTTCGAATCGGCTTAATTCGAGTCCCAAGATTTAATAATTTCATGAAAAAGTTATTAGGTTACGGGGCATCAAGATTTGATGATTTATTCATGAAATTTCAAGAAAAAGATTTGCTGCTCGACTTAGGGAGGAGTCCTGACTATGCAAAATTTATTGATACACCTGAACAGAAACACGGCAAAAATTTCAATGAGGCACGGAGAGCTGCTGAATGTATATTAAACATGCCGTAAAAAAATTAAATATAGAATCAGAGGGATTAATTTAACATGGCAAATTTTGAACATGTTGTAGTACTAAGCGACGGAATAAGGGGACATTATCACCAGGCTGTAGGGCTTGCGAACTGGCTTAGGAAGCTGGGAGGTGTACAGATTGACCCTGCTATCAACGTGCCTATTTTTCAGGGCTTCCAGAAGTTACTGCACATGAAATTTTTCGTCAGGAATCTTGAGTCAGAAGATACTTCTTACCCTCGCAACTGGCTTAAATCGACCGGAGTCAGATTCAGAAAATTTGCTCCCGGAACGTTATTTATTTCTGCTGGAGGACAGGCTGCCCCCTACTGTCTGGCATTTGCGCGGGCTACTAAGAATAAATGCTGCTGCATAATGACCCCGTCCGTATTAGGCACTAAACCCTTTGATTTCGCAATTATTCCCAGTCATGACAAACATGATCCCAAAGATGATAATTTATTCGTGACTCTAGGCGCACCGAATCATATATGTCCTTCTGAACTTGCCGAAGTGTCGCAGGCATTTTTCGGAGATCAGGAATTTCACACGCCCAAAATTATCGGAGTTGCTATCGGAGGCGGGGACTCGAACTATAAAATCACTCCCAGATGGATTGAAGACGTGTTAGCACCGTTAAGATATGTAGATGACGCTACGATTTTGATTACGACTTCAAGACGTTCCGGGCCTGCTGTTGACGCTGCTGTTGAAAGAGTCTTTGCAAACGCTCCGACCGTAGGCAAGATGTTATTAATGTCTCGAAAGCCTGGAATGAATTTATTATCTGCAATGCTGGGCATGGCGACTCATGTTCTCGTTACTGAGGACTCTATTTCTATCGTGTCAGAGGCAATAACGGCAGGATTTAAGGCAGGCTTAATGCGTGTAATCAGGTCTACAGGATCGATTAAGAAAATGCTCGGTTACGGCGCACAGAGATTTGACGCAACATTTGACGAGATGATTAAACGGGGCTTGATTCAGGACTTGGGAGATATTCCAAATTTTGATAGATTCTTAGAGCCTCCTGAACAAAAGCACTATCAAGACTTCAGTGAAGCCAGAAGAGCAGCTGAATGGATTCTAAGCCACTAAATATTTTATATATCATTCCCAGTTTCGATGAGGGCGGGGCAGAAGTTCATGTCCTGAATCTCATTCGGGAATTAAATCACAAGCATAATATAACTCTTGTATCATCAGGGGGCAGGCTCGAGTCAAAGCTCCCTGAACGAGTCAAGATTATAAATTTACCGGTTCACAGAAAAAATATTTTTACTGGAATTTACTGCGCTTTAAAGTTAAATGCCCTCAATAAAAAATTTCACTGGGATTTAGTTCACGTTCACTCAAGAGTCCCTGCTTGGATTGCGTGGCTGTTGTCGAGTCTTTCAGGAGTCAAATTTATTGCAACCGCACACTCGCTTTATTCACTAAATGCGGGCTTAATCCCTTTCAGACATGCTGACGGAGTTATATGCGTCTCTGAGTCAGTAAAGAATCACATGCAAAATTATTTACCGGTTAATAACGTGAAAGTTATTTATAACGGCATAATAAAATCAGGATTGACTCATAATTACTCTGGCCGGGTAATAAAATTCTTGTTCGCAGGGAGATTAACGAGACTTAAGGGGCTTGATATAGCGTTAAAGGCTCTAAGTGAACTCAAAAGCTATAACTGGACGCTTGATATTTTAGGCGACGGGACTCAGCGTAACGAGCTTGAATCTTTGAGTGTGAGTCTTGGCCTTAGTGATCGGGTAATTTTTCACGGTTCTCAAGATAAAGCTCAGGTTATGAACTTCATGTGTGAGTCTTCATGTTTATTATTTCCGTCAGTTAGTGAAGGAATGGGCTTAGTAGTCCTTGAGGCTGTCTCGCTGGGATTAAGAGTCATTGCTTCGGACTTGGAGGCACTGCACGAGCTTTCAGGTTCCGGGCTTGTAGAGTCAGGGAATGTTCAGGCGTGGAAATTAGCAATCAAGAAATTTCTTGACACCGGAGAGAGCAGCAATTTTGACGCGAATAAAATAATAGACGTTCACGAAATGGCGGACTTGACAGAGAGATTTTACTTCGAGATAAATAAAGTAAAGCGACTCCCCGCAGGGAATCGCATGAATAATTGACACCTTACCTTAAGGCCGGCTCACTATTAACAAGACTATTTGAATCATCAGGAGTTACCGGCTTCATTCCAGTCCGTAAATCTAAAACATTCCAGTAAGAATAACTTGATTTGCCCGCGTCAACATCAGGAACAGTAAACGTAAAATTCTGCTGGCCTGATTTGTAGAGATTAACAACAGCATTTGAATCCGTCCATGTAGTGCTATAATCGCTTGAATACCAGTGGACAAAGTATTTATATCTTGCTCCTGGAACTGCATCAAATGTTATCGTCTCGAAACCTCGTCCGTTGGTGTCGTCATGGTCAAGAACAGCTGTAACACTGCCGCTGCTGTCGTATGCCTCTCTGTTGCTGTAGTAAACGTGAAAAGTTTTACCGTCCGGCAGTATTCCGATTAAATGTGCGTCAAGGTCTCTCGGAGATTCGTCCCATTGCAGGGTAATCCTGTATTTATTGTCAGTGAATGCATTGGGTGAAAGAATTATATCTTGTATTATATTTCCGCTCGGAGGTACTACGAGATCATCAAGAAAATATGTTGTGTATCCTTCTTTGCTGACTTCAACAGTGTAATAGCCTGCGATCATTCGAGTCGTGTAATTACCTCCGGTTTCAGATAAAAGCTCTGCAGCTGTATCTCCTGTGTGAATATTCCAGCCGTGACGTATCTTGAACACAGCTCCCTCTACTGCTTCGCCTGTCAAAGCGTTCCTGACTATTCCGCTGAGATTTGAGGGCTGACTTGATGATTTGCCTACTAGACGTATATCAAGAAATTTATCATCGCCTTCTTCGATTTCTATAATGCCGTTAAACGGGACGTAATCGCCATGTGTAATATTAATTAAGTATCTTCCTGCAGGGACTTCAAACGAGAAATTGCCTTCTGAATCTGTAACCGCATTATAATCCCTGCCCTTAATATCGCCGAACACTCCGGCTATATTTACCTGCAGATTTACATTAACGTTATTAAGTGCTGTCTTGTCATAAGTCGAAACTTTACCGGTTATGTTATATCTTGCTGTCTCGATCCCTACTGTGTCAAAAGCATATTTGATTCTCTCTATGTCATCTTCGGACATTTTGAGCTTCTTTGCTGCCCTGAGCAGACAGCTTCTGACAGTGAAATAATCTGACGTTGCATTATAGCCCATACGCATGGATTTATACCAGACTCTCCCGAGGTCTTTCCATGACATTTCTTGATTGTTTATAACATGAGTCTTCATGAGATATGCAGGATATGATATGAGCGAGCAGTTATAGTGGACGTAGCCGTGATCTCCATCACCTTGAAAAAGACGCTGCAACCATGTTCCTGCAAAAATATAACGTTCTGAATAATGTGTAGGGCTTGTTGCTCTTTCAGCTTGTCTTGCATTAGTATCTGCAGGGTTTTCAATATTCCTAGTGTAAGAACCTTCTGCATGAACATCTCTCCCATGTAGCCATTGTTGAGTCATAATGCATCCAAAGATATCTGCATATCCTTCATCGATAGCTCCTGTTGCATTGTGATATGGTAAGTTATCAATATATTCATCACCGCTAAGAATATACTTGTCAACCCTGTAGCCCAATACACCGTGCGTGCTTTCATGAGTTAAAACATCGATTGCAGATGCGTTAGAACGTTGAGCCTTATCCTGGTCACAAATATAGATACCCTCTCGATAATCGCGTGTATGCCAGTAATAAGCATTGTCACGATCATTATCAACTCTCTCATGAGCAATCAGCTTAACTGCCGTCCCTTGCCCGTCAATAGAATCACGATTAAATTCGCTTTTCCACCATTTGATAATTTCTATCATGTTCGTATAAGCGGAGATTTGCTGAGAGTCAGTCCATGCTTCACCGGCCGGGTGTCTGACAAGATTAGCCATATCTGCCGTATTGTTATATACAATTATGGTTGTATTATTAGCCTCAGTGATTCTCGTTGTCATGTACTCTACGTTATTATCATAATCAGGAATAACAGGAAATGATACAGGATCGTCAAGTTCATTAATTCCGCTTCGTATATCCGCAGTATGAATATTTGAGTACCCGAAAATTGCTTCGCCGGTCAAGGCATTGATAAAAATATCTTCGTTGATGTAGCCTTCATTATCTTTAGCCCCGTAAATATTAATTACATATGCCGTTACAGGCTTGCTCTTATAGTCTTCAAGTGAGAATATAACAGTGCCTTTGCTGTGAACGTCAAAGCTCCCGGAGTAAAGACTCTTTACAGATTCTTCGGCCTGTTCCTGAGTGTAAGCTGTGTCGAGATTGGCAGCCTTTAGAATATACGTAGGCAGAAAATTTGAAGTGATAAAATCTGTCTCTCCGCTTTCATTCGTTGAAACTGTGATATTCCTTCCGTAAACTCTCTTGCCGTTGTAGACCTGAGCAAAAGTGTATTCGGCTCCGTATTCGTCAGAAGTAATCACGCTGTTTACGAGTTCTTCATAAGGATCATCAATGCCGAGTATAGAATGAATGTTCCACACAGTATCAACAGCATCATCAGCATTATCTACTATAATTTCACTGTACTTGCCGTCTATGTCAGTAACGTAGTTATCCGTATTCCGATCCTCTGTGTCTTCGTGACCTTCATTATCTTTATTATCATTGTCGTTGTCTTCATTAGGCTGTTCACTACTGCTCTGATAATAATTATTATAAAGAATTCTGAAGTCATCATTATCCTGATTCATCTGCTTTATTTCGTCTACTCCGATAACTTTTACTTCAGATTTCACTTCTTCAGGTGTTTTGAGCCTTCTGCGCATTACTGTGAGAGAAAAATCGCGCTCAGCCGAAAGTGTTCCGTCCGAAACATTCACTGTTAAAATAACGTTTGAGTTACTGCTTTGACGGGTTACTATTCCTTTAGAAGTTATTATATCCGGGTTGTTGCTTTGCCATGTTATAGCAATATCTCCGAAAATTTTATCAGCATATACCGGCAGAGTTACATTTTGGGTAACATGATCTGCATTATCTCCAGGATAGTAGCCTATAGAGAGCTGACTTATCACGTAATCCACATAAACCGGCTTTGAGATTTCCGGAACATTATCATCAGGATTATTCCCAAAATTCCCGGAATGTCCTCCTCCGCAGCCCGAACTGAACAAGGCAGCAAAGAACACAGCCATACATGACACGAGCGTAAAAAACTTTTTGTTACTCATTGCTAACGTCCCTCCATAAGTAAATATAAGGTTATGAAATATGAAAATAGTTATATACACATGACCGTCTCAGCCTGCCTTATGTTATAATTAAGCGAATAAGACAAGGGATACGACAAGAAGCACCCACTTCAAGCCATGTGCAGATAATTTTAAATGCGTTGAATTATTATAGCACAGCCCTTGTTAATTTTTGTGCATGTTCAAATTTAAATTTTTTCACATTAAGTCTTTATTTACAGCAAAAATGCCCGGCAGCGTAATTACTACCGAGCGTAAAAAATAAATCTTAAGCGTTCTTGAATAACAGATTCATTAACTTCAAGACTTCATTACCGCGCATCTTCTCAGATTTGGACTTCTCTAATTCCGAAAGCTCTTCATCTTCTCGCAGCCTTAACACTTCGCACAAGATAGAATTCACTTCAGGATTATTATTAAATTCAGGCAGCATACTCGCAGCATGAATAATCATGTTCCGCAAAGTCTTTCTTTCATCATCAGAGAGCCACGCACACAGAAATTCACCGTAATATTCAGGGCCGTACTGTGTCGGAAGATTTAACGGTTTCTGAGCCTCAAGCCTTATATTATCGCCTTCAGTCAACGCAAAGAACTCATTCATTCTCTGTCTCAACGGCTCAAAAACTCTCTCTTCGTCAACTGCTAGAGACGCGCACATGAACTCAAGGACGAAAGAAGCTACCCTGTAACTCTGAGTTAATATAGTGCCTGGTTTGAGTTCGATAAATAAAATCTTGTCGCCCCAGTTATATTCGCGTCCTGATATGCCCAAATCCGGGATAACTTGCCAGCCTTCTACTTGAGCAGTATCTACGATTGATTTACGTTCTTTGCCCGTCAGCTTAACTTTAGGGGACGTACTGAACTTCATTAATCTGCCCAAATTCTCAAGCGTCGTGATTAATGGCAGTTCGCTCCCTTCAGGTCTGAGGGTCTTAATGAAACCTTCAAAGTCAGGGCGTTCTGTTATGTCAGCTAAGTCCGGTACAGGTTCAGCAGGTTTATTCGCGAGTAAAAATACTTCCCACGAGTCTAATAAAGGCTTGAATATTTTCAGGTCAGCAAAGAAGTCAAGAATTTCTACTGTTTCACTGTCTTTCTTGCCTAACTGTATCGAAGGATTCTCAGGCTTGTATGAAATCTTTATAGTATTCTGAGGCTTTGATAACACGAGTCCGCCTTTGCATATATCTTTATAAATCGGCGTGAATTTTTGCAGAGCTTCTTCTGAGTGAGGCAGCCACGGATCATTTTCCCTGTGAAGTTTTGCAGCTGTCCTTATAACAGTAAATGCTACGGCAGACGGCAGGGGCAGAGTCGACTTTGCATAAGAACTCAATAATATATCAAGCAGACCTTCAGGAACTTGATTCAATCTCTTGCAGTAGTTAAGCAAATCAGCATCAGGAAGCCAAATTTTTATTGCGAGCCACGTTATGAAATTAATAATTTTGTCGCTCATAACGTCCCAGCGTATTATAGGAAGCAATCTAAACACTTCGCCGATACACATTCCCAGATCTAATTTATCTGTTATAGTCCTGCGTTCGATTCCGTAAAGCCATATAGTCGGATAACATGCATGTAAAGGAGGCTGAATTCTTGCTCCTGACAGCCACGTTAAATATATGCCTCTCTGCAAAGGGGTCATCGCAGCATAAGACTCGGCACCTTCAGCTGGTAACTTGTCGCCGTACTTGGGAAATTCAACGGGTAAAGTTATATCAATACATGATGGCTCAGGGGTAGCGCATTCACCGTTTGACCAGTAAGCAGCAGGGCCGGGAATTATTATATTGTCGTTGAGCTGAATATTTCCTGCACGTCCGCACCATCTCAGCAAATTTGCTTTAGCCTTAGCTTGTTTCTTTGGCTCTGTCGATAATCCATAAGGGGACTCTTCACCTGCAGGGGCATGCGCAGAATACGTTGCACCGCCTACTTTATCAGCGTCAGTTACAGGCTTGGCGGATAATACAAAGCCTCCTTCTGAATCTGAGTCTGAGTCTGAGTCGTTATTATCATCGTCATCTTCAACTTCGACATCAGGCAGATCAAGTGATTCTGATTGACTCTGACTCTGACTCTGAGTCTGTGCGTCCTGATTATGATTATTCGCAGACTGCTGGCGTAAAAAAGCTCCGACGGCTATAGCAACGAACAAGCCTATAACAAGATAAATCATGATAAAAAATTTTTACCTGCTTTCTATAAAATTTCCATCTGATATTTCTCGAGCATCATAACGGGATTATATGACATCTTTGCTTCTCTCAGTCCCGGTTCTCCCATGTCTTCCTCACGATTGGCAAACTCGTAATTAGCTGCACTGTTCTTGAGGAACATATAATTTATTGCCTGATAGCTGCCTGCGTATTCACCGAAAGCCTTCTCAAAGCATACGTCTATATTATTCGCGTCTAGTTCCTGAGCTATAGTATAAGCAATGATTTTCTCGTCAACTTTGATTATTCCTCCTGAAAATTTGAATGAATCCCAGTTCTTTAATGCTTCCTGAATTGCAAGATCTTCGTCATATAAAGAAGCTGCTTCGTCTTCGGTCATAGTAGCGTCTCTATGAACTCTCCAGCGTTCCTGAAAGTCCATTACTTCGTCAAAGAATTCAGGGGTCAACGTGTAATAATCCCATTCGTAGCCGTCAAGAAATGCCCTGACTCTGTTTCTTTTCTGAGCGAATGCCTTGCCCTTGAGAGCGATTAAATCTCTGACTCTGTAAATATATTCGTGCTGGTCTCTGTCCTTAGTGAAGCGCAGTCCTTCATGACGTGATAATATGTGTTGCAAGTCTCCGGGAACGTCGTAGATAATGCTTCCCTTTTCGAAATGCGATATTGCTTTGTCCCAGTCGATTAATTTATGCTGCCAGTTCCCTACAGGTCCGAATATTCCGGGCAATGGTCCTGCGGATCTGAGCCAGATTAAATCATTCCTGCTGTCTATTGCGTATTCAATCGGGTAAGCGTGCCTCCATGCCCATAAACAGAAAAATGAATATTCAGCGTAGTGAACGGGTGAAGCTGCGTAATATTTAGCGTATAAGTCTCTATCTTCCCATGATAATTTTTTGAACTCGAGCATAATAAATAATTCCCTTCATGATAAATATAAATTTTATATAACAAAAAGCGGTCTCATTAATCTAAATAAATTAACAAGAACCGCCTTGACTTCATGACGAATGAAATAAAATAATTACTTTCCGATCGGAGCGTCAACAACTTTGTCCTTGAGATCCTTGCCGGGTCTGAACACAGGGACTTTCTTGGCAGGTATCTGGACTTTCTCTTGAGGATTCTGAGGATTGCGTCCTTCTCTGGCTGCCCTCTCTCTGACTTCAAACACTCCGAAGCCTACGAACGTGCATTTATCTCCCTTTGCGAGTGCCCCTTCGATTTCGGCGAACACTTCATCTACTACAGGAGCAACGTCTTTTTTGCGCATTGCGAGTTTTGACGTGATGGCATCAATAAGTTCTGCTTTGGTCATTATTTACACCTCCTAAGTTAAAACTTTTCTGATTGCAGATTTTATCAGCTTTTATTAATTATGCAATAGTCTTTTACAGTCATTAACGGCTTTTATTTGCTTAAACTCTCTAAATTTGCCTTGAGTCTCGAAATTTGAGCCTGTCCTTCTGATACTTTGCTGCGTTCTTTCTCTACGACTTCAGCGGGAGCGCGTGATATAAAATCAGGTTTATCAAGTCTTGATTGACTCGATGCTATATTTTTCGTGATTGACTCGATTTCAGCTTTGAGCCTCGTAATTTCTTTTGCAACGTCTAACACATCACCGACCGGCAATTTTATTTCACAGTCGCCGACCACTGAAGACAACGAAGCACCGTAAGACCATGAATCAGAAGGAGACTCAAGAATGACTTCATGAATTTTGCAAAGATTACAGACTTGATTTAATGAGTCCTGCAAAATTTTCGCGCTCTGAGTTCCTGAATTGACCCGAATAACTGCCTTATTGAGCCACTGCTGGGGTGGAACATGAGCTTCTGCCCTGAGATTTCGCAGCGCCCTCACTGACTCTTGAAGTATTCTCATCTCATCGATTACACCTGAGAAAATGAATTCTTTCTTAGCTTCCGGCCAAGAACTTTGCATAATATATTCATGCTCTTGATTATAGCCGAATGCTGCCCACAATTCTTCAGTTATGAACGGGCTGAACGGGTGCAATAGGGGTAGAGTCGTCCTGAAAACTTCTTCTAACACTCCGGCAGTTGTTGAGCGTCTTGCTTCTCCCTCATCGCCTTTGAGTGCAGGTTTTGACATCTCTAAATACCAGTCGCAGACATCGCCCCAGACGAAATCATAAAGACTTCTTGCAGCTGTGCCAATGTCATACGAGTCAATCAAGCTCCGGACACTTTGAGCCATCTCTTGAGTGCGGGTCAATATAAATTTGTCGTGTAAGTGTAACTGCGTTATATCGATTTCGTGAACTTCGTCATCAAGATTCATGAGGGCAAATCTTGCAGCGTTCCAAAGTTTATTCATGAAGAATCTATATGTCTCGATTCGTGTTGACGAGAGCAATATATCTCTTCCCTGAACCGACAATGCAGCGAGAGTCATTCTGAGCGCGTCTGCTCCGTACTTCTCTATCATGACTAGGGGGTCTATGACGTTGCCTTTAGTCTTACTCATCTTCTTGCCGTGTTCATCGCGAATCAACGAGTGAATATACACATCTCTGAAGGGTACATCGTCCATGAATTCGAGTCCCATCATGATCATCCTTGCGACCCAGAAAAATATTATGTCAAAGCCTGTTACCATTAGTGAAGTCGGATAGAAATATTTTAATTCCGGCTTGTCGTCAGGCCATCCCATAGTTGAAAACGGCCAGAGCGCAGAACTGAACCAAGTATCAAGGACATCGCTCTCTTGAGTAATATTCTTGCTGTGGCAATGTTCGCATTCTGTAGGGTCAACTTCTGCAACTGTAATGTGTCCGCAGTCTTTGCACTCCCAAGCAGGGATTCTATGTCCCCACCAGAGCTGCCGCGATATGCACCAGTCCCGAATATTTTCCATCCAGTTAAAATAAGTCTTCTCCCACTGTTCGGGAACCCATTTAATTCGGCCGTCTTTGACAGCCTGGACTCCTCGTTCTGCAAGGGGCTTTGTCTTAACGAACCACTGTTCTGATAAATAAGGCTCTACAGTCGTTCCGCACCGCTGGCAGTGTCCTACTGAGTGAGTTATCTTCTCAGTCTTCAACAGGAGGCCAAGAGACTCTAAATCTTTCACTGACTCTTTGCGAGCCTGTTCTATCGTCATGCCCTTATACTTTCCTGCGTTGTCGTTCATGATGCCTTGAGAGTCAATAACTTGAATTTGTTCGAGATTATGATTTAACCCTACAAGAAAATCATTAGGGTCATGAGCAGGAGTTATCTTAACGCAGCCCGTTCCAAATTCAGGGTCAACCATGTTGTCTTGAATAATGGGAATTTCGCGGTCAGTCAATGGGACTCGTACGTGTTTGCCGATTAAGTGCTTGTATTTCTCGCTTCGAGGGTGAACAGCTATAGCAACATCGCCGATTATAGTTTCAGGTCGTGTAGTAGCGACAATCAAATATTCTTCTCCGCAATCTTTCTCGATTAAAGGGTACTTGACATAATAGAAGTTGCCCTGCTCTTCTGAGTATTCGACTTCAAGATCAGAAATTGCAGTTGCACATCTAGGACACCAGTTTACTATATATTTGCCTCGATAAATCAAATCTTTCTTGTAGAGTCTAACGAATACAGCTCTTACTGCCTTAGAGAGTCCTTCGTCAAGAGTGAATCTCTCTCGTCTCCAGTCGCAGGAGTTCCCGAGTCTCTTCATCTGTTCGATAATCCTTGAGCCGTAAATCTTTTTCCATTCCCAGACTTTTTTAACGAACTCTTCACGGCCTAAGTTATATCGTGATATGCCTTTCTTTGCTAAATCCCTCTCGACGACGTTTTGAGTCGCTATTCCTGCGTGGTCAGTTCCTGGAAGCCATAAAACGCTGTAACCTTCCATGCGCTTAGTCCGGCACATTATATCTTGAAACGTGTGGTCAAATGCGTGTCCTACATGAAGAGAACCTGTTACGTTAGGGGGCGGAATAACGATAGAGAATGCCTTTGCTTCCGGGTTAATCTCTGCGTTGAATAAACCTGCCTCAAGCCATTTTGCATACCATTTCTGCTCGATTGAGTCAGGTGAGTAGCTTTTCTCTAAATTTCTGTTTCTGTTCATTATAAATTCTTTATCTCCTGTGTTAATTTCTCTATGGCTTCATCAGTCGTTGCCCAGCTCGTGCAGAATCTCACTGCCATTTTATTATCTGGTAACGGCTGCCATAATTCATAGCTAAATTTTTCTGATAATATTTTATCCTGTTCACTTGTCAAAATCGGAAATTGTTGATTAGTGAAGCTCTCTATTAAGAAGGGAATATTTGCAGACTCAAAAGCCTTCTTAATCTTCATAGCTTGATTGTTAGCATGAATTGCGTTGCGTAAATATAAATGTTCGTCAAATAATGCTTCAAACTGAATGCCTAATAATCTGCCTTTCGCTAAGAGTCCTCCCTGCTGCTTGATTAGAGTCCTGAATGTCCGCAAGTTAAATTTTTCGGGATCAGGAAACACAACAGCTTCACCGAATAACGCGCCGTTCTTAGTGCCTCCCAGATAGAAAGCATCACTCAGCCTGCAAATATCCTGAATACTTACATCATTAGCTTCTGACACGAGACCGACTCCGAGCCTTGCACCGTCAATGAATAAACGCAAATTATAATCATCACAGACTTTGCGAATCTTCTCTAACATGTTGAGAGTGTAGAGAGTCCCAAGCTCCGACGAGAATGAAATATAAACGAGTCCCGGCTGTACCATATGATCAAAAGTAGGGTCTGCGTAGAAGTCTTCAAGATACTTTCTTAAGTCTTCAGGGTAGAGCAAGCCTTCACGTCCCGGAATAGTTAATATTTTATGTCCTGTTGCCTCGATTGCTCCTGACTCGTGAACGTTAATATGACCTGTTGACGCGCTTATTACGCCTTCGCAGGGATTCAGGAAATATTTTATTACCGTTGCGTTAGTCTGAGTTCCTCCGACAAGAAAGAATACTTCTGACTCAGGGCGCATGATAAATTTGCGGATTAACTCCTTTGCGTGCTCAGTGTGAGAGTCGACTCCGTAGCCTGAAGTCTGCTCAAGGTTAGAACTTGATAACAGCTCTAAAATTTTCGGGTGGCAGCCTTCCTGATAATCTGTCTCAAATTTTATTTTCTGCATGAATCCTCCTGAATTAATAAAGCTAAAGTTTTCAGGTTATTATATAATGACTCGCAACACTTTTATTTGAAAAGAGGCGTTAATGTGTATATGGAAGTATTAATAGATGAATTTTGTGATATTTTTGTTTCCTACAGGTTTAAGGACGGCGAACTTATAAGCCAAAAAGTTGCTGATGCTTTGAAAGATATGGGCTACTCTGTTTATCACAACACGGACAGGAATCACAAAGGCACATTCCCGGACCGCTTGAAACGAGTCATAAGTAATTCAAAAGATTTTCTGTTAATCGTAACTGAAAACTGTTTAGAGCGTCTAATTGCAGATAGTGATCCCGATTCGCCGGACTGGGTAAAAGAAGAGCTGCAAGAAGCAATGAAACTCGGGAAAAATATTATCCCTGTAATGATTGAAGGTATTGATTGGCCTCATTTAGCGGGATTATCTGAAGAAGCAGCTTCCCTCATTAATTATTTGTCTCGTCGTGAAAATATAAAACTCCCCTTTAACTTTGAAAAAGAACCTCCGTTGATTCTGCTCTGCGGTAAACTTGACTCGAAACCTAATGCAGGCGGCAAATTCAGACATCAGAAAAATGACCCGAAGTATGTTAATTTAGATGTGCTTTGTACTAGACTTAAACAAGAAGCGAATGAAGGGAATCCTGCGGCTATGTATCAGCTTGCAATTTTTTACCGCAACGGTTTAGCCGGAGAGGCTCGTGATAGTGTTAATGAGTACTATTGGCTGAAAAAATTATTAGAAGTTAATGATGAATCAGATGAAGTAAAGAAGTATAAAGCTCATGCATTATGGCATATAGGCGGGATGTATTATAACGGCGAAGTTCCAGACAGTAAGCAATCGATTACTGAGTCATACAAGTATAAAGAAAGGGCAGAAAAATTATGTCCTAATGACTTTCCATCAAATGCGTTATCTAAATCATGGGCTTCTGGTGTTGAATTTAATTACGAAGATATTATCAGGACTTTTGAGAGTATAGATTTAGAAAGTGCAGATGCTATCATAATTTTACATATGGCAGAGTTCTATGATAAATATGGAAATTTTGCCAGTGCAATAGACTTATACAGCCGGATAAGTCATATATACAATAATGCTTCTTATAGGCTGGGGCGATTGTATTTGTTAGGTGTAGACTCGACTCCGCCAGAGCCAAACGGAATTCTTGCAGCATTCTACTTTAAAGAAGCAGCCGATAAAGGACATACGGACGCAGCATATGAGTTAGGAAGATTATATTTTAATCCTCCTGTATCTAAAACAAGATCGAAAAATATCCATCAGGACATAGAGAAGGCAGTAAAATATTTTAAGATTGCGGCAAAGAATAATCATAATGCTGCTCTATATCTTCTTGAGTGGATTTATAGTCATAATTTAGGGATTGATCAAAATTTTCATAAAGCAATTGAATACGGGGAAAAAGCTGCTAGAGACGGCTCAATAGATGCAATGGTTACCCTCATTCGGTTATATCAGTATGAAGAAAGCAAAAATTACGAAAGAGCCTGCTATCATGCTGTAAAAGCAACAGAAGGTAATAGAGGAGCTGCATTGTATGCCGGATATTTTTTCTTGTTCGGCTGCGGATGTGAGCCAAATTTAAACGAAGCAAAGAAATATTTCAAAATTGCCTGTGATAAACAACAAGCACCTGAAGCTGAATACATGCTGAACTTGATTAACGAAATCGAACAGAAGGGCAGCATATCTTAATAAATAGGGTATCAATGAGAAACTCAAAGACACCCGAACGAAATTTATTATTACTTGAGAACTACTATAGCTTCAAACGGACGCAAATTTTCTGACTCGTTACTCGTATCATAATTAGTGAGTAAGACTTTACCGGCTGGCAGCTTGTTAATACGCTCATCATTAGGGCTGAAGCTGCAAATTACGATAATGCTTTTACCCTCAAAAGAACGCTCGAACGCAAAGACCCTTTCATTTCCTGAGTCAAGAAATTTTACGCTCCCGTCAGATATAATCCTGCACTCACTGCGCAATTTCACGAGTTCACGATAATAATTCAAGATAGAGTCAGGGTCAGACTCCTCGCTCTCAACGTTAATAGATTTGTAGTTGTCAGGTATTCCGATCCACGCCGAGTCAGCCTCAGTAAAGCCGGCGTTCCTACCTGAAGTCCACTGCATGGGAGTCCGGCCGTTATCCCTTGACCTCTGAGCAATGATATTCAGAGCCTCTTCACTCGTTACGCCTTTACCCGTTAATATCTTGTAGTAATTGATTGACTCAACGTCCTTGTAATCTTCAATCCTCGTAAAGTGCGCGTTAGTCATTCCCAGCTCTTCGCCCTGAAAGATATACGGTGTTCCCCTTAACATGTGAATGAAAGTAGCTAACATCTTGGCCGAATGCTTCCAATATTTGCCCTCACTGCCGAGTCTCGAAACGATTCGAGGCTGATCATGATTGCACCAGAAAACCGCGCTCCAGCCGTCATGCAAGCTCATTGACTCCTGCCACTCTCTGAACAAATTACGCAGTGCATTCAAATCCGGAGGCATTAACGCCCATTTATTGCCGTCCTTGTAGTCAACTTTTAAGTGATGGAAGTTAAAGCACATTGACAGCTCGTGCCGTTCCGGGTTAGTGTAGTTTATGCAGTTATCGAGAGTCGTTGATGCCATTTCGCCGACCGTTATCATGTTCTCTATTCCTGTATCGATGACGAGCTCCCTGATAAAATCGTGAACGTGATGGCCGTCCCTGCAAAATTTCACAGCTGAACCCGAAGGAAGATTATTAAGACTCTCAGGCTTTGAGATTAGATTCAGAACGTCAAACCTGAAGCCCTTTACTCCTTTAGCCTTCCAGAATCTTATAACGTCCTTTAACTCATTGCGGACTTTAGGATTTTCCCAGTTCAAATCAGCCTGCGAAGGGTCAAACAAATGCAAGTACCATTTCTTAAGTTCCGGTACATATTCCCAAGCAGAACCTCCAAAACTGCACGTCCATTCAGCGGGAGGGGTGTCAGCGTCTCCGTCTCTGAAAATATAGTAATTCATGTATTCAGGGTCTCCCGTTAATGCTTTCCTGAACCATTCGTGCTGGGTCGATGTGTGATTAAATACCATGTCGAACATTAAGCCCATTCCTAACCCGCCAGCTTCTGAAATCAACGCCTCGCAGTCTGACATAGTGCCGAACATAGGATTTATATTCTTGTAATCTGCAACATCGTAGCCGTTATCTATCATGGGAGAACAGAAAAACGGAGTAACCCAGATATATTTAACGCCGAGACTCTGAATATATTTCAGCTTTGAACGTATGCCGTTAATGTCCCCTATTCCGTCGCCGTTAGAGTCGCAGAAAGATTTTATGTAGATCTGATAAACTGTGCTGCTTCTGTAATCTTTATTCATGAGTTCACCTACTCAGCATGAGCAATGACGCTCTCGAATGCCTTGACTTCATGACCTGACTCAAAACTTAATTTATAATCAGCATCGTTAGTGATTACCATTATAGTAGTCAGGAGGTGTCCTGCTGCCTTGATTTTCTCAGGGTTAAACGTTATTAATTCCTGACCTGCTTTGACTCTGTCGCCCTCGTGAACGTGAATAGTGAAGCCTTCTCCCTTCATCTCTACTGTGTCAAGTCCAATGTGTAATAATAATTCAAGTCCGCTGTCAGTGATGAGTCCTATAGCGTGGTTACTGCCTTCCATAGTCTGCTCAACAACTGCGTCAACGGGAGCGAGCAAAATATTATCAACAGGTTCAATTGCAATTCCGTCACCTAAAACTTTTTCTGCAAATGTCGCGTCCGGAACGTTCTCAATTGCGATAGTCTTACCCGTCAAGAATGCCTTGAACTCGATAGCAGCATGTTCTGAGCGTGCCTTCTCTGCAAGTTCTTCTTTGGCTGCCTCATCGTTAGCTTCTACGTCAATGCCTTTGCGCTTTCCGATTATGTAAGTAAGTGCAAAGGGAACAACGACAGCTATAGCCATGCATATTGCGAACCACATTATTGAAGCCGGTTGAATAGAGAGAATTCCGGGAAGACCTCCGACACCGATTGCGCTTGCTGTAACACTCGCAGCAGTGCTGAGAATTCCCGCGATACATGAGCCGGTCATACCGCACAAGAACGGAAATACGTACTTCAAATTTACTCCGAACATTGCAGGTTCAGTGACTCCCAGATAACACGAAATACACGAGGGAATATTCAACTCTTTAGCCTTGACGCTCCTCTTCTGCAAAAATATCATGCCGAGAACTGCGCTGCCCTGAGCAATATTAGATAATGCAATCATAGGCCATAACATAGTCCCCCCGAAGTCCGCGATTAACTGAATATCAATAGCGTTGCTCATGTGATGTAAACCCGTAATGACTAACGGAGCATAGAAGAAGCCGAACACTGCACCGAATATTACTCTGAATGAACCGGAAATACCAGCATAGACAGCCGCAGAGATCCATGAACCTACACGCCAGCCGATAGGGCCAAGTATGAAATGAGCAGCCATGACAGCAAATAATAAGCTGAAAAAGGGAACAAGAATCATTTGCACTACTTGAGGAATAATTTTCTTGAAGAAGCGTTCAAGATATGCAAGAGTAAAAGCCGCTAACATCGCCGGTATAACTTGAGCTTGATAACCTATCATGTTAATCTTGATGAAGCCAAAGTTCCATTGATTGATTGTTCCGTTCGCAAGAGCCGAAGCTACCCCGTAAGCATTAGTCAGCTGCGCAGAGACAAGAGTCAGACCGAGAATAAGGCCAAGCATCTCAGTGCCTCCCATTTTCTTCATGATGGTCCAGCAGATTCCGACAGGTATACCAACATGAAAGACTGCCTCACCTAACAGCCACAAGAAGTGATCTACTCCTGCCCAGAACTGGCTTTGACTGACGAGAGTTGCACCGTTGAAAATTTCCATGCTGTCAATAACGTTTCTGAAGCCGAGTATAAGACCTCCTACGACGATAGCAGGAATCAGGGGTGCGAATATTTCAGCTATTGAAGTCATTAACTTTTGCAAAATATTCTGATTCTGCTTGGACATTGCTTTAACTTCTGCTTTAGAGACTCCCAAAATCCCCGACACTTCAGAAAAATCTTTGTAGAACTCTGCTACTTCATTGCCTATGATGACCTGAAATTGTCCTGCCTGAGTGAACGTGCCTTTGACCGCCAATATTGCCTCAATGCGCTTGATGTCTGCCTTCTTTGGATCGACTAACACATAACGCATTCTTGTTATACAGTGTGAGACTGCTGCGATGTTCTCACGTCCTCCGACTGCTGCGAGTAATTCCTTTGCCTGTTCTGAGAATTTACCCATTTGAATACAACGCCTCCGTTGTATAAATTTTGTCTCGTGGAATAATTGAAGTGTAGTGCGCTAATTATAATCTAAAGGAGTGAATTTACTATGCGTATTTATTTCGGTCTGGGTTCTAATCTCTATGACAGACTCGCTAACTTGAGGGACGCTTTAACCTGTCTTGAATCAATCGGACGAGTCATAAAGGCTTCAAGCGTGTATTCAACTCCAGCATGGGGAGGAGTCTCACAGCCCGATTACCTGAATGCTTGTGCGTTAATAGAGTCTGACTCTGTGCTAAGTCCCGTTGAACTCCTGACAACAATAAAAAATTTTGAGTCAAAACTTGGCCGAGTCCCTTCCGTCAGGTGGGGAGAGCGCAAAATCGACATTGATATATTATTAATAGACAACATGATATATTCTTCACCGGAGCTTAATATCCCTCATGTGAGTCTGCCTGAAAGATTGTTCGTTCTAGTACCGTTAAGAGAGTTATTGACTCAAGAATGGACTCATCCTGTGAATAATAAGACTCTTGGTGAAATGATTGAAGCTCTTGCAGGGAGGGAGCCTCAGCCTTTGAGAGTAACGAATCTGCTATAATATTTCTCAGAGGGAGCCCCAGGTGAGTACAGGGCTCATCATTGAGCGGGGAGTCACCCTGTGGATTCGAGGTGAACTGCGCGGTATGGGTAAAAAGTCCAATCGTAAGCAAGCCAACAAAAAGCAGCGTCGTGATTTCCTGGCGGGGATACATCACATCATCGCTGCTCTTTATTATCTTGTGAAGCTTATCCTACTATTCTTAGGTAAGTAGAAACCTGATAAACTGGCGTTCTTAACTTCATTAGGGGTTCAGCTTTCTCCCTTCGCTTCCCCTGCTAATATTATATACCAAGTTCAGGCATCGACTCAAAAATTTTCACGCTCTCTACGCTGACTCTTGTAACCCTCGCAATCAAATCTATAACGTAACTCGAATCACCATGCTCACGACCCCAGTTATTGCAGTCATTGCGAATGTTGCTGCCCTTGTCGGTCGAGTCCTGATAACGTTCTATTATCCAATCGAGCGCGCTCCGTCCGTTCACGATATAACGCCACGCAGACTCCGGAATGTTCTCAATCACGAGAGAGTCATTATATCTTATCGCAGACTTGTTCAGAGCCTTCATCTTCTTGATAACGTAATCACGGCTTTCACTCGACCACACAAGACTCACCGGCCACTTGTCGACTCGTTCGTAATTAACATGCAGATCTGCTAACTTCCTGCCCGCCTCCTCGAACAACCTGAATTCACGGACAAACGGAACTCTTGCAAGCATTCTCTTAACGTCATTGCTGAATTTCTTTGCATAATCAGGGGACGACAACACACCGTATATATAATAGAAAATATCTTCTTTCGTGATTGAGTCATCGTTATAGTGTCTGCGAAAGAGTCTCAGGGCGTAATTGCTGATTCCGTCGCGCCGTTCAATTCCTGAGTGAAAGAGTCCTGAGCCTGTATCTTCATACCAGTAGAGCGGGAAGCATTGAGCTGCTGATTGTATCGTGAGTGAAGGCAACGTGTCGACCATTAACGCGGAAAATACTTTATTGCTGCCAATACCGGGAATGCATATAGTAAGATTCTTTGTGTCAGGGTGAGGGAACATCGCGGGCATCTGATAAACTCTCTGAACTGTTTCACGGCTGAAATGAGTTATCATCTTGCAAAACGGACTGTAAAGCGACTCTCTTAATGTATCGTCATTCAACGTTGCAGAAGACTTCAGAGCAGTTATATTCTTGCAGACTTCATCACGTGAAAAATTGTAGCTGTATACGTCATGACCGCTTTTACTTCCTGCCGAGTACCTGTCATCGAAAATAGCAAACTCCCCTGACTCCTTCTTATTGCCAAGCCTCATGAACGACTCAAAGAGTTCGCTGCGTTTATTCACCCAATCGCCGTACTTATTCGGAGTGATTTCACGTAACAGCCCCCGTCCTGACATAGTGCCGAATGACTCAAGCCTTGAGAGTTCGCGCAGTTTATCTTCACGGGTCATGTAGTCGCCGACTTCATAATAATATATCCTGTGTGAGTCAGTGCTGCCGTTATCCTTCACAAAGAGTGTTATTGCTATTGGTAATCGAGTCCCCTCGCCGAAAACGTTTCCGCATTCCTTCTGTCTGAGTTCGCCTTGAGTGTTTGCATTCCCTCTGAGATTGAATATGTAAATTTTCCTGAATTCCTTTGCGAGACTCTTTCTTAATCCGTCCCCGCTGTTTGAGTCAATAAATGCACCGTTGCTGACGAAGCATATAACCCCCTTGTCTCGTATTCGTTCTGAAGCCCATTTTATAGCGCGTATGTAGCTGTCGTAAAGTGAATTCTTGTTAGTAGCTCTGCTGTCTAGTGCATAAGAGTCCGTGATTTTCTCATCGAGTGCCTTATATTGTCCCTTCTTGCCGACACTGTAGGGGGGATTGCCGATTATAACGTGAATGTCGGATTTTTCCTGCTCGTAAGCTCTTCTGCCGTTCTCTTGAAATACGGGGTGAAGGTGTAGTGTAGGACTCTCGTTGAGTCTGAATGTGTCAGTTAATATTATTCCGGGAAAAGGTGTATAGCTCCCGTTAATCTCGTAAAATGCAGCTTCGATATTAATTGCAGAGATGTAATAAGCGAGTAATAATAATTCGTTAGCGTGAAGTTCTGAGGGTTCGTGAAGTTTCTCTTCTTGATTCCATACGTAATATTTATCGCGTAATCTGTCAGGAGTCATTAAGCCGAGCTGAATTAGTCTGACCATGAAAGTTCCTGTCCCTGAGAAAGGATCTAAGATGTGAACGCCCCTGGCTCCGAGTCCTTCATTAATGCCGAGTTCGTGAATTACAGCCCAGTCTGCACTCTTGATGATAAAATCTACGACTTCAGAAGGAGTGTAGACAATGCCGAGCCTTTGAGCCGTCTCTTTGAAGGCCTGCCTGAAGAATCTTTCATAAATTCTGCGGATAACTTCCTGCCTGCCCCTGTCGTCGCTGATGACCATAACTTTTTCGTGAACGTCCTGATAGAAGCCTTCGAGTTCTGATGCCCTGCTCTCGAGGTTGTATTTTGCCAGAGTGTTTAACATGTTCTGCATGACTTGTGAAACGGGGTTGCGCTGTGAGAATTCGTGAAATAACTCATCAAAAACGGGTCTGCTTATCATGTGCTGTGATAACATATCGAGTGCTTCAGCCTGAGTGATTGACGGGTTAATATTTTCGTGAAGTCCGTTCATGAAAGACTCGAAAGCTTCGTTAATTTCCTGAATATCTGAGTTAATAAGCTCGTTGAGTCTCGTTGAGTTATTCTCTGCTACGTTCGATAAGTCTTTAATCCATTTGTCCCAGTATTCTCTATCACCGCACTTCTTGACTATGCGAATATTTACAGCGTCGCGCCACTGTTTTAATTTTTCAGGAGTGAAGTAATCTGCGCCCCTTTCTGAGTCCGGAGGGAAGACTCTTATTTTCGGTGAAGAGTCATTGAGGTCGAGAGAGTTAATAACCGCGTTGAAGTGGTCATCGTGAGCTCTTAGTGCCTGCAAGACCTGCCAAACAGTTTTATAGCTTTCGTTATCGTCGAGTGCCTGCTCAGGTTCTACGCCGGGAGTTACAGCTACAGGGAGAATGACATAACCGAAATTTTTACCAGGAGCTTTTCTCATGACCCGTCCTACGCTTTGAACTATGTCGATTTCAGATTTTCTTGCATTGAGAAAGATTACAGCATCGAGAGCCGGGACATCTACACCTTCAGAGAGACAGCGCGCATTTGATAGGATTCTGCAAGAGTCCGAGTCATCTTTGAGCCACTGAAGCAGCCTCGAACGTTCAGAAGCCGGAGCAGTGCCGTCAATGTGTCGAACTTCGCAGGTTAATTTTTCGTTATCAGAGTCAGAGTTAATGACTTTAGGGAAGTTAGCAGCAAAATTCTTTGAGCCTTGAATAGTACTTGTGAAAGCTACGGCGCGTTTCATGGGCTGAGGGTCATTGTGAATGAAATCGTAATCTTCTGAGCTGATTTCTTTTGCAAGGGCTTTATATGTCCCTAAAATTTTCGCGTAGTCGTCGACTTCACTGCCTGAACTTGAGTCAGAGTCAATCATGAATATCATAACTTTGTAGTCAGTTAATAATTCGCGCTTTACTGCTTCCGAGAAGGATAACCTGTAGAACTCCGGGCCGAAAATATTCTCGTCTTCCATTGAGCACAACGGCTTTTCAGATTTATTTGCCTGTTTCTGGACTGAGTCGCTGTATATTTTAGGTGTAGCAGTCATGTAGAGTCTTAATCTTGAGTGAATAAAATCATCGTCATGAATTTTTGTGAAGCTGGAATCGTCTCGGCCTGCTGTTCTGTGGGCTTCGTCGCATATAGTCAAGTCAAAGTCAGGAAGTCCCATAGTTTGAGCGTCGTGAATAACCTGTAGTGATTGATACGTAGCGAATATAACGGTCATAGCCGAGTCAGAATCTTGCAGCCTGTTAAATGAGTCCAGTAAATTTTTTGCGTTCGTGGTCGGGGGGCAGATTAATTCAGAGAGTCTTAAATCTTCGTCAAAATATTCTTTGCGTCCTACTGTCTTATCAGAACATACTGCGAAAGATAACATGTTAATATTTTCGTCTCTGTCAGAGTTCCACGCCAATATTGACTGGTTTAATAACGAGATGGACGGCACAAGGACTAACACGAGTCCGCCTCTTCCTGCGAGTCTTTGAGCGATATTCAGAGAAGTGAAGGTCTTACCAGTTCCGCAGGCCATGATTAATTTACCCCGTGAGTGAGCTTGAAACTTTTCGATGACGTTATTAACTGCCTGTTCTTGATGTTCGAGCAAAGTTTTATGAATGTATTTCACATTATCAAGATTATCAAAGCTGAACGAGTCCCAGTCGATTCCGGAAAGTTCGAGGCGTTCAAGAGTTAAGAGCGTTACGGGTATTGTTTGATTTTCGAGAGCGTCAAGGGCGTTGCGGCCAAGTTCTATAGTTGCGATTATGATTCGTTCGGAGTAAATAACTTTGCTGCTAGCCGATAGAAACGAGTCAATTTCTGATTTAGTTACTGCTCCTGAGTCGTCCCTGAACTTGCATTGTATAGCACATAGTGAGTCCGAGTCTCTTAACTTTGCAACGATGTCAATACCTGTGTCGTGTTTATTATTATTGCCGGGCCAGTCCTTCCAGAGCCATAAATTACTAAATCGCGACTTGTAAAATTTATCGTGTCTTAGAAAGTACAGGCACAGGGTCTCGAATAACGCGCCTTTATCGTGAGAGCTTTGACTCTGAGATATATTATTAATTATGTTGTCGAGTGTCATGAAAATATTTTGTCTCCGGTGAAAAATTTTTGTTTATAATAATAGCAAATTTTATTATTATTAATGGAAGTTCGAGGCAATGAGTACAGGAACTATAGAAAAAGAAAAATATTATAACGTTCAGGGAGCTCAAGAGACTCATGAATATGTAACTCATGATGAAGTTGTAAAGATGACCGCTCATTTTATCGGGAAGCATAGAGAAGCGTTAGAGGTGCTTGCAAGTGCGTAGATTATCATTAGAAGAAATTATTTACATTCATTCTGAAGTTGTAAAAGAAACAGGAGGCAGTGACGGCATTAGAGATACGGGACTGCTTGACTCTGCTGTTAATGCACCTTTTCAGTCATTCGGCGGTTATGATGTTTACCCGACAATTTACGAGAAGGCTGCACGTCTTGGCTTTGGCTTGGCACGAAATCACGCATTTGTTGACGGGAATAAAAGAATTGCAGTAATTGCTGTTCTTGAATTTCTCAGCGCGAACGGTATTGAAATCGACTGCACAGAGTCTGAATTATCCTCGATGTTCTACAATCTTGCTGCATCTGAAGAAACTTTTGACGACCTTGTGAAGTGGCTCAAGGTTCACGAAGCGCATTAAATCCAATCACAAGTTACTAATACATTTACTAATACAAGAACACCCTTCAATCAGAGTGCTTATAAATATTTATTTGCTTTAAGCTGTTATATAATTACATCAAATTTTATATTCAGATTTCAGAATTCAGGGAGCGAATAAATCACATGAGGCGAAATAACGAGAAAAAATTTTTACGCGCAATTTTGAAAATAGCATTATCTTTTACTGTAATTAGTGCTGCTCTTGTAAGTATCGAAAATGTTAATATTGATTTTTCGTTTTTCAAGTGCAACTCAGTTATTCAAGCTCCCCCCGAACCTAAACCGGGACCATACACAGCTCCCCCTCCGGTAACAAACAAGAATGACGACGATAATAAAACAGAACCGCCGACTCAGGAAATTACAAAACCCGCTCCGACTCCTCCGGATCTGTCAACTATAAAAATTAATCATGAGTACTCGGACAGCCTGATAAAACGTGAAGATATTAACACTCATACATTTACGCTTAATTCTCCGTGCGGAATAAATATAATATTCAAGCCTCATAACAAAAATGATGCATCGTATAAACTTGCTGTAAAAGACTCTGCCGGGAGAACTCTTGCAGATGAATTCATAAGCAGCAAAAATCTTATTACACAAACAGGCAGCCTTTATCTTAGAAACGGGACATACACTCTTGAAATAAAACGTGGAGAGTCATGGAACGGTGAAATTTATAAATTTTCTGTGAACTCATTGAATTATGCTTATTTCGAATCAGAAGACAACGACTCCGAAAGCCGGGCTAATCATGTGCCTTTAAATCAGGATATTCACGCTTCTACAGGTACAGCAGACGATGTTGACTATTTCATATTTACGCTTAATAATCTCTCTTCAGTGCGTCCTGAGTTCAAATTTACGCCGATTGATTCTAGACTTGATGCTTCAAAATTGAAACTCTATACGCTGACGATTAACGGGCTTAATACCGGAGAGACTAGAGAATTTACATTCAGGGGGGATTCAACGCCGCCAAGGACTATAGAACCTTTTACGCTGAGGGCAGGAAGTTATTTAGTGAGTGTGTCAAGGGAGAAACGCGACGGACTTGATTTAGGCATTCACGAATATACTTTCAGGATTAACGCGCAGTAATTATATTTATTCAGGGAGGATTTATTATTATCATGATAAGAATGAGAAAATTTTTTGCGGCTTTATTGGTGCTTGTCAGTGTTGTTTTATGTTCGTGTGCTTATGCTGACAATATGACTTTCGATAATGTTACGTTCAACAAAGATTACAAGATTAAGGGCTATGCTTCTGTGAGGCTGCTGGGCTTCAAGTTCGTTGATATGTATGCTCAATGGTTCGATGGTAAAGCAAATGGAAAAGTATCTGTATGGGGTAACAACATTGTTTTTAATAGTAAAAAATTTCATGATTCCCATCATGATTGTGAGTTTATATTAAGTGGACAAGAATCGGAGTTTGCATGGCTCAAAGCTGACGTTATGAATCTCCAGAAGGTCGGCGTAAACTTCATGAAGGAAATCAGCATAAAAGTTATTTACGATGATGAATATGAATTTACAGGCTGGGTCAGACAGTTCAACTATGACTACAGTAAATCAGAAGTATACACAAAGATTAAGGACGCAGGCGTTATAGGCTGGCCGGTGTGCTTAAGTCCTGCTGATGAAATGACAATAAGCCCGATGTATAAAGGTCATTACGCTTTTGGCTGTACCCTCCCGAATCACGTCGTCGAGGACAAGGAGTCGCCCCTGAGAATGATTATCAATATCGGAGGCAATGAATTAACTTACAATATAAGATAACGGGGAGCAGCTGTGTTCCCTGTTTGTTATATTCTTTATAGAACGGAGCGATAATTTTATTTCATGTTTAACCCTTTTGTTGCACTTCCTTTGTTAGTCTGCACGTATGAAATTCTGACTATGCTTCTGCCTCTGAGAATATCACTCACTGCGAAAATTTTTGCCTCGTTGATATTGCTTTCGGGACTTGCGAAAATATTTCTGCTTCACAGGACACCTTCAGGCTTTGACATGTACGAGCTGCCATATTATTTAACTCTGACGTTCACAGCGATATTTAACTTTATAATCGTTGCAGTATTCTTACTGTTAATAAAAGATTGCATTCAAGTATTTTGCAGATTAATTTTACGTAAGCCGTTCCCTAATTATTACGCTGCGTTATTTGTATTCTCGATTGCGTTATGTGCGACTCTTTACGGAACTTATGAAGCACTGAAGCAGCCTCAGATTAAGACTCATGAAGTAGTAATTAATAATCTTGGCCGTGAGTTCGATAATTTCAGAATAGCAATGCTTGTAGACATTCATGCGGACACTTTGACTAATAGAGAATTTGTGCAGGAACTTGTTACGAGGACTAACGCTTTGAACCCGGACTTAATATTAATGCCCGGTGATTTCGTTGACGGTCAGGTTGCAACGAGACGCGCAGATTTGGAGCCTCTGAAAGATTTACGCGCAAAGTTCGGGGTATACGGAACAACGGGCAATCATGAATATTATTTTGACTTTGAGGGCTGGCAGAAAGAATTCAAGAGACTTAATATAACGATGCTCAACAACGAACACTTTATAATTACATCAGGTGACTCGCAATTAATCGTCGCAGGAGTCCCAGACCAGACAGGAGACGAGCATAACACATCGCTTGCAGTGAAGGACATTCCGGAAAACGCGCCGGTTATATTAATGGATCACAGACCTTCAGAGGCAAGAGAGAACTCGCAGTATAATATAGCCTTGCAGTTGTCAGGACACACTCACGGGGGACAGATGCCTATAATTTACTCGCTTGTGAAAAAATTTAATCGGGGATTTGTCCGGGGCTGGTATGAAGTCAATAACATGAAGCTCTTTGTGAGTCCCGGAACTTCTCAATGGAACGGATTCGCTTGCAGAATATTTGACCCTTCTGAAATCAGTTTGCTTGTGTTAAAGGCGAAACCCTAAGCGTACCCGGATTTGTATACGTAACAAGAGCTATAGTACCCGGCACAGATCTAATATATTTGCGTTCGGTGTAGTCGATTGGAACGGAAGCGGAATTCTTGCCCGAAGAGTGCAAAGCAGCGAGTGAAGCAGCGTACTCTAAAACATCGCGTTTATCATTTTCGAGTTCAGAACGTTTGAAGCCTTTAATAATCACGTGAGCTCCGGGCATTTCGTGAACATGCAGCCAAATATCTTCAGGTCTTGCGAGCTTGAATGTAACGTGTCTGTTGCCTTTAGCTGATAGTCCGACAAGAATATTTGCGCCCTCGTAATTAATATTCAAGTGTGAAGGAGTTTTCTCTTGTGAAGCCTTCTTGCGTCGCTGTGAATAATTTTTCTGTTCAGGGTTGAGCCATTCATTCAAGTCTTTCACGGATTGAGCAAAGTTTTCAGGGTCATTGATTGACTCTAACAGGGCGTGCTGTTCGTTGAGTTCTCTAATAGCTGCTTTGATTGACTCAAGATTTGCGTTAATCTCGTCAGGATTGCCTTTAGCCTTTCTATAACGTTTGAAGTACTTCTCTGCATTTCGTGAGGGAGTTAATTCCGGGTCAAGAGCAATTGCTAACTCGTTGCCTTCCCAGTCGGTTAGTGTAATATTCTCTGCTCTCTTGGGAATCTCGTAGATGTGAGCTAGTATTGCCTCGCCCTTCTTCCTGAATATCTCTGACTCCTGGCATTCCTTGAGCTGCTTTAAGAGTCCGTCTCTGTGTCTCTCGCGTGATTTTATTACACGTTTAATCTTAGCGTCTATCTCATGTAAAATTTTCTCGCGTCCCCTGTTTAATAATGGGATTAAGACTCCATGTCGTGAAGCAGTTAATATCTCGCTGCCAAGTTCTAAGACTCCATCAAGATTGAAGTCTAATCTAGTCAAGTAATTATTTTTCGTGATTAATTTGCAGGGGACATCAATAATATTCTCATCAAGAAGTTTTGTTAAACCCGACAGCCAAGACTCCGGAGCGCGTTCTTCCCAATGAGCTTGAATGAGTCTCGCTAACGGTCTGCCGATTCCCTTAATATTATTTACGTCTTCAAACTTGAGAGTCTTTATATCGCGAATATCAATGCCTTCAAACGCAGGAGGGGTATTATAAACATGTCCTGGTAATATAGTTCTGAATCTGTTTACGTCAGGTGTTGAATGTCTTGCTGCCTCGTCAATTTTGTGAGACTCGTCAAGAATTAAGAAATTTGCAACAGGTTCGGTGATTTCGATAACGATATAATAATTAACGCTGACTCCTGCTGATACGCGCCTTCTTGCTGTGAACTCTAATATTCTGTCGTTGTTAAGCTGTCTGACATCGTAAATTTCTCCGCCGTGTGAGAGTCGACTCTTGAGAGCCTCTGCCATCGGTGAACGTCCTGAAGAGTTTTCGCGAAGAGCATTAATTTCACCCTGAGAAGCAAAGCATAAGCCCGAAGCTCCTGAAGTCCACGAGAACAACAAATATTTCTCACCGGAAGTCTTGAACGCAATCCAAGATTCACCGCCCTCAATACGATTAACTCGCAAAGGCATCAACTTTCTCAACGCCCCTGCGAGTCCTGTAATGAATTCTTGTCCGAATGCCATTAGAACATCACCTGACCAGGCCAAGAATACTTGACTGCTGCATTTGATTTGACTGAGCAAGCATTGCAGAACTTGTTGACGTAACTATTTGCATTTTAGCGAACTCTAGAATCTCTTTTGCGTAGTCAGTATCTCTGATATGTGAATTTGCGTCAGTGATTGCTTCTATATCTTTAGTAAGCTGCTGCATATGATGTTCGAGTCTGTTTTCAGCTCCGCCTAGATTAGCCATCTGCATAGAGACATGATCTATAGCCTGATCGATTACTCCGATTGAGTATGCTGCTAAATCCTGAGTCATGACGTTGACTTTATCGAGTCCCAGAGCGTGAGAACTCATATCGCCTATGCTTAATATAACGTCCTCGCCCTCGCCTGCACCTGTCTGAAAAATGCTTGAGTTGTCGGAAAGATGTAATGTTACGTCAGCTCCGTTATTTCCTGTAGTGCTGGTTAATGCAAAATTGCCTTTTGTATCGTCCCATTTGGCATTAAGTCCCATCATAGGATCGAGTTCTATATCTATATTTCTGTGAATGAGTCCTGATACTATGTTGCCTTCAGCTTTAACGTCCTGAGCAATAACTGAGCCGTCGTGCATATCTTTTATAGTGAGAATATAATCTGTCTCGCGTGATTCCTGAATATTGTTGAGTCCGAAAGCCTTCATTAAGTCCTCGTTGCCTGAAAGGACAATTTCACCCTTCTTGCCTGTTATGACTGAGCGCATTACGAGAGTCCCTGCGACTGAGTCAAGTCCAATGTCTTTATTATTCTCTGTGAAAGTTACGAAATTATTTGCGTCATCTACATATTTGCCTTGACCCAGACTCATTGCAATTGCGTTATTGAGTTTGTGGGCAACGTCATTTAGCGTATCTTCACCGTATAGCATAATCTTTGCCTGAGTGCCGTCCCCTTGAGTAAGAGTTATCTCCTTAGGTTCCTTGAGCATGAATTCGCCCTCAGTGTTCCAGAATCTATCGATGTCGCGAAGTCTTGTATCACCCTTTGCACGCTCTTCAACGTGAGTAACGTCAAACGAAGCTAACATAGTCCCGTCTGAAGCACTCGTGAAATTTTCGTTAGTAGTCATTATGACTCTGCCTTGAGACGCTGTACCCGTTTTAGAGTCAACGTAATAGCTGTTGAATTTGATCTCTGAGTCAGTTATATCGTTATTCAAGACGAAATGAGCACTTGTTCCGGGATTAAAATTATCTGTTTCGAGATTAACTCCGACTGAATTAGCAGCATCCGAACTTTGAGCACTGACATTGACAACGAACTTTGCGCCCTTCTCGAGTGAGTTAATATCTCTTAGAGATACGCTGACCGAGCCTAGATTAACTCTATCTCCTTCAAATAATAATATATTGTCGCCGAGCAGAGAACTTGAACTTTGTCCGGATTGGCTTAACGTACTGGCTGAAGCTTTGAGGGTTACGCATTTTTCGTTAGTGTCTATGTGATTGACTTCAAATAATATGCTTGCGTTGTCCTGAACTCCTGAAAGCGCACTCACACTGAAAGCGTTATCACCCATTCCGTAAGAGCTCGTTATCTGTGCTGCCTGAGGTGTCGAAGCGTCCTCAAGTGTCAAGTTATAATGACCTGCGAAAAGATTTTCTGATTCAACAGCTTTGACTCCTGCTTGAGTGTTAATAGTCTTGCCTGTGATTACGTCATCATGTTTTATAGTCATGATATTTGACTTCTGAACCTGAGCCTTGCCTTCTTTAGCCTTGACGTTGATATTATAATTTCCGTCGACTGCGTATTTCTGTCCGAACTGGTCAAGAGAACGTATTCCGCCGTTGACAATAGCTTTGACGTTAGTATTATTCGTGCTCCAGAGGACTGCATTATCTCCGCTGAGAATTTTTTTGCGGTTAAACTGTGTAGTCTTTGCGAGGCGTGTAATTTCTTGGCGTAACTCGTTTATCTCGACTTGAATATAGCTTCTGTCCTGCTGGGTCAAAATGTCATTTGAGGCTTGAACGGTCAACTCGCGCATTCTGTTCATCATGCTCTGGGTCTGGTCCATTGCAGTTAGTGCTGTCTGAATGAGGCTTATTCCGTCTTGAGTATTTTGCGAGGCCTTCTCCATGCTGGCTATACGGCTTCTCATTGTCTCGCTGATTGCAAGGTTAGCTGTGTTGTCAACGTCTGCAATTGTGAGTCTCATTCCGCTTGATAGTTTCTGAAGTGAACGTCTCATAGCGAGTGAATTTCTTTGATAAAACCGTTGCCCAAGCATTGAAGTTAAATCGTGATTCATAATAAATGACATTGCTTAATTCTCACCGTCCTTAATCTTATAAAATATCTATAAATAAAATAGTGAGCAGTGTTTAGTGTTTAGCACTACCCACTAAGAAAATTTATGCTTTCAAGTCAAGAGTTTTGCGGGTTCTACGCTTCTTCTCCCGAATCTTAACTGCTATGTTAACTACCTTGTCCGGCGGAAACTTGCGGATTATCGCACCGTCAGAATTGTTTACTACGCTCACCTGCACCAGTTCAGCTTCTTCGATGACTTCATACTTGAGATGACGCATTGCCGAAGCTTCGTCAAGTATTGCGCTCTTTACCTTCTCGGCCCGCTGTTCGGAACGTGCTTCATGCTCCTGTCTCTTGGTCTCGATCTGCTTCTTGTCTGCGAGTTTCTGACTCTCTTTCTGAGCTGAGCTTAACGCTTCGTCCCCTGAAGTGCTGCCGATTGTTACTTTCTTTGTTACGGTTCTGGTAACTTTGCGCACTGACTCCGGTGCTGATGACTGCTGAATAAACGCTCCTGAAGGAATATCTCCTAATTTCATGAGCCGAGCACCTGCTTCCGAGCCAGCTGTTACGCGATATTAAAAAAGGGGTTGGAGGCTGCCCTCCTTCCCCCGTAAATATTCTTGCGTAATAAATATAAATACTGACTTGAAACTAGAGCCTAGAGCTAATTAACGAATTAAGCTAAGGACGTTCTGAGGCTGCTGGTTTGCCTGCGCGAGCATTGAGTTACCAGCCTGAAGCATAATGTTCAGCTTCGTGAAGTTCATCATTTCCTTCGCCATGTCCGTATCTCTGATTCTGGACTCTGCACTGGTCAGGTTCTCGCTGGCTGTCGTCAGGTTGCTTGCCGTGTACTCTAATCTGTTCTGGTAAGCTCCGAGATTTGCCCTCTGAGTTGAGACCTTATCAATTGCGTTGTCAATGATCGTGATTGAGCGTGCTGCTCTGTCGTGGCTCATGACGTTTACGCCGTCAAGTCCGAGTGCGTGGCTTCTCATGTCGCCGATGTTCATTCCGAGATCTTCGCCCTCGTTGGCTCCAATCTGAAGGACTGTAGTGTTATCTGCAAGGTGAAGCGTTGACTCCGTCTGCGTTGAAGTGTACGTGTACTTGTTGAGCGAGCTACTCCAGCTTGCATCAACGCCCTTCAGCGCTCCGAACTCTACGTCTACGTTCTCGTGAATCACTCCGTGAAGCACGTTGCCGGTCGTCTTTACGCCCTGAGCTATGACCTTCCCGCTATGCTCGTCAAGAACGTCAACCGTGTATGTCGTCTCTTTCGAGTCCTGAATCGTGTTCAGCGAGAACGCGTCAATGATTCCCTGATCGCCGGAGAATGTTATCTCGCCCTGCGCCCCGGGAACTACCGAGCGGATTACGAATGTCCCGGGCACCGCCTCAGATGTAAGAGGAGTTCCGCTTGACACAAACGTAGCGAACTTCGTAGCATCGTCAACGTACTGCGACTGTCCCAGCCCTGTAGCGATCGCGTTGTTGATCTTCGTCGCAACTTCATCGAGCGTGTCATTCGCGTAAAGCATGATGTCCGCCGTCTTGCCGTCGCCCTGATTGAGTGTGAGCTTCTTCGCGTCATCGAGCATCATTACGCCCTCTGAGTTCCAGAACTTGTCGAGGTCGCGCAGTTTCACGTCTCCCGTCGCCGTCTTGCCGATGTAGGTGTTCTTGAAGGAAGTAAGCGATGTGCCTGCCGCGGGAAGCGTTGCAGCTGTGAGCTTGCCGCCGTTGCCTGTGTTCGTAGAGAACTTGTCATCAGTAACAACTGTTACCGTACCCTGTGTAACTGTACCGGTCTTCTCATTCAGGATATAGTTCTTGAAATTGATCTCGGTGTCTGCCAGTTTCCTGCCGTTCAATACATAGGTCGGCTTATTGTTCGCAAACACTCCGCTGTCCCAGCTGTCCTCCCAGCCCTCATCAATCGTGCCGCTGAGGCTGAAGGTGAGGTTATCGGGCGTAGCAGTAGTAGCGGGTGCAATAGCAGCGGCAGCAGTAGCGGAAGCACTGAAGTTGACGACAAACTTGCTGTCCTTCGAGAGTGCCACGAACTTGCCGGTATTAAGCGCGATTGATGGATTGTTTGCTGCGGTGGTGTCTTCCGTCATATCGAACAGTTCGTTGAGTAATACTCCTGCTGATCCCTGTGTGAGAACAATGTCGTCCTGGGTTGCTGTCGAATTGTTGCCGTTCGCGTCCATCAGCGTTGCAGTTGCCTTCAGTGTTACCGTCTTGTTCAGCGAATCCATCCCTGTAACCTCAAACAGCACGCTGGCGTTCTTGGTGATAGCTCCCGCATTGATGTTGAAGACCGGATTGATGACTGTAGCCGTGTCAGCAGTTGCGGCAGCAGCAGTTGCGACAGCTGCTGAAGTGGCAGCATTACCTGCTGATGTTGTGGTGGAGCTGTTCGGCTTGCCAGTGGTTGTGAAGATCGCTTTACCTACGGCAGCAGCTGCATTAGTGTTGTCACTCGAAACAAGCGTAATGTTAAAATCTCCGAAATTCCCGTCGCCGTACTTCGTCAGCGTAACAGCAGCCCCGTCTCCGCTGATCTCTACTCCCAAGTCACGAGCAGCTGCAAGAACTTCATCACGGCCGCTTACAGTGGCATTCGTATTCTCAGAACCGAAGAGGTATGCGGCTATACTTCCTTCTGTGGGTGCTGTATTCCCGGACTGAGTTACAGTTATAGTACCCAAATTATTGTCGCCCAGCGTGACATTGTATTTGGCAACCTGCCCATTGCCAGCGCCTAAACCGTTAGTGGCGGCGGTGTTAGCCAATGTACCCGTTACCTCGTACTTAGCTCCTCCCACGCCGTAGGCTCCTGTAGCCCGTGAGCTTGCTGTTACGGCATCGGTTGCGGCAGTGGCTGAGAGCGAATAGCTGCCCGGCGCCATCCCGTCAACTTTTACATCCTTAATGCCCAACGGAGCGTTGATTGTCTTGTCGGTGAGAACGTTGGGGTGCTTGATGGTCATGATGTCTGACTTCTGGACTTCGCCCTGTCCGGGGTCGGCCTTGACGCGGATCTTGTAGTTGCCCTCGATTGACTTTTTCTGACCGAACTGGTCTACTTCACGGAGTCCGCCGTTGATGATGGCCTTTGTATCCATGTCGCTTGAACTCCAGAGTCCTGCTGCATCGCCGTTGAGCAATTTCTTCTTGTTGAACTGTGTCGTATTGCCGATACGTGTAACTTCTTCGTTCAGCTGGTCGATTTCTTCCTGAATGTAGCTTCTGTCCTGCTGAGTAAGAGTGTCGTTAGCGGCCTGTACTGAGAGTTCACGCATTCTCTGAAGGATTGAGTGAGTCTCGCTGAGTGCGCCTTCTGCGGTCTGGATTAAGCTGATGCCGTCCTGAGTGTTGGCTACTGCTCTGTCGAGTCCTCTGACCTGAGCGCGCATTTTCTCGGAGATTGCGAGTCCTGCTGCGTCGTCTGCTGCTGAGTTGATGCGAAGTCCGCTTGAAAGTTTTGCAATTGACTTCTGAAGGGCGTTCGACGTATTGTTCACAATATTATAGGTCTGTAACGCCGGTATGTTGTGATTAATGATCATACTCATTGTAAATTACCTCCATGTGTTTGTAAATTTTCCTCTAATCATCCGTGACTAAAGGGGTTGAAACTTTGCCTTCTCACGGGATTGATTCGGATTTATCATCGTTTATGTTATGCTCGCGCTCATTTCCTGATGACTTGTCCGAATGCATGTCCTGTTGTCAGGCGTGCGCGTGTTGCTAATTAAAACTGTTGCTATCCTTTCGCGAAAAGGTTTGCTTAATCTTTGCTGCCCTGTTGTTGCTTGGGCTCTTCTCTTTCCGGTTACATTGTCGGTCTGTTTGGGAGGGACTTTAGCGAGGGGGAAAATTTTTTGCATTACCTATATTTACCTAAGCTGCAAATTTGCGCTTGTTTCCGAAAGCCTTATCTTCCGCAGTGTGAACATGTTTTACTCGACGCATAAAACCTGTCTGCTGTTATAAATTTTATTCCGTGCCATTCGCATTTATATTGCATTATTCTATAGAATTCTGCTAACTTCTGCTCCTGAACAGCTTTCGCCAGATGTCTATTCTTCATCATTCCTGTTACAGTGAATCCTCACACGACTAAAGTCGCGTGCTTCCGAATTTCTTAATCGTCCGGACTTCCTCTCCACCATACGGTCAGAACTCAGAACTTTACAGCCTAAGCAGCAAGCTCCGCATTGAGACTAATTAACGTGGATAAGG
>JAFSJJ010000013.1 GCA_017439345.1 Synergistaceae bacterium
AGAGTCAGAGTCAGAGTCAGAGTCTCAGGCTCATGAAGTAACCAGAGTTCCAATACAGATGACTCAGATTAAGGCAGGTGATGACGCGGCATTAACATTCGAAGATTATTTACGGGAAGGCAACGAAGCATTTAATCTAGGCATATATAACTCTGCACTGAAAAATTTTTTTCGCGCACTTGAACTTGATGATAACGACTCGCGCCCATATATCGGACTTGCAGGAGCTTACAGGGCAAAGGGTTTATATTTCGATGCAAAAAGGATTCTTGACGAAGCTATGATTATATTCAGAAAGAATCCAACGATTGAGACAGCACTAAAAATTTTAGAGGGGGACTCGAAACATGGCACTTGCAGCAAATGTAATCGCAGCAAATGAAATTATCGGCAAAGATGCAGTGAAGGCACTCGAACGGCGAGGCTTTGAGGCTGAATACGTCGCAACCGGTGAAGAAGCTTTGAAGCGGATTCTTGAGATCATTCCGGAAAATGCTTCTGTGGGAATTCCCGGAACAATAACAGTCAGGGCAATCGGAGCACTTGACGCACTCCAGAAACGGGGGAACAAAGTCTTTCAGCACTGGGGACCGATGTCCAAAGAAGAACGCAGGGCAGCAAGATTCAGAGAGAACGAAGCAGATGTATTCTTGACGAGCGCAAATGCTTTGACCAGAGACGGCGAGATAATCAACATTGACGGCACAGGGAATCGCGTGGCAGGAATGGCATGGGGAAACGGACTCGTTTTATTCGTGATAGGAATCAACAAACTTGCTTTTGACTTAACGGACGGCATCAAGAGGGCAAGGGCTGCAACGATACCTAATGCAATAAGACAGAACGAAGAGACAGCTTGCGTTAAAGCAGGCCACTGCGTCAACTGCAGGGACGACAAGAGCATGTGCAGGGCTTTATTAATTCTCGAACGTCCTTTGAAGGGCAGAGACTTTCACATAATCATAGTCGGTGAGAACTTAGGCTATTAATATTTAATCAAGTCAGCGGGCTCAAGTAAAAACTCTCAAGGCTCGCTGATAAATTTTTTTAAGAGGTGCAAATTTTTTTATAATCATGGAAAACAGAGACAAAATCGTAGTATTACTCGCAGGAGGCAGGATAGTCCAGCGTCATGAAGAGCATGATGATCCGGAACTGACGAACGAAGAATTATATGCTCTTCTCCCTGAAGATATAAGACAGCACGTAAACTTTCAGAAATGGAGCTTTCAGCCTGTATCGAATTATACTCTCAGAATGTACAGAGAACTTCTTGATATGATTCATACTTACGTCCACGATGAGGGCGCACGGGGAGTCATAGTAACATGCGGCATTCAGGCAATTGCGGAGTTAGCTTACTTTGCTGATCTCGTCTGGGATTTGAATCCTCCTGTTATATTCACAGGCTCTATATTCAATGCAGGGACTCCCAACAGCGAGACTTCATTAAGATTGACTCAATCAATTAAGGCAGCTTTATCCGGAGCATGTACGGGCAAGGGAGCATTAATCTGCATTCAGGACTCTATTTACGCTCCTGCGGATGTCTTGAGAATATCGAACTTCAACAGGGCAGGACTCTTAGCATTCCCCGAATCGCCTTTAGGAGTATTCTCTCAGCCTTCAGGAAGTTATATCTCTCTTAGATCGCCGAGACACAGATACGTTCAGAAAATGAATTCACCTATAGCGCGGAATATTCCTGTTATAAATGCATCGTTAGGGGACAGCGATTTAATGTTAAAGGCTCTTCTTGATAAACGCTTCGAGGAACTTGACGGCCTTGTTGTGTCAGGACTCGGTGACGGCGATGTGCCTTCGTCATGGGTGCCATTGCTTCGAAAAATTCTGCGTTCAGAGATTCCAATCGTGTTGACTTCAAGATACCCTGACGGTTTTGTTCAGGCGACAGAGAATTACGAGGGAAGTGCTGCCCAGCTTCTCGAAATGGGATTAATAGGCGGAGGAATGCTTTCACCCTATCAGGCAAGAATAAAACTCGCTGTAGGACTCGCTGCCAATCTCAAGGGCGAAGAGTTAGCGAATTACATAACAGGTAAATAATCATGTCAGGTATTATCGCAATAATAGGACGGCCTAACGCCGGCAAATCTTCACTGTTCAATAGATTAACTGAAAGCAAGAGCGCAATTGTTGACGACATGCCCGGAGTTACAAGAGATAGACTCTACGGTGAGGCTGCTTACAGGGGCAAAAGTTTCTATGTAATCGACACAGGCGGAATATTCGGCGAAGATTCTGAATTCAGCTCAGGAATAAAGGCTCACGTTGACGAAGCTGTGAAAGAATGCGACGTGATTATATTCTTACTGGACGGCCATGACGGCGTTACAAGCTCCGATGAGGAAATTGCAGAATTTATCAGGCGTGCTTCAGGAGGAAATAAACCCGTTATAGTTGCAATGAATAAACTTGATGACGTTAAGCACGATGACTTAGTTAATGATGCATACTCATTAGGCTTTGAGAATGTCGTTGCAGTCAGCGCACTTCATAAACGCAATCTTGATGAACTCGAAGATCTGATTATAAATTTACTCCCTGAAGATTACGGTGAAGAGGAGTCAGACTCAGACGAAATAAGATTAGTCATAGCAGGTAAACCCAACGTAGGCAAATCGTCACTCTTGAATAAAATCACAGGTTCAGAACGTTCACTTGTGAGTCCAATCGCAGGAACTACACGAGATCCTGTAGACATGAAGATAAATCTTGAGGGTCAGGACTTCAGGATAATCGACACAGCAGGACTCAGGAGACGCGCTAAGTTTGACGGCGATTTGGAATATTATTCTTTCGTTAGGACTCTTGCTGCCGTTGACAGGTCGGACGTTGCTTTATTGTTAATGGACGCTAGGGAGCCTTGCACAGATCAGGACAAGAAGATTGCTGCTCATGTTGTGAGTAAAGGCAAAGGGTTAATTATCGTTCTGAATAAATGGGACTTAGTTACGAGTGAGAATAATAACAAAGCAGATAAACTCGTTAAGAAAATCCGCGATGATATGCCGTTCTTAAATTTTGCTCCGGTTATATTTGCTTCGGCTCTTAATGGTCGGGGCGTGAACAAAATCATTCAGACAGTCTTAACAGTGAATCAGAATCGACAAAAGCGTATTCCAACAAATATATTGAATCGTTTAATGCGTGATGTGTTAGCGTTTGATCGTCTTCCATCTGACAAGAAGGGGCGTGCATTGAAAGTGTATTACTGCTCTCAGGCTGAGTCAGAACCTCCGACGTTTATATTTTTCGTGAATAATCCGGGACTCGTGAATTCAAGTTTTGAGAACCACGTCAAGAATAAATTACGCGAACTAGAAGACTTCACAGGCTCACCGGTCAGGACGTTCTGGAGGGGGAAAGACAAGGAGGAGTGAAGCATGTTTTATGAGGTCATGCTTGAAGGGCTGAAAAAATTTGCGGGTGAAATAGTAGGAGTATTGCTGCTTGTTGCTGCGTGGCGTGTATTTCCCGGACTCCGTAAATTATTCGGGCAGTATGAGAGTCTCAAGTCAAAGCATCCTGCAATGAGTGATGAAGTATTTATAAGTTTGTGTAAGTTCGGTAATATTGCAGAAGTAGAAGAAGCCATAAAGAACGGTGCCAATGTCAACGCTAAGAAAAATGACGGCTGGACAGTTTTAATTTATGTCGCATGGGCAGGCTATACAGAAATAGCAGAACTGCTCATAAAACACGGTGCAGATGTCAACGTTAAGGACGATGACGGCAGGACGGCTTTAATATGGGCTGTATGGGCAGGCAACACAGAAATAGCAGAACTGCTCATAAAACATGGTGCAGATGTCAACGCTAAGGACGATGACGGCAGGACGGCTTTAATGGAGGCTGCATGGGAAGGCAACACAGGAATAGAAAAACTGCTGCGTTTTTACGGTGCGAAAAAATAATTTATCACAAGAGAGGAAAATCTATAACATGAAAAAATTTTTACTCGTAACATTAATGCTTGTAATATCTGCGTCGAGTGCTTACAGTGAAAGCCGCGTAACTTTGGCCGAACTCAAGGGAACTGTAGGCGTTCAAATGGAAGAATTTGTCAAACACGTAATCACAGCTTCAGAGTCACGAAATGACTCGTTAATCATATTTCAGCTTGACACCCCCGGCGGCTTAGTCGAAGCTATGAGGGGCATAGTTCAATCAATACTGGCTTCGCGGGTTCCCGTTGCTGTCTGGATTCCTTCAGGGGGCAGGGCAGCGAGTGCAGGTGCGTTTATCGTTCAGGCTGCTCACGTTGCAATAATGTCTCAAGGCACGAACATAGGGGCTGCTCATCCTGTCTCAGCTTCGGGCGATGATGTCAAGGGCGACATGAACAAGAAAGTAGTGAATGATCTCAAGGCTCAAATGCGCTCAGTAGTGCAGTTGCGAAATCGAAATCAATTCATAGCCGAGCAGATGATTGACGAGAGTATTTCACTCACAGCAGCAGAAGCACTCAAAGAGGGAGTTATTGATATTATCGCAAGTGATGTAACTTCATTGATTAAAGCAGTCTCAGGAAGACGCGTAAAAATCGGCTCAAGTTTCACGAATATAAATTTTGACGAGTCAATAAAAGTTTTGCGCGCTGATATGTCCTTCAGTGAGAAAATTATTCAGTTTGTATCAAGTCCCGAAATCGCATATTTATTATTATCCGGCGGAATGATGGCTATATTCTTCGAGATAATCACACCGGGGGGCTTCATGCTTGGCACTGCTGGAGGAGTAATGCTCTTGTTAGGTGCAATAGGTCTCAAGATGCTGCCTTTCAACTGGGCCGGAGTCTTATTAATCATCGCAGGAGTTATCGTCATGGCTATAGACATTATAGCTGGAACTATGGGAGTATTGACTCTCTTGGGACTGCCTGTGTTCTGTCTGGGAGGCGTATTCTTGTTCAGGGCACCGGGCGGCGAGCTTCTCAGCATTTCTCTATCATTCATTGCGGGAATTGCTATAGCTCTTGGAATATGCTTCGTGTTTATTGCATTCCTGATAGTGAAGGGCTTCAAGCGAAAAGTTACTACAGGACGTGCCGGAATGTTAGGACTTGAAGTGAAAATAATTTCAGGGAGTCAAGTTCTCTGTCACGGCGAAATATGGCAGGCAAGATTTGAGTCAGAAATTGCACCAGGTGACTCAGGCATAGTGAAAGGCATTGACGGAATGACGTTAATAATCGGGAAATAAAAAAACGCAGTGGGCTAACACTGCGCGATAAGGGGAAGGATTCTGGTTTCGATGACGCAAGACCCGCGCAAACACGTTATTTCTACTCTTACAAGGATAGAGCATACGGCCTGCGCCATTGAATTGCTTTAGCGTAAAAAACACACTCGAATATTTTATATTATTTTTGCAGAAATACCAAATTTTTTTGCGTAATTCATGCCATGAAAAATTAAAAACTTTCTGATATAGCCTTTGCACTCGGAGGACAGCCCTTAACGCAGGACTTAGCACCCGAACAGCATAACCCTACACCTAATGCATTCTCAGGCAGAATTTTCCCCTTCCAGCCTTGACCGATATAAATATTTTTGCGACGACCTGAACTATTCGCATATAACGCACGAACAAGAGCAGCATAGCACGCACTGCACGCCGAATCTTCATGAACGTTTTTAATTAGGCCTGCTACTCTCCCCGAAGGTCTGGGATATTTCCCGGCATTCTCAGGACTGTTGAGGTTAATAATATCTTTATCAGTGAATGAAGTCGAACCTGCTCCGAAAGACTCAGCGATCCTGATATATTTCACGTCGTCTAGATCGAGTCCCATTAAGCTGCACCCGTAAGAGTCAATCTGAACAGGGTCAGTGCCTAAATACATTCTATTCGTGTGAACGGGATTCCCTCCCTCTTCAAAGTCTAAATCACCGCAAATGCTGTCAACTATAATTAATCCTGTCTTTAATGCTGCTCCCAGTGCTGCTATCGGTCTGGTTAAGCCTATCGCGTGAAAGCGTCTCTTTTCTCTATCAGGCAGGCACCCCTTGAGATTCTTTAGTGCGCATGTCATCACAGTCTGGCAATGACCTTTCAAGACAGGAAGATTAACGAGGAGTCCTGCATTCAAAGCACGTTCGCAGATTTCTATATTCCCGATCTGAGTATTAACTTTGCGAGTCTTATCGCGCTTCAAATCATAGAACGGGACGTTATACTTCTTGCATACTTCATCATAGCCTGCCCGTTTCATTGCCCGTGAAGTGTCATCACCTACCCAGCTGCCTTCTATAACGCTAATATCTTTGACTCCGTTGTCGTGAAAATATTCTATGCAGCCCGATAATATCCCTGAGTGAGTCGTTGCTCCGTTGTCGGGTGAACCTGCTACTACAAGATTCGGCTTGAGTGCTACACTGCCTCCGGAGGGGACGAGGTTAATTGCGTTAGACTCCTCCAAAAGTTTTAGAGTCATCGCGTGAGTGTTATCACCGTAAATGTTATATATTCTGCTCATGAATAAAATTCTCCTTTCGAGTATCACAAGATAATAAATTCAGAATCAGGCGCGTAATGTTTTATTATCTGCTCAAAGTTTATCATTATGTTAGAGTCCCCGAAACACGAATCACGAAACAATATACATGAAGACTTCTTGTCTGCAATGTACTTCACGAGTTCTGAGTTTATATTCCCGTCAAAGCACGCAATGATTTCATTATCACCGTAATAGTGAACAGTGAAAGAATTTACACGCTCGCACGAATACTTCAACGACATGGAAAGGCCAAGCCCGGCAATCGTCCCGTAAAGCAAATCGAGTCCGTTTCTGTCAGGCTTGATATTCTCGATTAAGTCATCAAGCATTTCTTGAGTCAAATCTTCAGGAGTGAAATAAACGTTTCTATAATTCGATGAGTCTACCCTCAGCACTCTAAAACCTGTATCACCTGATAAATTTTCACCGGCCCTGAGAATACGCTCTCTTCCAATGTCGCAAATAGTTTTATAACCGGCTTTGAACGCTTCACTTGATTCGCTGCAAAGTTCGGGAATTTGAATCATGATAAATTTTCGCGAGCCTCCGTCCTCATGATTAAGAATCATAACGGCGTGGGCAGTGGTGGAGGAGCCAGCAAAGAAGTCAAGAATTATAGAGTCATCATTAACGTTACTCATCTTCATTAAGCGCGTAATAAGTTCGTGTGATTTCGGGTAGTCGAACGGTATTTGTAATTTCTTGAGCGTGTCTGTTCCGTTGCTAATGTCATCAATCCATGTAGTATATTTTTTCGTGCGTTCTTCACCGTCAAGAGGTGCAAAAATTTTCTCGTAGGCAATCCATGAGCCGTTAGCCTGCTGTTGAAATTCGACTCGTCCGTCTTCAATCGCCTGCTTCATAGTGTCTTGACTCCATCGCCAGCAACCTTCTTTTGTGTCTGATAACATCGGGTAAACATCGCTTCCGTCAGGTGCTTTGATTGCGTAAAACAAATTAGGTCTGTCTTCACGCCTGCTGTTAGTTCCCCACTTTCGTAATAATTGCGTCTTGTAGAATCTCTGCGCCTTGTTATCGTATTTCGGGTAGCTGTCATCTTGTTTGACTTGACCGCCTGCTATGAAAGAATTAGCGTTACTTGCATAACACAAAATGTACTCATGAATTACAGCAAAAAATTTACTGTCCTGCCGTCCGCTTCGTGCCTTCCATGCTATCTGCGCAATAAAATTACTCTCGCCGAAAATCTCATCGCAAATCTTTCTCAAGTTCGCAGCTTCGTTATCATCAATCGAGATAAATATAACTCCGTCATCTGATAATAAATTTCTTGCAAGTTTTAATCTGGGATATATCATGCTCAGCCAGTCAGAATGAAAGCGCGGGTTAGCCCGTGAGTTCTCGCGGTAGTTATTCAGGGTGAAATTTCTTGCTCCTGACTCATCGAACAGGTTAAAACTTTCCTGACTCTCAAGTTCTGACTGTGAAAAATCATCGCGGTAAATAAAATCATGTCCTGTGTTATACGGGGGATCTATATAAATCATTTTGACTCGTTTCATGTAACTCTTCTGCAAAATCTTGAGTGCTTCGAGATTGTCGCCTTCGATATAAAGATTCTGCGTTGTATCAAAATTTCTGCTCAATTCAGGGCATGGGCGCAGAGTTTTATCTGAAGGTCTTCCTGCTTCGATAACTGCCTCACGTTTACCCGGCCACGTAAGCTCGTATAATTCCTGACTCATTGTTAATATAATCTCCCTGTTTTAGTGCTGTGATTAAATTTTATGAAGTAATTATATATAATAATCCCCGATAAGATTTAAGAAGAGCGAGGCGTTATATTTATGTTCTCAAAGTATCCAAAATTTTTAATTCCCGTTGCCGTAATATTAATCTTGGCCGCGTTAATCTCCCTTGACGGCTTCTATACAGTAGGCGAACAGGAGCAGGCAGTCATTACAATGTTCGGGACTATAGTGCGCACTGACTCGGCGGGGCTGTATTTCAAGATTCCATTTTTACAGCGAGTCCAAATCGTAGACATGACGACTCAGGGTTCAAGCATAGGCTACAAGACAGACTCTAAAGGCAGAAATACTTCACGAGAAGACGAAAGCGTTATGATTACGTCAGATTTTAATTTCGTGAACATAGATTTTTATCTTGAGTATAAAGTCTCTGATCCGGTCGCATATTTATATAACTCAGACAACCCGGAGAGCATTTTACGAAACATGTTATTAGCGTGTATCCGCAGCACAGTCGCAGATTATCCCGTTGATGAAGTAATTACGACAGCAAAGAGTCAGATTCAAGCCTCAGTACGCGACAAATTGACAGAAATGTTATCTCAAAGCAATATAGGTCTTCAGTGTGTGAATTTAACCGTTCAGGACGCAGAACCTCCGACCGAGAAAATTATTCAGGCGTTCAAAGAAGTAGAGACAGCAAGACAGGCGCGCGAGACGATGATTAACAGTGCGAAAAAATATCGTTCGGAGCAGATACCTTCAGCAGATGCAAGGGCAGACCAGATTATTCAGAAGGCAGAAGCTGTGAAGTCCTCACGCATTGCAGAAGCTAACGGCCAGGCAGCGAGATTCAAGAATATTTACGAGGAGTATAAAGCCTATCCGTTAATTACTAAGCAGAGATTATTTTATGAGACGCTGGAGAGCATTTTACCCGGAGCAAAAGTTATTATCACTGACGGTACTTCAAGTAATTTAATGCCGCTGGATAAATTTTGATTTTATTCTAATAGTTATGATTAGGATTTTTAAGAAAGGGAAGTGATATTAAGATGAGAAAAAATATATTTATATTCACAGTGCTTGCGTTGTTATTTTTTCCGTATAGGTCTGACAGCCTTACACTTGTTTATTCGGATCATGAACCTTTAGGAAACATGAGGACAGCTTTTCTCAATGATGTATTTTTCAAGGCCGTAAAAGAATGCTCAGAAGGACAAATAGAAATTATGCCTCACTGGAATTCTGAAATCAGCACAGGTTATAACGCAGTAAAGATACTCAGGGAAGGACGCGAAGCACAAATAGCCGTTATAGTTCCTGAATACGCACCGAAAGAACTCCCGCTGCATCAGATATTTAAAAGTTTTCCTACAGGGCCGTACGGACAAAAGCAGGTTGAATTTTTCAGAAATGTATATAACGAAATCCCTGAGCTTATAAATGAACTCGAAGCAAATAATTTACACGCAGTCTTTATTGCGACCGGCTATCCTGCTGCATTCTTCAGCGTCAGAAAGCTGGACGATCTTAATGACCTCAGGGGACAAAAATGGAGAAGCGCAAGTTTCTGGCACAAAGATTTTCTTGCCAATGCCGGAGCAGTCCCTGTAACTATGGCATGGGGGCAGGGAGTCTTTGAAGCTCTGGATAACGGGACACTGGACGGCCTTATAGTGAATATAGACAGCGGATATGACATCAAGGCACATACAGCAGCACCGTATATTCTTACATCACAAAAATTATGGCTTGGTCATGAATATATAATTGCAATGAATAAAAACGTGTGGGACAGCCTCGAAGCTTCAGAACGAAATGCTTTTGTCAGAGCCGCGGAAAGTTCTTACAGGATACTTGGCAGAACTATGAACGAAGCCTTTGCACGCCAGCTTGATATTTTGCGCTCGGACGGTGCTGTAATAAGAATAATGAGTGATGATGAAATTTCTTTCTGGGAAAAAATCACGGATTACAGAACTGTTCAGGATAAATATATTAATAACACTGAAGTAATGAATTCTGTACGCACTTACATGAAAAATTTTAAGGAGGCTGATTAATCAATGAAAAAATTTGCACTCAAGGCAGTAGTTATATTTGCTGGAGTATTTATATTATTGACTCTTCCGTTCTCATTTTATATCGTCGGCCCTAACGAGTACGCAGCGTTGTTCAAGTTCGGCAAGATCGTATCAGTAACGGACGAACCGGGCATAAAATATAAACTCCCTCAAGTTCATACAGTAAGATATATTTCTAAGAAACTGCATTTATATGACATTCCGCGCTCAGGGGTAATCACTAAAGATAAGAAATCCATGATAGCAGACAATTATGTTACGTGGAGAGTTATTGATCCTGTGAAATATATTCAGTCCCTCAACGCAAACGAGTCCAGAGCACGCGAACGAATCGAAGCAGCTGTGTACAACGCAATCAAGAATGTAATCTCATCAATGACTCAAGATGAAGTCATCGAAGCAAGAGGGGGCAGGCTCTCAACGAAGATAGCTGAAGACTCAAATTCAGATATAGGCATGTACGGAATAGCGATAGTACAGACTGAGATTAAAGCCCTTGACTTACCCAACGACAACAAAGCCGCTGTCTATGAACGAATGATAAGCGAACGGCAGAACATAGCAGCACTCTACACGGCCGAAGGGAAATCAGAAGCTCAGAAGATTCGCAACAGGACTGACAGGGAGACGGCAATCAAGATAGCAAATGCCTCGCAAAGTTCTGATATATTAATCGCAGAGGGTGAAGCGTCTTACATGAAGATTTTGCAGACGGCGTACGACACTCCGGAGAAGGCAGAGTTCTATAATTTCTTGAGATCACTTGATGCCCTGAAGAAGTCTTTTGCTCCTGATAAAGATAATAAGAACGGCGAAAAGATTATCATTCTCGATAAGAACTCAGAGATAGGCAGATTGATTAACGGCTTTAACTTCAGCGGGAAGTAAATTACTCACTAAAAAGAGTCAGAGAAAACTTTTTTGCATTCCCTGACTCTGTAATATTCTCGTTTAATGTCGGGGTGAGAGGATTCGAACCTCCGGCCTCATGGACCCGAACCATGCGCGCTAAGCCAGACTGCGCTACACCCCGTAAAATTTCTTAACTAGCGCATTCTATCACGCATATTGCTAATTCGTCAAATCTTCGCCCTCACTCGAGGCAACTACAGCACACACAGCAGTATCACCCATTACGTTAATGCATGTCCTTGCAGCGTCAAGAATAACGTCAATCCCTGCGACTAATGCAATACCCTCAATAGGAAGACCAACGCTCGTTAATACAAGTGTCAGCATGATTAACCCTGCACCGGGGACTCCAGCTGTGCCGATTGAAGCAAGGGTCGCGGTTACTACTATTCCTATCTGCATTTGAAGAGTCAACGGCACATTAAACGCTTGAGCAACGAACAGGGCGCAGACTCCCTGATATAATGCAGTGCCGTCCATATTGATAGTAGCTCCTAAAGGCAGCACGAACGAGCTTACACCTTCAGATACGCCTAAATTATCGCGAACGTTTGAGAGTGTTACGGGCAGAGTCCCGGAGCTTGAACGCGTAACAAATGCCGTAATAGCTGCCTCCTGGACTCCCTTGAAATACCAGAACGGAGAACGCTTGCAGAACATCGAGATCATTCCCGAGTAAACAAGCACAGCATGAATTATGCAGCCGATATACACAGCCGCGATTACTTTTGCGAACGGAGCGAGTATACTAACCCCGAACTTGGCCGCAGTCCCAGCAATCAAAGCAAAGACTCCATAAGGAGCAAACGACATGACCATATGAGTAACTTTGTACATGACTTCAGCAGCGTTTTCAAAGAAGTCTGATATTTTTTTGCCTCGTTCACCGGCCATGATGCAGGCTACTCCGAAGAACAACGCGAAGACTATTATTTGCAGCATGTTTGCATTTACCATTGAAGCAATCGGGTTAGTCGGGAATATATCAAGTATTACGTCAACGAGGGGCTTTGCTTCACGTGCGCTGGCCTGTAAGTTTCCGGGGATGTTCATTCCTATTCCGGGATTGAATAAATTTCCGCAGGCAAGTCCTATCATGATAGCTACTGCTGTCGTTACGAGATATAAAGCAAGGGTCTTAATTCCTATACGTCCGAGCTTGTGAATGTCTCCTACTGAAGCAGCTCCAGCTACAAGAGAAGAGAACACTAACGGAACTATGATCATCATTAAGAGCCTCAAGAATATTTTGCCGACCAGATCAACAAACGGCATTACGTAATTGCTCAGGACTGACGAATTCGGAACTACAGGGCCGATGACGAACCCGAAAAGAATTCCAAGAATGAAACCTATAGAAATCTTCACGAGTAAAGAAATTCCCTTTTTGCCTTCTGACATGTTTAATTCACTCCTTAATTAAAATATTAATAATGAATCAAAAATTTTCCTGCAATTAAATTATATACTACGAGGCACTAATTAACCGGCACTTCCATTGGATATTTGCCGTCAAAACATGCCTTGCAGTACGTATCTTCACCGCAGACCTGCGATAAGCTCTCAAGACTCAAATAAGTAAGAGAGTCGGCTCCTAAGAATTCGCAGATCTCTTCAGGGGACTTCTGGACAGCAATTAATTTTTCTCTGTGAGGCGTATCGATTCCGAAATAGCACGAGTACTTTACTTCAGGTGAAGCAGCACACACATGAATTTCTTTAGCTCCTGAGTCCCGCAAATGACTCACTATGCCTCTAAGAGTCGTCCCTCGAACTATAGAGTCATCGATGATAATTAATCTTTTGCCGTTGATATTATGCTTTATCGTTGCAAGTTTGATTTTCACAGCAGCTTCTCTCTGCTCCTGAACAGGTAAAATGAAAGTCCGTCCCATGTATTTATTCTTTATGAGTCCCTCGCCGTATGGAATCCCGGACGCTTCAGCATAACCTATAGCAGCAGGTATCCCGGAGTCAGGGACAGCCATAACTAAATCAGCTTCAATTTTTCTTTGTCCTGCTAACTTCATTCCGCACTGTCTCCGGAACTCGTAAACGCTAACTCCGTCAACAATTGAGTCAGGTCTTGCAAAATAAACCATCTCGAACACGCAGAGATTTTTTCTGCACCATCGCGAGGGTTCGATACTCTTTAAGCCTTCTTTATCGATAATGACTATCTCGCCCGGTGTAACGTCCCTCACAAATTCTGCGTCTAATGCTTCAAGAGCACATGTTTCACTCGCAAGAATGTAGCCTGAATCATCGTGAAATTTGCCGATACACAGGGGGTGCAGGCCGTAAGGGTCTCTAACGCCGATTAACTTATCATTTATCGTGATAACAAGAACGTACGCGCCTTTGATTAAGCTCATAGCGTTTTTTATTCCTGCCTCGATTCCCCGTGAACCGTGCTGACATATTAGATTTAATATAGACTCTGAGTCGCTCGTTGTGTGAAAGATTACGCCCTCATCTGTGAGCATTTCGCGTAGTGAGTCAGCGTTGATTAAATTTCCGTTGTGGGCAAGAGCTATTTCACCGAGCCTGCATGATGCTGCTAAAGGCTGGGCAGACCTGACGCTTCCGTCTCCTGCTGTAGAGTATCTTACATGACCGATTGCAATATTACCCGGCAAGCCCTCGAAAGTCTCACCCCTGAAGACTTCTCCTGCGAGGCCGAGTCCCTTCTTGAGTTCCATGACTCCATTATGATTAGCGGCAATTCCTGCGCTTTCCTGTCCCCTGTGCTGCAGTGCGTATAACCCGTAATAGACAAGCGGTGCAGCCTGTTTATTAACGTCGTTGCGATAGACTCCAATCACTCCGCATTCCTCGTGTATTTCGTCTGACATAGCAATAAATTATTGATTTATCCTGCTGAATATTTCCTGATAAGCCTCTTCGACTCCGCCCATGTCGCGCCTGAATCTGTCTTTGTCGAGCTTCTCATTTGTCTTAGCGTCCCAAAATCTGCAAGTATCCGGGGAAATCTCATCAGCTAAAATTATTTCGCCGTCCGGGAGTCTTCCTGCCTCGATCTTGAAGTCGATTAATTTGACTCCTATACCTGCAAAGAACTCTTTCAAGACATCATTAATCTTATAGGCCATCGTGCGAATCTGTGCGAGTTCGTTTTCAGTTGCTACACCGAGTGCAATTATGTGCGAGTCATTAATTAACGGGTCATTGAGTGCGTCGTCCTTGAGCGAGAATTCAAGGGTCGGTGATAAAAGCTCTCTGCCTTCCTCGACTCCGTAACGTTTAGAGAATGAACCTGCGGCAACGTTGCGGATTATTATCTCAAGGGGGACGATCTTGACGGCTCTAACAAGTGTCTCACGGTCTGAGAGCTGCTCGACAAAATGAGTTTTGACTCCTTTGCTCTCAAGAAGTCTGAACATTGCGTTGCTCATTTTATTATTGATAATGCCTTTGCCTGTGATAGTTCCGTGCTTGAGTCCGTTGAAGGCTGTTGCATCGTCCTTGTATTCGACAATGAAATAATCGGGGCTTGAGGTTGCAAAAACTTTCTTGGCCTTGCCCTCGTAGATTTGATTCAGTTTCTTGATGTCGTTCATGAAACAAAATTCCTTTCGTGAAAAAAATGTGCGTTAATTATATACCAGTGAAAAACTTAATAGGTTATACTCTATGCAAATTTAATCAGGAGGACTTGTGCGATGCTATACCCGTTCGATAAATTTTGCAGGGACATTCACACACAATATACACGCGGAGGAGTTTACAGGCTTATAGAAATTTTGAAGGCAATAAACTCATTGACGGACTGCACAGAAAAAATTTGCCGGGACACTTTGCCGTCTGATTTGGAATTCGATGATACAACTTTTAGGCTTTCGATAATTGATATTGACTCTATAGACGACTCACAGCTTCAAGATGAGAGAGATTATATTTACTCACTTGGAAAATTTATGTTTTACGCTTTGACGTGTGAAGATTACGAACCTGAAGACTTCGAGAACATTAATGACTTTGCGAACTCTTCAAGACTTGTAAATTTTTCGCATATAGATTCAAAGCTCCGTGAGAAGATTATAGACGTCCTGAATAAATGTCTTTGCGTTAAGTCAGCTAGATTCAAAAGTTGCTCTGAACTATCAGCCGCCTTGATAGAGATTCAATTAAAGCTGCCACTAATTGAAGCTGCACATATAGAATATAAACTCGATGAACATGCAGCACTCGATATAATAGTGCTGAACGCGTTATATTCACATCCGATTTATTCGCGAGGTATGAAGCAATGCATTAACGTCTTGATTAAAGGCTTTGATATTTACTCTCAGAAATTCCTTGATGCCTGCCTCCAGTGTGTCCAGTCTTTGAAGGAAAGATTAAGCGTTGTTGTTATTTATGACGACATCAGACAGAAGAGAGCTTATCTCAACGCAAGACCTGCCCTGAAAAATTTTTTTAACGTTGACGGTTCTATTAAAGATAATAATCAAGACTCTTACGGAACTATAAATTTTTGCGATTCACTTGATGAATTAGATCTTATTTATGATTATGTGTTTATCGAGTCAGGCATTGAAGAAGCAGTTTCTTTCAGTGAAAGATTTGCTTCTAATGATTTACCGGAAATTTTTTATGTTGATGACTCTTATGAAATTTCGCAGAACGATACACCTTTTCATATTCATGCAGTCAGAGTCAATCAGGATATTTTCTCCAGTGAAATAGAAGATATGGCTTTCAACGTTCATTTACTTTGGGTAAAGAATTGGAGCATTAGCTTTGACGAAATTTATGGGGAATTTATCAGCAGATATAATCATGTCTCGTGTGTCTCTAATGTCGTCTCAATGAAATATAAATTGCACAGTCTTAATATCTCTCTCAATGACATCAATAATATTGACTCAGCAGTCGAATTTTGCAGGATACTATCTAATAACGAACATGAACGCGAACGATTAATTTACTGCGAACACAAACGCTGGGTAACTGAGAAAATCTGCGCAGGGTGGGAAAATCTTCCTGTCGAGAAATGCATCAACGAACGTTCAACAAAGAATAACGAACGCAAACAGCATGTATGCATAGTCAGAAGTCAGCCTAACCAGAAAATAATTACTGAATGGCAGGATAAAGTTTCAAAATGGAACAGTCAGGACATAAGCAATCTCGATGAGTTAGACTCTATGTCAGTCAGACTTCACAGGCACTTCATGAAACTGGCGGAAAATGTAAATCTCAATGATATTAATTCACACTCTGAAGCACTGCGCTATATTCTCAGGGCAAGTCCTGATCTGTCGGTCTTATTTGAAGAATGGTATTCGTGTATGCTTGATATTTTCAACGGCAGATACATGAAGCAGGCTCAAAGCGTCAGGAATCGTATTTACTCGTATAAGAAATTCCGGGATAACTTTTTCTCAGGGATAAATAATCTTGACAATCTTGAATCAGAACACACAAAGATTAAAGCACTTGACGAAGCAGAAAGACTTGAAAACACGTTCGCACCTGTCCTTGAGGCAATGAGATTCAGGGATTTCAAGAACGAAGATACTGTTTTAATCGATAACATACCGTTCATAATTACTTACAGGAGAAATATAACGCTTGCTGTGAGATATAATAACGCTCCCGATGACAAGAAAGCATTCTTTGAGAATATAGCTGCTGCTCTGGTAATTAATCCCGAAAAAATTATTTTCACGTGTGATGATCTCGAAGCGTGCAAAGAGTCTTTCACACATAAAGGACTTGAAGACTTAATCAAGAGAAAGGGACTCAGGTCAGAAATTGAATTTGTCAGTGAAGAAGATTTTGACAAACAGGCTTTGCAGTTATCGAGAAACGGAGCAGTTCAGGGCGATGACTTTATATTTAACTCAGAGAGCATGACATTTTTTATTTCACATGAAAGCATAAGCAGAATCAGCAAGACATTTAATTATATTCACAGGAAGCCTTTCTTGACAGTCCGTGATATTTTCGAGCAGTCCCGAAGCTCAGGAGGCAGTGAAAAGACTCGTTCGCCGGAATTTTTCAGGGACTATAAATTTTTATGGGAGCTTTATGACAAAGATCATTATATCTGGAAAAAGTTATGCGGTCTTCTTGATAGTTACGTGAGAGAGCATGACATTGAAGCATCGTTTGAAGTTCAAGCGTTACCGGTCAGAAATAAAAAGAATCCTGATAGACTCGTTTATATAATTCCGTTTGAATGTTTGAGAACTGCTGAATTTATAATTAACGAGCTTGCAAAATATCACGTCATCGATGAACAGTCTAGACTCGAAAGTTTTACGTCTGATTCGTGCAGAGTCATTATTCCAGATTGCAGAGGTAACAGGCGCATTCTTGATAATATTTTCAGCGAGCTGGACTCATTAAGAAATCATGAGAGCTGGAGGAGCTACACGGTGAATTATATTGAACGCGGACAGAATAAAACGAGTCTCAAAATCTGCCGTGAAAATCTTGACGTAATCAACTGCAAAATAAATTTTACTCATGGCGAAGATTATAACGATATAATTACACGACTTCATGGACTTCTTGAGAAATTACGCAATAGGGGCTATATATTTGCTCCCGAAATTGATAATAGTGATTATTTATCGCTGACGTTCGGAACTAGACAAGCTCGCGATTTATTAACTCAGGCAGGCAGAATATTAGAGATCTGGGTCTATCACAAGGCTATAGAGTGTTCGGGCTTTGATGATGTTCTAAGCAGCTTTGAGCTTGACTGGGGAGAAGATAATAAACGCAACGAATTTGACTGCGTAATGACAAAGGGCTTCAGGACTCTTATTGTCGAATGCAAGGCAAGGACTAAACTAGAGCTTGAGTTCTACAGGGAATTTTATAACAAGTCTCAGGGCAAGGGCATAAACACAAAATTAATTCTCGCAGCAGATACCAGAGGCAGCAATGTTGACTCAAATAATGAAGTCATAAGGCAGGCTCTTAAACAATTTGGAATTCACACGATTTACGAACGCGAAAAGATTCAGGATATAGGCAGCGAACTCTTGAAGTTTATTAATTAACATGTCAAAGATATTATACAGATTACGAGACAAGAAAGAGTCTCTTCAGGGTAAGAATAAAATATATTTCTCGTGCAGTCCCAAAGATTTTGACTCGTGCTTTGATTTACTGTGTGAAGATATTTTTGCCTCTCAGAATTGCGCAGTCTTTTACGAGTCTGACATGGAAGGTGCTTATATTCGTGAAGAGCTAGAGTCAATTTTGCAGGATATGCAGCTATTTATCATGCCTGTAACGAAAAATTTTCTCAGTCTGCCTTCAAGAGCACGCGACGTTGAATATAATATAGCCGTGAAATATAGAATTCCTGTGTTTCCTGTTTTAATCGAAAAAGGTTTGGAAGCAGACTTCAAGAGCTTTAATAATTTTGCACCTGGACTTGGCGACTTGCAATTTATAGACAGGACAGAGTCAGACTCTACGTCAATGAGCTATCGTGAGAGATTATCGCGATCCCTTGCGTCAGTCCTTCAGGAAGATAATTTAAAGCAGAGAATCCGTTCAGCGTTTGATGCATATATATTTGTCAGCTACAGAAAGAAAGACAGAAGACAGGCACGTGAATTAATGTCAGTGATTCATAATATTCCGTTCTGTCAAGATATTGCTACATGGTACGATGAATTTCTTGAACCTGGCGAAAACTGGAACGATAATATTGCCCGCGCAATGTCTAAAAGTGTACTCGTTGCCCTTGCAGTTAGTCCTAATTTAGCTGAACCCGAAAATTTTATAATCAAGCATGAATATCCCGATGCAGTTAAATCCGGTAAAATAATTCTGCCCGTTGAACTCGAGCCGTTAAAGAATATAGACATAGAAGCCCTGAATAAATTATTTGACGTAAAAGATATAAAGCAGCGTTTATTTTCGAGCATCTCTGCTCCTGTGAGCCAAAGCAAAATAGAGCAGACTCTAAAATTATTATTGAGTCATACAGCACTTCAAGGCAGCAGAAGCCCCGAACATGATTACTTAATCGGCCTTGCATATCTCGGAGGCGTTGACGTTGACAGGAATCCCGGCCTCGCAAAGAGAATGATTCACATAGCAGCAGCTCAGGGACTCAGGGAAGCATTAAAGAAATTAGCAGACATGTACAGGTCAGGTGATGGAGTCGAACACGATAACGGCAGGGCAGCATACTGGCAGCGCAAATATTCGGACTCAATGAGAAGGCTTTACGAGTCAGACAAGAATAACGAAAATTTATGCATGTTCATAGAGTCTCTTGAAACTCTTGGGCTTTATCTGAACGAGTCAGGGAATTACGAACGCGCTTTGAAATGCTTTAACGAGATATATAATTTTCATGACAACAGCATTTATTTTTACAGGTCATGTCTATCAATCGGCAGTATTTTTCTTAACGCTCAGGCAAATTTTGACGAGGCAGAAAAATTTTATCTTGAAGCATTTAACTCTAACGACGAAAAAATTTTACTTCAGGCTCATCTAAATTTAGGCAGGATATACTTTGCACGCAGAGATTTTCTCAAGTCAGAGTCAGAATATATTCTTTCAGGAGAACACGGCAGCTTGACGGGAGATATTTACTCAGAACAGGGAGACTTTATCAGGGCGAGGGACTTTTACATGAAGGCACTTGCTTATTTCACAGAGTATGAAGACAAAATCAATCTTGCAGAAATTTATATCAAACTCGGACTTAACGAACTTAACACTTTTAACCCTGCTGACTCTATAGACTGGTTCAATAAAGCACTTGAGATTAATGCTAACTTGCCTGAGAAAAATATATTTGCTCTCTCGATCTTATACTGCTATGCAGGACGGGCAGCACTTGAACTCGGCAAAGGTTCTCTTGCAGAGGAAATTTTCAGGAAAGCTCAGGAATTCATAAAACAGTCAGAACTTATTCTTGATGATATTAATCTAACGAACTGGGAAGCGTTTTATGAAGTTAATAAAAGTTTTTGCGATCTGCACATTTACCGGAGAAATTTCCGTGACGCTAAAGATTTCTGCAATGAAGCCCTAAAAGTTTTGCGCATGGTTCCGGAATACTTCAAGACAACTCACGCGTTCTGCAAAGTTTACGAGGCACTCGGCATAATCGAACACGAACAGAATAATTATGACGAGTCAGATTCAGAAGCTCGAAAATTTTTCATGAAAGCACTTGATTACACATCACAGAATAATAATGACAGAGCAGCAATCAACTTCAGACTCAAAAATTTTGTCAAAGCACTTGAAAGCAAAGATATATTAATCAAGGCTCAATGTTATATCAAGCTCGGCAGACCTGGTGAGGCCCTTGCGTTAGTTCAATTATTAAAGCACAAATATACTCAGTCAGTCCGAAAGATTTTATGCATGTGCTATGACGCTCTGAAAGATTATATTAATGCTTACGTGGTGAGTTCGGCTCTCGTGAAAGACTTCAAGAACGCAGATACACTGACTCTTCACAAGAACATTTGCGAACATTTGGCAGACTATTTTTTCACTCAGGGTGATTGCGTCAAAGCAGGAAATTTCGCAAGAGAAGCACTCAAGACTGACCGGGAACTTTATATAATCTGGACTCAGCTGGGCGAATACGGAAAGATTCATTATGATAAATTCACTCTTGATGATGACTGCGGACACAAATTCACGACTGAGACAAAAATGCGCGCTTCACTCTTGAGATACGCCAAGACTTGTAAAGAGTACGCTGACTTAATGATGACCTGCATGAACTTTCAGGAGGCAGAGAATTATTATTACATGTCATCAGGTGCATATAATATTTTGCTGTCAGAGTATGAACAAGTTGGCTTAATGAAATACAGAATAGAACATGACAAGGAAAAAATATCAGAGCTTGAAGCACTTATTAATGAGAATTATTTTATGGCAGAGAAGGCAAATATACATATTAATATTATTAATGACAGCAGTGTGAAAATTATCGATGATCATCGCAGTGAGATTCTTTATAAAAGACTCGTGAAATATCTTAGAGTCTATTCGCGAAGGACATTAATTTACGCAAGTACAGGCTTAATGCAATATTCTCAATGGGAAGCACGTTATTATTATGTATGTTCGGCAGGTGCGTGTTCAAGTTTACTCGATGACTATAACACTAAAGATGACGGCGACATCAGGACTGCAATCAAAGCTCTTGAATGTTTGAGCATGGCACATTCTGATGATGATAAATTAGCATGTGAAGCATGTGATGAAGCATTGAGTTACTCTAAAGAACTTGCTCTCAGGACAAAGACTCTTGATGACAGAAAAATTCTGCTTAAATCTTATTGGCTTTGCGGTTATATTCACATGAACAAGACTCATCGTGAAATCATCCCGTCCTATACAAGAATTCATGAGTATTATACGCAGGCACTTGCTCTCAATGAGAAAATAAAACTTGAGTCAGGTCTTGACGTTATAGAGTCCTCATCGAGAAGCGCAGAGTTCTATCAAAGTTTTGGCTCAGTATGCTTTGAGCTTGGCCGCATCAACGACGCTGAAAAATTCTCACGAAAAGCAATATTTTTATCGCAAAATAATTTTCGTGTCAGGGGAGCTGCGTTAATCAGTCTTGAAAGAATATTTTTACGTCAATAAATTTATTATTTCCCAGTCCCATGTTTCAGGAGAGTGCCAATCTTTATACATTTCGAGGGCGGTCATCATGTGATGGTCGTCCTTTGGTTTTACATCTGCACCGTGATTGACTAATTCTTTTATTATTTCTCTTGAACAGCCCAGATTATTATACTGTGCTGCCCTCATTAAAGCCGTCTGCTTTGACTCTGTAATCTTTGCGTTAGGATTTGCTCCTGACTCTAATAATGTTTTGACTACTTCATGATGATTATGATCTGAAGCTGCTATCAGTGCCGTAACTCCTGATTTATCTCTTGCGTTTACGTCTGCACCTTCTGAGAGCAAATATTTTATTACGCTTAACGTGTTATGAGCCGCCGCGATTATTAACGGTGTCCTGCCTGAGTCATCGCGCGAGTCTATATAAGCTCCGAACGTTATTAATTCTTGAATGACTCTTTCTGAGCAGTTTTCAGCAGCATAAAATATTAATTTCTCCGGGTCTGCCCTGTGCATTAGTAAATAGTGAACGAGTTCCGGCGAGTCGTATTTCAGTGCAATTGATAATTTCTCCTGCAAGCTGTCTTGATAATTCATGCTTCGTTCAGGTGCAATATTCTTGATCTCTGAGCCTGCTTCAAGCAGTAATTTTATAATTTCAGAATGTGAATGTGATTCAAGTGCAATGTCTAGAGCAGTCATTATATTATCATAGTATTTATGCTGTGCGTTAGAGTCTGCTCCGGCTTCGAGTAAAATTTTCACGGCTTGAACGGACTCTTCTGAAGGTTCGTAGCTTAGGAACAAAATATTTATATCATCGCCGAATATTATATTAATATCTTCCATGAGTCTTGAGTCTTCAACTATGACATAAAAGTTTTCGTGCTGTGATTCACATGCTTCACGTATACGAAATATTTTATCTTTGAGATATTGCAGACTCAAAATGTAATAAACGCCGTCAATTTTACTAAAATTTTTCGTGAGTTCTATTCGTCCTCCCCAGCCCGATGCTGCCATCAACGGAGTCCAGTTTGATTCAGGAGGGTTGACTTGAGCACCTGCTTCTAATAATAATTTTATAATCTCCGGTGAATTCGTAATTGCTGTTAGAGTCTTCAATATATCTTTGTCAGAGCATATTAATTCGCCGATTATCTTTGCAGTCTTTGCATTAGTGTTAGACCATGAAAATTTTTGTATCGCACTGATTGAACATGCACGAATGAGGGCCTCGTTAAGTTCTGCCTGTGAGAGTCCTGAACTCAAAGAAAGTTTTACACGTTCTATGCTGCCTGATTCAATTGCGTTGATTAATTCACTCATAAAAATTTTTGCTCCTTGAATATATAATAAAACAAAAAAGGTTGTGAAAATTTTTAGTCATGTCCGAACACTATAATATAACAGGTATGAGCTGTGCAGCATGTTCTGCAAGAGTCGAAAGGGTCGTTAAGAAATTACCGGGCGTAACTTCATGCGCTGTGAGTCTCTTGACTAACTCGATGACAGTAGAAGGCACGGCCAAGAGTCAGGATATTATCGCAGCAGTTGAGAAGGCAGGATACGGAGCAAGCCTTAACGTTCCCAAACAGGAAGCGCAAAATACTTCGCAGGATGATAACGCATTAACTGACAAAGAGACTCCGATTTTGAAACGCAGATTAATTTACTCGTTAATATTTCTCGCTATCTTGATGTATTTCTCGATGGGTCATAGCATGTTAAATTTGCCTCTTCCTGAGTTCTTTATTGATAATCACGTTGCCTTAGGACTCGCGCAATTATTATTAGCTGCAATCATCATGATAATCAATCAGAAATTTTTTATATCAGGTTTCAGCACGTTAATTCACTTTGCCCCTAACATGGACACTCTTGTTGCAATGGGTTCATTTGCCTCGTTCGCATGGAGCGTATTTGTTCTCTTCATGATGACTAGGACTCACACATTCACGACTCACGATTTCTATTTTGAGTCAGCAGGAATGATCTTAACTCTAATAACAGTCGGCAAGATGTTAGAAGCTAAATCCAAAGGCAGGACTACGGACGCTCTTAAAGGGTTAATGAAACTTGCTCCCAAGACAGCGACGATAATACGCAACAATCAAGAAATCACTGTTCCTATTGAGCAGGTTCAAAGAGGCAGCATATTTGTTGTCAGACCTGGCGAGAATATTCCCGTTGATGGAATCGTTATAGAAGGAAACAGCGCAGTGAACGAGTCGGTGTTGACAGGTGAAAGCATTCCCGTTGATAAAGCTCCGGGTGATTGGGTATCGGCGGCAACGGTCAATCAATCGGGTTTCATGAAGTGCGAGGCTGCAAGAGTCGGCCAAGATACAACGTTATCGCAAATAATAAAAATGGTAAGCGATGCTTCAGCGGGTAAAGCTCCTGTTGCAAAAATAGCTGATAGGGTCTGCGGAGTCTTCGTTCCTGCTGTAATATTAATCGCAGTTATAACTGTCATAGGCTGGCTCATTGCCGGTAAGTCTTTCGGAGCTGCACTCTCTTACGGAATTGCTGTACTCGTTATAAGCTGTCCATGTGCTTTAGGACTCGCTACACCTGTTGCAATCATGGTCGCTAACGGAATGGGAGCGAGGAACGGAATATTATTCAAGACCGCTGAGTCTCTCGAACAGGCCGGGAAAATTAATATAGCTGCACTCGATAAAACAGGAACTATAACGAGCGGTGAACCTAAAGTTACGGATATAATATCAGATAATCGCGAAGAGTTATTGACTCTTGCATACTCACTTGAGGCCAAGAGCGAACACCCCCTAGCTAAAGCAGTCGTTGAATTTGCAAAGACTGAAGGCGTTACCCTTGAGGACGTTACGGACTTTCATGCACTGCCGGGAAATGGACTCAGCGCAAAAATTAATGACAGCGATATAACAGGGGGCAGCGTTAAATTCATTCGTGAAAAGTTTGCAGTAAGTGATGAATATATCTCTCAATCCGAGAAATTAGCAGGTGAAGGCAAGACTCCGTTAATGTTCGTGAAAGATAATGACTTGCTGGGAATAATAGCCGTTGCAGATACGATTAAGCCGGAAAGTTCTCAGGCAGTCAAAGAGCTTCAATCAATGGGAATCAGAGTCGTAATGCTCACAGGAGACAACGAACGAACAGCAAAGGCTATAGGCTCTCAGGCAGGAGTCGATGATGTCATCGCAGGAGTGTTGCCAGACGGCAAAGAAAGCGTTATTCGCAAACTTCAGGAGTCAGGACGAGTCGCAATGGTAGGGGACGGAATAAATGACGCTCCGGCATTAACTCGCGCTGATACAGGAATAGCAATCGGTGCAGGAACTGACGTAGCAATTGATGCCGCTGATGTTGTCTTAATGAAGAGCAATCTGCTTGATGTCCCTGCTGCTGTGAGGCTTTCAAGAGCTGCGTTGAGAAATATTCACCAGAATTTATTTTGGGCCTTTGTCTACAATGTTATAGGCATTCCGTTAGCTGCTGGACTCTGGGGCTTGAAGCTCGATCCAATGTTCGGAGCTGCTGCAATGAGTCTCTCAAGTTTCTGCGTAGTAACTAATGCATTGAGACTGAATTTATTTAATATTTACGGGAGAAAGAAATAATATGAGAATAATGAAGCGCGTAATAATATTCTGTGCGTTAATTCTTGTGAGTTCGTGTGCATGGGCAGAAATTCATGAGTTCAAATATTTTTATATCGACATTCCTGAAGGCTGGAGCGTCAAAGAAGACGGAGTTACGATTAACATTAAAGCAGATGACAATTCAGCGTCTCTCATGATTAGAGCAGATTCTCTTAACGGTGAATCACTCGACAAACTTGCGGCTGAATTTGCAAATGAACTCGGAGCCGGTATCGTGAACGTTGACTCAGAAGATGATTATATATTTGAGTTTCAGGACGTTGAGAAGCAGGCAATACTGACTGGCGGTGATGACGAAGATTTTTACATGCTGATAGCAGCGTCAGGCTTTGAGCAGACTGTAGAACCTGAAAGCGGCGATGTGTTATTAAATATTCTTGACTCACTTGAAATGAAATGATTCCAGCGTTCATATTATTTATTGCTGCATTAATTCTTGTGTTATATTTCGGTCTTCCTATGAGCCTCGCAATGTTCGCGGGGTTCATTATATTTCTTGCACTGGGACTCGTTCGCGGTCATAGACTCAAAGATTTATTAATATACTCATTCAACGGCGCAAAGGATTCATTAATCGTAGTTCGTGTAATGCTCGTGATAGGAATCTTAACTGGCCTATGGAGGAGTTCCGGGACATTCGCAATTCTGACAGCGTGGGGACTTCGAGTCATCACTCCTGATTTATTTATTCTCGCAGCTTTTATATTATCGTGTATATTATCTTATGCATTGGGAACTTCATTCGGGACAGTAAGCACTCTTGGAATAGCATTAATCACCCTTGCACGGAGCGGAGGAGCTGACCCCCTAATCACTGCCGGAGCTGTCATGTCAGGGATTCATTTCGGGGACAGGGGTTCGCCGTCGTCATCGTGTCTGCATCTTGTAACTTCTTTAACCGGCACAAATCCATATGACAACGTAAAAAATTTCATGAAGTCTGCATTAATCCCGTTAGTAATCTCGTTAATATTTTATGCTGTGCTGTCTTACATGAATCCGTTACAGGGCTTTAATGACAACACGCTCAACGAATTAGACTCAGCCTTTAACTTGAGTCCAGTTATAATAATTCCTGCTGTAATAATGCTCGTGCTTCCATTAGTTCAAGTCAATATTTTCATTGCGTTTCTTGCTAGTATCATTGCTGCGTTCGTGTGTTCGATATTCATTCAGGACATGACTATAACAAATGCTTTATCGTGCGCTCTTAACGGTTATCATGACTCGGAAGGCATACGAGTCTTATTCAACGGCGGAGGCTTGACTTCAATGATTGAGACATCGTTAGCGTTAATATTTTCAGGGACGTTCTTGGGAATATTCGAGGGTACGGGAATGCTTGAAGGACTTCATGAGAAAATTTCGGTTCACATAAAGACTTTCGGGGCGTATCCTGTTATATTAGTTAATGGTACAATTGCGAACTCGTTATTTTGCAATCAGACAGTCGGAGTATTAATGACCTCGCAGATCATGAAGAAGCCTTATCTTGATAATAATATGAGCATGAAGACTCTTGCGTGGGACTTGGCCGACTCCACAGTGATAACTGCGCCGTTAATTCCGTGGTGCATGGCGTGCTATTTTCCGTTGAACGTAATGAATGAAAGTTTTTACGCGTTGATTTACTCGTGCTACTTGTATTTGATTCCATTGTGCAGACTCATAAAAAAATTCCCCCCAGTCACTGAGACCAGAGGGAAAAATATAAATTACTCGTGAAAAGTTTGTCTTCCCATGAATAAAATAGTGTCTGTATTGCCGTCAACGATAAAATAAATAAACGGTCTGTCAGCGTGAAATTCTGCCTTAGGAAGCTCAACAGGCATTGCTGCTGTCGCCCTGACCATCGTTATAGCTGTAGCTGCTGCTGCTTCGGTCTTCTTCTCGTCAACATCAATAAAAGTCTTGTGAATGATCGAATCAATCTTTAACTTCTCGTCCTGAGTAATTCCTGAGAAGTCTGCAAAGTTACTGAACGCTAATTTGACTCCAAGTTTCTCAAATAAATTTTTAAGTTCATAGCTCTCTTCAGTCTTGAATTTCGGAAGCCACAAATCAACTTCGTAGCGTGAAAGACTCTGAGTCAATTTCGCGAATCTTTCCGGAGTCAAGTCTTCGAGTCCCGTCTTGCCTTCAGGAGGGAGAATTACCAGCATTGACATTCTGCCTTCATAAGGGAGCTTGATAATCTTAGTTCCGTTTGATTCAGCGTAAAGAAATTTGTTATATTGCATCATCATGGGAACTTTGATTTTATTTCCGAACGAGTCAAAATCTTTGTCTTGAGTCTTCTTCTCGTTGAATTCCCTTGACCACTTAGCATTGAAGTACACAGCGTTAGTCAATATCATTTGGGTATCGGGCAGAACTTTAGCAAGTAAATCATTAATCCTGCCGTTAGTCTTTCCGCTAACCCAGTCGTTAATAATTTTTCGCGAACCTTCTGAATTATTCTTGAAGTCGAGTTCAGCTGCCGAGCTTTTATAACGTTCAGAGAGAGTCAACTCATAATAACTCTTGAGAGTCAGACCTTCACGAAGCCACACGCGGTTTGCAGAAGTTATTGCTTTGTCTGATTCAAGCTGTGTTATGAAGTCTCCTAGAGCCTTGTGAAAGTTTGAGTCAAATTTCATGACGCTGCTAATTTCTTTTGCTGTACTTCCTGCCGAACCTGCATAGGCCATCCCGAACGCTGTTATTATGCTGTAGGGTGAGAAGAAAAAGTTATTACCCTTTGAGGAGCTTTCGATTAATTTTGCTGCATTCAATGCGAAAGTATTTATGCTCTCTTGAACTTCACCAGCTGCGAAGGACTGAGACGCAAGACTAAGAATTAACACAAGAGAGAACGCAATTTTTACGAGTCTGATTAACATACTTAAATTAACACCTCCTGAACGTGATTATATAATTTTGCGTGAAAGAATTATGAATTATATAACGCTCTTGAAGGCTGCTTCTGCTCCGTCAGCGCGAATCTTCTTGAGATCCTTCACGACTTCTGCTTCAAGTCCTGCAATCTGAGTCAAGTCCTGGCCCCACATGTCTTTATTTGTTAAGACTGCGTGAACGAGCTGCTCCGGTGAGTCGTCTTTATGTGCAAAGTAAAATTCTAATGCCCAGCGGTCGTCACTGATTGTGTAAGAATTTTTCTCACGTTTGCAGACGAGGCCCTTCTCGTTGAGTTCCTGAATATCGCTTGAGTAAAACGCTATGTAAGCTGCAAGACTCATAGTTAAGCACGGAGGCAGAGTCTTTTTCTCCTCGACATACTCTAACAAGCTCGGCATGTTACGGGCGCGCCACTTTGATGTTGAGTTAAGGGAAATGCTCATTAATTCGTGATTGACGAACGGGTTATTGAATCTGTCCTCAACAGCTGCTGCGAATTCGTTCAAATCTTTCTTATCAAGAGGCAGAGTAGGAATTATCTCATCATAGAGCATCTTGTTCATGAAGCCTTTAATCGTATCGTTGTGCATACAGTCTCTAACAATATCAAAGCCTGCTAAGTAAGCTCCGGGAACGAATCCAGTGTGAGCACCGTTGAGAATTCTTACTTTGCGTTTCTTGTATGGCGTTACATCAGGGACAACGTGAACGGGGACTCCTGCTTTCTTGAACGGGAGTTTGTCCTCAAGTTCTGCGGGGCCTTCGATAACCCAGACTCCGAAGACTTCTCCGACATCGAGCAAATTATCTTCATAGCCGTTGACTTTGTTGAGTGCTTCAAGTTCTTTGGGATCTCTAATTCTGCCGGGAACGATTCGGTCTACCAGAGTCGAGCAGAAAATATTTTTCTCGTTGACCCATTTTTTGAAAGCGTCATCGAGTCCCCATGAAGCAATATACTTGTTCACGCAGTTTAATAACTCTTTGCCGTTGTTGTCGATTAACTCACAGCTCAGGATAACGAGACCGCCTAAACCTGCCTTGAACCTCTCGTATAATACTCGTGTTAATTTTGCAGGGAATGACGACGGGGGGACTTCATCGAATTTGCTTGCTTCGTCGTAAACTATTCCTGCTTCAGTCGTGTTGCTTACTACGATTTCAAGATCAGGACTCTTCGCGAGTTCCAAGACTTTTGCCCAGCCTTCAGGAGCATAGGGATTCAAAGCTCTGCTGCAAGATGATATGACGCGCTTTAAGTCTACTTTGCTGCCCTTCTCGCTGCCCCGTAAATAAAGAGTGTAGAGTCCTTCCTGCTGATTAATCATGTCCGATAAACCCGAAGCTATGGGCTGAACAAGGACTGCTTTACCGTTGAAGCCTGCCTTCTCGTTTGCAACGTCAAAGAAGTAATCAACGAATGCGCGTAAGAAATTCCCCTCGCCGAACTGCATAATTTTCTCAGGAGCATTGCGGAGGATAAAACCGTTATAGCCTGACTTGGCCAAGACATCATAATTTAAGAGTGCCATAAAAAAATATTTCTCCTTTCGTGATTCAAAAATTTGGATTAAAATATATTAACATAAATTCTTTATCATGAATTACGTAAGATTACTCCTTGACAAATCCCCCCCCCAGTTCTAGTACAATTTGCTTATATATTAATCTCAGGGAGTGGATTTCATGAAGATTATTGTTCCGTTATTGATTGTTATTGCAGTATGTGCGATTAACCCTGCTTTTGTAGGAAGGCTGCTTATAGGAGCTATTTTGGGTGCTATTTCCTTTGGTATCCTTTGTCACGGTGAAAGTGTACAACTTATTATTGCCGGAGCTGTCATTGGTGCGCTTGTATGTGGATTCGGCGGAATTGAGAAAGTGCAAGAAGTGTTATATATCCTAACGAACTAATAAAAATATCCTTCTGAACTCTAACTCTAAATTAGAATCAGGAGGGTAAAATTTTTAATTACTATAACGCAACCGCAAGAATTCCAAGAATTACGGAAATAAAGCCTAATAAAGTCTATCTCTTGTAAGCTGGGATAAGTCCGAGAATTATGGCCCTGAACCAAACATAACTATCTGTCCGAAGAATGCTGCCATGCCGATAAATATACTCAGCTTTAGCTGCTAACACCTTATGAGCCTTTGATAATGTCTTGTCGTCCGGTACTCCGAATTTCTCGTCATACACCCTGCGGAATGTACTTTAATTCTTTTGCGCCTGAACTAGTAGACCCGTATGCTGACGGCAACAGGAGAATTGATGCTGCTATGTGCGTTAAGATAATTAATCGCGAAGTTGTCCATAATCTTTATCTGTTCGCAGTTCGTGTGTAATATACATATTATCAGTGAATTTCGCGTTATTTTTATAGAGAACCGCCGGCTTCATGAAAGTAATAAACTATAGCAAATTTCGTTATAAAAGAATAAAAAAAGTGAGGCTTGAACATGCATTTTTCAGGAGGAATCAACCGCCCGCCGTATGAAAAGACAGATGGATATTTACAGACAACAGAAGGGTGTTCTCATAATCACTGCTTGTTCTGTACATATTTCAAGAAGCAGAAATTCAGAAAGTCAACCATAGAAGAGATCGAGGCTGATATTAAGGAGATACCGCAATATTTCGGCACTCCTAAACGTATATTTTTGCAGGGAGCGGACGGCTTTGCTGCGGATTATGATGTACTGATGAAGACGGCAGAACTGCTGCATAAATATGTTCCGTCTGTGGAGACAATCAGCGGTTATGCCCGTATCGATAATTTTTACGATAAGACAGAAGAACAGCTCCGGAATATGGCATCTGTAGGCTTCTCCGATCCATATATTGGCGTTGAATCTGGTGATGACGTTGTCCTGAAACGAATAAATAAAGGTTATACTTCAGCACAGGCGCGGGAGCAGTTAGAAAAAATCAATGCGTGTCTTTCATCGTCAATTTTCTGAACGGAGCAGGAGGTCATGAATATGGTCTTGCCAACGCTCAGAGGACGGCAGAACTTTATAGCGGGCTTAATCCTACGATGGTTAATACTTCTATGATGACGATTGTACCGGGTACTCCGCTGTACAGGGCAGTAGAAAAAGGACTTTATACGGAATTAACTGAAATGGAAAAACTTGAAGAGATTCATGAGTTTGTACGGTGTCTGACTAATGATACGATTTTCATGAATGAACACGCTTCTAACCTGTTCCATGTGAAGTGCCGTATCCCTGAGGCAAAAGAAGAGCTGCTGGCCTATATTCGTAAGTTCATGGAAGAAAGCAATGAAAGTAAGCTGCGGCAATATCGCGAAATGGTTACACGTGCATTTTAATTTTTGATTGGAGGAGTAAAAATGAAATATAACGGTACAATTTACCGTCCGCCGGTAGAAGCTAGTACTTTTCTGCTGCCGATTACAGAAGGCTGCACTCATAACAGCTGCACTTTCTGCAACATGTATAAGGACGTTCCTTTCAGAATGATTTCACTAAGTGAGGTTGAAGAATATCTGAAGGAAACAAAGCAAAATTATGAAAGGTACTGTGAGAAAATTCAGCGAGTCTATCTAGTCGGCGCAGATCCATTTGCATTGTCTGCAATAAGGCTTTTAGAACGAATCGATCTCATAAAAAAGTATCTGCCAAACACAAAAGTCATTACCATGTATGCCCGGACGGATAATATCGCCTCAAAGTCTGATGACGATTTGAAAGCCCTGAAGGAAGCAGGCGTTGACGACCTATATATCGGGGTGGAATGCGGTCTAAATGATGTACTTGATAATCTGAACAAAGGATACTCAGCGAACGAAACTCGGAAACAATGCCTTCGCCTGAATACCGCCGGGATTCAACACTGTGATCTTCTTATGCTTGGGACGGCTGGTAAAGGTCGCGGACTGGAATGCGCCAGAGCCTCTGCAGCACTGGAAAACGAGATAAAGCCGCATAAGATTCTCATCAACACTATGTCTGCTTTCGTGGGAACACAACTTGACGAAGATATACGAACAGGTAAATTTCTTCCGGCTTCTGAAAAGGAAAACTTAGAGGAAGAGCGGGAATTTCTTATTAAACTAGATTTGCCGGAGTGTTATTTCTGGGCATTACATCCTCTTGATTCCGTGAAGATTGAAGGCGTGCTTGGAGATGAGAAACAGCAAATGCTTGATGCCTTAACATGGAGCATTGACCATGTAAAAGAAGACGCTATTAACCGGACTTCAAGAGTCGGCACACTGTAATCTGTGTTCTTAAGGAATGGAGAAAATTTTAGTCAAGGCATAAAAAATACCCTCCTGACTCTAAATCAGAATCGTGAGGGCAAAATTTTTAATTACTATAACGCAACCGCAAGAACTCCAAGAATTACGGAAATAAAGCCGAGTAACGTCTGTCTCTTGTAAGCTGAAATAAGTCCGAGAATTATAGCACCTGAACCAAACATAACTGTCTGTCCAAAGAATGCTGCCATGCCCATAGCTACGCCGATAACTCCGACTATGATGTATTCAGCCTTTGCTACTAAGACCTTCTGAGCCTTTGACAATGCCCTGTCGTCAGGTACTCCGAATCTTTCGTCATAGTCATCAACAATGCGCTTTAACGTTGCCGAGAGAATTAACAGGCCTATCAAGTTGGGAAGTGCCATAAGTCCGTTCAGAGTGTCCGAAATATCCCAAATATTATTCAAGAACTGGTTGCCTTCCGCACCTACAAACTGAGCACCGGCTGCACCGATTAAGACCATTGCGATCCATAAGATTTTCATTAGGGGCTTGCACCAGACTCCGAATAAGTACGTTACTGCTGTCTCAGCGTACCAGTACCAGCCGAGTATAGTCGTGAATGCGAATAATAATAATCCTATTGATAATATATATTTTCCGGGTGTCCCGAGTGCGCTCTCGAATGCCTTGAGTGTAAGCTGTGCTCCGGTCAAGTCGGGTGAACCTGTTAAAGTCCCTGTTACCATGATAACAAGTCCTGTCATAGTGCATATAATAATCGTGTCCATGAAGACTTCGAATATTCCATAGAAGCCCTGCTGTACCGGGTGCTCAACGTTTGCCGTAGCGTGAACCATAGGCGCAGAACCCATACCTGCTTCATTAGAGAATACGCCTCTTGCAATGCCTCTTTGAACAGCTTCTTTTACGCCCCAGCCTGCCAATGCCCCTGGTAAAGTCTCTAAAGGATCGTTGAATGCAAGATGTAAAGCGTTCGAAATTGCTCCGGGGATCATTTCAGCATTTAAGACAAGGACATATACAGAACCTGCGATGTAAAAAATTGCCATGAAGGGAACTACTAAAGTCGTAACAGTTGAAAGACTCTTTAAGCCTCCGATTATGACAAGAGCTACGAGAATTGCTATAGCGATTCCTGTATAAAGATGATCGATACCCCAGCCCATTGAGATAGCTTCTGCCGCCGAGTTTGCCTGAGTCGCTGCACCGATTCCAAATGAAGCTAAGAAAGCAAATAAAGCAAAGAGTATAGCTAATAACTTTCCAAAGAAAGAACCTGCCCTGCCTAAGACTTCACCTGCACCGTTCTCAAGAATATACATAGTGCCTCCGCGCCAGTCTCCGTGAGCGTCTTTCTGTCTGTAGTGAACTGCTAATGTAACTTCAGCAAATTTTGTACACATGCCGAATATTGCAGAAATTAACATCCAGACCAGAGCACCGGGTCCGCCTAAGTGAAGAGCTGTAGCAACACCTGCAACGTTACCTGTTCCGACTGTGGCTGCCATTGCCGTAGCCATTGCCGCAAATGATGATATTGATTTATCCTCGTCTGACTTCTTCCTGAAGCTGAAGACTTCTGATAAAGCCTGAAAGAAATATCTAAACTGAGGAAGACCTAACAAGAGCGTTAAATAAACTCCTGTGCCTACGAGTAATATTAAAACGGGAGCTCCCCAGACAAAGCTGTTGACAATCCCGTTGTAGTGCATGATTGTGTCCATTATGTTCTGCATTCTTAATGACACTCTCCTTCTTTATGATAAATGCAAAAGTGCAAAAATTTTCGCTATATTATACACAGATTTATTTTTCGCGCAAAATTACCAGTAAGGCCGAAGCCATTTATCACTCCTGCCGAGCCTCTCGAATGCCTTTGTCCCTTTGACCTGCGAATTTCCTCCCAGCCATCCAAGAGCATAATCAACAGCTTTATTGCCGTTATTATCACGTATAGTTACGTCAGCTCCTGAGTCAATGAAGAGATTCACTATATCAGCAGTATTAAATTCAGCAGCGTACATTAAGGCAGTTCTCCCGGAGTCATCGCGTGTATTAATGCCTGGTTTGTTACTCTTGAAAGCTAATGAAGCCTCGCCGGTGTAAAACTCTTTGAGAATGACTCTTGTTATCTCGATGTTCTTGTTATATTTCGCAGCGTACATTAATGAATTCATGCCGTCCGAATTTCTGAGAGCAGCATTTGCTCCGGACTCGATAAGCGCACTTACTGTTTCAGGAGTCGTGCTTTCATGATTAATAACTTTCATTAAGAGAGTCTCGTTATTATTCTCGTCCCTGTAATTAATATCTGCGCCGGATTTCACAAGCTCATTTACTATTGCAGTCTTCAATGTGTCTGCTTTCATGGTGATTAGTGCGTTGTTGAGAATTGCTTGATCAAAATTTTTCTGAAGTATTATGCTCAGAATTTCCGGATCATTTCTGATTAACGCGTAGTGAAGCATTTTCTCATTAATATAAGCTCCTGAGTCAACGAGAAACTTTACGGCTTCGGGTGAATTCCCTGCTATTGCGTAAGTTAAAGCTGTGTCGCCGTCATAGTCTTTAGTATTTATGATTTCTCCTGCCTTGAGAAGTCTTGCTATCTCGTTAATAGACTCTTTGTGAGCTGCTTCCATTAAGACAGTTATTGAAGAGGCTCGTCTTCGCTGTAAATCTTCGTCAGCCTGCCTGCCGTTGTCGTCCTTCCACCATTGATAGACTTTGTAAGCGACATCGATTAAAACTTTTCCGCCTTCAATTACGATAACCGGGTCAACTGAGTATACGGGGCTTGCACTCGACATGATAAAGCATATAACGCATAACAGCAAAAATTTTTTATGACTCTTCATAATAATAAATGCCTCCGAACGTTAATAAAAAATCTTTACGGTGATTATAACAAGAATTAGTAATTTTTCGTTGACGATAAAATTTATGCAAGTATAATATTTCGCATTATAAATACACAAACCCTGAATGAAGGATACATGAGAGAGCCGCTAAATCACTCACTCAAGGCCGCCGAAGGGGCAAACACTTGCGAAACTCTCAGGCAAAAGAATTGTATCCCGACAGGACTCTGAAACCTGCATAATTTAATCACTCATCAACGGCAACAGAGAAATGAAATAATATCAGGAGGGGTTAAACATGTTCACGCTCATCACGAATAACAAAGACTTAGCGGGTCACGTCTCATCAGCAGAATTCATTGACTCTTCAGCTCTTGGTGTCTTGATTCACGTTCGGAGTCTCGTTCACTTGGGCAGCAAAATTTTAACTCATCCTCTTTGCGGTAATCTCAGGCCAAGTCATCAGCCATTTAGATCTATAATCATCGACAGACAGACAGGGCTTGTAGATTTGGAATCCCTCACGTTAATTGAAGAAGCTGTTCACGTATATGAATCATGCAAGTTAATTACTCCTCAAGAACTCGATAAAGCAAGGCGTGCTGATTATGCGTATATTGACTCGCAGTTAATGAGGGAAAGTCTCGAGCAGTACAGGTTAATTAATAAGAATCAAGATGACCTGAATCCTGCTCCGTTGTTAGTTGTTAATTAATTAAAGGAGGTAAATTAATTCATGAAGCTGGAACTTCACAGACTTAACGTGAAAAGTCTCAAGTTCGGAGACAAAACCGGCTTTGCTGATGGAGTCTTAACCGTCAACAAGGCTGAATTACTCGCTTTGATTTCAGAAGATGAATTACTCGGCAAAAATCTCGATGTTGATTTAGCCATGCCGGGTGAAAAGACTCGAATTATGCCCGTCAAAGATGTCATTGAGCCAAGATACAAGCTCGAAGGCAAAGGACAAGTATTTCCCGGAATGATCAGCGATGTTGAAACAGTAGGAGAAGGCAAGACCCTTGTTTTATCGGGAGCAGCTGTCCTTACAGCAGGGAAACTCGTACGCTTCCAGGAAGGCATTATCGATATGTCAGGACCGGGCGCAGAGTACACACCGTATTCAAAGACTTGCAATGTAGCTCTTGTGTTAGAACCTGCCGACCCTAACATGGACAAACATGATTATGAGAAGGCGTGCAGACTCGCAGGACTCAAAACTGCTGCATATCTTGCCAAGTCATGCGCTGATGCTAAACCGGATGAGATTCAGACCTACGAGATGCCCAATATTCGCGAGGCAATGAATTCACTTCCAGGACTTCCCAAAGTAGGCTATTTATACATGCTTCAGACTCAGGGATTATTACACGACACGTATTTATATGGAGTCGACGTTAAGAAAATTCTGCCTACTATTATTTCACCGCTTGAAGTCATGGACGGCGCGATTGTTTCAGGCAACTGCGTATCAGCCTGCGACAAGAACAGCACTTACTCTCACCAGAATAACCCGGTTATAGCAGACATGTTGAAGCGTCACGGTAAAGATTTCAACTTTGCAGCAGTAATCGTTACTAATGAGAATGTTACCCTTGCAGATAAGAGACGCAGCTCAAGTTATGCAACGAAATTAGCAGGAATGCTCGGACTTGACGGACTCGTTATCACTGAAGAGGGATTCGGCAATCCTGACGCAGATTTAATTATGAACTGCTGGAAGGCTGAGAGATTAGGGATCAAGACAGCGTTACTTACAGACGAGTACGCAGGCCAGGACGGTGCAAGCCAGTCATTAGCGGACTCATGTCCCGAAGGCAATGCTTGTGTTACGGCAGGCAATGCTAATGAAGTTATCGTGCTTCCTCCTATGGATAAAGTTATCGGCTACGCTGAAGAGGCTAATATCATCGCAGGAGGCTGGAACGGTTCACTTGCTGAGGACGGAACTATCACAGTAGAGCTTCAGGCAATCACCGGAGCAACGAGCGAGCTTGGCTATACGAAACTCGGAGCTTACACGCTGTAATAATTAATAATAAGAGAGGTGAGAAAAATGGCGTTTAAAGTTGTGCATTATATTAACCAGTTTTATGCAGGTATAGGCGGAGAAGAGAAAGCTGACTACATGCCCGAAGTCCGTGAAGCTGTAGTAGGTCCCGGAATGGCGTTAAAAGCTGCTCTCAAGGGTGAAGCCGAAATCGTAGCAACGATAATTTGCGGAGACTCATATTTTGCCTCGAACATGGACGAAGCTACGAAGACTATACTTGACATGATTCGCAAGTATCAGCCTGATGCATTTATCGCAGGGCCTGCCTTCAATGCCGGACGTTACGGAACTGCCTGCGGAGCTATGTGCGCTGCTGTAGCTAAAGAGTTCAATATCCCGGTAATAAGCGGAATGTATCCCGAAAATCCCGGCGTCGAAATGTATAAAAAATTTGCCTGGATAATTCAGACTCCGGACAGTGCTGCAGGAATGAGAAAAGCTGTTCCCGCAATGGCTGCTCTTGCATTAAAGCTCTTGAAGGGTGAGGCAGTCGGCAAACCTGAAGCAGAAGGCTATATCGAGCGCGGTATTCGTAAAAATATGTTCTATGAGAAGCTCGCTGCTGAAAGATGCGTTGACATGTTCATAAAGAAGCTCAAGGGTGAAGAGTTCGAGACAGAGTACAAAATGCCCGTGTTCGACAGAGTAGACCCTCAGCCCGCAGTCAAAGATTTAGCCCATGCAACTATAGCTCTTGTTACATCAGGCGGAATTTGTCCGAAGGGGAATCCTGACCACATCGAGGCATCAAGCGCAAGTAAATTCGGCGAGTATGACATCACAGGAGTCCAGGACTTGACCAGCGAGACTCATTGCACAGCTCACGGAGGCTATGACGCTACATATGCTGATCAGGACGCAGACAGGGTATTGCCTGTTGACGTTATGAGAGATTTAGAACGCGAGGGAGTCATCGGCAAACTTCATAACAAGTTCTATGCAACAGTAGGAAACGGAACGAGCGTCGCCAATGCAAAGAAGTTCGGTGCTGAAATCGTAAAGAGACTCGTAGCTGACGGAGTCACGGCAGTAATATTAACTTCAACCTGAGGCACTTGTACTCGTTGCGGTGCAACGATGGTTAAGGAAATTGAGCGCATGTTACCAGTTGTTCATATGTGTACGATAGTCCCGATCTCTCAGACTGTAGGAGCAAATAGAATCGTCCCGACGATAGCTATTCCTCATCCTTTGGGAGATCCAACGAAGACTCCAGAAGAAGAAAAAGTTATCAGGCGCAGACTCGTTGAGAAGGCACTCCGGGCACTTCAGACGGAGATAACAGAGCAGACGGTCTTCACGGATTAATCGTTAATAAAGAATAATATATAATACTGAAAATAAAATGCCCTCCCGCAGAAATGTGAGAGGGTTTATTTATGTAATTAACTAATTAACTTACAGCTGAGACTGATACCAGTATGTTTTGCCTACTTTCTCGATTAACTCAAGCTGCTGTTCGCCCCAGTACATGTCTTCTTCTTCGTCCTGGTAATACTCTTTGAGAATATCAAACGTCGTGTAATCTTCTCTTGCTGCCTCGACTAACTCTGCAAGCCATGCAAGGCCGTCTTTGGAAACTTGAAGATCATACTTCACGAACTCAATAGGATCTTTGCAGACCGGAGCTTCTTTCTTGGCCTCGATTTTGACTTCACCGCCGAGATCAAGAATCCTGTCAGCACACTTGACCACATAGCTGCGTTCTTCCTTTGCGTGTTCTGCATACTTGTCTGCGAGCTTAGAGAATCCCTGAGCAGCGAATATCCTTGAGTGAATCTCGTGTCCGTCTGCCTGCTGTGCTAAGTCCGTTACGATAACCTGAAGACCTGCTAAAACTTTTGCTTTATCCATAATAATTTATTACCTCCTAGAAAAATATTTCCGGCTCAAGTCGTTTTTCTGCTGCCTGGCCGAATGATTGCATTATGTCAGCTACTTGATTGCTTGTTGATTTAATTGCGTGCTTAGGACAACGATTAATACATCCCCAGCAGCCAATGCATTTGTCGAGATCAAACGTCTTTGACTCTATATCAATTGCATCAACAGGACAGTTTCTCACGCAAGTTTTACACTTTATGCACTCATCTGAAATGATTTTCTCTTTGCAGTCTCTTGTTGCAGTCTCTTGGCAGTGAGTAAGGCTCGTTCCTGTGAGTCTCCCTGTAAGCTATGACTTGATTGCCAAGCTCCCACGATGACCAGTTAGTTTTCGGGAGTTTATGAAGAGTCAAATCGCCGCTCATAATCTTTTCGTATGCCTTCGTGATAAAGTCCTTCATGATTTCTTTATCGTGAGGGTCAGGCCGTCCTTTTGCTATTGAAGCCTTCATTGAGTGCCTTGCTATGAATGCCCCCAAAGCTGAGACTTTGAAGCCGCTTTTCTCTGCACGTTCTAGCATTTCGTTTAATGCAATACCGTAATAACCGTTGCCGTACGTTACAAAGCCTATGAACGGAGTATTATCAGCTTCGAGACAGTTAAACAGCTCATCAGACAACGTGAATAATTTTCCTGCTGTCATACTTCCCATAATAACGAGTTCGTCAGCGTTGAACTTGTATTTTTTCTTTCTGCTCTCTGACGTAAGCAAGCTGTGAGTCTCAATAGGCAAGTTCTTATCTTTGAGACAGTCTGCCATGAACTTTATGATTTTCTCCGTTGAACCGCTCGGACTGAAATATATTAAGTGTAACTTTTTTATTTCCATGAGTCAGTTCCTCTTGTCTATAACGTCAATAACTTCACCGATAAATTCATAGTGAGTCGGATGCTTATGCTTCGTGTAGAATTCCTGAACTTCCGGTACAAGATGTTCAAAGTTAAACTGCTCCCAGTAAAGTTTTCTGCAAATGAAAGTCAAGTTAGCCTCGTTGAATATCACCGTGCCTGAGTGTTCACTTGGAGTCAGTGAGGTCAACGCAAATTTATCTGTATCACGTTTTGACTTCGAGCCGAGAATTGCTAAATCTCTTCTATATTTCATGTCAAAGAATGACACTGAGAAATTTTCATGCTTGAGCAGGTAATCAGCAGTGTATCTCAAGGGATTAACGTAAATCGTAATTATCGGCCGTGATTCGTTAGGAAGTCCCCAGATCTCGCCCATTGACCCCCAGCCTATTGTGCAGCCGTCAAAGTCAGAGAGAGTCCCAGCTGCTGCAAGTCCCCATTCTTTGTCGAATATATTGAAGGCTTCATACTTTTTGCTTCTGAATTCCATATTATTATTATTCACTTCACGTAAGACACAGGGATAAACTCAGGCTTTACTTTGCGTTCAGGAAGAGGCGAGTCAGGGTAGCCAATAATAACCGAAGCAAGAGCATCATAACCTTCCGGGATACCTACAGCTTTCTTGACATCAGGACGGTTTGCCATCGCTACAACAGTCGTGTTGATTCCACAGCTGGCGAGTCCTAATTCAGTTGCCTGAAGTTCCATGTTCTCGATAATAGAGCCTACGTTCCAGAATAAATTATTATTCATTAACTTTGCTTGAGAATTCGTGCTCTCGTCATATTTCACACCTGAAAGAATTATCCAGACAGGAGCATTATATAAATACGGTCTGGGCATCTTTATAGCTGCGTCGGGTCTTGCGAAAATCTCATCGGCTGCATCTTCGGCCAAGTTCATAGCGTCTTTATTCGTTACGACTGACAAATGAAGTTTATGAAAATGTACAATCGGAGCTAACAGGGCTGCATCAAGTATTTTCTGGATCGCAGAGTCATCGGGCATTCTGTCATTATATTTGCGTGTTGAGACTCTGTGAGTCAATACTTTTTCGAGTTCCATAGCAAGCCTCACAAGTTAATCGAGCTTCATAATTATATTCTCTTCAAGATTCTTGTAGCCTTCAGGTGTATGAGTCGATAAATAAATTGTCGGGTGATTCTTTATGAACTCGCGGACTCTGTTCAAAGTATCGCGGGCTGCCTCTAAGTCCTCGAACACCACAGAGAGCTTATTGCGCTTTAATGCAGTATCGTTATAAGTAACGTCGCCGTGCATCATGTAATAGACTCCGTCCTTCTCTGCAATAATAATGCTGTTGCCCTTAGTGTGTCCTCTTGCCTTGATGAAGTAAACTCCGTCAGCGATCTTCTGGCAGTGTTCGAAATTGTGATATGCTCCGTCAGTGTATTCGCACCTGATAATATTTTCGCCTGTTAATTTCAATGCGTCCGCGTCTTCAGGGCCGATGTAAATTTTTGCGTTCGGGAATGATTTTAGCTCGCCTGTGTGATCGGGGTGCTTGTGAGTCACGAGAATCTTTGAGACCTGCTCAGGTTCGTAGCCTAATGTTTTAAGCGCGGGGATATAATCATTAACTTTGTCGTAGCCTTTGAACGGTGTCTCCGGTGAAAGACCTGTATCAACGAGAATTATTTCACTGCCCGTATCAATCAAGAAGTTCTGAAGACTCGCGGGGTACGTTACATCATGACTGCCGTCTGCCTTGTTCTCTCCGCCGAAAAGGAATTGTTCGTTAAATTCGCCGTTGTCATAGAGTTTTACTACTTTGATTTCCATGATAAATTTTACCCTCCTGAAAAGAATTAGTGTGCCTGATTATAATTTTTGTGATATAAATAAACAAGAACGCACTTTTTGTGTATATGGTACAGAAAATATATTTATGAATCAGGAAGGAATTTTTTTACATGCCGAAAAATAATTTATGTCCGTTGAAGCATCTTGCAAACACTTTCGGAGGCAAATGGAAGCTGCCTATAATCTGCATTCTATCAGCTGATGAGTTCATGCCCAAACGCTATAGTGTAATCAAACGAAAATTAGGCAGGATCACAAACGTAATGCTGGCACGTTCTCTCAGGGAGCTTGAAGAGTCAGGCCTCGTTCATAGAGAGCAGTATAACGAGATTCCCCCTAGAGTCGAATATTCACTGACTGAGCAGGGCAAAGAGACTCTTTCATTCTTGAGTCACGCAGCTCAATGGGCAGTTAAGGATATGAAGCGCAGAAAGATTAATGCTTATTGTGAAAAATGCGTTATTGTCGATTAAATTTTTCATTAGTGAAATGCGTATATGATTTGTAATAAAATATGTTATTCATAAAAAATTTTTTCGGAGCATAAATATTCATGACATGACAAGATTATAACGGCGCGGAGTGCTTCACTATACATCATGAAAATCTTTCGCCTTCTTTATTATATTTATCACGAGTGAAGGAGGCTGAGAGTTTATATTAATATTTAATCAGGAGGTCTAAATTTTCATCATGGACAAAGTTTTAACGTCCCGTCAAGGCCCGTGGATCGCTGGAGGTTTAATCGGGCTTATCGCAGTTGCATTGGCTCACTTCGGCAACCCCGGCAATATGGGTTTCTGCGTCGCATGTTTCACCAGAGACATCGCAGGAGCTTTAGGTTTTCACAGAGCAGGCGTTGTGCAATATATCAGGCCTGAAATTCCCGGATTCATTCTCGGCTCGTTCTTATCAGCTTTAATCTTTCGCGAGTATTCACCAAGAGGCGGCTCATCACCGGCAGTAAGATTCGGTCTTGGAGTCTTTGCCATGTTAGGAGCATTAGTATTCTTAGGCTGTCCGTGGAGGGCTTATCTTCGAGTATCAGGCGGAGACTGGAACGCACTTTACGGAGTCGGAGGCCTAATAGTAGGAATCTTTATAGGCATTATATTTTTATGGAACGGCTTTAGTCTCGGAGCGTCTGAGTCAAATCCCAAAGCAGCAGGACTCGTCATGCCATTAATAGCAATTGCGTTACTTGCATTATTATTCATGGCTCCAAAGTTCGGCGACAATGCACCGGTTTTCTTCTCAGAGAAGGGGCCCGGCTCTCAACATGCACCGGCGTTAATGGCTCTCGCAACAGGCTTGTTAGTAGGATGGCTTGCACAGCGTTCAAGATTCTGCACAGTCGGAGCAGTTCGTGATTTCCTGATGATGGGTGATGCTTATTTACTGAAGGGAATTATTGCTTTCATGATTACGGCTTTCGCGGCAAATTACGCTCTCGGAACATTCAAGCCCGGCTTTGAAGGTCAACCTGTCGCACACAGCGATCAACTTTGGAACTTTCTCGGCATGGTCTTATCAGGTTTAGCGTTCACTCTCGCAGGAGGCTGCCCCGGCCGTCAGTTAATTATGGCAGGCGAAGGGGACTCAGACGCAGGGATATTCGTAATCGGAATGCTTACAGGTGCGGCGATTGCTCATAATTTCTCAGCAGCTTCTTCAGGAGCAGGCATAGGGCCTATGGGAATGCACGTAACTATTATAGGGCTTGTATTCTGCGTGTTAGTCGGCATATTATCAAGGGACAGGGGGTAAACTTTCATGAGCGATGTTATCACGGTAAATGCTAAGGGCTTCTCATGTCCTCAGCCTGTTATGATGACTAAGAAGGCGTTATCAGGACTCGAGTCTGGTCATGTTGAGATTCTCGTTGACACAGCGACTTCAAGAAACAACGTATCACGATTTGCAGAGAACAAAGGCTGGCGCGTTGACGTTGAAGAACTCGACGACGGAGGCTTCAGAGTCATTCTTGAGAAATAGAGAGTAAATATAAATCCCTGCTGCCAGATATAAACTCGACAACAGGGACATTATTTGCGATATTATGGCGGAAGTGTGTGGGGATCGAACCCACCAGAGACAGCTTAGACCGCCCCTCACCGGGTTTGAAGCCCGGGCCCGTCACCAGACAAATCTCACTTCCGGTTAAGAGTTAATGCAATGTGCATTATAATTTATTAATCGCAAAAAATCTATTGAGAATATAAATTTTTATCATGAAACTTTACAGAATTTTATTTGAACGAGTCTTTGATCCTATTGCACTGTATCGAGTCCAGGATGACATGATTATTTTCGTTGACGTTAATCCTGCGTATGAACGTGTCATGAAGTTATCCCGCGAAGATCTCATAGGCAAAACTTTTAGTGAAGTCTGGCCGAACGCCGAGTCAAGATGGTCAAGCGTCATAACAGAATGCCTCAAACATAACAAGACAGCTCACTGCATCGGTGAAAGCATTGACGTTAACAGCTACTTTGAAGCTATTGCGTTCCCTATTCAGCCTGATATGGCAGCTGTAATATTTCTCGACAGGACGAAATTAAAACGTTCGGATAATGCACTCAAGCGAAGACAGAAGCAGTTACAGGCACTGGCAGCAAAGCTCACTATCACAGAAGAAGAGACGAGACGAAATATAGCGTCGGATTTACATGACAGACTCGGCTATGAATTGATTTCACAGCTTAGAACTTTGCGGGAGATTGACTCAAAACTTGACTCAGGAAATATTATCAAGGACTCTATTAATGAACTCATAAAAACGACTCAAAATATTATCGCCGAAAATAGAAGCCTCATATTTGAACTCAGTCCCCCAGTCTTGAAAGAAGCAGGCTTGAACCCGGCACTTGAAGAGCTTGCAAAGAATATATTAGCTCCTAATAAAATTCAGTGGCACATAATCACCAAAGGCAGCGCGGACGAATTCAAAGCCGATGACTCAGTGTGCATTATTCTCTATCGAATGGCAAGAGAATTATTAATCAATGCAGTAAAACATTCGGGAGCTTCAAACGTAAATATTATTATTAACAGAAAGCCTGAAATTATCACGGTCGCAATCGAAGACAACGGAGCAGGAATGTTCGGGAGCAGCAATAAAGGCTTCGGACTGTTCAGCATACGTGAAAGACTTCTTGCACTCGGCGGAAATTTTAAAATCATCTCGGAGCAGGGTAAAGGCTTAATGGCTGTCATGACCTGCCCCCTAAAATTAAAGAATGGAGAAATCTTAAATGGCAGCGAGAATATTATTAGCTGACGATCACAAATTATTCATTGAAGGACTCGCAGAACTAATCAGAAAACGCCCTGATATAGAACTTGCAGGACAAGCTAAGGACGGCTTGAAAGCTATCGAACAGGCAGAGAAATTAAAACCTGATGTTATCTTGATGGATATATCTATGCCGGATCTTAATGGGATTAAGGCAGCAAAGCAGATATTCGCAAAAAATCCTGACTCTAATATAAAAATTATCATGCTCTCAATGTACAACAGCCGTGAATTAATAGTCGAGAGTCTCAGGGCAGGTGCTCAGGGCTATATCTTGAAAGAGTGCAGCTCTGAAGAGTTATACGAGGCAATCAAGACTGTCATGATGGGAAATTATTATATTGCAAGATCATCACTTGCAGTCATGGTAGAAGATTACTTGCGCTTACTCAAGGCAGACGAGAGAAACTCAGCGCGCTTATTGTCAGAACGTGAGCGGGAAGTGTTAAAGCTGTTAGCAGAAGGCAAGAACGCTAAAGAAATTGCTTACGACTTATCAATCAGCAAGAACACTGTAGACGTTCACCGAAGGCACATAATGGAGAAGACAGGATGCTCAAGCATGGCAGGACTTGTACGCTACGCAATAAGGGAGGGTTATTAATATGGCTGTATATCTCAACAACGCTGCGACTACTTGGCCGAAGCCTGAATGTGTTCCGGAAGCTATGAGCATGTTTATCACTCAAGGGGGCGCGAACTCATCACGGGGGACTTCATCGAAGCGCGATATGTCGACTATGAATTTGATTCTTGACTGCCGAATGAAGCTGGCTGAATTTTTCGGAGGCTATGATAATCTTAACCCGTTATTCGTAACTTTCACTATGAATATAACTGAAGCAATTAATGTAGTCCTGCACGGATTCTTGAAGCCCGGCATGAGAGTCTTGACATCTTCAATGGAACATAATGCAGTTATGAGGCCTTTGCGCGCTCTTGAGTCAAAAGGAGTCAATCTCGATATTCTTTACGCTGACCCGTTAGGACTCCTTCACCCTGAAGATTTAATCAGCAAGTTAAGTGAGTCACGTTATGACTTAGCGATATTCTCACACGCAAGCAACGTATCAGGGACGCTTCAGCCAATAAACGAACTCGCAGAGATTTGCAGAGATCATAAATTGCCCCTAGTTCTTGATACAGCACAGACAGCAGGGTTAATCAAGTTAAATGCTAGTGAACTTGGACTCGCAGCCCTATGCTTCACCGGCCACAAAGGCTTAATGGGTCCTCAGGGTACAGGCGGGATAATCTGGGAGCCTGAATTTGCCTCTCAAGTCGAACCGTTCATAACAGGAGGCACAGGGAGCTATTCTCATCTTGAAGTTCAGCCCGAAGACATGCCTGATAAATTTGAGTCAGGTACTCCGAATCTGCCGGGAATTGCAGGACTCAACGCTGCTCTTGACTGGCTTACTGAGACGGGAATAAATAATATTGCGAATAAAGAATACGAGTCAGACTCATATTTTCTTGAGAAGCTAAAGACTCTCGATGAGAGAATAATATTATCAGGAATGCAGGACATGAATAAACGAGTCTCAGTGTTTGCGTTGAACGTTGAGGGACTCGACAATGGGATTCTAGCTGATGAGTTATCTATTGCAGGCTTCGAGACAAGGCCGGGACTTCACTGCGCACCGATTGCACACAAGACTTTAAACACTTTTCCTCAAGGGGCATTAAGAGTCTCGCCGGGATATTTCACGACTCATGAAGAGATTGATTCTTTCATTGAGGCACTAAGAGAAATAATAAATCAGCCATGTACAAGATAGACGAGATAAAAGATTCATTTATCTGCGGAGATGCTGTAAATGAAATGCAAAATATTCCTGACAAGAGCATTGACTTAGTTATAACTTCACCGCCGTATAATCTCAAGAACTCAACGGGCAACGGCATGAAAAACGGAAGCTGCGGAAAGTGGGCTAATGCTGCGTTAATCAAAGGCTACTCGACTTACGATGACAACATGCCATATGATGATTATGTCAGGTGGCAGCGGGAATGTTTAACAGAAATGATGAGGTTAATCAATGACGAGGGAGCAATATTCTATAATCACAAGTGGCGCGTTCAAAAGGGACTGCTTCAGGATAGACGCGAAATAATAGAAGGCTTCCCTGTGAGGCAGATAATTATCTGGAAGAGAAAAGGAGGCATTAATTTTAATCCCGGATATTTTCTGCCTACGTATGAAGTGATTTATCTCATCGCTAAACCTGCATTCAGGCTCGCACCTCATGCTAATTCTTTCGGCGATGTGTGGGAGTTCCCTCAAGAAATGAATAATAAACATCCTGCTCCGTTCCCTACGGCTTTGATTGAGCGAATAATCTCAAGTACGAACGCAAAAATTATTTTGGATCCCTTCATGGGTTCAGGCACTACAGCAATTGAGCAAAGAGACTTAATCGAAACTTTATAGGCATAGAGATTGCGCCGGAGTACTGCGAGATGTCAAAGGAAAGATTATCATGTTCACAAAGAGAACTCTTACTGCCGCTTTAGAGAAAATAAGAAATGTGGGCTGGATTAAGAGTCACCGTAATATTAACAATGACGGTGCAGTCGGGAACACGCTCGAAGATTTGCTGGGTATCTCAGAAAATAATTTGCCGCTTCCTAATGCTGCCGAATGGTAATTAAAGACTCAAAGAAAGAGTACTTCAGCCCTGTTAACTTTATTTCATTTAGAGCCTTCGCCAAGAGCATTGCACATAGTTGACTATTTATTATTGCATTACGGCTGGAGACATAAGGAAGCCGGGAAAAAATATCCTGAGAGCGAGAAAAGTTTTAGGCAGACTTTATGTTACAGGCAGCCTACTCTAGGGAACTGCTTTTACATCACAGCTGACGTAAAGAAAGAAAGCGTAGAATATTTTTACAGGTACTCAGATATTGCTCAATTATCAGGCTTTACTCTTGAAAGATTTCTGCTCAACATCAGAGAACGAAATATTTTCATAGACTTTGACGCACGATCAGGCCACAATCACGGCACAAAGTTTAGAATTATGCAAAATGCTATACCGCTCTTATATGAAAACGTCAAGTATATATAACAAAACAGAGTCCCCCGCAAAACATAAACAGGAGACTCTGAATTTATTATCTCTTACTCTTAGGTGTATATTTATTCTCCGTTCCCTTGATCATTCTCGCTATGTTCGTCCTATGTCTGAACACGCACAGGGCAGCAAGTATCGCAGCTAATATAATAAACTCTTTCGGAGCATGTAACATAGCAAAGCACACAGGCATAGCAGCAAGAGACAACATCGAGGCAAGAGACACATAACGGGTCAGCCATCTCACAGCATACCAGACAGCACCGCATAGAAGCACTACTGCAAACGAGTTATAAGGCCAGATAAAAAATAACGTCCCGTAAGTCGTAGCGACTCCCTTGCCGCCTTTGAACTTGAGCCAGACAGGATAATTATGACCGATTACTACAGCAAGAGCAGATACAGCAGCTATTATTATTTGCTCCTCAGGTTCAGCGATATGCGCAGCCAGTAACAAAGCAAATGCTCCCTTCAACATATCTACTATTGCAGTGAACCATGACCACCCCGCACCCATTGCCCGGCCGACGTTAGTAGCTCCGATTGCACCTGAGCCTATAGTCCTGATGTCGAGTCCGTCGCGTTTGCCTGATGAGTCCTTGTGAAATAATTTCGTTACTACGTAGCCCGTAGGAAATGAGCCTATTAAATACGAAACTATAGCCCATAAAATAATACTTCTCATTTAAATATTTACCCCCTTAATAAAATTTATTCAGTGCCTGATATTCTGTCCGAGCCCTTCTTGATATTCAATTTCACGAGGTCTTTTTCTTTCAGGTCATCCCACTTGAAATTTAACACGAGTAAGAACAACGCTGAGAAAGGATCCATGCGCCAGTTTGCTTTTTTCTTGAACGTATCATGAATAGTACGCAGCTGCCTGACTCCCTTATTATCAGATTCCATGTCAGCAAGAAATTTCTTGACTTCCGAAAGAGTATCAATGCCCGCAACTCGTAATATATTGCATAGATAATTAAAGCTCTCACGCAAATAATCAGCACTCGGTGTGAACTCAGGAAAGCCTGCACTTACTGCCGCAGCGTTCCATTTACCCAAAATAGAAGGATCATCACGAAATAAGTTATAAAGCTCCTCATCAGTAAATAATTTCTCCGCATCAAGTGAAGCACTCTTAGCCTTTCCGATTTGATTCGGGGGAACTAATAAAGCCTCGTCCTTAATTTCGTTGCGCAACGACAAGAAGCCCTGATCAGCCTTCTCAAGCAATGCAGCCAGCAATACAAGTTCACGGGTTAATTTCTTCTCTGAGAGACTTCCGACAGTCTGATTAACTTTCGGGAATATCGTCGCCCATGCCTCTTGAAGCATAGTACGTAATTCAAGCCTGAAGCTCAAATTTCTATACTTCATCCATTCACGGAGACCAGCTCTTATATGTGAAAGCGATAATATATACACTACAGCAGGATAGCCGAATCTATATGGATCCTCAAGACCGCTTGAAGGCACCGAACGCGACGAGTCTATAGCAAACTCGCTCTTGATAACTTCCTCAATTTTCAGGACATCTTCAGGGAATCTCAGCAAGACTCTAACTGTTACGAGGTCGACTCCTGATAATTCGTTCTCTTCAAGTGATGAGAGCAGCGTCAATAATTCCGCAGGAGGTTTCGCCCAGCCCTCGATAGCATAAAACTCTACGCCCTCAAGCTCGACTAAGTCCTGAATCAAATTCCTGATTCGAGTCGCGTATTCCTCATAGAGTGAGAGGCTCTCTACATATTTTATTCCTATTTCATCGATTCTGCGTTTGTCCATAATGCGCAAATTTTATCATAATGAAATTATTTCACGAGTCAGATTATCAAGCTGAACGCGAGAGTCTTCAGGAACATCACGAGGCTTCACGGGGGCGAGCCATGAGTCGCGAATTAAAGGCACTCCGGACTGAGAAGCAAATTCGCTGACTTTGACATCATAAGGCATTAACGCTAACGGAGTCCCGAATATTCTCGACAAGACTCCAAAATGAAGACGCATTCCCACTGCACACAAAGCACGACTCCAGAGTTCTTGAGCCTGAGAAAAACTCTTAACGCGAATAATTTCCTTTACCGGCAAGAGCTTTAACGCTGACTCATCTTCACTTGACAAAGCAGCACCGATATAATTATTATTTATGTGAGGCAGCAATATCTTCACGAACCTTTCAAGCTCACGGCACGGACGCAGATTTACTAATACATTTACTAATACATTTTCACCCGATAAACTCTCACGCTTCAACGAGTCAGACTCCCTTGCAAGAGTCATAACTATGTCAGATCCAAGCACAATATTTTTGCAGCCTAGAGACTCAGCAAGAGCAAAAGACTCATCATCGCGGACGTGAATTTTTTTGCAGAGTCTTAACGCATTTCCCGTAAATAATTTCGCAAGACGTGAATTAAGACTCCCTATTGACTGGCCAAGAGCAGAGACTCGAACTCCTAAGAGACTTGCAAGCCTCACGACTCCCCAGTAATATATGCAGCTCTTAACGCTCGTAACGTCCTGAAAGAGTCCTCCGCCGCCGAGTATTAAATTCTCACTTGACTTCAGAGCGCAAATCACTTCACGAAGACTCCAGCGATTCACACTATCAACGCAGAAATTTTCGCGAGTCTCATCAGGATTATTTGACAGCACGATTACTTTTTCACGTTCGAGACCGGCTCGACTCAGACTCTCAAGACATGCCGTTAATAAAAGCTCATCGCCGAGATTATTAAAACCGTAATAGCCAAGTAACGCAGCTTTATATTTTCTGCTCATGAGATCACAGGCTTAATCAACTTCAAGCACGGAATAACTACGAACTTAACGAGTAAAACAACAACTGCACCGAATATTAATCCCGTCCAGAGTCCATTAAATTCACGCAATAAAATCATCATTAGAGGCGTATGGAAATGACAGAAGCTGTTAATCACTGACGAGAAACCCAATGCGACTCCTATTCTGAAAATTTCCCGATAGCGGGCAAATAATTTCTTGCTGACCAGAAAATTTAATAATAATAATGAAGGATAACCGATAAAGACTTCTCGAGTTCTTGGCCGTGCAATTAAGAGCCTTTCAAGTGTATCGCGGATTCTTGCCTCAAAGCCCGGAATAAATGCAACGTTGCCGCTCCGGAAAATTATCAAGCCGACTCCAGCTAACAGAACGCCTATTAAGACAAGTTCACCCCAAAGCGGAGGACGTGAGAGAAATTCTATTAACGACTCAGGATGAATGCGCCTCTTGAGATCATGCAATAACACCATCACAGGAGGCAGGATTAACGTAAATTTGACTCCTGAGAAAGTCTGCAATCTTAACATGTAGCTCGTAACACTGAAGAACGAAGCTAAAGCAAGTCCCCCTGTTACAGCAAAGACAAACGCATACAGCAAATTTCTATTCTTTCCTGAGTCCATTGCCATTAACGAAGCCTCAACAGCTATCAACGGAGCAGCAATCGCGCCTGCTAATCTCGAGACGATTGCAACTTTCCAGACTGCAAGAGCAAGCACTACACAAGCAGCTATAAACAACGCATTAATCTTAGAGTCAACACGCAGACCCATTCTGACGAGATAAGCATATAACGACAACACAAGCATTACTGACAAAGCAAACGCTGCAAATATATTCGTGTTCAATTTATCATCTGCAAAGACTGCGCGGGGCATCGACATATTAAAGCCTCTTGATGTAAGCTCGTCCGACAAAATTTTCACTTCATTAGCAAAGTCATTAAATACAAATTCTGAACTCGTAGGAGGAGCAGTACGCAATAATAATAATCTCACTGAACGTTCAACAGCTGCCCGGACAAGTCTATCACGCAATGCACTTCTCGTTATACGCCTTGCAGACATCTCTTCATTCGTAACGCTGTGAAGGGGAATGAGAAGGGGAGAAGTCAGCCTGTTTAGTGCAGGTTCGCCTAACTGTTTCGAGAACTCTACGATTGCAAGCGGTAATTTAAGCTCGTGGGCAGTCTTAGCGAGTGTGCTTACATCGGGATAACCTGAGACAATCTCGCCGGCAGGAGTAAACACAGCAACATTATATTTCTCGTGAACTCTCTTTAACATGATTGCAGCTCTGTCCGACAAATGACCCGGTGAAGGTGCAGGCCTGTAATATATCGGAAGGTTGTTGCGTTTGGCAGCTTCGAGACCGTCAATATCAGGGAGAATTCCGGCAGTCTTTAGCACGTTAAACATCATGGGAACGAATAAATCACCTGAATCACTTGACTCATCAACAGCAAATCTGACTCTGAGCCACTCATTAAGCAAATCTTTATAGGGACTTCCAGGCATTATAGTTATCATAGTGCCTTCTATGCCCCGTTCGGGAAATTTTGCCTCTTTGAGTTCAGCCTGTCCGACTCCGTGAGTGATATTGTCCCCTGTGAGTTCACTGACCATTAAGCCCCTGACTCCGTTCTTGATTAAGAGCTGTATTGCATCATCAACTTCAAGTCCTGCGTTCTTGGCGAGTCCTGCGACTTCACGATAATCTGCAATGATAGCGAGATTCTGATTATCACGTTCGAGTCTCACACGCTTAACGAGTCCATATGAAGCACATGAAATCACGAACGCAAATAATATAATCGTCAATAAAAATTTTCGTGTCATATAATAAATTCTCCTGTGAAAAAATTTTTAGGGGAATTGTAACACTCTATTTAACTCTTTTGACATGTCTGGATTATCTAATAATAATTCGTAGAGCTGTGATGCTTTATATTCGACCTGAGCAAAAAATTTCTCGTGATTAGTCTTTGCCTGATTCAGACTCGTTATTATTCTGATTCGCGACTTGCTTTTACACTCCCTGAGAAGCTCCCGGCCAAGTGAGTTAAACGCTAAGACCCTTGCATAAGGCACACCCAGCCTCATGAAGCCTTGAGTCTCGTAACGATTCAGATTCAATAATATATAAATGAGTCTCCGTCTGATATGTGATCGCGTATATCTTGCACAAACGCACCGTCCTATAAAGTCATCAAGATCGTGCGAGTGAATCCAGTTCTTGAGAAAGAGATTCTCTATGCCTTCGTCAATGCAGTAAATCTTTCGCAGGTCATCAGCACTAGTTCTGATAAAGATATTTTGCAGCAGGCTCCAAAGTTTGGACTCGTTTGCATGTTCTGACTCTGATAATATTTTTCTCGAGTAATCCGGCATCATGTCGAGATTATGACTCAGGTCTTCACGAATCAATTTGCTTTTATAGACTCCTTCACGTCTTACAGCAAGAGTCTTCATATTGTAATTATGCTTCCTGATATTAAGAATATACGATGCTGCGAGCATGTTATTAGGCTTCGAGATGAAATCATGACTGCCCGGCAGAATCTCATCCAGTGATAAAGAACTTGCCTTGCTGAATGAAGCTCCCATTGAAAGCTCCCTCTTGAGTGACTCTCTATGACTCTCACTGAGCATGACATCGACGAGTGAATTTATATCGAAGTCCGTATCTTCCATACCGAACGCCAGAGTATCAGCAAGTCCCGTGAGTCCCATTAAGTTCACTGCCCCCCTTGAGAAGTCCTGAGCAGCACTGCATGAGAACAAGAACGGTAACTCAAGCACTAAATCAACTCCTGACTCTATTGCCATTCGTGAGCGCGTGAACTTGTCAACGAGTGAAGGACTCCCCCTTTGAGTGAATGCTGACGATAAAACTATAACGAGTCCTGATGATTGACTCTTTGCGAACTTGATTAATCTTTCATGGCCTTTGTGTAACGGGTTGAGTTCTGCAATGACTGCGCAAATAATTTTAATCACCTCTCATTAAGATATAATAATACACACGATATAAAGGGGGTGACAGCTTGCGTGTTGATTACATAAACAGAGAGCAGTTTATCGAGGCTAACCAGAACACTTTAACATTAATGGATGACCGTTTCATGAAGTTGTGTCTTGACGGCAATATACCATGTGTGCAGGCGATGATTAATCACATTATCGATAAAAATTTAACTGTGATAGAGACTCATGCTCAGAAGGAATATAAAAGCCTTCACCGTTCAATAGCAATCGATGTGTACGCAAGGGACTCTGATGGGAAAATCTACGACATCGAGATCCAGAATGACTCTTCAGAAGCGACGGCCAGGCGTGCAAGGTTTCACGGTTCATTGATGGACTCTCATCATCTTGACGAGAGCACGGACTTTGAGAAGCTCCCGGAGACTTACGTTATCTTTATAACTCGTGAAGATGTCCTGAAGCACAATAAGAGCATGTACACAATTAATCGCTATATTGAGGGACTGAACGAGCCGTTCAATGATGGTCTTCATATAGTGTACGTGAACTGTTCGGCCGAAGACGACGGCAGCAAAGTATGGAAGTTAATTCACGATATGATATGCCCTGACCCTGCAAAGATGTTTATTCAGGAGTTAGCGGACAGAGTAGGATTTTTCAAGACAACAAAGAAAGGAAGAGAACAAATGAGTGATTGGTTTTCCGATTACGAAAAGATTGTTGCTCAGCGTGAAAGGAAGCGCGTTAGGCAACAAGAGAGAGAAAGTATTGCACTCAGTCTCCTCAATCTCGGCAAAATGACTCTTGAGGAAATTGCCAGCTGTAGTAAGTTAGCTTTACCGGAAGTTACAAAACTGGCAGCCCGCCTCAAAGCATAGAAGGAGGTTACAGTATGCAGGATAATCAACAGAACACACAGGGTAGTTCGTCTCGTGAGATCAAACTCTTGCAGTTAATTCACGATCTCAACTGTCCTGACCCTGACAAAATGTTTATTCCGGAACTCGCAGAACGCGTGAGATATTTCAAGCAGACTAAGGAAGGACAAAAAGAAATGAGCGATTGGTTCGCAAACTATGAAAACATTGCAATTCAGCGCACGAAAGAAAATATTGCAGTCAACTTAATCAAATTGAACAAGCTGACTCTTGAGGAAATTGCACAGGTAACCGAACTCACACTGAATGACGTTCAAAGCCTAGCTCAGACCCTCAAACCGTAAAGAAATTTTCATCGCGCAAAAATTAAGTATTGCAAAATATGTGTTTTTACGTGTATAATTCCCACTGTTACGGCGTACCCGGTTTCACAGGCTGTATTAACTTCTGCGTAAGTTCTGCCGATATTATTTATGCATTCAGGGGGTGCGCTCGACAACAGCCATTCATAACGAATGCAAATCTATTTAGGAGGTGCTCTATTGAGTTGCGCTGTAGTAGTCTTTGTGAGTGATATTCTACGTTTGCGGCCTGCTCTCTTAAGGGAAGGAAACAGGTCGTATGCAGGCGGAGAGTCTGCACTTTATCAGCGGGAAGGATAACGGTAGAGAACTAGATTTTATGTCCGTGTAACACTGCGGGCAGAGTTTTATTATTTGTTTACATATATTATGTAAGGAGGAAAATGATTTTGAAAAGAACATTGCGTGTTTTATTTCTGGCAGTCTTGGCGATGACTCTGATGGCTTCAGTGGCCTTCGCAAAGAATTTCTCAGCAGATGTTAAATTTAATGGTACAGCTAAAACTGTTGAGATTACAATTCAAGCAGGTGGTAGTGAAAATGTTGAAATAACTATTGAACCTGTTAGTAAGTGTAAAACAGTGAAATTTGTATTAGACACTGTAAGCTCAGATGTTACGTTTGAACCGGTTTCACCTCTTACAACTAGATCTATGGATAAGTGCTTCTCAGCAGACGTGAAAGTTAAAGTTGCAACTACTGCTAAAGCTGGAAAAGCTATAATTACTGTTAAGGCACAGAGTGGAGATAATGGTGTTGTTATCTCTAGCGGAGATCAGACAATAGTTGTAACAGTTACGGCAGCTGAAACAAAGGTCGCCTCACCTGACATCGAATCAATATCCGTAGACTCCGATGAGGTAACCGTTGCAGTTGATGGAACAGCTACCGTCACAGCTACGATCAAAATCTCAGGCGATAATTCGTACAGGCTCACTTCATCAGACATAACTGTAACTCCTGAAGACGAAAACATTGTAAAGGTAACAAATATCGGTACTCCTGAATCTGCTGACGGAGGTAAGACGTTCACGGTAGAAATTACTGTAACAGGTTTAGCAGCAGGCAGCACTGATGTAACAGTCGCGGTCAATAATTCAAAAGAGTTTAAGGATACTACTGCTACCGGCACATTTAAGGCTATCGTAACCGAAGACGACAGCGGCAGTACATCAACCTTCAGGTGGAGCGATACCGAAGACCTTCAGGAAGCTGACGTGGTACTCTACGTTGACTCAAAGGGCGAAGTTGTAGTATCTAAGGACTTTGCAGTAACTCTTAAAGTTCCTTCAGACTATGACCCTTCTACAGTTACTTTTGTAGTGCTTGATGAAGATGGTGAGGAGTATGCATTTGATAACTGGGAAGTTACCGATGACGGCGGCAGCAAGACAGACTCCACTGATATTTACGAGTACGTGTTGACGTTTACACCCTCTGCTTCACAGGATAAAGCATCATACACCATGTACGCAGAAGTTGAGGATGATGATGGAAATACTGTTTCAACTGACAAAATCGCTTTCACAGTTGCAGTACTTGTGTCCACTGACGCAACGACAGAAGACACCACCTACACGCTCAAGATGGAAGAGCCTGAAGTCAGTGCAACAGAGCTCAAGCAGGGCGAGAAGGCAACTGTAACGATCGCAGTTACTCCTATGAGAGCGACCGGCACATACACATTCAGCTATGACGGCGACGATGAGACATTTGACGTTACTGAAGCAGACGAAGCTCAGGACACATCAGCTCAGACTAACTATGTAACCTACACGCTTCAGCCCGACATCAATGCAACAGCAGGTTCTTACACGTTCACATTCACTGTAGCATCAGGCGATGAGCAGACAGTAAGCGCAGAGGTACCCTTCACAGTTTCATCACTTGACCTTAGCACCATGAGTGATTCCGAGAGAGCAGAATTCATCAAGAACAACCCTGCTCCTGCACCTGAAGTGTCCGGCAGTGGGCTGGGCGGATCACTTAGCGGAACAGTTAAGTTCACGATGACTTCAAAGTGGCCGGTTCATCCGAGAGGCTGGTTAGTGAAGTTCTACAACGGCACCACATTCTTCGACTGGCTTATGAGCTTAATGAGATGGCTTGTCGGCGGTGAGGAATACTCAGCTAACGAATCAGCGTTAATCTCAGTACTCGGCATGATCGCAGAAGAGGACAACGCAGGCGCAATTCAGACGGATGCATCAACGGACAGCAAGTCAGCAGAGTACACGATGGAAGTTGACGACGTTGCAGCAGGCGGACTTGCAAACGGTACAGATTACGGCGTAAAACCTGCAATCATTCCTGCAGCTTACTATGATTACATTGATGGTACGAACGTAACTTCAGAGGACGCAGCTTCCGAGACTGAGGACTCCATCGGAACTATCACAGGTACAACTGGCGGTGGCGGTGGCGGCTCTACTGACGAGATATTACCTGGTTCAAGCGGCGGATGCGATGCAGGCTTCGGCACATTAGCACTTGCTTTAGCAGCAACGTTATTCTTAAGTAAAAAGCGTTCATAAAGACTGAACAGCAATCCTTTATAGAGCACTTAGGCAGAAGAAATGCTCCGGAGTTATCTCCGGGGCTTTTTTTATTGAGGTGATACAGTGAAATTTTCTTTACCAGTCAGTGAGCAGGATTTAGAGCGCAATTATCAAGTTATCATGAGCGAAATAGATTCGTTGTCGTTGCAAAGAGTCCCTGACGTAATCAAGCATTGGCCGGAGTTCGTAGAGTCTGCCGGTTCGTGGGAGTGCCTTAGAGACCTTCATGTTATGCTGTTCGGAGGGTTATTCACGTTCGCAGGAGAATTCAGGACCCGCAATATATCTAAAGGGAGCTTCAGGTTCGCAAACTGCATGTTTCTTGAGTCAAACGTGCCTTTAATCGCAGCCATGAGTCAGAAAACTTTTGATGAGATTCTAGCGAAGTATATCGAGATGAATATAGCTCACCCGTTCAGAGAAGGAAACGGCCGGGCAATGAGGCTGTGGCTTGATGCAATGCTTGAGCGCGAACTTGATACCCGAATCAATTGGCAGAAAATCTCTAGTGAAGAATATCTTTCTGCGATGTCAAGAAGTCCTGTGAATTCCCTTGAGCTTGCAGTCTTGCTAAAGTCCTCGTTCATTGACTCTGACTCATTGAGTGATAACGCGTTCTTTATGTCGTGTGTGTCTGCTTCGTATAGTTATGAGCTATAATACTTGAAATAAAATTTTTACTCGAGAGGCTTTATATTTACTCATGATAGCGATAATAAATTACGGCGTTGGCAATTTGTTTTCTCTTGAGAGTTCGTTCAATGCCATAAATCAGGACGTTAGAGTTATCACAAATCCTGATGACCTAAAGAATTACGACCGGATAATTCTGCCCGGTGTCGGAGCGTTTGAAGATGCTGCGAAAAAATTATTTGCGTCCGGAATGGCTGGCCCTTTGATTGAAGCTGCTCACAGCGGGAAGCCTGTACTTGGAATTTGCTTAGGAATGCAGTTATTGTTCACGGCAAGTTACGAGTTCGGATTACACAAGGGACTTGATTTAATTCCCGGCTCAGTGCGTGCGATAAGTGAAGTTATTCCGGAAGGCTTAAAGATTCCTCAAATGGGCTGGAACGCGTTAAATCTCGCGGGTCATGACGGCATATTCAAGAATACTCCTGATTATTCACATGTGTATTTCGTGCATTCGTATTATGCTGTCTGTGATGAGAAATTCATAACTGCAAGGACTGAATACGGAGCGGACTTGACTGCGGCTGTTCAGAACAAGAATATTTACGGAGTCCAGTTTCACCCCGAGAAGAGCGGCTCTGCTGGTCTTGATATACTGCGTGCGTTCTGTGAGGTGTAAGACTCAATGAAGATTTTACCTGCAATAGATTTGTTCGAGTCTCAGGCTGTGCGATTACTCAAGGGCGACTATAACGCAATGACTGTGTATGACTCTAATCCTGTGAATACTGCGTTAAAGTTTCGTGATTCCGGTGCAGAATGGATTCACATTGTCGATCTTGAAGGAGCGAGGAGCGGCGAACCTGTTAATCTTGATGTGATTATGAGCATTCGTTCAGAGTCAAAGCTCAAGTGTGAAGTCGGCGGAGGCATTCGTGATATTGCTGCGATCAAGAAATATATTGACTCAGGAGTAGAACGCGTAATCTTGGGAACTGCGGCAGTCAGCAATATAGAACTCGTCCGTGAGTCAGTGAGTCAATTCGGTGAAAGAATTGCAGTCGGTGTTGACATTCGAGACGGCAGAGTCTCAATCAAGGGCTGGCAGGAAGATTCGGGGCTTGATGCTTTCGATTTCTGCAAGACTCTTCAGGATTTAGGAGTCAAGTTCATCATCTGCACTGACATATCACGCGACGGAGCTATGAGAGGCACCAACAGGAATTTATATCGAGAATTATCGCGAAGATTTGAAGTTAATATAATTGCGTCAGGAGGAGTCAGCACCCTTGATGACGTGAAGGCACTTGCGGAGCTTAATATTTACGGTGCGATAATAGGCAAAGCGTATTACACAGGAGCAATAAATATTTCAGAAGCAATCGAGGCAGCAAAATCATGATTACTAAGAGAATTATTCCGTGTTTAGATGTTCGTAACGGCAGAGTCGTTAAGGGCGTGAACTTTCAGGGCTTGAACGATGTCAACTCGCCTGTTGAGCTTGCAAAGTTTTATTCTGATAACGGAGCAGACGAGCTTGTATTTTACGACATAACGGCTTCTTCAGACGGACGCAAGATTTTCACTGATATATTGCGTGAGACAGCCAGAAATGTATTTATCCCTTTGACAGTCGGCGGAGGAATTTCGAGCGTTAAAGACTTTGAAAGAGTCCTCTCATGCGGAGCTGACAAAGTTAGCGTTAATACCGGAGCTATTAATAATCCCGGTTTAATTCCCGAAGCTGCTAGATTGTACGGTTCTCAATGCGTTGTTATATCTGCTGATGTCAAGAAAGTCGGAGGCGCGTTTCATGTCTTTGCACGAGGCGGGCGCGATGATACGAATATAGAGGCAGTGAGCTGGATAAAACGCTGTGTCGATAACGGAGCCGGTGAAGTCGTGTTAAACTCGATTGATACTGACGGAGTCAAGAAAGGCTTTGATCTCGAAATGTTAAAGGCAGTGTGTGATGTCGTGAATGTCCCTGTTGTTGCCTCAGGGGGAGCAGGCTGCATTGAAGACTTTATCACCCTGTTTAAAACTTTGCCCCGTGTCGATGCCGGATTAGCAGCTTCTATCTTTCATTTCGGCGAGGTCAGCATACGGGACTTGAAGCAGAGAATGCACGATGAAAATATTTTAGCGAGGTTGTAATTACATGAATAACACTATACAAACAGGCAATATAATTCTTGATATGGAACTCTCATTACTTACTGAGCAGGAACTTTCGGACTTAGCGAAATATGCCCGTTATCTCAGGTGGTCTCGAAGCTGGGCGGACGCTCCTCTAACAGATGAAGAAGAAGCAGGCTTGAAGCAGGGACGCGAGGACATGAAAAACGGCGATTTTATGACACTCTCTGAGCTTTAAGCAATGTGGGCAGTTCGTATTGATAAGTCGGTCGATAAACGTTTGAAGCGCATTCCTAACCCTGATAATAAACGGATAAAGCAGGCTCTTTTAATCTTCAGGATAAACCGGAGCAGCTTGACATTAAGCCCCTTGAAGGCCGGGACTGTTACAGGCTTAGAGTCGGTGACTGGCGTTTAATCATGGATATTGACGAGGAGAACAAAATTTTTTCTGTCTACACATTAGCACCGCGCGGAGACGTTTACAAGAAATAAAGGAGAAATAAATTATGCTTGATATTAATGATCTAAAATTTGATTCACGAGGCTTAATACCTGCAATAGTAATTAATGATGACTCAGGAGAAGTGTTAATGCTTGCTTACATGAATCGTGAGAGCCTGAAAATTTCCCTTGAGAAAAAATTAACTTGCTTCTGGAGTCGTTCGCGTCAAGAGTTATGGCTCAAGGGAGAGACCAGCGGCAACTATCAGCACATAAAGCAAATCAAGGCAGACTGCGATAGAGATACCCTGTTAATTTACGTCAAACCGGACGGCCCGGCGTGTCATTTGGGTAATGATTCGTGCTTCGTTGATGACCTTATGCCCCGTGAGAGTGAATCACACGAGAAATTTACACTTTGCGGACTCATGGACTTAATCAAAGGCCGTAAGAGTGAACCCGTTGAAGGCTCTTACACTTCATATTTATTTGCTAAGGGACTCGATAAGATTCTAAAGAAGATCGGCGAGGAAAGCTCTGAAGTTATCATTGCTGCCAAGAACGACAAGAAAGAAGCTATTTACGAAATTTCAGATTTAGTTTATCACATGCTTGTATTGATGGCCGAAATGAATATAGATATAAAAGATATTCTCAAGGAGCTTGCTTCACGTCATGTTATAGACAAGAAAGTTAAGCAGGAGAAGATGACTTCATGATATTATCTGATTTCCATACTCACACATGTTTTTGCGATGGTCATGACAAGCCCGAAGATGTAGTACTCAAGGCAATATCGCTCGGAATGCAGAAATTAGGCTTCTCCGGACACTCTTACACGCCTTTTGATGAGGAACCCTGCATGTCAGTTCTTAACACTGAGAGATATAAAATTGAGATAGCAAGACTTAAGCGCGAATATAAAGACAAGATTCAAATCTTTTGCGGAGTCGAGCAGGATTATTACTCTGAGTTAAGCACAAGTGATTATGATTTTGTCATAGGCTCAGTTCATTATATTAACGTGAACGGCAGATATTATCATGTTGACAGCAGTCCTGAAATGTTAAGGGCTTTGATTCATGAATGCAATGATGATGTTTACTCGATGTGCGAGAAATATTTTGCCCTTGTCTCTGATGTAGTTAATAAAACAGGAGCAAACATTATCGGACACTTTGACTTAATCACGAAACTTAATGATAAATATAATTTCTTTGACGAGAGTAATTCACGTTATATTCATGCCTGGAAGAGTTCAGCTGATAATTTATTGCGTACCGGCAGGCCTTTCGAGATCAACACAGGAGCAATATCACGGGGCTATAAGACTGTGCCTTATCCATCGCGGGAAATATTAGAGTATATAGCTGCTCATAACGGAAAAGTTATATTATCGAGCGACTCTCATGATAAAGCAAACTTGATGTATAAATTCAGTGAGTGTGAAGCACTTGCTGACTCTCTTGGCCTGAAGATTATAGAATTATGATTTACTTTATCGGAGCAGGTCCCGGAGCTGTTGACTTAATCACAGTCAGAGGCGCAGAAATATTATCTCGTTCAGGAATGATTATCTATGCAGGTTCGCTGGTGAATTATGAGCTCGTGAAAAAGTATGCTTGTGATAATTGCGAAATCTATAACAGCGCAGGAATGACTCTTAACGAAATTATAGAAAAGTTAATCTCAGGACATAAACGAGGCTTGATAGTATCTAGGCTTCATTCAGGAGACCCTGCTTTATACGGAGCAGTTCGCGAGCAGATTAATATCTTGAGTGAAAAAAATATTCCCTTTGAGATAATTCCCGGAGTCAGTTCACTGTTTGCAGCGTCGGCAGCTCTTAAATGCGAGTACATGATTCCGGAAGTTAGCCAGACCCTAATAATCACGAGGCTTGAAGGGCGGACTCCTGTTTCTGATAGAGAGAGCATAAAATCTCTTGCCGGGCATAATGCTTCAATGGCAGTGTTTCTCTCAGCGTCAATGATTGATAAAGTATGCAGTGAGTTAATTGCGGGAGGCTGTGACTCAGAAACACCGGCAGTAATTATCTATAAAGCGTCTTGGCCTGATGAGAGAATTATACGAGGGACGTTAAAGACTCTTCCGGAGCTTGCAAGAGAGTCAAGAATTAATAAATCTGCGTTAATCTTAGTCGGCGAATTCTTGAGTGATAATATTAATTTCGCGAAGTCAAGACTCTATGACGAAAACTTTTCACATGAATTCAGGAAATAATATAGTCATCGCTGCTTTTACTCTGAACGGGATAAATCTTGCATTGAGGCTCTCAAGTTATCTTGACGCAAGAGTCTTTGTTCCTGAGAGATTTATTAGCGTGAATTCGAGGCTTGAATTGATTTCAGGTTCTCTCAGTGAATGGTCAGGGAAATTCTTTCACGAGTCCAGAGCGTTAATCTTTATATCATCATGCGGAATAGCAGTCAGGGCAATAGCAAAGCATGTAACGAGCAAGACTCATGATCCTGCAGTTATAGTGATTGACGAGTCAGGAAAATATATCATTCCCATTTTATCAGGCCACATCGGGGGAGCTAATGAACTTGCAAATAAAATCTCTAGCTTCATTAACGAGTCTCAAGCTATAATCACGACAGCAACGGACTTGAATAATATAATCGCTCCTGACACATGGGCAGTTAATAATAATTGCGTAATCGAGAACCCTGAAGCAATAAAGAACGTTTCAGCAAGGTTACTCGAAAATTTGCCGGTCGGAGTAGCAGTAACAGATCAGAATATAAGCGCGCCTTATCCTGTAACGTTATATTTACGGCCAAGAGTCTTAATTCTGGGCACAGGCTGCAACAGGGGCGTTAATCCTGATGAGTTCGAGAGAGCTGCGAAAAATTTTCTTGAGTCTTCAGGCGTGTCAATTTTGAGTCTTAAGGCTTTAGCTTCGATTGATATAAAAGCTAATGAACCTGCGTTGATAAAATTTGCCCAGAGTCATAATATCCCGTTCGTAACGTTTAATTCTCGCGAGCTTCAGGAATTACCCGGAAAGTTCACGAGTTCGCAAAAAGTTTTGCAGATTACTGGAGTCGATAATATCTGCGAGAGGGCTTGCGTTAAGGCTGCTGGTGAAAATGCTGTGTTAATGAGAAACAAATTTATTTATAGCAGTGAGATAACTTTTGCGCTTGCAAGGAGTGATTTACGTGATTATTAAACCCGATGAAATAGAACGTGAAAGCATGAGAATTATTCAGGGTATAATAGGCTCAAGATACACAGGCTCTGAAGAGAACTTGCGGGTAATAAAGCGAGTCATTCATGCAACTGCGGACTTTGACTTTCTTGATAATCTATATTTTTCTGATAATGTAATTCACAAAGCACATGAAGCCTTAAGAGAGCAGCGAGTCATAATCACTGATACACTAATGCTCAAATCAGGAATAAGCAAGAATTATGATATTAATATAATCTGTCATGTCAACGATAAAGAGACTCATGAAAACGCGAAATCACGGAGCTTGACTCGTGCAATAATAAATATTGAACGTGCTGTTAAAGATTTCCCCGAAGCAGTTTACGCAATAGGCAACTCACCGACCGCATTAATAAGACTCTGTGAATTAGTTCATGAAGGTAAAGCAAAACCTGCTCTTGTTATCGGAGTCCCTGTAGGCTTTGTGAATGTAATTGAATCAAAAGAGTTATTATATTCACTCTCAAGTATTCCCAGAATCATAGCAAGAGGCAATAAGGGCGGAAGTCCTGTCGCATGTGCAATAGTCAACGCGATTCTTTACACTCTTTAAGATTCGGAGTAACAACCGGGACATGTGCTGCCGGAGCGTCAAAGGCTGCTGCTATATTCCTGAGTTCCGGTGAAATTCCTGACTCTGTGATTATCAAGAATCTTGAAGGCCATGAATTTAATTTACACACGTTTAAATATGACTCAAAATTTTTCGGAGTGATAAAAGACTCAGGCGATGACAAAGGCGACATCACTAACGGCGTAAAAGTTCTTGCAAGTCTTGAAGTCATTGAAGGCAGCAATCAAATTATTTTCTCAGCAGGTGAAGGAGTCGGCACTGTAACTCTTCCTGGACTCAAGATTAAACCGGGCGAGCCCGCTATTAACCCGGTCCCCCGAAAAATGATTGAGCTTGCCATACGTGAAATAATTCCGGATCAATCACTAAATGTAACTATCTCAATTCCTGACGGTGAAAGAATTGCACTCAAAACTTTTAACCCTAGATTAGGCATTACCGGAGGCTTGTCGATTCTGGGAACTTCAGGACTCGTTAAGCCAATGAACGAACAGGCATTACTTGACTCTTTGACTCTTGAACTTAGCATGATTAACGCTTTGAACTTTCACGAGTTATATATCACTATAGGACATACAGGAGAGCTTGCAGTCAGAAAAATTTTTCACGTAACAGGACGCAATATAATTCAGTCAGGAAATTATACAGGTCATGTTCTTGATGAGGCAGCAGGATTAAATTTTTCACGAGTCATAATCTGCGGTCATCTGGGAAAATTATTAAAGCTGGCAGCAGGAAATTTCAACACTCATAACAAAATTTCTGACGGGAGACTCGAGGCACTTTGCACCCATTTGGCACTGGCAGGAGCTTCACGCGATGTTATATATAAAGTCTTTCACAGCAATACGACTAACGAGGCAATAAATATAGTCGCTCAGGAAAATTTTAATCACGTCTGGAATAACTTGGCCGATATAATAGCGATTAAATCACAGCAGAGAGTATATAATAAATTTCATGTTGACGCAGCTTTTATTGATAATGACGGGAATTTATTAGGTGCAAGTCAATGCTTGAGATAATAATAGCAGGTGAAGGAACAGGCTTAATGACTCAGCAGGTTCGCGAGGCTCTTAATGAGTCTGATACTATATTTGCTCATGAGAGATTCAGGGCATTAATTAATGACGAGAGAAAATTTATAGCACTCAAGAATTTCAACGACGCATTTAACTTCATAGATAATTACGAGTCAGCGAAAATATTATTTCTTGTCTCCGGTGATCCGTGTTTGTATAGTTTATTGCCATTAGTGAAAAAGAGATTCCCTAACGCAGATATTAAAGTCTTGCCCGGTATCAGCTCGTTACAAGTCATATGCTCTCATGCCTGCGAAACTTGGAACGGCGCAAATATTATCTCAGGTCATGGAAGATTAATTAACTCCGGAGCTTTCTTGAACTCAATCGAACGCAATAGAGTAAATATATTATTCTGTGATAAAAATTTTTCTCCTGAATACATTTGCAGCAAACTTGAGTCAGAGAATATCTCAGGTCTTGAAGTGTTTATCGGCGAGAGACTCGGCAGTGAATCAGAGAAGATTTATCACGGTTTACCCAAAGAATTTATTAATCACGGGTTCAGCCAGCCAGCAATAATTTTAATTCGCAATAATAATATTTACGTCCCTGAAAGATTAAGACTGCGGGATAAAGATTTTATCAGGAGCGAAAATATTCACATCACACATGAATTAATCAGAGCAGCTATACTTGACAGACTCGAACTTGACTCAGACTCTATATTATTCGACATCGGAGCAGGTACGGGAAGCATAAGCATTTCAGCAGGACATGAGCATAATGATATAGAAATTCACTCGATAGAATATAAACACGAAGCAGTAAATCTTATTTCACGCAACATCAAGAAATTTCACTTGCATAACATAACTTTACATGAAGGCCGTGCAATCGGGTTTATAAAGAGTCTTCCCATTCCTTCTCATGTCTTTATAGGCGGTTCGGGAGGCGAGTTAGCTTTTATTCTTGAATATCTTGCAAGTCTTGATGAGTCTATAAGGCTCGTCCTTGAATGTGTTACCCTTGAGACCCTGAACACAGCATTTAACTTTATGAGCAGCATGAAAAACTTTGAAGCCCTCCAGATTTCCGCAAGTGTCTCTAAGAATATCGCTGACTCGTTGACCCTCATGAAGGCAAACAATCCGGTTATGATTCTCTGCGCTGACTCGAGATAGTGAATAAAAGTTTAGTGCATTTACAAATAAATAAACTCTGATATAATATCCCGCGTTGAGAAAATAAATTTATACATGGAGGCAACATCATGAAGAAGTTATTACTTGCAGTTATGGTTATGATTATGTGTGTAAGTGCGTGTTTTGCAGACGGATTAAATATCTCGAAGCCTGAAGACTTAGTTAATATCAAAATAGGCACTCAAAGGGGAACTATAGCAGAAGGCATAGCTAAGAAAATGCTCGGCGACAAGGCATCAACACAGCTTACGACCTACGAGAAGGCAACGGACGTTATTCAAGCTTTGAAAGTCGGCAAGATTGACGGAGCTATCATCGACGAAGCACCGGCATTACAGTTCGTAAAGAATGACCCCGATAATATTAAAATACTTCCTGAGCCTATGACTACGGAACAATATGCAATCGGTTTCAAGCAGGGAAATAAAGAACTCGTCGAACAGGTTAATAAAGCCCTTGCAGAGATTAAGGCAGACGGTTCACTCGAAGTTATCATGTTGAAGTATAAAGAGGATCCTACAGCACCTAAGGCTTCAGATATCGACCTTCACAAAGGGGCTTCGGGCGGAGTCTTGAAAGTCGGAACTGAGAGTGGCTTTCCTCCCTATGACATAAAGACTGCTGACGGCTACACGGGAATCGATATAGAGATGTGCGCACTTATCGCAGGCAAACTTAATAAAGAGCTTGTTATTGTTGCATACCCGTTTGACTCGTTATTTATGGCAGTGAACTCCGGACATGTTGATATGATCTGCGCAGGTATCACAGTTAATGAAGAGAGAAAGATGTTCACGGACTTTTCGGATCCTTACGAGGACGCTAAACAAGTCGCAGTTGTATTGACGAAAAATTACGCAGAGAAGTAATCAGTAATAAAAAATTTTTCTCCCCTTGATTCTGATTCAAGAGTCAGAGTCAGGGGGATTTATTATATTCTGGCTTTGAGAATTTCTACGGTGTGCTTAAATCCTGTCTGAGCGTCAAATAAATTTTTCCAGCCAAGAGCCTCAAGTTTCGAGCCGTCAAGCGATGAGTTATTCATTGGGTTAAATATTTTCTTTTCACTATCTGAAGCATTTTCGCGGATTAATTTCACGTTACCGAATGAAGCGAGCATCTCTGCAATGTCCCTGATAGTTAATATAGTACCCGGTATGTTGTAGGCCTGGACGCTTTCACCGTTAAATAAAACTTTCAAGATTGCCCCTGCACAGTCAAGGCAATAACACCAGCTGCGTAATTGGAGTCCGTCGCTCTTCATGATTATATTTTCGCCTTTAGCTGCAAGATACGGGAACTCAGAGCCTACTCTGTTGTCGCGTTCTGACGCTGTAGGGCCGTAAATGTGTCCCGGTCTGACGATTGAAGAGTCTACCCCGAACTCAGATTTGTAGCCTGCAAGTAAAGTTTCTGCCGCACGTTTGCTGACTGCATAGCAATTGCGCATATTGAGCAGATCCGTATATCCGTAGTCGTTCTCTTTGAATGGCTGAGTGTTATTCTCTGCCCTTTGGCCGTATACTTCGGAGCTTGATATATATAATACTTTGCTTGAGTTATTCTCCCGCGCGTAGTCAAGAAGTAATTTAGTGCCTGTTATATTTGCTGTCATTGTCTCGACAGGTTCAAGCGAGTAAATTACAGGATAAGCATTGCTTGCACCGTGAATAATATAATTTATCTCAGGAGGAATATAATTAACCCGTGAAGTATCGTAATTAATATACGTGAAATAATCTTTACCAGAAAAATCTTTGAAGCGTTCACGAATTTTATTTATATTTCGTCCTGCTGCGAGAATATTTATTTTCCCGTTGCGAGTCTCGTTGTATCGAATCAAAATATCGACGACTGACGAGCATATGAGTCCCCCTGCGCCTGTGATAATTATTGACTTTCCTGAAAGAGTCTCAAGTTCAGGGAGCGAATTAATAATCTTGTCTATATCACTGAGCCATAAATCACTTGAGTATATTACTTTAGCCATGATGATCTCTCCGTTGATAATAGTGCTTTGAAAATATCTATGTCTTCAACTGTAGTGAGCTTTATATTTTTTTCTGAACCTGCAGAGAAATAAACTTTTTCCCCCATCTCTATCATTAGGGTACATGATGCTACTGAATTAGTTATGCCTGCTTCGAGTGCCCTTCTGTGAAGACTGCAAATATCTTTTATAAAGAACGTCTGCGGAGTCTGAGTGCGCTTTAATTTATCTCTTGGATAGCTTCCGGTTGAGGCGAGTCCGTCTTCAGTCTGCATCATTGCTTCAGCACAGGGAATAACTGCGGTTGCGTTGCCGTATTTCTTTGTAACGCGAATAGAATCCGAAATTATCTCAGGTGAAATCATGGGTCTTATAGCATCGTGAATTAAAACTATGTCGTCAGGTCCGCAACTGCCTTCAAGACCGAAGACTCCGTTTCGTATTGACTCCTGACCGGTTTTGCCGCCGGGAAATATATATTTGAGCTTTGTTATATTGAACTGTTTAGCATATGCCTGCAAGACCTGCTCCCAGCCTTCAAGACAGGCTACAGCAATTGAGTCAATTGACGGGTGCTTCTCGAACGCCTCAAGGGTATAAACTATCACGGGACGTTCATTAACTGTTAAGAACTGTTTGGGTATGTCCTGATGCATTCTGTTCCCTGAACCGCCTGCTATGATTAACGCTATGTTAGACACTGTAAATTTTCTCCCTGATTAAATTATTATTTCAAGAATTATACATTATGAGGCTTTGAAGTTATATACAGGCTTCATGACTTCGATAATATTAACTGTGTCTGCAATAACGTCTATTATGTCATCGAGTGATTTGTATGCTCCCGGAGCTTCGTCTAAAGTTGCCTCACTGATTGAAGTTGTGTAAATTCCCTGCATTGATTCTTTATATTCATCGAGACTCAAACTTTCCTTTGCAAGAGTACGAGACATTATTCGCCCTGCCCCGTGTGGAGCCGAGTAATTCCATTCAAGATTGCCCCTGCCTAGTGCAAGAACAGAACCATCACGCATATTGATGGGTATTAACACTCTTTCGCCCTCGTGAGCTGCTATTGCTCCCTTGCGTAAAATCATCTCGCTGGTATCTATATAATTATGAATCGTGTGAAATGACTCGCCGCCTGTTAAACTTGTCCGTGATAATAATACTTCTGCGATTTTCTCTCTGTTGCGTCTTGCGAACTCCTGGCAAATTTCTATGTCGTGTAAATAATCTTCAAGATACTCACCTTCAAGCCAGCACAAGTCTTCAGGAGTCTCACTCTGTTTAGCTTCCCACTTGAGAGCCTTCAAAGCTGCCTGAATTTCTGTTCTCTTGCCCTGTTCTTTGTAAGTTCGTATAATCTCGTCTCTTTGATGAAAATATTCTGCCTTGCCTTGAGCGAGTTCTATTGCTAATTTCTGGTAATAATTCGCGGTCTGGAGTCCCAAATTTCTGCTGCCTGAGTGAATCACTAAATAATTCTCGCCGTCCGATGTCCTGTCTATCTCGATGAAGTGATTGCCTCCGCCGAGAGTCCCTAAACTTCTTTCAATTCTGCGCGAGTCTTTTATTTCTCTGTAACATTTTAAGCGTGTCAAGTCAAATCTTTCCTGCCTGCCCTCCCAGACGTTGAAGCCTGAAGGGACATAGTGAGCAGCCTCATCGAATCTTGCAAAGTCTATTTCGCTCCGGCCAAGTTTTAGGGTCAGCATTCCGCAGCCTATATCTACTCCGACTATGTTAGGGACAACGCGGCTTGTTATAGTCATGGTCGTACCGATTGTACAGCCTGCCCCCGCATGAACGTCAGGCATTATGCGAATCCTTGAGCCTTCACTGAGTTCATAATCACACATTCGTTTTATTTGATTAACTGCTTCGTCCTCAATGACTCTTGCGTAACATATTGCTTTGTTGACTCTGCCTGTAATTTCAAGCGTATTCATGTCATCACCTCTTGAGGCAAGATTATAAAAAAAATTCCCCAGCCTGTGAATAATGATTAATGACTGAGGAATGAAAAATTTTATAACGCTGCTGATACTCCCGGACCTAATGGAATTCCGGCTAAGTACCAGATTATTAATAAAATCGTGAAGCCTGCAATGTAGAACAACGAGTAAGGCATTGCCATAGATATTACAGTTCCGATCCCGACTTCAGTGTCATCACTCGGTTTATATTGTTCGAGCAATCCTATCATGACAGGCAGATAATAAGACAACGGCGAAATTATATTTGTCGTCGAGTCGCCTATTCTATATGCAACCTGAGTCAACGCCGGAGAGAAGCCTACGCCTGCAAACATCGGGACGAAGATAGGAGCAAGGATCAGCCACTTTGCAGAACCGCTTATCATGAACAAATTCAAGAACGTTACGAGTAATATAAATAATATCAATAACGGAATTCCCCCGAGATTCATGCTCTTGAGGAACTCTGCACCCTTGACTGAAAGAATCGTATCAAAGCGGCTCATCTTGAATAATTCAACGAACAAAGACGCAGGCAGTACTACGACCATGAAACCTGTACTCCCGATTAAACCCCTCTGCATTAACTTGGGAACATCTTCACCCTTCTTAATAACTCCTGCTCCAATTCCGTAAGCTGTGCCTATCACAAAGAATAACCCGAACAACAAAGGCATAACACTGCTCAATAACGGAGAACGAGGCAATATATCACCGTTTGAGGGATTCCTGAATAACGAGCCTTGAGGATAAGTAAGCCACACTATTAACGCAATATAAGCTATCAGGGCAATCAACGCGCATAGAAGCCCCCTGTTCTCTTCAGGTGTTACAGCGTGCTTCTTGAGTTCCTCCTCGTCATTTCCCGTGTCAGTGTCTCCGAGCATCTTTACTATATAGCGTTCAGTTACATAGACAGTCAAGAACGTTAATACAAACGTCCCTGCTATCATGAAGTACCAGTTCATTAACGGATGAGTCGGAGTCCCTTCCGGTATATAAGGCACTCCCTCTATTGCAGTTGCAGTGATTCCGGATAATAATGCGTCAGTCCCTGCGATAAATAAATTTGCCGTGAAACCTCCGCAGCCCGCAGCATATCCCGCAGCTACTCCTATCCATGGATTACGGCCGAGGGCTTTGAACACTGCACCAGCTATGACAGGAGTAAATATAATTCCTGCGTCCGAAGCGAGATTTGCATTTATTCCCACGATGGCAATTACAGCTGTAACCCAAACTCTTGGAGCTCCCAGAATAGTTTTGCGCATTAGTGCCGATATCATTCCAGTCTGCTCGACTAAGCCTATGCCAAGCATCATGGTCAAGATTAAGCCCAAAGGTGCAAAGTTCATGTAAGTCTTCACGAAATTTGCAAAGAATGTTCTTAGAGCTTCATATGAGACGAGATTTACTACAGCTGCGGACTGTTCGACTATCTTACCGGATTTACTCGCCATGTATTTAACTGTTGAGCCTTCAAGCCAGTACGACAAGGCAAATAATATCAGTGATAACACTACAAACAGCCAGAAGGGATGAGGGAATTTGTTTCCGATGACTTCAATAGCATAGATAAACTTTTCAAACAATGAACGTTTTTGAGTCGTTTGATTCTGAGTCATTAAGTCATTACCTCCTCTATGTGTAAAAAATTTTCTTGCGATTAATTATAATATATTCAGGTAATCTATAACTGTCTGAACGAAATAATTAATCCCGTAAGCAAAGCAATTCTCATCAGGTGCAAATTTCGTATTATGGAGCATTGCAAAATCTTTCACGTCAATATTTGCAGGACGGCAGCCTAACCACGCCATTAAAGCAGGTCTCTCACGGGCAAAGAACGCAAAATCTTCTGCTCCGAGTTCAGGGTGTTCGGGAATTATTAACGAGTCATGACCGAATAATTTTATAACTGAGTCAGAAGCGAGCTTTACTAGTCCTGAGTCATTCACTAAAGGCGGATAACCCTTAACATACTTCACTTCACATGATCCCCCTAATGACTCGGCGACTCCCTTTGCAGTTCGTGTAATTAGTTCAGGCATTCGTGATTGAGTCTCTTCTCTAAGAGTCCTCACTGTTCCTTCAAGTTCTACTAAATCAGGAATAACGTTATAGCGGTAACCTCCTTTAATCGTCCCTATAGTTACGACAGCAGAGTCAAGCGGTGATACTGAACGTGAAACTATGCTTTGAAGAGAATTTATAACTTGAGCAGCAATCATTATAGCGTCAATTCCTTGATCAGGTGCTGAACCGTGAGCCGTCTTGCCGTGAATCTTGATAAATAACCTGTCAGAAGCTCCCATTTGAGGACCTGACTTCATGATGATCTTTCCTGTCTCGTACAGCGGCCACACATGAAGGGCTAACAGTGCATCAACTTTTGGATTCTCAAGGACTCCATCTCGAATCATTCCGGGGGCTCCTCCGACCGGGTTTAACTCTTCGGCAGGCTGAAAGATAAATTTCACGTTGCCGTTAAGATTATCGCGAATTTCACTCAACGCACACACAGCACCTAATAACATCGCCGTATGTGTGTCATGTCCGCAGGCGTGCATAACCCCTTGAGTCTGTGAAGCATACTCGAGTCCCGTTTCCTCGTTCAAAGGCAGAGCGTCCATATCTGCCCTGAGTCCTATTGTTTTAGAGTCATTCTTACCCCTTAAGAGTCCCGTTACTCCGAAGCCGCCTATATTTCGCTTTACTTCAAGGCCAAGAGACTCAAGAACACTTGCTGCTAATTCCGAAGTTCTCTGCTCGTGCTGGCTTAGTTCAGGGTGTGAATGAATATCCCTGCGCCATGATATAACTTGAGACAAAAATTTTTCTGAGTACATATTACATTAATCACCTCATGAAAATTTATTATAACTGTAATGATATAATCTCTAAAATTTTTCACAAGGAGCTATATTCATATTGAACAGGGAACAGCAAATTATTCGAGTAAGTTTTATCGGGATCATCACAAATATTATTCTCGCAGGCTTCAAGTTCGTTATAGGCTTCATGGCTAATTCAGTTGCTATTATGATTGACGCTTTGAACAATGCAAGCGATGTACTCTCATCAGTTATTACAGTCATAGGCACAAAGTTAGCAGGCAGACCAGCAGACAGAGATCACCCGTACGGACATGGACGAATCGAATATTTAACAGCTGAAGTTATCTCCGCAATCGTCCTTTACGCAGGAATTACGGCAATGATTGAGTCAGTCAAGAAAATTCTTTCACCAGTTGAGCCTAAATATTCTTACGTGTCATTAATAATAGTTACAGCAGGTATTATCGTTAAATTCGTTCTTGGCCGTTATGTGAGTTCACAGGGCATAAAATTATCATCGGACGCTCTGACAGACTCAGGCAAAGACGCATTAATGGACTCCGCTGTCTCAGCTTCTACACTTCTGGGGGCGTTAATATTTCTTGGCTTAGGAATAAATTTAGAGGCATGGCTCGGAGCATTTATCTCACTCGTGATAATTAAAGCAGGCTTTGAGATGTTCAGAGAGACTACAAGCAAAATTTTAGGCGAAAGAGTCGAAAGCGAACTAACGAAATCAATCAAGGCGACAATCTGCGAGACCGGCGGCGTGTTCGGAGCTTATGACTTAATACTCACAAATTACGGCCCTGATAGATTAATGGGTTCTGTTCATATTGAGATTCCTGACACATGGACAGCAGATAAAATTGACATAGTCAGCAGGGGAATCGCCCAGAAAGTTTTCAACCGTCATCATGTAATTCTTGCAGCAATAGGAGTATATTCTCACAACTCATCAAGCAATGAAGTCAAGGAACTGCGCAGCGAACTCACAAGAGTCGTAATGTCTCATGATTATGTGCTTCAGATTCACGGAATTTACTGCGACATTAAGGCGAAAATTATACGTTTCGATATTGTCGTAGATTTCGCAGCCCCCGACGTTAAAGAAGTTCATAATAAAGTCATTAAGTCAGTAACGAAACTTTATCCGGACTTCACTATTACAGTACAGTTAGATCAAGATTACTCTGATTAAGTGAGTGCTATACTTTTTGCATTTTACACACTAATTACTAATTACAAATTAAGGAGAGAAAAATTTTTCATGAAAGCTATAATGACGGTTACAGCTCCCGACAGAGTAGGAATAATAGCAAGCGTCTGCACCCTTCTTGCTTCAATGGGAGTGAACATACTCGACATCAACCAAACTGTTATGGACGGAATTTTCACGATGACCCTTCTTGTAGACACATCAACTTCGAGTCATAAATTCGATGAGATAAAATCTGCTTTAACAGAGCGCGGAGAGTCTGAGAAGCTCAACATTCACATTCAACGCGCTGATATATTCAACGCAATGCACAGGGTGTAATAAATCATGCTGAGTATTTCAGATATAATGCAGACGGTCAACATGATTGATCATCAGCACTTAGACATCAGAACTATAACGCTTGGAATCTCATTAGATGACTGCGCAGACCCTGACATAAATAAATGTTCGCGAAAGATCTACGATAAAATTTGCTCTCGTGCTAAAAATCTCGTTAAAGTCGGCTGTGAAATTGAACGTGAATTCGGAATACCTATCATCAATAAAAGAATTTCTGTAACTCCTATTGCTCAAGTTGCTGCATCGTGTTCAAGCTCAGATTATGGAATCATAGGGCGCGCTCTTGATGACGCTGCAAAAGAATGCGGAGTTAATTTCATAGGCGGCTATTCTGCTCTAGTTCACAAGGGCTTCACTAAATCTGATAAAAAGTTAATTGCTTCGATACCTGAGACTCTGACTCAAACTGAATTAGTATGCTCAAGCGTCAACGTTGCTACGACAAAGGCAGGCATAAACATGGACGCAGTTGCACTCATGGGAGAAATCATAAAGCGTACTTCAGAAATTAATGCTATAGGCTGTGCAAAGCTCGTAGTGTTCGCCAATGCAGTCGAAGATAATCCCTTCATGGCAGGAGCTTTTCACGGTGCCGGCGAGGGTGAATGCGCTATTAATGTCGGAGTGTCAGGGCCAGGAGTCGTCTGGAAGGCTTTGCAGGAGGTCAGGGGCGAAAAGTTTGACATCGTTGCAGAAACTATCAAGCGTACAGCTTTTAGAATCACTCGAATGGGTCAAGTAGTAGCTCAGGCAGCTTCTGAAAGATTAGGCGTACCGTTCGGAATCGTTGACTTGTCGTTAGCTCCTACACCTGCGAAGGGGGACAGCGTCGCAAGAATTCTTGAGGAAATGGGACTCGAAATCTGCGGAACTCACGGAACTACGGCAGCCCTTGCGTTATTAAATGATGCAGTCAAGAAGGGCGGAGTCATGGCCTCGAACCATGTCGGGGGATTGTCGGGAGCTTTTATCCCTGTCAGCGAAGACGAAGGAATGATTAACGCTGTGAATAAAGGCGCACTGAGTCTTGAGAAGCTCGAGGCTATGACCTGCGTTTGTTCAGTGGGACTCGACATGATAGCAGTTCCAGGAGACACTGACTCAGATACTATAGCGGCGATAATTGCAGACGAGGCAGCAATAGGAGTTATTAACTCTAAGACTACTGCTGTGAGAATTATCCCGGCGAAAGGCAAGAAGGCAGGAGACGTGATAGAGTTCGGAGGCTTGCTGGGTTCTGCACCTGTTATGAGCGTAAAAGAGTCAAGCAGTCATGAATTTATCTCAAGGGGAGGCCGAATCCCTGCTCCGATTCATTCTCTCAGGAATTAGCTTTATATAGTGTATAATGAACGGCAAACATTTTTCCCGGATCATACCTGAATAATTAATACAAGGAGATAAAAATATGCCGCAACTCAATGAAGACCATGTAGTTTATCTTCACGAATTTGATTCAGTCCGCAGCTCTAAGGCAGAAATTGATTATGCCCAGCGCGCCCTCTTTGAAGAAATAGTTTCCAACGGCAGCAAAGTAGTTTTATCATTCAATCAGCTTACAGATTCATGGGCGTTTGTCTCGATGATAAGGGACGAAAATATTTATCCGTATATTATGGACTTGTTCAAGGAAGGCTATATTCGAGTGTCTCTCTATGGAAATGTCAGGACGGCTTCACAGTACATACAGAACGCTATAAACAAATGCATTGCTAATGACGATGACGGAATTATGCAGAACAACACGTTTTACTTCTCAGCACTTCCCGTAAAGTCTACAGAAATAAATTTGCTCTCATGCATGGCTGATGTCTTGAAGTACGATGATATAACTCTGCTCCAGAAAAAATATGATACTGACGAAGATAACTTGTTTCATGACACTGACAGGGACTCCAGCAGAATTGTCCTAATGGGAAGGCAGGAGAGAATAAAATTTCTTACGCGCTATCTTGAGATGATCATGTTCATCAGCAAAGAAAGACTCGCGGCCAATCCTCCGAAGACTGCAAACACTGCGAACCGTTTTCTTGAATATATAGACAATGCCCAGACCCTGCTCTCATGCTCTGAGAAAGATTCTTATCGTAAGGCAGCGGCAAAAATTTCTGAAGTTAAGGCAAGCATTAATGACGACATTCAAGCAAAAATTTCCGAACTTGACAGCAAAATACTCGCAGTTGAGTCAGATAAATCAAGAGGCGGTGTAACACCCGAAACTATAAAACTTCTATCAAGTCGAATCAAATCTCTTGAAGCCGGGAAAAATGCAGTTCGAGGCTGGCGATTGAACCGCTCCGTCTGGTACAAACATTTTCGTGATATGTATAACGTGAATCAGAATCCTGATGACTACGAGATATTAAGCATTGCCGAAGCAGTGATTGACGTGTGCTATAACCTTCAGGTCGAAAACAGTATAAGCAGCGTCCTGAAGCACTATAGAGAAGACGACAGCGAAGACTTTAATCAAGAATTCATGTGCAGACTCACTCGTTATCTTAATCATGATCATGAAAAAAAATATCCTGAACATAAATTTCTCGTATCCGAAAACGTCTGGGAAGAAATTACAGTTAAGCACAAGTGGGACATTTCGGATTACTTATCACGATGGCTGAAGCTCCAAAACTTAGGCTTGACGAGATGGGGAACAGCAGCACGCATCAACGAAAGCGCAAGGAAAGGCACTAAGGGAATACTCGAACGCTTCCTTAAGTGTATATATCAGAGAGGCATGAAGATACCGAGATATATACCTGCTCAAAATGAAACTTATGAAGAAGTAACAGCAAGAGACCGCAAAGCATGGAAAGAAGAACGTAAAATGCGCATTTATATGACACTTTTACTTTTAGCCATTGAGGGCGCAATAGTCTGGTTCATAGAAGAAGGCTTTGAAACTCTTCAGGAATACAGCTCAAGCGGAAGAGGACTCTGGGGCTGGCTGATGTTCGTAATTATCTTCGGAGGCATGAACTGGTTCTTGTCGTGGGCTGTAGGTATCCCGGAACTTTCGGACATATTCAAGAACGCTGCTAAATCCATTTGGGACGCTGTATTTGTCGTACCGTTTGCACCTAAAAATATTGCTTATGCCAGAAAAGGAGATATTTAATAATGACAAAAAATTTTGAACGCTATATTGAACTCATGAAGGAACGCCCCGAAGAGTTCGATAATTCAGACGCTGAATATATAATCATCACTGATCCTGATAGAATCGCAAAGTTTGAATCAGAAACAGGAAAAACTATCGGAGTAGTCTATGAAAGTCCCTGGCACATTATGCTTGTAGATCTAGTAACTCCTGACAACAAGAAATTTTTCACGTATGAACGCATTTTACCGGCTGTGAAAAAAGGAGCAGCAGCAGCTCTGACAATGTGCGGAGAAGATTTCATTATGCTCAAGCAATACCGTCATGCTTTGAGGGGATTTCAGTACTGCTTCCCAAGAGGTTTTGCTGAAAAAGGACTCTCGCCTGAAGAAAATTTACGTAAGGAACTCAGCGAAGAACTCAGCACACGGCCTGAAGATATAGAGAATATAAAATTTCTCGGAACTGTCATAGCAGACAGCGGACTCTCAGGAGTCAACGTCAATGTATATCTATGCAAAATTAATGCCTACAAGACAAACGAACATCATGAAGGCATTAGAAAAGTTGAAGTCTTCTCACGCTCAGAACTCTATAAATTGATTCGTGAATGTAAAATAACGGACGGCTTCACGTTGTCAGCGCTACAGCTCTTGAATAGTCTTGAGTAATTAATCAGCAAGAGTCTTCACTATTGAGACCAGAGCTTTGACTCCGTTAATAATGGCTCCTTCATCAATATCAAATTTTCCGTTATGATGAGGAGCTTTTATATTGCTTCCAAGTCCCATATATACAGCTTGGCCGCCGTGAGATATTACCCTATTCATGAACCATGCTGCGTCCTCACTGCCTCCGACGTGAATTAAATCTTGAACGTCATCAAAAATGTTGAGTCCCTTCACTACTTCTTTAACTATCTTTGCAAGTTCAGGACTCGTTTTCATTTCGGGACTCTCTCCTGCCTTGATGATATTTAACTCTGCTCCATACATCATTGCTGCTCCGTTGAGAATTTCAAGAGAACGCGAATAAACATAATCTGCGATTGCCTGAGTCTCCCCTCGAGTCTCTATTTTCATTAATGCACTAGAAGCTATGACGTTGCGCCCTGTTCCTGCGTTAAGAGTCCCTACGTTGATTCGCATGTTGCCTTCACTGTGAGGAGCTATAGAGTGCAAACCTAGTGCTGCCTGACATGCTGCGAGTAATGCGTTTTTGCCTTTATCCGGAGAAGCTGCGGCGTGTGCTGGTTTACCGGTTAAGAGAGCGTCAAATTTCGTGGTCGCAAGATAGCCTTTAGAGTCACATGCAAAGATTCCAGAGTTGAGTCCCATTCCGATATGAAACGCAAGAAAGTAATCAACATCGTCAACTATTCCTGCCTGAGTCATGGCATAAGCTCCCCTGCATCCTTCTTCGCCGGGCTGAAAGATTAATTTGATTTTACCATTCAAGTTATTGCGCATTGATATTAACTCTTCAGCGGCTCCGAGTCCTATCGTCATGTGCGAGTCATGTCCGCATGAATGTGAGCAGCCTGAATTTACACTCGCAAAGTTCTCGTTAAACGGTCTGTGTGAAGTGCTGGAGTCTTCATCGACTTCAACGCAGTCAATATCGAATCTTAGTGCTACGACATGTCCGGGCTTTCCTGTGTCGAGTTCAGCAAGGACTCCTGTATAACGCTTTAATTTATCGAGCCATGATTTATTTGCTCCCTGTGAGAGTGCGCGCGCTATATTAGCATTAATTATCTCCTCTGAAGGCCTTCCCATGACCGAGTTAATATCTATCACGTCAAGACCTGCTTTGACTCTATAGCCTAGTGACTCGAGTCTCTCTGCTATTAGTGATGACGTTCTAAATTCTGTCCACGCTGACTCGGGGTACTTGTGAAAATCGCGCCGAGTGTTAATTAATTGCTGTTCGTTCATGATTTATTACTCTCCATATGTTATTATTACACAAATAATTTTCAAGACTTTCATTATAAATTAAGACTCGCAGTTACTAATACATTTACTAATACAAAAATTAAATCTCAATCGGCTTGTAATGCTGAGCTTCTCAGATAAAAATTTCAATAACTTTTAAGAATTAACTCAAAGCGAATCGTAATATAATCATCGTAAAAAAATTTTTCATTCAGGAGCATTAATTTCACATGACAGGATTAACAGGAGCAGGAATCATTTTAGTAGTAATCCTCGTAACAGGAGCAGGAATGTTAGCGGGCCGTCAAGTCAAAGATAACTCGGACTTTCTCACAGGAGGAGGACGTGCAGGAAAATTTATAACAACCGGAGCAATAGTCGGGACGTTAATAGGCTCTCAATCAACAGTAGGGACTGCTCAGCTGGCATTTAATTACGGAATCTCTGCGTGCTGGTTCACAGTCGGAACGGGACTCGGCTGTCTTGTATTAGGTCTCGTGTACTCTGACAAGTTAAGACATTCAGGATGCGTGACTCAATTTCAGATTATATCGCGTTCTTACGGAGCATTAACGGAGAAGGCAGGCGCAATACTCTGCACAACGGGGACGTTCGTCAGCATTCTAGCTCAAAATATAGCTTGTATCGGCTTCATTATGACTCTTTACCCGAATATAAATGCTCTTGAGGCTTCGTTAATCAGCATAATATTAATGTGTCTCTATATAGTTCTTGGAGGCACGTGGGGCGCAGGTTTAGGGGGAATAGTGAAATTGACTCTTGTATACATAACGTGTTCATTATGCTGCGTGATTGCTATATTTAATTCAGGAGGCGTTCTCGAAACTTTCTCAGGAGTCGAAAATCTTTTCATGACTTCAGAGCTTGGCCGGGTTCAAAAAATTTTCTCACACGATGATTTTATCTCACGCTACATGAATCTCACAGCACGGGGAGTGTTCAAAGATTTAGGCTCATGCGCTGCGTTAATACTGGGTATACTGTCGACTCAGACTTACATGCAGTTTATCTTGAGTGCAAAGGGTGATAGTGAAGCAAAATCGAGCGTCTTATGGGGCTTAATAATGGTTCCTCCTGTCGGATTTGCATGTATCTTCGTGGGACTCTTCATGAGGGCAAATTATATAACTCTTGCTGAAGTCAACGAGTTAGCTTCTCTTGGCCTTAACGTTCCTGATATTCCTGTTATTGCAGGTACGATTCAAGTTTTCCCTGCTTTCATAATTAATCACGTCTCGCCTTTACTTGGAGGCATCATGTTAGGGACTCTATTAGTTACAGTGATTGGCGGAAGTTCGGGACTCTTATTAGGAATCTCTGCGATCATCACAGAAGATTTATTGCAGGCTGTGAATTTCGTTAAGACTCATAAATTATTATTCTCAAGATTGATTATAATTCTGACTCTGATTATTGCTTCAGTCATTGCTAATATATTTCCTGCTAAGGCAATTAATGATCTGGGCGTTATCTCTATGACTCTAAGAGCTTCGGTTGTGTTCATGCCGTTGACGTGTGCTTTATGGCTTGGAAAGAGAGTCAAGGGCCGTTCTGTATTAATATCTATGATTATGTCGCCTCTAGCTGCAATTATAGGCTCTGTTATGAATTTACCCGTTGAGCCGTTGTTTACCGCAGTGAGCGTGTCTATAGTCTGCTGCCTGATGTAAGATATTAAGCACTATATAGTGTTTGAACGTTCACGACACCAGACTCTGCCCTTGTTAAGTTGAGACCGGGAGGAGTTATCGTTATTTTCAAGTGCAAGATAAAACGCTGCCCCTGAATATATTTCACTCAGAGACAGCAAAATAATTAATTACCTGCTCAAAAATTTTTCTTGATTATATGCAATTCCCTCGTTGTATTCTTTAAGAAGTCTTGCAACTTTATTACTTAGCAGCAATATAGCAATCAAGTTAGGAATTACCATTATTCCGTTAAAGAAGTCCGAAAGCTCCCAGACTAAATCGATCTTCAAGACGCTCCCTGTGAATATAAATACCATGACGAGAATCTGATAAGGCAGCAAGGCTTTAGCTCCGAACAAGTATCTAATATTGGTCTCGCCGAAGTAATACCAGCCTATAACAGTAGAGAACGCAAAGAATAACAAGCACACTGCTATAAACGGATAACCCCATGAGCCTAAGAAGTGTTCAGCAAATGCAGCTTGGACTAACGAAATGCCGCGAAGATTTGCTCCGCCCTCAACGAAATTGTTATCAAGAACGCCTGAAGTCATGACAGTGAAGACAGTGATATTCAACACTACGAAAGTATCAATAAAGACTGCGATGATTCCCAAGACTCCCTGCTCTACCGGGTGAGAGACCTGCGCAACTGCATGGGCATGAGGCGTTGACCCCATACCGGCTTCGTTCGAGAAGAGTCCGCGCGCTATTCCGTAACGTGCTGCCTGAGCTACTGCGACACCTGCGACTCCTCCCCAGACTGCTTTGGGAGCAAATGCACACTCGAATATTTCTTTAAAGACTCCGGGAAGGTGCGAGATATTCATTATTATTAACACAAGTCCTACAGCAACGTACATGATAGCCATAATCGGGACAAGTTTTTCTGTTACTGAAGCAATGCGCTTTACTCCTCCGATGAAGATTAAGCCTGCGATGATCGCGAGAACTGCACCTACAATTTTTACATCAAAGCCGAATGCGCCGTTAAATGCATCACTGATTGAATTAGCCTGCACCATGTTGCCCATGAAACCTAGTGCTAATATTATAGATACGGAGAAGAAGCCCGCTAAAAATTTCGATACGGAATTATTGCCCAATCCCCGCGAAATATAATAAGCAGGTCCTCCTACAACGTGTCCTGTCTCGTCTCTCTCTTTATACAACTGGGCGAGGCAGGCTTCTGCAAAGTTCGTAGCCATTCCGAAAAATGCTGCAACCCACATCCAGAAGATTGCGCCGGGTCCTCCTGAGACAAGTGCTGTCATTGCTCCTGCGAGATTGCCCGTCCCGACCTGAGCAGCTATTGCCGTTGCCAGAGCTTGAAATGAACTCATGCCGTCCTTGCCTGCTGCATCTCCGAATAGTGAGAAGTTCCCGAATAATTTTTTGCACGCAGTTCCGAATTTTGCGATCTGAACGAAGCCGAGTCTCAGCGTGAAGAATAAACCTGTGCCGCATAGTAACGGGATAAGAAAACTGGTGCCCCATAAGAATCCGTTAGCGTCTGATACGAGTTTTAACAGATTGTCCATGATAAAAAAAACCTCCTTAGTGAATAATTAAAATTTTTTGACAACTTGCACACACAAAAAAGACCCAGAAACTTTTACGCTTCTGAGTCTCTTTATTATCTTTCGCACACTCACAAGATTTATTATGATTAATAAACACTCTGACTCCGACCGGAGCTTTATATATTACGTGTCATATTCACCTGAAAAATTCTGAGTGCATAATGTGAATCATTAATCCTTTCGTGTGTGATTTGATTTGATGTGCAATAACGTAATTAATTATATCACCGGAAAATTTTTATTAAAGCCTAGCGACTCTACATTATTTATGTAATGCAAAGTCAAGCAAACTTTTTAATTCTGTCAGCCTGTCTTCTATTGATGAAACGCATTGAATTTTATTATCCGAAACAATTAGTGCCTGCGGGAACTCCAGCCAAGTAAAGGCATTAACTCCCTTAATCTCGTTAGGATACAGCTCTAAAGCATTATCGTTTATAAATTTCTGCAAAAGTGTCTGAAGGGTCTCGGACAAAGAAGCATTCATAACATTGCCGTACAGTTGAGAGGCTTCACTGTTTCCGAGCAACATTGCAGCTGCATCGACAGAACCTGAACCTAAATTTTCTATTAACGGCTTCTCGTCCCAGTACATAAGGTGTACTTTATTGCCGCCTTGTGAAAGTTTTGCTGCAGTACGGTAAAGGCTGAGGTATATTACCTGCTCAATGAGTTTAGATTTTGCCTCAAGTTCTGTAGTTAATGCTGTCTGAGCCTTGATATATTCTTGTATATCACTAAGAACAGGAGCGTCCATATAGTTCTTCATATCATCAACAGCAGCTGTTATTAAATCCCTGTAATTCTGCTCGCCTAGAATTGCTCTGAATACCTGAGTCTCTTTACTTGGAATGCCGACGATAAACTCAATGCCCGAAGCTGCACCGTCATTATATGCTTTGTACAGGTTAGCAGGGAATAATTTTCCGTCAAGTGTAGGCCCGCACATATTCCGCCAAAGTTTTTGAGCCGCTTCTTTCAGGACTTCCGTTTTAAGCTCTGCAAGCTCTGCCATCGTTGAAGTATGAGTTTCCCTCAATAAATCTCTTGCAAAAGCTCTTGGGCCGTCAGGATTCTCATATATTGATAGGGGATTGCCGTTAAAGACAAATGCTTTCTTGAACAAGTTTTTAGCCTGAGTACATGCAGCAAGCATACATATAGAAGCCGCCCCAGCCTCAAAGCCTATTACAGTAATTTTCTCAGGGTCGCCTCCGAAAGCTGATATATTTTCCTTGAGCCATCTCAAGGCCGCAATTTGATCCAAAAGTCCAAGATTAGGAGCGTCAGAATAATCTTCACCGCCGGGAATTTCTGAGAAATCGATAAAGCCTAATATGCCGAGCCTGTAATTAAAATTCACGTATATAATGTCAGAGTGCTTTTCGACAAAATTACAGCCGTCTAACAATGGATATACAGAACCTCCATGAGTAAAGCTGCCATGATGAAATAATACGAGAACGGGCTTCTTGACTTCAGATTCAGATTTCTTGCTGCTGACACAGATATTTAACGTAAGACAGTCTTCGCTTTGCCTGTGATGTTTTATGATTGAACCCTGCTGATCGTTTGTATTGCCGAAGCTCCGAAATTTTTTGCTTCAAATACTGAATCAGATGACGGAAGAGGTTCGGGAGCTTTCCACCTGAGATAGCCTACAGGGGGCTTGGCGTATGGAATTCCCAAATATGCAATGTGTGATTTCTCTTTTTTACCGACATATATTCCCGTTCGTGTCTTTACTGCGCAGTCAGAATCATATTCGCCGAGTATAGCTTTATTCTCTTGATTCACTTCTTCAATATCTTCACTTGACACATCGAATACAAAGCCCTTGCTGCCGTCCCCGTAAAGTTTTCGGATTTTATGAGCCTTATACCATCGTATCAGCATACTGAATACAAAGCCTATAACAGGAATTCCAACTATATACACATATTCTTCAAGCAAATGTTCAATCATGGAGACACCCATTAACCAGACTGAGAAATACTGTGCTGCAAGAAAAGTGATAATGAACGCTGCAAAAATTATTACCCTGTTAAGAGTCTTTTTCTGAACGGCTTCACTGAAGACTATTTTCTCTACAATGCTTTCAAGAGAGAGTCCGACAATCAGACATATCACACCGGACAGCCACTCAGGATAACCTAAATTTTTAGGGATTTCAAAGCTCAAGCCATAGCCCAGAGCTGCAACAAAAGCAATCATTAAATCATCAATCGTAAATAATTTTTTCATCTTTACCTCACTAAAATAAAAGCAATTTACAGGCAAAATAATATCATAAGCATAATAAAAGAGGGGAATGACTCCCCCCTTAATGCTTCTCTTCTTCTATGTCCTCGTGATAGCCTGCAACCTGAATTTTTTTCCCGACCGCAAGCTCCTCAACGATGACTCTTTTATCACAAGGGTACTCACAGGCAAGACCGCAGCTTGATGATAATTTTCTTGGAACAGGAGCAATTCTCGCCTCGATACCTGAAGCCCTGCAAGTCCTCTCGAATAATAACGCAGCACTCGTAGTCTTAAACGTAGCTAAACAGCTCAAGATTTATAGATACCCGTTAGCTTTGAGTAATTCTCTTGCCTTGTCCATGTGTCGAGCAGGCATCTTAATTACAGGACCAGTGCAGCCCATTGCGCTCTCTGCGTAAATTCCTTCTTTCCAGAGGACTCTAACTGCGTTATCAATTTCGAGAACGTCAATCCCGTGAAGTTCGTCATCAGTAGGCTCTGCGGGAGGTGCCTTGACCTCTTCAACCTGAGCAGCTTTTGGAGTCAACGCTTCTATTTCCTCATCAAGTCCTGCCTTGCGTGCTGCCTTTAACTCTTCTGCAACTTTCTCCGGTAAATTGCCTGCAACAACGCTCGCAGTGAATGACAACGCATTTGCAATTACAGGAGCTCCTGACGCGCGTGATACGATAGAGACTACATTTTTCCAGCCCTCACCGCATGAAGGACCGTAGCCCCAGCCGTTAGCCTCGTAGCTGCCTCCTGTTGTGAAGGACGAGAACATTTTCACGAGAACATTACCCGTCAATGTATCAGTAACGCAAATGTCTACTGCTCCGGTTAATATGTCGTTGCCTCTTAAGACGCTGCCTCCGTCTGCCCTGACTGAGCTCCCGAATGTAATATCATAGCCGTGTTCTTTCAGGTGGGTTAATGCCCTGAATACCGGCTGTGCTGTGTCGACGTTGAGAATTCCTACAGTAGGATTTGTTATACCGAGTGCCTTTGCCGTTGCGATTCCGTAAATTGCATTGCGTAACATTGCCTCGCCCCTGACTGTTGATGACGTTCCTGTTGTTGAAGCGAGAATCATAGGACGGCCTCTGCCCGGTGTGAAGACTCTGCCGATTGTCGTTACACCTAAAGGAAACGGGAAATGCATAGCTACTGCGCCTGAAACTTCGCCGGATTTCACAGCCTCTTCAAGTCTTGAAGGTATATCGCACTCTGCACACTCGATATATTCCAAATCTTCATAGCCTGCAACTTTAGGGCCGATTAACACAGGAGTAACGTTATTTGAGTTCTGTAATGCGAGTCTTGCTCCCTTTGCGATTTCCTCTGCACCGTGTTCACTGCCTGAAGCCATGAGTCCGACTCTGATTTTCTTTCCGCCGGTCTTTGCGGTCTCGATGATGTCATTTAGGACTTCACCGACTAATTTTTTCATAGCGTCTGACATGTTAATTACGCCAACTTTCCAGCTATCTCGCTCAACGCCTCGAGAATCATCGCCTTAATATCATCTTTGCTCACTGAAGCAGTCTGCTCAATGGGTGAAGGAGCCTCAATCAGGAACGAAGCACCATCTGCTAAATTTGTGAGTCTTGCAAGGAATAACGAGCCTTTACCGATAATCATTGCGCGCTTGATTTTGCCTTCTTTGATAAGCTCACATGCCGGGCCGATAAACGGGACTCCTGCTGGTATATGTCCCTGAGTATGAGCATAGCCTATAGTTCCGTGCTGCTTGATGAAGTTCATCATGTCGGCTTTCTCTATGGCTTTCTTCATGACTGCAAGGGCCGCTATCATCTTTATATTTGCAAGAGGTACGTTGCCTGCTCCTGCCGGTTCTGTGATCTCGTGATTCTGTAATTCCGGTGCGAACCTGTCAACGTCTGAGAATGTCAATCCTGCTGCCTGTAAGGGTTCAAACGTCAACGCGCTTGTTACTGCCTGAGGAGCTCCGCCTGCGCCTACTGTGTGTTTGCCGAGAACATCAAGCCTCATAACGGGCATAGTTCCATCATCAGGGACGATTAACACCGCGAAACTTCCTACGCAGTCCTCAAGGGCTAACAAATTTTTCTTAACGTGATCTCTTGAGTTCATATAAAGTTTAGGAATTGAACCGCCTGCAACGACCGCGATATTCTTTCTTGCACCTGAAGCAACCTGAGCCGCCGCATTAATCATCGCATTAACAGGACCAGCGCAAAAGCCTCTGACATCACAGCCTGAAGCATTAGTACAGCCTGCAACCTCTGCAATAGCCTTCGCAAAGTTACCGCCTGCACGTTGACCGACATCGCCCGCGCCTTCTTCTGAGCATTCGATTACGAAATCTAAATCTAACGGATTGAGTCCCGAATTCTTGAGCAAATGCAACAACGCTAATACACCTGAAGCCTTGCCCGCAAGATTTTCCATTAAGACATGAGCAGTCAAGCAATGATCTGTAGGGTGACCCATTCTGATACAGCCGACGACTTTATTATCATGATAGAGAGGTAATGCTCCGCGTTCTGCAACTTCCTTCTCGATGTCCGCAAATTCCTGCATGTTCTTGGGACGGACGACTCTCTTAACTATTGCTTCAGTTATAACGGGATCTTCTGCTAACTTCTTGCTAACTGACTCTGCAAAACTTTTCTCAAGCCATACAAGCTCGAACTCATCGCAGGCACTGATTAATCCCAAAAATTCGTCTTCGGGCATTAATTCGCCGAATTTTCCGTAACGTTTAGCCTTCTCATCTGGTAACGGCTTATCTACCCAGGGTGCGGGGATTGCTTCAAATTCCTCGTAGCTAATTCCGCCTATATAAGTCTGATTAGGTGCATAGTGCAGGGCGTGGTCATAGCTCTGTAAGTGTTTAGGGAGAGCGTCCAAATATTCCTGCTCTTTGCCGCTGTGAATTGCCTCCCAAGGTGTTCCGCCGTAGTGTGAACCTGTTTCGGGGGCGTGGTTGAGACAATAAGAATAACTCTTGATACCGACTTTTGACATGATTTAATCTTCTCCGTGTTAAAAAAATACCCTCAGGGACTCAAGTCAGACCTGAATCCCTGGGGCTGATAATTTTTATGTTTAGTGGATGCTATTCAATAACGTTCTTGCTGTACTGGTCGCGCATTCCTTTGACTGCGGCTGCCAATGCTTCGGGATCGAGCACCATTTCCATCATGCTGATCTGTTCTTCCCATGCTGCGGGGTCGCATTCTGCTCTGATTATCGGGTCAAAAACGTGATATACAGGGAGTTCCAACGAAACTCCGGCGAGGGGTCCTGCGTATGTCGGATCGCCTGCGGTAACTGTCTCGGCATAGATCTCTGCGCCTTCTGCGTCAGATGAGCCAAGAATTACTACGCAATCTGTTCCGTACTTTTCTCCAGCGTCCTTTACACGCTGCTGATTCTGCAGGTCCATCGCTCCTGCGGCCGTTCAGACAAAGCATTCGGTTGCTGAGAAGATTATCTCTGCACCGCTGTCCTTCAAACATGCTTCCATTGCAGGTCCGGGAACACCATCGCGCTCACCGAGAAGCAATAATTTCTTTCCTGCAAGTTTACCCATGTTTGACACCTTCCCTTCCTTTGTTATTAATATAAATTTTGTGTTACAAGCTGATTTTTTATACAAGTCATTTACAAGTCATTAATTTATTTATCTGCGAAACATTCTCTGCCTTCACTGTTACTCTTTACGAGTCTTGCGAGTCCCTAAATTAGCCGCAGAGTTCGTCAACTTTGGCCGTAATCTCCTCGATTGTCAGACCATCTCCGCCGAGTCTTGCAACTTCCTGACCGTCCTTGAAGAATAAGAACGTAGGCTGTGCCATGACTGCCGGGCGTACCATCATTGAGACGCGACGATTCTTTGACGTATCGACTGAGCAGAACTTGAATTTGCCTTCGTACTTTGGATTCTCTGCGAGCTCGTGATACTTGGGCATTAACGCCATGCAAGGTCCGCACTTGGGTCCCCAGAAGTCTAACACCGCAGGGACGGGGCTGTTCTTGAACTCTGCCTCAAAGTTTTCCTTTGTGATCTCTGTGATTGCCATTTAGCTGTTTCACCTCCTCATTGTTATAGTATGTAATATTTTGGTGAACTACTCAAGCCTAAAGGCTTTGAGCTTCTTGCTTCATTGACGAATACTTACACAACATACCTTGCAATACTTGTGCAGAGGTATTAGCCTCCACAAGACTCTTCGCTCTCTGTTCCGGAGAGACGTTTACTTCATGTGATATTTTGCTAAAAGTTTTCGATTTCGTCAATACTTAATAAGCAAGATTAAATTTTCTGAATTTCATTACGATGACTCGACTCGTTCGTGAGCATGTTGACTCGTTGTGAGCAAATTATCTTGAAGCATACAAGTTGACTCGTCAGTAATAACCCGACTCGTTCACAGGCAGCATGACTCATCGTGAGCAAGTTGACTCGACAGGAGCATAATGATTCGTTAGAGACGACTCGACTCTCTCATCAAATAACGACGCGCTAATAAATTTTTTGTTCGCATGAGTCTCTGTGTGTTCTAAGTGAAGCAAAAATTTTTGTATTAGTAAATGTATTAGTAACTCGTGAAAAGTTTTCGTGAAAGTGTTATCGCATGAATGACTCTTTATTGTAGTCAAGATTAACGCGATTCATTATAGCAAAAAAAATTTCAGTCGCATAAAATCTTGTCAAGCTGATAATTTGATTCAATTCTATTTACAACGTTACACAATTTATTTTACGAACATTACATTATGAAACTTCACAGAGTCACGGAGCAGTTTCGTTATTGTGTGAGTTAGCGGGTTCTTCATGGATTCACAGGCATTCAACGAGTACGCAAAGTTTCTCGCGGCTCGGAGCTTGTCAAGTACGTCATAGGGACTCAGACTCGACACTTGCAATTAACGAACACGTTTTGTACTGTCTGAAATGATTCACTCTCTCAGACACAATCACGCTACTAAAAATTTTTATAGGATGTGAAATTCAATAATGAAACTTGAAATAGGAGCATTCCACGTCAAGGATATTAAGTTCGGCGACAAAACTTTTTACGAAGCCGGAGTCCTTACGTTGAACAAAGAAGAGCTGCTCAAGGTTGTAAAAGAAGACGAGCATATAACGACAGCTGATTTTAAGATCGTTCACCCCGGAGATAATGTAATTCTCTGCCCGGTCAAAGAAGCTGTAGAAATGCGCTGCAAAGTTTCAGGCGGACACGGAATCTTTCCCGGAGTCTTGTCTGAGATGGAAGTAGCAGGGTCAGGCCGTACACATTGCCTTCAGGACTGCGCTTTAATCGTAGTCGGAGAACACGCCGGAGGATTCCAGGACGGCGTTATAGCGATGGGTGGAAAGTATCAGCATCACACAATTTTCGGCGACATGGTCAATCTTGTACTTGTTGCAGATACAGATGAAGATTTTGAACGTCATGAACAGCAGAAAAAGAATCACGCTCTCCGCTGGGCAGGAATGAGACTCGCAGAATATATCGGGCAGTGCGTCAAAGATTTAGAGCCTGAGAATATCGAAGTCTACGATTTACCCGCTATCAACCAGAGAGGGCCGGAAGTCGACAAGTTACCCAGAGTCGTTTATGTGTTACAGCCTCAATCACAGATGGAGACTATGGGATATAACACGCTTATTTACGGCTGGGACGCTAACCACATTCTGCCTACGTTCATGCACCCCAATGAATTACTTGACGGCTGTATGGTGTCAGGTTCTTTCATGCCTACATCGTCAAAAATCTCAACTTATGAATTTGCAACTAACCCCATGATTAAGAGGCTCTATGCTCAGCACGGAAAGACTATTAATTTCTTAGGTGTAATCATGTCGACTCTTAACGTTAAGATGGACGAGAAGGTCCGCTGTGTCAAGATGGCAGGCCAGATCGCTACAAGTCTCGGAGTTGACGCGGCTGTTGTAGCTGAAGAAGGTTACGGCAACCCTGACGTTGATTATACTGCTATGCTTGTTGAGCTTGAGAAACTGGGAATCAAGACAATCGGTCTCAGCGACGAATGCACAGGACGCGACGGAGCATCACAGCCCCTAGTCTCAATGAATCCTGCGACAAACGCGCTTGTTACGACAGGAAACGTCTCCCAAATGTACGAATTCCCCGCAGGTATGGAAGTCATAGGCGAGCTTGAAGCACTTGCACGCGACGGAAACTCAGGCGGCTGGGAAGGATGCATCAGGCCGGACGGATCTTTCGTAATGGAAAATAACGGAATGTTCTGCGCGAATCATATTAGCGGATATTCCATGAGAACTTGTGCAGATTTCTAGGATAAAGAGGGGTGAAAAAGAATCATGAAAGCAATTCATTATATTAACCAGTTCTTCGGTCAGATAGGCGGAGAAGAGAAAGCTGATCAGACTCCTATATTTCACGATGGATTAATCGGCTGCTCGATGATGCTTAACGGCATGGTCAAACCTGAGATCGAAGTTACGAATACAATCGTCTGCGGAGATAACTACATCACGAATCACACTGAAGAGGCTCTGAAAGAAATATTTGCGTTCCTTGATACTAAAGAGTTCGGAATGTTCTTCGCGGGCCCGGCATTCATGGCAGGACGTTACGGAGTCGGCTGCGGTATAGTGTGCAAGGCAGTGAGCGAGCGTTATCATGTTCCTGTAATTACGTCAATGAACGAGGAGAACCCCGGCGTTGAAGAGTACAAATCAGTAGCATACATCTTCAAGGGCGGACGTAAAGCAACGTTCATGAAGGCAGATATTACACCTATGGCAGCATTTGCAAAGAAGATCGCTAAGGGTGAGACGTTACTTCCGGCAGCTCAGGAAGGTTATTTCCCGCGCGGTATTCGTGCTGAGATACCCTGTGACACAATGGCAGCTGATAGAGTCATCGATATGTTACTCAAGAAAATTAACGGTGAGCCTTTCCAGACAGAATTAATTATTCCTGCTATGGAGAAGATTCCGCCCGCAGCTCCAGTTGTAGACTTGAGCAAAGCTACTATCGCTCTCGTATCATCAAGCGGAGTCGTTCCCGTTGACAACCCTGACAGGATTCAGAGTGCTTCGGCTCAGAAGTGGGGCAAGTATGACATCTCAAAACTCGATCACTTACCTGAAGGAGTCTTCAAGACGATACACGCAGGCTTTGACCCGGCGGCAATGTGCGCAGTACCTGACAGAGGCGTACCTCTTGATGCAATGCGTTATTTTGAGAAGCAGGGCAAGATCGGCAAACTTTACGATTACTTCTATGTAACAGTAGGAACAGGAACAACTCAGGCATTCGCGGCCAAGTTCGGCAGAGAGATAGCGAAAGAACTTCACGATGCACATGTTGACGCAGTAATTCTTACATCGACCTGAGGCACTTGTACTCGTTGCGGTGCAACGATGGGCAAAGAAATCGAGCGTACCGGAATTCCTGTAACAGTTATGTGCAATTTGATTGACGTTGCAAAGACTGTCGGATCAAACAGAATGGTTCAGACCGTGTCAGTTCCTTATCCTCTGGGAGACCCTGAATTAAGCAAAGAGGCAGAGTGGCAGCTCAGGACAAGCAGAGTCGGTGCAGCACTTGATGCCCTTGCGACCAAAGTAGAAGAACCTACAGTATTCCCGTCAAAATTCTAGGAATATAAATCACGCTGGGGGTTAACGTCATGCCCCCGGCTTTTTTGTATTTATATCGAAGGAGCTGAAAAATTAATGTCTGATACTAGCAGTAATAAATCACCGTCTAAAATTAACTCAGTATACATAATTTCAATCGCAATAACTTTCGCAATAGTCGCATGGGGTTATCTTGCACCCGATAACTTTGGAAATTTCGCTAATTCATTATTCGGAGGCTTGACTAAATATTTCGGCTGGGGCTATCTATTAACAATGAACAGCTTTGTTGTATTCTGTATCATTATGGCCTTCAGCAGATTCAGGCACGTTAGACTCGGTTTACCAGAAGACAGACCGGAGCACAGCAATATATCATGGTTCGCAATGTTATTCTCTGCGGGAATGGGAGTCGGACTCGTTTTCTACGGAGCAGGCGAGCCGTTAATACACTTCACAAATACACCGTTCGGAGCAGAACCCGGAAGCATTCAGGCAGCACGTGACGCAATGCAGATTTCATTCTTTCACTGGGGGCTTCATCCTTGGGCAGGTTATGCGGTTATAGCTATGCCTATGGCTTATTACCAGTTTAGACGCAATTCACCCGGATTAATAAGCTCGTTATTTATCCCGTTAGTAGGTCAGGAGAAAGTTGACGGCTGGTTCGGAAAGTTCGTAGATGTCCTTGCGATATTTGCGACTCTTGCAGGTATAACGACATCACTAGGACTCGGAACGTTACAGCTCAACAGCGGACTCAATGAGATTTTACACATAGACAAGACCACGATGATTCAGGTAACGATAATAATATTCCTTGCAGTGTTATATACAGGCTCGGCGGTTTTGGGAATTGACAAGGGAATCAAGTTCGTAGCAAATTTGAATTTATTTATCTGTCTCGTGTTAATGGTCTCGTTGTTCTGTGTAGGTCCTTCACTTCCGATTATTGACTCGTTAATGACAGGAGTCGGCGACTTCATAAGCGGTTTTGTGAAAGAGAGCTTCTCAATGGCACCATACGGAGGCAAGTACGCTTCACACCTTCAGAACTGGACTCTTTACTATTGGGCATGGTGGATAGCTTGGGCGCCTTTCGTAGGTTCATTCGTGGCGAGAATTTCACGGGGCAGGACAATAGCCGAGTTCGTAGCAGGAGTCTTAATCGTCCCGGCACTTGGGAGCTTCACATGGTTTGCGATTTTCGGAACGTCTGCGCTTCATTTGCAGCTCGTCAAGGGCATAGACATAGCGGCACAGGTTACAAAAGATATTTCAGTCGGAGTATTCGCCCTGTATAAATATTATCCGCTGGGCTATATCATGTCAGTAATAATGTTAGTCTTGATAACTACATTCTTTGTAACGTCGGCGAACTCAGCAACGTTTGTGTTGTCAATGTACTCGAACTACGGCGATTTGAATCCCTCGAAGTCAAAAATGGGAGTCTGGGGTGTTCTCATGGCAGCTCTTGCAATAGTATTGTTGATGACAGGAGGACTCCAGAATTTATTAACGATTTCACTAACGGCAGCACCTCCGTTCGCAATAATAATGTGTTGTGCGTGTTATTCGTTATGGAAGTCATTAAGCAAGGACGAGCAGGAAGGTAAATTATAAAATCTTCTCTCTTCTACCTATTTACCCAGTCTACGCGGTAGGAGGGTGGGGAAAAGTCCCTGAATGGGAGTTTTCGGGGGTAAATAACAGATGCCTTTTACATATGTAAACTCGTGATATTATAGGCGCAAAAATTTATTGGGAGAGTGTTTAACTTGGACAAGGGGCAGAAGCTCAGACAAATTCCGGGAATGGACATAGTATTAAATTATGAATGGCTTCAAACGTGGCTTGAGAAACTCGGCAGATTGAGGGTCAAGCGCATAATCAATCAGAGGCTTTCTGAATTAAGAGAGCGAATCTTGCACGATGATGATATAGAATTTTCACCGGAAGCATTCAAGGAGTCATGTCTAAATGCTCTGGCCTTTGCCTCGCGTCCCAGTTTGAGGCGTGTAATCAATGCCGCAGGAGTCGTCATTCACACAAATTTAGGGCGTTCGTTAATAGCTCATGAAGCAGTAAAGTCAATGTCAGAAGCAGCAAGTTATTATTCAAATCTCGAATATGATTTAAGAGCAGGTTCACGGGGTCAGAGAAATTCACACGTTGAAGATTTATTGTGTGCGCTGACCGGAGCAGAGTCCGCAATGGCAGTGAATAATAATGCCGGTGCAGTCTTGTTAGCGTTGAGTGCGTTGTCAAAGAATTCTGAAGTCATCATGTCGCGCGGTGAACTTGTCGAAATCGGAGGCTCATTCAGGATCCCGGATATTATGGAACTCTCAGGAGCAAAATTAATCGAGGCCGGAACAACTAACAGGACTCATTTATATGATTACGAGCGCGCAATCACTGAGAATACGAGCATGTTAATGAAGATTCACCCCTCAAATTTCAGAATAGAAGGCTTCACGTGTTCACCTGAACGCAAGGAATTAGCGAATCTTGCTCACGAGAAAAATTTAATCTTCATGGAGGATGCAGGAAGCGGCTTACTTGTTGACAGTGAAGTTATAAACCTGCCTGCTAACTCAGGAGAAATCAGCATTAAAGCATGTCTCGAACGCGGGGCAGACCTCGTAACGTTTTCAGGCGATAAAATGCTTGGAGGCCCTCAAATCGGCGGAATAGTCGGACGCAGAAAAATTCTTGACAAGCTGAAAAAGTACCCGTTAGCAAGAGCTTTAAGAGTCGATAAAGTTACGTTATCAGCATTTGAAGCTACACTAAGACTCTATTCACAGGGAATGCTTGACGAAATTCCTACACTAAGAATGCTAAGACGCGATGACTCAGATATGAAGGCTCAGGCGGAGAGACTCGCGGGTGAACTCGCAAAGAAAATTAATGCTGAAGTCAAAGTCTCTGTCTGTGAAGTCGAAGACGCAGCGGGGGGCGGTTCATGTCCTGAGATAAAATTAACAGGCTGGGGAGTCGTGATTAAACATAAAAATTTCGGAGCAGGTTATCTTCAAAAAATTTTGCGCGGTCTTGAAGTCCCAATCTTAACCGGAGCTAGAGAAAATGAGCTTGTCTTACATGTCAGGACTTTGCAGGACGGCGAAGAGCAGATAATAATTAACGAGCTGGCAGGTGTCCTCAATGCGTGAAATTTCTTTAGTAATCGGCACAGCAGGCCATATAGATCACGGCAAGACGGCTCTTATTAATGCGTTGACGGGTATAAACTGCGACAGGTTAATCGAAGAGAAGAAGCGCGGAATAACTATAGAGCTTGGCTTTGCACCTCTGAAGCTCGATGACGGGAGAGTCGTAAGCGTTATTGATGTCCCCGGCCACGAGAAATTTATTCGTCAAATGGTTGCAGGAGCGTCCGGTATTGATGCCGCGTTGTTAGTCATTGCTGCTGATGAAAGCATTATGCCTCAGACCCGCGAACACTTGGCCATTATGGAATTATTAGGCGTTCATGAGGGATTAATCGCCGTTACGAAAATAGACAGAATCAAAGATGAAGAAGGTATGCTTGATCTTGTTCTTGATGACGTGAAAGATTTCGTGAGGGGCACATTCTTAGAGGGTAAAGCAATAGTCCCGGTTTCGAGTATAACGGGCGAGAATTTGGACTCTTTGCGTAACGAGATTAAAAACTTAATCGACAGAGTCAAGCCCAGACCCAGAAGCGGAGCGTTCTTTTTGCCTGTTGACAGGGCATTTGTGATTTCAGGTTTCGGGACAGTAGTAACCGGCACAGCGTATCACGGTACAGCTCATCCTGGGGATAAAATCGAAGTGCTGCCTTCAGGACGTGAGGGGAGAATTAGAACTTTGCAGGTTCACGGTCAAAGCGTTGATGATGCCTTTGCAGGTCAGAGGGTAGCGGCTAACTTGGCAGGAATTGACATAGACGAAATTTCTCGCGGTGATGTCGTCTGCCAGAAGGGAATTTTCAAGCCTACTAAATGTTTTGAGTCAGTTATAAAGCTCATGAGTGAAGTAAAAGAGCCGTTGAAGCATTGGCAGAGGATTCACATTTGCACGGGAACTTCAGAAGTGTTAGCAAGAGTCTCACTGTTACGCGCCAAGCAGATTGAACCCGGTGAAAGCCAGCCCGCTCAGTTTGTCCTTGAGGAGCCTATAGTCTGCACGTCAGGACAGAGATTCATAATCAGGTTCTATAGTCCCCTAATCACTATCGGAGGCGGAGAGATTATTTATCCGTATTCTTACAAGCCAAGAGGAGCAGCCTCACGCGCAAAGATTCTCGAACGCATAGAAAATTTACACGCTTCAAATAACAATAACGAGTCGATACTAGCATACTTGATTTCAGAGTCCGGGAGCGTCGACAAATCGGAAGCCTTGAGAATGATTCAAGATACTCCGGCAAATCTTGAGTTAATAGCGAAAAACTTAATCACAGCTAATAAAATCGTTGAGCTTGATAATAATTACTTGTCGATTAAATATTGTGATGAGTTAATAAATTCTCTTGTTGACTCAGTTCGCGATTATCACAAAAAGTTTGCTTCTGAGTCAGGAATTCCGTTAGAGAGCTTGAAACTTTCGAGGGAGTTAATAAATCTTGCTGTCTCTAAAAAATTGCTAGTTCAGGAGGGGAACAAACTGCGTACTCCTGAATTTGTGCCGGAAAATGATGAAGTCTTTGCTCAGAATAAAGAGTTAATCATAAAAATATGCATGGCTCACAAGTGGCAGTTAATAACTCTTGATGAATTGAAGCACGAGTCAAATTTACCGGATAAAATTTTTGCGAAAGTCATTCAGGCAATGAAGAACTCAAACGAGCTTGCGTTAATTCCTGAAGGCTATATCTTGATTTCCCGGCTTGAAGACGAAATGAGAAATATATTAAAGTCTCTTGGCAGTCAGGTAACTTTAGCGCAGGTTAGGGACTCAACAGGAAGCACCAGAAAATTTATTCTGCCTATACTTGAATATTTTGACTCTAAAGGCTTTACACGGAGGGCAGGTGATTATCGTGTCGTGCTGTGATAATAATCAACTCGGCAAGAAGAGATTAACTGAGTTGTCGCACTCTTCAGGGTGAGCAGCTAAGATAGGTCCGGCGGATCTTCAGGAAGTATTATCTGGGCTGCCTCAAGTTTACGGCGATAGAGTCCTGGCTTCATGGAACGGCAACGAGGACGCAGCAATTTTCGAGCTTGACGACGAGAGACTCGGAATTCTGACTATCGACTTCATTACACCTGTCGTAGATGATGCCTTTACGTTCGGCCAGATTGCAGCAGCTAACTCAATCAGCGATATATTTGCGATGGGAGGCAGGCCTATTGTAGCGTTAAATGTCGTCTGCTTTCCTACTAAGTATCTTGAGCTTGACGTGTTGAAGCGCATTCTGGAAGGCGGTTTTGATAAAGTCAGAGAGTCAGGAGCTTTCTTAGTCGGCGGCCACAGTGTCCAGGATGACGAGCCTAAATACGGTCTTGTTGTTTACGGTGAAGTTCAGAAAAATAAATTATGGCGGACTACGGGAGCTAGACCCGGCGACAAGTTAATTCTCACTAAGGCACTTGGAACAGGAATAGCGATCACTGCGATTAAAGCAGAAATGATAGAGGACGAGAGGACAAGACTCGAAGCTGAGGAGAGCATGAAGAGGCTCAACAAGTTAGATTTGACACAAGAACTTCATGATAGCATTCACTCAGGGACGGACGTTACAGGGTTCGGGCTTGCAGGACACTTGATAGACATGTTAGATGAAAATCTTGACTGTAATTTACGTGTCAGCGAGCTCCCTTCTATTCACGGAGTCAAAGAGCTTGCGGACATGGGACTCGTTCCTGAAGGAGCATATAGAAACATGGCAGCTTACGAGAAATTCATAGAGTATGAAGACTCAGAGTCAGAGAAAGATTTTGCACGTTCGGATTTAGATTTATTATTTGACGCTCAGACTTCAGGAGGCTTGTTACTCGCAGTGAGTCCGGATAAAGCTGACTCGTTATTGACTCACATCAAGCAAAAAGGTTTTAAATATGCTAAAGTTATCGGCGAATTCAAAACGGGTTCAGGCAAAATAAAAATTTCACATTAAAGGGGGCTTCTTAATATGAGAAAGAAGTTTTTTGCTGTTGTTGTAGTTATAGTTCTTGCGTTGAGTTCTATTGCGTGTGCTGATACGGGCATTAAGAGCGACAGACTTTTTCAGGCTGCGTTATTGCAGTCTCTAATGCTGGGCGAATATGACGGCTTTGTAACTGCTGGCGAACTTAAGACTTACGGCGACACAGGCATTGGAACTTTCCAGTCAGTCAACGGAGAGTTAATCATGCTTGACGGAGTCATTTACCGCGCGTTATGGGACGGAAGCGTTGAAGTTGTCCCTGACTCTGAGACTATACCGTTTGCAAATGTTACGTTCTTTGACTCTGATATTAAGCAGGAAAATATTAATGCCGACTCATCAGAAGCGTTAAAAAAGTTAATGACAGACTTAGCTGTTAAGAACGGCAGGAATCAATTTTACATGGCCAAAGTTACGGGTCTCATGTCAAGTATTCTCGTCAGAAGCGAACTCCCCCAGAAAGAGCCATATAAGACGCTGGACGAAGCCCTCAAGACTGACCAGAGGGAATTCACGTATAAAGACATTAACGGAACTGTAGTAGCTTTATATTGCCCTGATTACATGGACGGCCTTAACACTCCCGGCTGGCATCTGCATTTTATCTCGAACGACGGCAGGAAGGGCGGCCACGTGTTAAATCTTTTTGTTAAAGACTGTCTGCTTGAGATGGACGTTATCAGCGAGTTTTCTATGATAGTTCCCAACCGTCAGAGCTTTAACGAGAAAAATCTTTCTATCAACATGAAGGAAGCAATTCAAGAAGTCGAAGGCAAATAATAGTTTATAGTTGATAGTGAATAGCGGGTAGTAAAAAAATTTATTTATATCAACTTTTCGCTGTCAACTGGATTTATACAAGAAAGGAAGTATTTATTTCATTATGTCAATGGAAAAACGCGAATTAGTTATCATCGGTGCAGGCCCTGCAGGTATGAGCGCAGCAATTTACGGGAGACGGTCAGGTCTTGATGTCTTAGTACTCGAGAAGGCAGCAACAGGCGGACAAATCAACATCACTGACGAAATCGAGAACTATCCCGGAGTAGCTCACTCAACAGGCCCGGACCTCGGCAATTTGTTCAAGGAACACGCCCTCAAGTTCAACACAGAGATTCGCATGGTAGATTCAAGCAAAGTTGAATTACGCGGTGAAAAGAAAATCGTAATCACGTCCAAAGGCGGAGAGACTAACGAAATCGAAGCCGAAGCAATTATAGTTGCAACAGGTGCGCATTTCAGAAGACTCGGCTGTGAGGGTGAAGCAGAACATATCGGGCAGGGTGTAAGTTTTTGTGCAGTGTGTGACGCAGCATTCTATGAGGATCTCGAGGTCGCAGTTGTCGGAGGCGGCAACACAGCAGTTGAAGAGGGAGGCTACCTCACAAAATTTGCGTCAAAAGTTTCGATTATTCACAGAAGAGACGAGTTCAGAGCAGACAGGGCAGCAATTGCTCAGGCTCTAGCGAATCCCAAGATTGAACCCGTTTATAACTCAGTCGTAGAGAAAATCGAGGACAGAGAACCGGAAGACGAAGACGACATGAGAATGTTGAATCTCGTGTTAAAGAACGTCAAGACAGGAGAAATTTCGAACTTACCCGTTGCAGGCGTATTCATGTTCGTAGGCCAGGAACCTGATGATGAGTGTGTACGTGGACTCGTCAAGGCAGAGAAGGGCGGCTGGATCATCACCAACGACCACATGGAGACTTCAGTTGAAGGCATTTTCGCAGCCGGAGATGTTCGCAGCAAATATTTACGTCAGGTCATCACCGCAGCAGCAGACGGAGCAGTCGCAGCTATGGCAGCATCAAGTTATATTAACGAACAGTTACACCTGAAAGCTACGTTATTAGAGCCTGACGAGGTCAAAGCGTTCTTCTATTCAAGTATCGATGAAGCTCAAGTGAAACTCTCGAACGTTGCCGAGAATTGCGCAAAGGCTAAGGGAGTCAAGATTCCTGTTATCGACGGCTACAGAAATGCACGAATGACGGAGAAACTCGGCTTAACCGGCAAACTTCCCGCAGTCGCAGTGATTAAGAAGGGCGTTGTTGCTGAGGTCAAAGAAGTCAAGAGTGAAGGCGACATTCAGAACGCTTTAGCATAAATATTTTTTGTGAAGAGGGAGGAGGCTTTATTAAGTCTTCTCTCTTTTTTATATCGAACTATGGAAAATATATTATTATTATTCACTGAAAAATTACCGGTCTGGGACGAAGAGACTATTATCACAGCAGGCGAGAACCCTGAAGCCTTGCACGTGCTCACAGAGTCAGGGGACTTAATGCCGATTGCGTCAGGTTATGTGCTTACACCAAAGGGAGTCCGAAAGCGTGAACTTGTCGAGAATGAATTATACTTGCCTCACACTCCATCAGGTGAAATTATTATTGACTCGTTCAGGGCGCATGACATGTTAGAGCTAAACAGAATGACTCAATTTATAGACCGTGCATTTGTAACTGACTGGGGAATTAAAGAAGTTACGACACTTGAGAATTTCCCGATAATGCCGTGCCTGCCTGATGATAAATATTTCAAGTTTGAGTCCGGTAAAGTTAAAGCAGTCTGGCCCGACTCTCCTGAAGTCAAAAAATTTCTTGAGTCATTCCCGAATTCCGGAGTCTCTGCCCGCAAGTTCCCTGCTCCCGGTCAAGAAGGACTCGACAAGTGGGCGAAAGATAATAATTTACGTTACGGTTCTCTCATCGTTGATTTTGTGCTGCGAGCTAGAGCAGATTTCAATCACTACAAGAATTACGAGCAGTTAAACTCAGACAAATATAAATTTCTTGATGCTGACAGATTATTTATTCAGAGAGTCCGGGACATTAACAAGCCTCAAAACTTGCTGCCCTTCATTGGTAAGCTGCATATTTTCCTGACTGAACAGCGCAGAATATTTTTACCCGGCTGGTTTGACATCGACCACGACGAGAACGAGGACTGGATTTTATTAGCGTTCGTAACTGACACAGAAGCAGAACTCGAAACTTTCACAAAGACCCTTCAAAGCTGGGGACATGACTTAATCGACCCGGTCAACCCGTTATATATTCTCGGCTCAAGCATTGAGAGACTCCGCAGTCAACGCGAACAGAAGCGCACTATTTATGACTGGTTTCAAGAGGAGACTATACGAATCATGAGACCTGACGCTCCCGACGGTGAATAAGTTTTCTTGAATGAGTCAACCTGTCCTGACGCGGGCAGGTTTTTATTTTACGTAATTCACGCAATAAAAGATCAGTAATTATACGGGGGGGGGGGGTAGCCAGTAATTTTATATAATCTTCATGTTTTTCAAAGTTCCAAAAGTTTCAAATAGTTTTACCAGATTCATAATTAATAAATATAGAAAGGGGAATTCTATCATGTTTAGCATGAGGAAATTTTTCGCGCTCGTTTTTATGGTGCTCATGTGGGTAAGTTCGGCATGGGCGGCTGACTATTACGTTGTACCATCTTCAAATGGTGAAAAAATAAAATATGTAAAAGTAAACACCAGTGGTAACGGAACGCTAGATACAAGTCAGTGGACAAATGCAACAACAGAGACAACACTTAGAGCTTTATTGACTAATGAAGATAATGATGCAAACGCTATAGAAGATAATTCAATTGTCTATATGCAAAAGGGAACTTATAAACCTGAAAAAAGTCTCAGAATTACGAAAAGTGTAAAAATCTACGGAGGTTTCTCTGGCAATGAGACAACATTAGATGCTAGAGACATTACAACAAACGAAACTATCATTAGCGGAACAAATATCACGGAGGTAAAAAACGGAGACACACTAAGCAGCATTTTCTATATAAATCCATATTTTAAGGAAGGCGGCGGATATAGAGATGCTAATGATTGGCAGACAAATAAGGATGTTACGCTTGACGGCTTAACAATCACAGAATTAACAGCTAATATTGCTTTTTATGGTGCTGGTGTACGAGTTGAGCTTGCAGAAGGTAATGTCATAGTTAATAACTGTAAGATAACATCTAACAAAACTTACTCAGGTAATAAGAGGGGGTCAGGTGGAGGTGTTTATATCTACGGTGGGATTTTAACAATTACAAATTCTATTATTGCAAATAATGAAGCGGCGAGCGGTGGAGGTGGCATTGTGGTAGGTGACTCCTCTTCTGATCCTGGTGGAGCTAAATTAAAGGTAAATAATTGTACTATTGCTGGCAATAAATGCGGTGTGGATGGTGGCGGTATTTTTGTATGGAAAGGAAGTGCAGAGATCGAGAATTGCACTATCATTAATAATGAGGCCGGCAATAATGGTGGAGGGATACTAATTCACCAAGAATCGCCTTCTACTTCTGAAAGCACAGAAGTTATTAACTGCACATTGATTAATAATACTACAACAAAAGATGATGCTGTCGCTAGTCAGATTATGGCAAATACAAGTACTAAACTTACTGTCACGAACTCCTTAATATGGAATCAAGCAACGGCAAATTTAATTTACATAGGTTCCGGCGTAACATCAACCTTCACAACCTGCGCATTCCCTGAAGGCTTCGAGTTAGATAACGTAACCCCCGCTGCAACAGTCGCCACGACATGGGAAACCCAAAGCAGCCGACTCATCAATCGCTACAGTCTCCGGCGTAGCTCACACGGTCTACAGAATAGAAGATAACGATGCACTTAGCGGACTAGCAGGCAAGGGAACGAAACTCGACACAGTAACTACAGACCAGCTCGGTAACACGAGAAACGATCCCCCGTCAATCGGAGCTGTTGAGAAAGTCGAGACTCCCGTAGTTTCACCGACAACCCTTACAATCACAGGAACAGAAGGCACCGCAATAACTTCACAGACTATAACAGTTACTAAGGGTGAAGATGTTACTTGGTCAGCTTCAGGGACTCTCCCGGACGGACTGAAGGCAGAGTCGGCAGATAAAACTTTCACAATTTCGGGGACTCCAGCTGTCGGAAGTGCAAAGACTGACGCATACACTTACACAGTTACGGCCAAGAACAGCGCAGGTTCGACTCCTGTTACAGTAACGATAACTATCAAGGCAGTAGCCCCCGTCCTTGATCAGACCGGCGAAATCTCTAAAACATTCACCGAAGGCGTAAAAATCGAAGACATCACAATTAAAGCCACATCAGGAAGCAATTTAACATGGACAGCGGACTCCTCAAAACTTCCCAAAGGCTTAACGGGTAAAGAAGCAGCGGACAAAGCGAGCTTCACAATTTCCGGAACTCCTGAAACAGGCAGCGCAGGTTCATACACTTATGCGGTAACAGCAGCAAGTGCAACAGGCGACAAAGCTGAAGTAACGTATAAAATCACTGTCAACGCAGCAGCAGCTTCAGTGAAACCGGTATTAGACACGACAGAAAAGAGCATTAACGCAGTCGAAGGCACAGCTATAGAAACTCTAACGATTAATGCAACTGCAGGCGACAATTTAACTTGGTCAGCTTCAGGAACTCTGCCGAACGGTCTTAAGGCTTCATCAGCTGATAAAACTTTCACAATCTCAGGGACTCCGGCGGTCGGAACTGCTCAAAATAAGGCTTACTCTTACACGGTCAAAGCTGCGAACTCTGCGGGCGAGGCTTCAGCGGTCATCACTATAACTGTAAGTGCTTTAACGGCTCCTGCACTTGATGTTACTACAGCAAGTATCACTGCAAATGAAGGACAAGAAATTGACTCGCTAACTATCACAGCAACAGCAGGAAATAATCTCACTTGGACGACTTCAGGAGATTTACCTGACGGCTTAACAGGTACGGCAGCAAGCGATAAGATGAGCTTCACAATTTCCGGGACTCCTTCAGACAGCACGGCAAGAATGGACGCTTATACTTACTCAGTTACAGCTATGAACACAGCAGGCTCGGCTTCAGCAGTAATTACTATCACAGTAAACAGTACGGGCGGCATTAATGACGAAGTATCGAACGCTTTAGAGGAACTTGCAGCAACAGGCGAGTCAATGACCCTTGAGGACGCTTTAACGAAGAGTCTCGGACTCAGTGAAGAACAGCTCAAGACTGTAACAAGTATCACTATTCCGAGCAACATTACAGATTTAGGCGATCTTGCTTCACTCCTGCCGAATCTCGAAGCAATTGACTTGACCAGCGCAACAAGTTTGACTGAAGTAGACTTAAGGGGCAACACTTCGATTAAAGAAGTTACTATTGCAGGAAATTCAAGCGTTACGACACTTGATTTGAGAAACAGCGCAGTTGAGACTCTTGACGCAACAGGCTGCGACGAACTCACTGAAGTTAATATTGCAGGCAACACGAACATTCAGACACTGAGTCTTGACGAATGTCCCAACATCGAGGAATTCAATGCAGAAGGCTGCGAGAATCTTACGGATCTTTCACTATCAAATAAAGGCTCTGAAGGCAGACGCGGCAAACTCAGCTCACTTGAATTAAGAGGATGCAGAAACCTCAAGAATCTCGGCTTCAAAGGCAACATGATGAAGAGATTCCATGTAAGAGACTTCTCTCTCAACAGCCTTGAGACCCTCAGCGCGGGCGACCAAGCAGTCGGAAACGTAACACTCAGCAGGAGATTCAGCTTCATTGATTTCTTCAGGAACTTGTTATTTAACTCGAACGTTTCGATTTCAGAATCAGAGTCAGAGTCAGACTCAGAACTTACAGAACTTGAACTCAAGATTTCAGCAGAGTCAGGAGACTCAAACGTCAAGAGCGTAACAGCTTATGACGAAGGCGATAACAAGATTTCAAGCAGCTATGACCCTGAGACAGGCGAGGCAGTGTTCAGCTCAACTCCTGCACGAATCGAATATGATTATGATACAGGCTTTGACAGTGAAGAGAGCATGGACGTTGCTATCAGCGGTGAGGGTCTTGAAGACAACGGCGATATGACATTGAATAACTCATCAAGCGGAGGCTGCAATTCAAGTTTTGCTTCAGGAGCTTTACTCGCATTCTTAGGCTTTATTCTCGCCAAGAGCAAGAGTCATAAACACTAAATAAAAATCATTTTCCCACTGAGTCCTCTCTGTCATAACGGCAGGGAGGATTTTTTCATGGCCATAAAAAAACGAGTCCCGCGATAATTCACGAGACCCGCAATAAGTTCTTAATTACTACGCTGATTCTATTCTGCTTACGTCATAACCTGCTTCATCGATTGCTGCTCTTAAAACATCGTCTGCAACGTCATTAGCAAGAGTTACAACGGCTTGATTCTTCTCAAGGCTTACGTCTGCGCCAGTTACTCCCGGTAAATTCACAAGTGCTTCTGTAACGTGTTTGACGCAGTTCTGACAGCCCATGCCCTCAACGTGAATTAACTTCTTCATGATTATTATTTACCTGCTTCAGGTGAGTAGACTCGAATATAATAAATCGCGAAGAATAATATTGCCACGCCGATTCCTATTCCGTATGCAAGAGTCCTGTCAAGCATTAAGTAGCACTCAGGGGCAATGCAGAAATATGTTACGCTAACTGCGCTCATGAAAGTAGCGGGAATTGCTGCGATGAAGCCCTTACCTGCTCCGACGTTCCTGCAAAGATACACTGCGCCTGCCCAAAGAGCTATCATTGCAAGAGTCTGGTTCGACCATGAGAAATAACGCCATACTATGCTGTAATCAGCAAGAGAAATGAAATAACCTGCTGCGAGTAACGGGAATGCAAGAATCAATCTCGGTGCAAAACCCTTCTGATCGATCTTGAACCAGTCTGCTATTGTAAGTCTTGCGCTCCTGAAAGCTGTATCGCCTGAAGTTATCGGGCAGGCTACGACTCCCAGAATTGCTAAGATACTGCCTATAGGGCCAAGCAGTCCGATAGAAATTTCATAGACTGAATTCGGGTTGCCGCCTTTGATCTGATAAAGTGCTTCTGTCGTGAACTTAGTCAAGTCTCCGCCGATCCCTGTGTTATAAAAAGCTATACCTGCTGAAGCCCAAATTAACGCGATGATACCTTCTGCAACCATTGCGCCGTAGAATACGAATCTGCCTTGACGCTCTGAAGTTAAGCATCTTGCCATTAACGGGGACTGAGTCGCATGGAAGCCCGAAATTGCTCCGCAAGCTACTGTTATGAACATCAACGGCCATATAGGCTGGTTAGCTGCGTCAGGGTGCATGTTGTAGAGACCTTCCCAAAGTTCTATCATGGGTTTAGTTCCCTGAATGTGATTGTATACTGTCATTCCGCCGATACCCAGAGCCATGAAGATTAAGCACAGACCGAATAACGGATAAATCTTGCCGATGACTTTATCAATGGGAAGCAGTGTAGCCAGGAAGTAATATACAAGAATTACGATTGTTAAAATCTTCGTCCAGTCTTTGACTCCATAGCCCCAAAGTTCTGTTGCAGCTGATGCACCGCCCGAGACTGCGCCTGTTCCCTGAACGAATAATCTTGCAAGTAACCCTGCAGGGCCGACCATGAAGACTACTCCGACCATTACGAGAAGCACTACTGAGAATAAACGCATGACCTGAAGCATGAAGCCTCCTAAATATTTTCCGGTAATCTCTGAGACGCTCGCTCCGTCATTTCTCATTGAGAGCATTCCAACGAGATAATCATGAACTGCACCCGCTAAGATCGTTCCGAAGACTATCCATAAGTAGACCTGAGGCCCCCAGATTGCTCCGGATAAAGCTCCGAATATCGGCCCGAGTCCTGCTATGTTCAATAACTGAATCAGGAACGCACGACCTGCTGAAATAGGCATAAAGTCGACTCCGTCCGGGTGTTCAACGCAAGGAGTCTTTCTGTCGTCAGGAGCAAAAATTTTGTCAACGATTGCACCGTAAATACAATAGCCAAGTATGAGAATAACAAGGCCGCCTAAAAACGAATACATTAATAAATTCTCCCTTCTTAATCTGAAAAGTATAGAGATGTAAATTATAATAATGTGCAGGTAAAATTTTAGTCCATTCGCGATTTAAAGCAAGTATTTTTATTATGAATCATTAAGGAGGTTTATTATTATGCTTTCAAAACCTGTTAAGACTCTCGGCGTTCTCGGAGGAATGGGCCCGGCTGCGTGTGCTGAGTTCCTGAGAATATTAGCAAGAGATGCTCCTGCAAAAGATGACTCAATGCACCCGAAAATTATAATGCTCTCTGACCCCGACACCCCTGACAGAAGCGACGGCATTATGGGACTTGGCCAAGACCCTGAGCCTGTGATTCGCAAGAACTTATTTAAGCTCATTGACTGGGGAGCAGATTTACTCGCTGTGCCTTGTAACACTGCGCATTACTTCATTGACAGATTCAGAGATGAGCTGCCCGTTCAATTAGTTCACATCGTAGAGTCCACCGTTGAGGCTGCTAAAGAATTAAGCAAGGGTAACTGCTCATGGCTGTTAGCGACTGACGGGACTCAAAAGAGCTTAATCTATCCTGTATGCGCTGAGAAAATGAATTATCACTTCTTGAAGCCTTCTCATGAACAGCAGGACAAGATTCAATCATGTATAAGATTCGTCAAAGCAGGAGACCTTCACACAGCCGGTGAAGTAATTAAATCCGTGATCCAAGAACTATGGCATGAACGCGATGTGCCTGTAACTATGGGATGTACTGAGCTCCCGTTAGCTTATGCTGCCTCAGGACTTCCTGATAACAAGCAAGTTTCGAGTCTTAAGGCTCTTAGTGATGCGTGCTTGAAGATTCTTTACGAAATTTAAGGGGACTCGCTATCCCCTGCTGTATCCTTGACGATATATTAACGCTTCTGCTAAGTGCTTCCGTTGAATGTCCTCTTCTCCTGCCAAGTCCGCAATAGTCCGCGATACTTTCAAGACCCTACTTAAGCCCCTGCCTGAAAGATTTAATCTTCCTGCCATATCAACGAGATAATTTCTTGCCTCGTCATTGAGAACTAGACAACGTTTAACGAGCTTCTCCGGTAACTCAGCGTTGCATACAAGTCCGAATTCTTTCCAGCGTTCCTGTTGAATATTGCGAGCCTTAATGACTCTCTCTCGAATAACTGCGCTTGACTCGGGCTGGACTCCCTTATTCGTGAAAGATAATAATTCTTCAGGTGTGAGTCTGGGTACTGAAATTTGCAAGTCTATTCTGTCCATGATAGGCCCTGAAAGTTTATTCTTGTAGCGTTCAATATCGTTTGCCTTACACGTACACTTCATTATCGGGTCTCCTGCATAACCGCAGGCACAGGGATTAGCAGCGAGAATTAATAACACCCTTGAAGGATATGTTACAGTACCGGCAGCCCGACTCACTGTAATTTGACCGTCCTCAATGGGGGCTCTAAGACTCTCCGTCAAGTCGCGCTTGAATTCAGTATACTCGTCAAGAAATAACACTCCCCTATGAGCTAATGACACTTCACCGGGCCTTAAGCTGCTTCCTCCTCCGCAGATTGATACTGTACTTGCACTGAAATGGACGACTCGAAACGGCCTCTCGCGTCCGGGCTTTATCTTCTCGCCTAACGTACTGCGAACTAATAGAGTCTCAACAAGCTCCTCATCTGTCAAAGGCGGTAATATTCCTCTGATGGCTTTTGCAATTAAAGTTTTACCGCTTCCAGGTGAGCCAACAAGAAGCAAATTATGATGTCCTGCTGCTGCTATCTCTGCTGCACGTCTTGCCGCTGACTGGCCTTTAATATCCGCAAAATCTGGATCTGAATTAGCTGGTAAATCAGGAATATAAGCAGGCGGTACAGGTCTAGGAGGTTCATTGCCCATCAAGCTCATGATGAGTTCGCCTAAATTATCTGCGCAGTAAGCCTCGACTCCCTGAACAAGAGCGACTTCTTCAGCGTTCTCACTGGGAACATAAAGGGAAATATTCATTTCACGTGCTAAGAATGCTGCCGGAACTGCTCCCCTGACTCTGCGTAATCTGCCGTCAAGTGCAAGCTCACCCATATATAACGCCCTGGGACATTCCTTTAACGCGCCTGCTGCCCTCATCATTCCAAGTGCAATGGGTAAATCAAGCAACGCCCCTTCTTTGGGAATATCCGCCGGAGCAAGATTAACCGAAATTCTACCCTTGAGATTCAGGCCAAGTGAACGAAGAGCAGCCCTGACTCTTTCGCGAGACTCTTTTATGGCAACGTCAGGCATTCCGACTATCGATATAGCAAAGAGTCCTCCTGTTATCTCGACTTCGACTTCAACGGGAAGAGCTTCCATTCCCCTTAGTGTTACGCCAAGAACTCCGCTCATGATTTACGATTCTTTCTCTTTACGATAAATAAATATATCAGCGTAACTGCAACTGCTATGCTTATACATGCAATAGTTATGACGTGCAAATATTCTTTAAGCAAGTCTTGATGTTCGCCGAGTAAATAACCTGCAAACGTTAAGACAGTAACCCAAATCCCTGCGCCTAAAGTCGTGAAGAGCAAAAAACTTTTCATAGGCATTCGTGCTATTCCTGCCGGTAAAGAAATATATTGACGGATTCCGGGTAATAATCTACATACGAACGTGCTTATATGTCCATGACGCGAAAAGAATTCATCAGCTTTGTTAATGCTCTCTTCTGAGACGAAAAAATATTTACCGTACTTAATCAAGAACGGCCGGCCTAGTTTTACAGCTATCCAGTAATTAAACAACGCTCCTAATAAACTTCCTGCAATCCCTGAGAGCAATACTAGAGCTAACGACATTTCACCCTTCCACGCAAGATAACCCGCAGGAGGCATGACTACTTCACTAGGGAACGGAAAGAATGAAGACTCAAGAAACATTAGCGAAATAATTCCTGTGTAGCCCATTCTGCCGATTGTATCAACGAGCCACGCTGTCAATGAACTTAGAATATGCATTATAGTCCGGTACTCTCTTTCACTGTAGGATCATAAGCGATATTGCCGCCCATCTCTGCGAGTTTCTTTTGTGAGTGAACAGCAGAAATAAATCTTATCGTCCCGGAACTGCCTCTCATGCAAAGTGAAGAAGTTTCTATATGCGCTCCGTGATAGTGTACGCCTCTGAGTAAATCACCGTCAGAACCTCCTGCAGCTGCAAAGAAAACATTATCGCTCTTGACTAAATCATCAATCGTTAATATAGAATCTCGAGTCAAGCCGCGTTCTCTGGCCTTAGCTTCGTCGTCTTCATTCCTGAAATAGGGCTGGCACTGCATGTTAGCATCAAGGCACTTCATGGCACACGCTGTAATAACTGCTTCGGGAGAGCCTCCGATTCCTAATAATAAATCAGCTGTTTCATGACCGGGTAAACTTGTCATTAATGCTCCTGCAACGTCTCCGTCTCCGATGAGTCTTATTCTTGCACCCATTGCCCTGACTTTAGCAAGAATCTCATTATTTCTTGGCCTGTCAAGCATTACAACTGTGGTCTCGTGAATTGCTTTACCCTTAGCTTTTGCTACGATTCTGACGTTGAACTCAACAGGGGCTTGAATATCGATATAACCTGCTGCTTCCGGGCCTGTAACTATTTTGTTCAGGTAAAATAAATTATCAGGGCTGAACATTGAACCTCTCGGAGCTGCTGCGATGACACTTATAGCACCGTCCTGACCTTGAGCCATTAATCTTGTGCCGTCAATAGGGTCAACTGCAATGTCCATCTCAGGGCCTTGACCTGTTCCGACCTCTTCGCCGTTATATAACATTGGAGCTTCGTCCTTCTCACCTTCGCCGATGACGACAACGCCTTTCATTTCGACTCCGTGAAGAACATAGCGCATTGCCTCTACTGCAGCACGGTCAACTTCGTTTTTATCACCGAGTCCGAACCAGCGGCCCGAAGCCATGACAGCAGCTTCTGCAGACCTGACGAGTTCCATAGCGAGATTTTTATCCTGAGCAAATAGTGCCATAAAAATAAAGTGCCTCCCTCGAAAAATATAATCTTATGCGTGAATTGCGAAAATTATATACTAATTCGAGCTTTTATTCTTGATTGCATTGCGAAATTTTTTCAGGATGCTGTATAAACCTGCGCCCTTGATACACGATACAATGAGTGGACGCAAAATTTTTCTGTAAGAGTACTTGATGAGACTTAGTGAGTCAGTCGCTGAGCTTGTACAAGTTGTACTGATGAACTTGAATTTTTTAGAGTAGGCTATGCATAAGCGCACAAAGTTTACATGAAATGAAATATTTAGATTTCCCGATGACAGGTGAAGGATATCTATATCACAGAGAAAGCCCCCCCACCCGTGCATAAGTAGTTTGACTTAGTGTTAAGACATGCTTCAACCGCGTATAAGTGCCAGTTATAGCAGAGTCTCTCGTTAAACGGAAATGATCTGAAGTGTTCAGTGTGTCCCCCGAAAAAACATTCGTCAAGGGTGTCGCATTCCATGAAGTCCCCTTCAAGTCTGATGTTTCCTGCAAAGCCTATTTCGCCTGAGTGCTTCCAGACGTGCTTAATATTCGTAATCGTGCCGCCGGTATCGAACTTAACGCCTGCGACTCCTAATATATCATGAGCGTTAATGCGTTCGAGGTACGACAAAAATTTTTTCAGACAGTCAGGACTCTGCAAGACTATATCTTGATGCGAATATATTACGTACTTAGTCTTGACCTGATTAATGACTGAGTTATACGCTGCTGCACACGAGTTGAAATTTTTATTGCCGCAGTTATTTATGCCTATGACTTCACAAGGTACGCTTTGAGAGTGAATATTATCAAGAAAGTCATGAAACATTTTCTCGTTGTTGTAACAGCACACTATAGTGATTTAGTCTATGAATTATTTATGCCTCCTGATTAAAGAATTACGTGATTATACAAAAAAATTCTCCTGATGAGGAAATTTCACCAAGAGAATTAACACGTTATAGAATGCTTTGCTTAACGCTTGCTCACTGTGAATAATGCTGCTGCAAGGATCACTGCAAATAAATTGAATCCGAAGTTACAGCCGCCACCGCTGCTGCCAAGATAATTAGCTGCTTCTTCTGAGTCCTCTGCAATAATTGTTACGTCCATGCTTTGATTGTTGAATCCAGTCTCGTAATAATATTTTATGCTCACAGGAGTCCCGCTGAACTCTGCAAGTCCTGACTCTGAGTCATAACTCACTGATAATTCACTGCCTGACTCGTCATAAGCCGTAATGCCTGCGACTTTCTCAAGGTTCGGAGCGTCTGAAGTCTCGTTATCTGATGTGAGAATCTCCCCTGTGTTGAAGAATTGCGAGAAGTCAAAAGTTTTTCTGCCGTACCAGCCCGCGACTCTCTGGCCGGAGCATATGAACTCTCTTAAGGACTTTAACACGTTTGCTCTATAGTTGAACCATGAGAAGTGATTCTCTTTTATGTCAAGATAGTTAAGATTTCCGCAGCCGTCAAGAGTCAAATTCTCCGTGTCTATATCACATGATGAGCATTCGAGCTTCTGAAGGTTCGCGCAGTTCTTTACGTTGATTGAAGTTATATTTGTGCTGCTTACATTGAGTTCGATTAATGAATCGTTAGACTCTGCATTGATATCCTCAAGATTTGAACACCCTTTAGCGTTGACTTTCTCTACTGTGCTGCCCGTTAGAGTCAGAGATGTAATATTAGTGTTCTGAAGGTTTACGTCTTTCACGTTAGCGGGAAGTTCGCTCAAGTCTGCCTTCTCAAGATTCGAGAGACCTGATAAATCAAGAGTTTTAAGATTCGTGAAGTCAGTAAAATCTATCTGTGATAAATCAGTAATCTTTTTGTCGGGATTGTCGCTCAGTGTAAGAGTCTCTATAGCTTTTTTCTCGTCAGTGGTCATCTTGTCAAGACTGCCTGCGTCTGTAGTCTTTCTCTTCTCGTAGACATGAAGCGTGATGTTCTTGACTCCTGAACCGGTTATATTTTCATGTGCGGCTTTAGCTGTTATCGTGAGTGAGTAATCTCCCTGCAATGCTGAGTCACTAACGCTGAGAGTTCCGTTGTTAATCGAGACTCCGGAAATACTTTTATCAAGAGTCCATTCAATAGAGTAATCATTTGCTGTAAGAGTCTTGCTCGTACCGTCTGAATACGTGCCTTTAACACTTGCTGTATACGGTGATGTTATAGCCTTGCCTTCTGTAACTGTGAGAGTCAGCGCGCCTGTAACTGACACTTCAAGAGCTGAAAGAGTTACCTGCGATTCTTGTTCTTGTTCTTGTTCCTGTTCTTGCTCCTGCTCCTGCTGATTCTGAGTGTAATTCGCCGTGTAAGTTCTATCACCCGTTGAGCCTTGATTAATCGTTACAGTTTGAGTCGCTGCCGTTAAGTCCGTCCCTGTCCATCCGGTGAACGTATAATTTTCCTTCGTGGGATTAGCAAGAGTGAATGAGGCTGTCTCAATCGTGTAGCTTGCAGGATTAGTCGCGCTTCCTCCGTCAAGATTGTATTTTATCGTGTAAGTTATCGGAGTCCATGTAGCTGTTAAAGTCTTATCGCCTGTTGACCCCTTCGCAATTTCTGTGATTGTAGAGCCGTCAAGAGTCCACCCCGCGAACGTGTAGCCTGTCTTAGTCGGAGCTTTGAGGGTGATTGAGTCATCAGCAGTGTATCTTGCAGGATTTGCAGAGTCGTTTGTACCTCCGTTGAGTTCGTAAGTTATCTTGTAATTTGTCAGAGTCCACTGAGCATAAAGAGTGATTTCTCCGTAATTTTCTACGAGTGAGCTTATGTCCTGTCCGTCAGTGTAGTTTGTTCCAGTGCCGTCTGCTTTAGTATTCCAGCCTTTGAACGTGCTGCCGTCTCTGGTGAAAGCGTTTGCGGTGAGAGCCTGTGAAATGCCGTAAAGAAATTCTTGATTACTCATTGTTCCGGTGCCGTTGTTAGGGTCAAATTTCACGGTGAATTTCAGCGGGATTAACTTTACATTATCGATTGCATTAGCTGCCAGAGTTCCGCTGTATTTTGTTGACGTGCTGGACTCGTTGACGAAAATTTTTCCGTCTGCGATTTTGGGATTTGGGGAATAACTCGTAGACAGTATAAAGTCTTTTGCATTCATGTAGCCTAATGTTATCGTGCCGCCAGAGTCGCAAAAGATTCTGGATTCGCCTGTGCCGGTTACTGTAACTTGTCCGCCGCTGATTGTTACGCTGCCGTTGTTGCTATAAATGTCAGCCTCGTTATTCGTACTCGTGACGTTGACATTGCCGCCGTTGATTGTTACGCTGCCGGAGCTACCAATGTAAGCGTTGCTCGTGCTGGTGACGTTGACATTGCCGCCGTTGATTGTTACGCTGCCGTTGTCGCTATAAATGTCAGCCTCGTTATTCGTACTCGTGACGTTGACCGTGCCGCCGTTGATTGTTACGCTGCCGTTGTTGCTATAAATATGAATGTAAGCCTGACCGCTATCGTTGGTAATCTCCAGCGTTCCTGTCCCTGCGCTCTGGCCGTAAATGACGAGTGAAGCAATTCCGCTTATCTTATTTGCTGTAAGTTTTGCCCCGTCGCCCAAGATGAGATTGACGGTGCCGGAGTTGGGTAATGTAATATCATCGTTTACGGTTACAGATCCATTGACGTAATTCCATCCTTCTGTAAATTGTGTTGTGTTTGTAGTTACGTTTGTTACTGTTCCTGTTGTTTCCTTAGTCTCTCCGTTCTCATCTATGTACGTGACGGCTTCAGCTCTAAGCCCCCCCCCGCAATCAGTAAAAATACGCAACTAGTGAAAAGAAGTATGTATCTATGAAGTTTTCTCAAAGTAAATTACCTCCTGAACAAAAATTTTATGCTTTGAGTTATGTGCAGGTGAAAATTATATAACAAAAAAATTCTCCTGATGAAAATATTTATCACCAGAAGAATCAAAATTTTTCACTGTGATTTAGTGCTTTACTCGAGTCCGTACTCCTTCAATAACTGCCTGTAGCGTCTCTCAACCTCGTCAACTTTCGGCTCATGTCTCTGGGGTGCAGGGGCGTTCATTCTGGGTATAGCTGCCTGTGGAACCGGAGCACTAACCTGCTTTGGTACTGATGCGGTTTCCTTCTTGCTGCCTCCTCCGCCTGAAGATTCGCCGTCATCGCTGTAGCTTCGTCTTGCTAAGTAAGTATCATCCTGTTCAACAAGAAATAGTCTCGGACCTCTTGGATCTCTATCAGCTGCTGAACGACTCCCCCCGTGAGTAGGACATGATGCAGTGGGTGATTTGCCTCTTGGGAAATACAACGGAACTGCCTGACAACCTCCGCGAGCTATATAACCTGATGACCTGCATATTGATAATTTATCGACTTCAACCCATGACGGAGGAGCTTCGAAATTCTGCGGTGTATTCATTTCTTTCACTGCGAACGTCATAAACTTTTTCCAGACTGGAGCCGCCATAGTTCCCCCGAATGCACGCCTGCCCATTGTCTTGTGATCATCACGTCCGACGTACACAGCCGTAGTTAATCCCGGTGCGCCTCCTACGAACCATGCATCGATAAAGTCATTTGAAGTTCCTGTCTTGCCGAATAAATTATATTTTGGAATCGCCGCAGGTTTTCCAGTTCCTGCCCTTATAGTGTCCTGAAGCATTGATCTGATTGAGTAAGCTGTCTCCGGTCTCATTGCCTGAGCTGCTGCTGTCTCTCTGTGTTCTAGGACGTTGCCGTCTCTGTCTTTGATTTCGCGAATCATTAGGGGAACTATTCTCTTGCCGCCGTTGTTGAAGCAGTTGAACGCCGTAGCCATCTCAAGGGGAGTCAAGCTAGCTGAACCTAACGCAACCGATAAATCATTAGGCAGATATTTCGTCTCGATGCCCATATTTCGCGCCATTCGCAACACCGTATCAGTTCCGATATATGCTGCTACACGAACTGCGACCGTATTTAGAGAACTTGTCAAAGCTCTCTGCACAGTAACTTCACCGGAATAGCCTCCGCCTGAGTTATGAGGAGACCAGCCTTTACCCTTTGAACCCTGCTTCTTGAAAGTTATAGGAGCGTCAAGAAAATGATCACTGGGCATAATGTCTTCTTCCATTGCAGCAGCGTAGACTATAGGCTTGAAACTTGAACCGGGCTGTCTGAATGCCTGTGTAGCACGATTGAATTTACTCTCTTTGAAGTCCTTGCCTCCGACAAGTGCTAGAACTTCCCCTGTATCTGCCTCAAGACACACAAGCGCGCCCATAACCGTTTTATTGAGTCCCTGAATTGCTTCTCTTGCCTTATCCTGTAATTTAACGTCAAGAGTCGTGTAAATCTGCAAGCCTCCTGAATACACTTCATCTTTGCCGTATCGCGGGAGCAGGTCATTGAATAATAAATGCGATACGAAATAAGGGGCTCTGTTAAATTCTTCGATTCGATTTACTTTCTTATCGTGAAATTCTAATTGTTCGTTATAAGCTGCCTGTCTCTGCTCGCTCGTTATCCAGCCTAGTGTTTCCATTCGTGATAAAACATAATTTTGTCGTGCCTTAGCGTTGCTCAAGCTGCTTAGGGGGTTATAGCGTCCGGGGTTAGCGATAAGTCCGGCCAAGATTGAAGATTGAGCGAGGTCTAAATCTTTTGCTGACTTATCAAAATAAGTTCGTGCTGCTGTCTCGACTCCCCATGCTCCGTGACCAAAGTTAATAGTGTTTAGATATAGTTCGAGAATTTTATCTTTCGAGAATAATTTTTCGAGCCTCATTGCGATAATAATTTCTTTTGCTTTACGGGTAATGCTCTTCTCGTGCGATAAAAATAAATTTCGTGCTAACTGCTGAGTGATAGTGCTTGCTCCCTGAACCTTGCCTTTCTCTATAATGTCAGTGTATAAAGCTCGTAATATAGAACCTATTCTGATGCCTCCGTGCTGGTAAAATGCGCTGTCCTCTGCTGCAAGGACGGATCTGACTAGCCATGATGAAACTTGATGAAGCTCAAGGGGAGTCCTGTTCTCGATAAATAATCTTGCGATGACTTCACCGTTTCTGTCATACATAATAGAAGGCAGGCTGCTCTTTGGATTTGCAAGCTCTAACATGCTGGGCAGGTCTTCAGAGAGTTTGACGACATACCAGGCGACTCCGGCACTGACTGCACCTGTAGCGAGTAAGATAACCATTAAAAATGTCATGAATAAAATCTTTAAGACAGAAAAATGCTTTCTTTTCTTTGGCTTAGTCTGAGGTTTACGGGGAGCTTCTTTTCTTTCTCTATTAATTTCTTGTTCTCGAATCTTCCTGGCTTCTGCCTGGCGTTGAGCACTGACTCTTGGATGAGCACCGAATAAGACAGAGTCAGGATCATTTGAATCTGAATTTATGTTGTATCGAGGCCCTTGATTCCGTCGCGAATTGTTAAATCTTTCGTCCATGTAAAAATTTACCCCTTCGTTAATATTTCACTATTCCGCAAAGAAAATAATATCACACACGCTGAAAAATTCTTATGATTCCGCCCCTGCGTTCGCTGTGAGTGTCATGAAGATTGCGAAGGCTCAGCCATTTATATTCGCCGTATGTTACTGTCAAGACGTTAATATTATTGTCATTAAGGACTTCATAGCCTGCGAGATTGAACCAGTGCCAGAAAAAGTCTTCAAGTTCGTGATCATAGTGATTTAATAACAAGAACGGCACAGGGAAATTATTATTTATCTGGTCAATTATTGCCCGTGAAAAATCTTCATAATCAACGCAGCCTGAGACTCCTTCAAGAGTAAGCAAATTATTATGAACGTCATGAAGATAATCATTGAAGCCGCAAATGTAAGTCTCAAGAAAGTCAATGCCGTGATAGCGCGGTGATAAATAGGGCTTCATAACATGAGCGAACCTGATAAAATCCATGCGTGTTATATTTTCGTTCCAGAGTTTATATAATGCCCTGAATTTTTCCTGTCGAGCTAAATACATGCAGACATCGCAGGCCGTAACAGCTCCGCAGCCTCCCATGTTCATGTCCCATTCAGGCAGCCAGTCCTGATTGCCTCCTGGAGTGCCTTCGATTGTGAAGTAGTCGAGAATCTTTTTGTTAGTCATTAAGAGTTATGCACTTCCTTATAATTTTATTTAATCGTATATTAATTATATTGTCCCGTTCAAGTAGCGATTAATATATATTTATAGTGTGAATATTTTATAGCAAAAAATTTGACTCCTCCTGAAAAATTAATTTCAAGAAGGAGTCTGAGTGTGCGAATGCGGGTTAAAGTCTGTAAAGTTTTATGCGCTCGTCAGCATCATCGTATACTTCTTCGCCTTCACGAGCACCGATTATGATTATCAGCATTTCCGTTTTTGTCTGGACAAGTTTATAAATAACTCGCAGACCTTCACCGCGTAACTTAATCTCAAGATAACCTGTAAGATTAACGTTGCCTTTGTTGCCTAATTCAATACCGTAACCACCCTTGCTTCTCGGCAGAGGATTTTGTTGAGTCTTAGCGATTGCCTTTCGCACGCGAATTACCTGACTGCCGTCAAGTTTGTCCAAGTCCCTCTCAACTTCTTTAAGGTATCTTATTCGCCAGTTCATTCTAACTCGATATCCTCCCAGCCTTCGAGATCTTCAGGAGTAATACCGAATTCGCGGTCTATCTCTTCCTGTGAAATAAGCTGCGACTCATCGAAATTATTCCAGCGGTCTTCAGCAACAGCACGAAGCTTTATATCTTCGTAATCGTCCGACATCCTCATATAGTCTTCAGGAGTCATGATGATACACACTGCGGAGTCATCGTCATCATTCACGACAAGTTTTGTCCCGGTCCGTCTGACCTCATCGAACACTTCATTAGCTTTGCCCTCATTGAACAGCGACAACGGAACGATGTGCGGCTTCTCGTCAGCATTCACTCTTTCATCAACGCTAGGCTTTTCAACTGGAACAGTACTCATTCAATATTCACCTCGTAATAAATTTTGCGTAAGATTATAACAGTCTTGCTTGACTCGATTCTCTTGTGAGTATTGAGACTCTAACTCGCTTGCAGATGAAGTGATTAGCAGGTTAATAAAAATTTCACACGAAAATATAACGGGCGGCTCTCTCATGAGGCACTAAATAAATTATTAGCTTTGAACCTGTTAAACTTGCCCGCAAATGAACTCATTAACAAGTTAAATAAATTTCACACGAAAATATAACATACGACTCTCTCATGAGATACTAAATAATTTATTAGCTTTGAGTCTGCAAACTCACTTGCAAATTGACTCATTCAACATGAACAAGTTAATAAAATTTTCACACGGAATTATAACGGTCTTGATTTATCTTCATGAAGATTTCTTGTATTAGTAATTGTATTAGTAACTTGACAGGTGATATGCATTCGATTTATTGAACGTTCATATGATAACATGTTGCAAAATATTTTTACAGGAGGACTCTTGCTCATGAGAAAATTTCTCGTAACATTGTTGATTCTCATAGTCATTGAGTCATCAGCTCACTCTGAACAAGCATACGACCCTCAACACACAATGCTTGCTCTTAACATGGCTATAGTATCAGTTCACAAGATATTAACTGCTCAAGACAGGACAGTACTCGAACAGGAATATAACAACATCATTAATAATTTAAGTCTCGGAAATATCGAAAGCGATTCAGAATTAACAGAACTCTATCAGGAACTAATGACTGTCATCACAAGCAAGCGTCTTCAGGAATTCTACAAGCTGGCAGAACAGAGGCTCATATCAACAAGACAGCAAATAACCCCGCAATCTTTCAAGAATTATTTATAGCTCTATGGGACAGCTTAAGAATTAAATATGATACTAACAAAGCACAGCAACTTCTCATGGAGCTTGCTAATAAGGGAAATACTTACGCTATACTTGACTTTGAAGCACTCAAGCAGCGGTTCAGGGCAATCAAGATGCAAAACGTGTATTGCGTATTTTAAATTAATCATCATGTGAAAAAATTTATATCTCTGTGCTAAAATATTTCCCGTTTTTATTACATCACAGCGAAAGGAAAATTTTATTAATCATGGCAGACATAATCGGACTCACATGTACTCAGTGCAAGAGACGCAACTACACGACGACAGTAAACAAGAAGAAGCAGAGCAAGAAACTCGAACTCAAGAAATACTGCAAGTGGTGCAACGCTTCTGTTTTACACAAAGAGTCGAAGTAATTTAATTTAGTGTTGCGAAAGATTCAAACCTGTTGTAAAATCTAAAGCCGAAATTTTCACGCAGGTCCGTGGCTCAATTGGCAGAGCACTGGTCTCCAAAACCGGGGGCTGCAGGTTCGAGTCCTGCCGGGCCTGCCATTTTTTTATTGAGGATAAAATAATTACAATGGCAAAAGCAACTACAGAGACTAACAAGAAACCGGCAAAGTTTGCTTCAATTATGAACTTCATACGAGAGGCAAAAGCTGAACTCAAAAAAGTAACATGGCCGACACGAAGGCAAATATGGTACTGGACATTAGTTGTTATCGTCTTTACGCTTTGTGTGTCGCTCTATCTGGGACTTATTGACTTTCTGCTTGCGTGGCTGTTCTCAGCGCTTCTTGGCTAGTTCTTGATGATAGAAGGATAAAACGAAATGCCGGGCGAACGACGCTGGTACGTTATTCAGACGTATGCAAGTTACGAGAATAGGGTTCAAGCCGATATAAAGCAGCGTGTAACAGCTATGAACATGCAGGACAAGATATTTAATGTTCTGGTGCCTACTGAGACTCATATTGTCGTCAAAGACGGCAAGAGCCGAGAAGTAACACGCAAATTATATCCCAGTTATGTGCTTGTCGAGATGATCATGGACGAGCAGTCATGGTACACAGTAAGGCACACTTCAGGAGTAACAGGCTTTATCGGAGCAGGAACTCACCCCATGCCGCTCTCTCAAGAAGAAGTTGACAGGATAATGTCCGGCATGAAGAAGGACAGCGAGAATCCCAAAGTTGAATTTGATCTCAAACCGGGCGACATCGTCAGGGTCATAGCAGACGGCGAAATGAAGGGATTCACAGGCCCCGTAGTAGAAATTAATGCTAAGAAGGGCAAAGTTAAATTCAAAAGTGAAGTTCTCGGCGGAGCAGTTCTCGAAACGGACTACAAAGCCTTAGAGAAAATATAAGAGTATTTATTAACAGAAAGGAAAATTTTTATCATGGCTAAAAAAGTTGTAGGGCAGGTAAAATTACAACTGCCAGCCGGTAAAGCAACACCTGCACCCCCTGTAGGGCCTGCACTTGGTCAGCACGGCGTTAATATTATGGAGTTCTGCAAACAGTTCAACGCAAAGACTCAGGATCAGGCCGGACTCGTTATCCCGGCAGTTATCACAGTTTATGCGGACAGAAGTTTTTCGTTTGAGCTTAAGACTCCTCCCGCAGCAGTTCTGTTGAAGAAGGCATTAGGCCTCGAGACAGCTTCAGGAGTTCCCAACAAGACCAAAGTGGGCAAGATCGCAAGAGCTGAAGTCCGCAAGATCGCAGAGATGAAGATGCAGGATCTCAACGCTAACGATGTCGAAGCCGCAATGAGAATGATTGAAGGCACTGCGCGCTCAATGGGAATCGACGTAGCTGACTAATTAATAACTAAGCGGAAGAGTCATAATCAAACACTCGCTATGACCGCAGGAGGTAAATTTAAACATGAAACGCAGTAAGAGATACAGAGAAGCTGCAAGTAAAATCGAAGCAGGCAAATTATACGGACTGAAAGAAGCTGTTGATTTATTTAAGTCAGTAGCTACAGCAAAGTTTAACGAGAGCATTGAAGTTCACGTAAGATTAGGCATTGACCCAAGACACGCAGACCAGCAGGTCAGAAGCACTGTTTCTCTGCCTCATGGAACTGGTGTAACTAAAAAAGTTCTCGTCATCACTCAGGGCGAAAAGATTAAGGAAGCTCAGGACGCAGGAGCAGATATAGTCGGCGGAGAAGAAATAGTCCAGCAGATCCAGGGCGGTTTTATGGATTTCGATGCAGTTATCGCTACACCTGACATGATGAAGTCTGTAGGACGTTTAGGCAAAGTATTAGGCCCCCGCGGTTTAATGCCCAGTGCCAAGACCGGAACTGTAACGTTTGAACTTGAAAGCGCAGTAAAAGAGATCAAGGCAGGCAGAGTCGAATTCAGAGCCGATAAAGCAGGAATTACCCACAATGCAGCAGGCAAGAGAGAGTTCACGGCAGAGCAGCTTTATGACAACGTAAAAGCATTATTACAGGCAATTTACAGAGTCAGACCGGCTTCAGTCAAAGGCACTTACGTCAAGAGCATCGCAATAGCTCCGACGATGGGTCCCGGAATCGCTGTAGACCCTGCACTTGCTCAGAAAGAGTTAGCTTTATAAAAATTTTCTGGTAGATATAAATATATTTTCCCCGAAGACAGCAGGCGCGTTAATGCTTAATAATTACCTGCTCAGGAGAAGAGTTAATTAACGTGAGAATAATTCTCTCCTGATTAGATTTGATTTAGATTGCGCAAATTTATTCAGGAGGGTTTTTGTTTATATATTCAGGAGGTGAAAATAAAAACATGCCGGCACAAATTAAATATGAACTCGTTGATGATCTGAAAGCAAAACTCGTGAACACTAAGGCAGTCTTCGTAGGTGAATATCGCGGGATAACGGTTGCCCAGAGTACTTCACTGCGCAAGAAGGTCCGTGAAGCAGGCGGTGAGCTCAAAGTCTCAAAGAATACCCTTTTTGCAATTGCCATGAAGGAAGCAGGATTAAACGCACTTCCCGAGGACATGATGAAGGGGCCGAATATCTACGCTATTTGCTATGACGATCCCGTAAACGTTGCTAAAGTCCTGAAAGAATATGCGAATGATAAGACCCAGAAGGCTTTTATCCTCAAGGGAGGCTTGCTCGAGACCCAGCAGCTTAATCTTGCTCAGTTAATGGCTCTTGCCGATATGCCTTCAAAAGAGGTCATGCGCGGTCAGGTCGTCAGGACAATTGCGGCTCCGTTGTCAGGGCTTGTCAATGTGTTATCAGGTACAATCAGGAATTTCGTTACATGTCTTGCTCAGATTCGGGACAAGAAGAACGAGAACGAGAATCCTGCAGCATAAAAGTTTTTATATTAATTATTAATCTAAATCGGAGGTAAATTATTATTATGTCAAAAGAAGAAATTATCCAGGCTATTGAAACAATGTCAGTTCTTGACCTTTCGGAATTAGTAAAGGCTCTTGAAGAGAAGTTCGGCGTAAGTGCAAGTGCAGCCCCCGTTATGATGGCAGCAATGCCCGGCGCAGGTGCAGCAGCAGCTCCCGCAGAAGAGAAGACTGAATTCGATGTTGTCTACAAAGGACCCGGCGCAAACAAGATCGCAGTTATTAAGGCAGTACGTGAGATTACTTCACTCGGACTTAAAGAAGCAAAAGAACTCGTTGACAATCCCCCCAAGAATATCAAAGAGGGCGTTTCCAAAGAGGAAGCTGAGGAGCTCAAGAAGAAGCTGGCTGAAGCTGGTGCAGACGTCGAAGTTAAGTAATTTAATCATGGAATTTATAGAGGCTCTGAGTCGCAATCGGGCCTCTTTTGTTTATATAGTGAACGGAGGAAAATTATTATCATGAGCAATGCACCGTCAGGCAAGAAAAAAATTATAATCGGAATAATTTGCGTTATAGTATTATTAAATGTCGTCTGGACTGTCATGCAGAATAAAATTACTCCGCAGTTTGACGCGTTGAAAGCTCAAATGCAGGCAGGACTTGAGGCACTTGACCAGAGAATTACGAAGCTCGAGAAAGGCGGACTCCCGGACGTTGCAGAGTTAAAGGCAGACTTTGCGGCACTCAGGGGAATAGCTGATAACTTAGGGCAGAGCGTAAAGGCTTCACTCAAGACCGAAGAGGAAAGACTCGCAGTTCTTGAAGCTCAGGTTGAAGCTCAGAAGGCAAGAGTCGAAGCTCTCAAGAAAATGGCAGAATAAAAAAGTTTTTGTTGCTTTAGTTGTTTTTCATTTGAACTCCATCCTTTAACATAGAGAGAGTCCCGGATAAAATTTTCGGGGCTTTTTCTTTATATTCTGTTAAAATATCTTTATTAAATGGAGGCTGATCGAGTGACTCAAGAATCAGGGCGCATACGTTTTCATTACGGATTTTATGCTGCTATGAAAGTTGAATATGATATTATTCACGCTAATGTTACTTATGAGCAGGAGATTCCGCTTGGTGAAGACCCGATACGCTTAGATTTCTTAATTATCAAGAAAAATGATGATGCTGCTCTGAGCGATCCTATTGGGGATTATTTTTTGCTTCTCCACTTCATACTCATATTTAACTGAGTTATAGAAAGTGTTTACCGTGTCTTGATGCAATCTGGGAGCAATGAACAAACAATAGCTTTGCTTCTTATGCCGCTTTTCAAAATCACGAAGATGACGCATAACAGGCTGACCTTCATTAAACCATTGATCGCGTGAAGTTAGCATAGTTACTTCGCATATCGCGCTAAATTTTTCGTAAAAACATTCGATGTCTGCTACTCCGCTCGGCGCAGTATACGTTGGCTCGTTATCATCGCCGACTGGAGCATTAGGTTTTATGAGTATACTGTCATTGATTATATTCAAGGCAACATTTACCCATTTTTCAAGCTCAATAGAATATTTCTTCGCAAGGTTCGCTTTATTGTGATTACGAATATCCTCAAGAGCTTGTATCGCTTCATCAATTTTTTGCACACTGTTATGATATTCCTGCTTTATCTCAAGATTTTGCAGTCCCGTACGATATTTCCTTCTTCGTTCTATTTCAAATTTATATTCTTCTCGATTTGAACAATGATTAGAGCGCGTTGGAGTTATTTATTCCGAGTTTTAGTTCAATAGCATTTATGTCTCGGTCAGTATTGACAATAATTTCATTCAATTTTTCTATTGTTTCAAAAGGCAATGGATAAGCTCCATAGATTCCCATATAGTTACGCCATTCATCCTTAGAATATTGAGCTGCTCTGCCATTATCAGTTTCAAGAATTGAATCGATTTCTGTTAATCGGCGAAGTTCGAGGTCAATATACACATACGAATATTTGCCTCTGATACAAATATATTTTGTAAGGCACATATATCGAATCATGTTGTCTGCATACTCTATTGTTTTTTTCTCCGGATTCTTAAAGCCTGAAAGATATTCTCTTACGTACTCAAGCCGTAATAACAGGAAAGTTGATAATGTAGCATCGATTAACGCTAACTTTGTTGACTTGGATTATAAGATTCTTGTCGATTACAGGCCGGAACTTACGGAAAATCCGAGTCCCGAAGAGTGGGAAAAACTCGTTAAAGCTCATTGTGAAAAGTTCGGAATTCCGCTGCCAAATGATGTAGTATTTTCAGGCGGAGGAGTACATCTAAAATGGATACATAACGAGCCGATTTCAAGGTCAGAGCTTAATTTATGGGCGTACGCGCAGAGTTTATTGCTCTCACAGTTCAAGACGTTAGGGGCCGATCCAGCCAGCTCAGACGCAGCACGAGTTTTAAGGCTTGTAGGGAGTAAAAATCACAAGGACAGCCCTATAATTCACGAGAGAACAGTACATGTAATCGACCGTGAATTTTTCTCAGCAATAAAAGTTACGTTGAAGGGACTTGTAGAGGATTTAGAGAAATCACAGCCTGAAAATCCTGACGAGTTTAGCGCAGTAAAAACTGAGTGGCAGAAGACATTAGCGCAGCTTTCGATACAAGAAGCGAATCTTATCCGTCCTGAAGCAGAAGTTATTAATGCGAATCGTGATTCCGAAGATTACAGGCTTGCGGATAATTACTACTGGCTTGAGAGTACCCTGCGTCATCATAAGTTACATGCGACGTATCTTGAGGCCGAAGTATCAGGCGTAAAGAAATGGGTTGAGACGTATCATCTTCACAATGCATTGAGACAGCTTTACGGAATGCCTAACGTGAGGCTTTCATTATCAGAACTGAAGGGTCAGGAGCGGCTAGAGCAAAGGGAAGCTATCGAGTGGATACCATGTAATTACGTTATGCTTAATCGTTGTCCCGGAGCGACATTAGAGGAACAGAAGCGAAATATATTTAAGCGTTGTCATGAATACCGTGATGTAGGTTTCCCAGAGCCTAACCAGATAATCAAAATCGGTGATAAGCTGCTAGTTGAATGGACGTATCAATCAGTTCTGACGGGTCTAGCGTTATCGAGGTGGCAGGATACTCAGGAATTTATTTGCCGCCACTTTGAGGACTGGGGAGCTATGGACGATCCCGAATACTTGAAGACAATTATGATTACATAATAATCGATACACCTCCGGCAATAGGGGTAGCATAAAAAAATGTGCTTGCTACGTTGATTACGTAATAATTCCCGTAGAAGAATCCGGCTGGTCATTAGACGGATTAATGGATTTTGTCCAAGCCCTTGACCTTGCACGTGATAACAACGAAAAATTAAAGGTTGCGGGAATTCTTGTAGTGAAAGCGAAAGAACGAACGCGGAAATCCAAACGTATTGGAGAACTAGCAGCAAAATGAGGGTGTAGAATTTGCCTCATACTTTTTCAGGGGGAACATAACGGCGTATATAAATAGCTTGCTTCGTCGGGACTTAGAGAGAAATCTTGACAAGTATCAAGAGTTTCGGACGATGATGGAAGAAATGAATAGGACATTATAAGGCATGGCGATAACGAGTGAAATTTTACGCTTCGTTGATTTCTGGAAAGATCACGGAGACGAGAAAAGCGATACTCAAAAATTTTGGCTTGATTTGTTACGTAATGTATTAAATCTTGAGTATCCTGAACGTTTTATCGAGTTTGAAAAGCGTGTAGCCCTTGAACATGTGAGTTATATTGACGCTTATATTCCATCAACTCGAACTATAATTGAACAAAAAAGTTTTGATGTTAATCTCGATAAATCAATAATGCAGTCTGACGGAACTTCAATAACTCCGTTTCAGCAGGCAAAACGTTACTCAGACTGGCTGCCGGATTCACAACGCGCCCGCTGGATTGTAGTTTGCAATTTTCAAGAGTTCAGAATCTACGACATGGAAAAGCCGAAATCAGAGCCTGAAATTGTTTCGCTCCAGTCCTTAAAAACTCAATGGCATAAGCTGGCATTTATTGTTGATGTAAACAGTACAAATATTCATGAGGTTGAATTATCTGTAAAAGCAGGTAAATTAGTAGGCAAGCTCTATGACTCACTGCTTGAACGTTATATAAATCCTGATGACAAAGAATCACAGCGTAGTCTAAACGTTTTTTGCGTTCGTGTTGTATTTCTGCTCTATGCTGAAGATTCAGGACTCTTTGCAAAGTCTCAATTTCATGACTACCTGAAGCCCCGTGAACTAGTTGCCCGTGATGCCCTGCGAAAACTTTTTCGAGTTCTCAACCAGAAAGATAATGAGCGTGATCCGTATCTTGAGGCCGATTTGAAAGCGTTTCCGTATGTTAATGGCGGTCTGTTTGCTGATGATGATATTGAACTCCCTCAGCTTGGCGGCGAACCGTTACGAATAATTCTTGATGAGATGTCAGAGGGCTTTGACTGGTCTGGAATATCGCCTACAATTTTCGGAGCAGTCTTTGAGTCCACTCTTAACCCAGAGACTCGGCACTCTGGCGGAATGCATTACACATCGATAGAGAATATTCACAAAGTTATAGACCCGTTATTTCTTGACGAGTTGAATGAAGAATTTGACGCGATAATTAAAGCTCCAGCTTCACGAAGTCGGACTCAAAAGTTGCGTGCGTTTCAGAAGAGACTCGGAACTCTGAAATTCTTTGATCCTGCCTGCGGTTCTGGTAATTTCTTAACGGAGTCTTACTTATCATTGAGACGGCTTGAGAATAAAATTTTGTCGCTGATTTCAAAGCAGATTTCGTTTGCAGATTCTCAAGATGATACAGCTATTCAGGTATCAATATCGCAATTCTACGGAATTGAAATACATCTTGCAGAACATTGCAACTTGAACTGCGCAGGCTGTAATAATTTCTCGTGTATAGCTGAATCTGAATTAGTTGATGTAGAAGAGTTCAAAAAAGATTTTGTCAGAATGGGAGAGATATTTAATCATCAATGCGAAAGAATCTCTCTTATAGGCGGAGAACCTCTGCTGCATCCTGAGATTACGACACTTATGAAGATTGCTCGTGATAATTTTCCTGACGGCAGAATAAATATCTTCACAAACGGAATACTTCTCAACAGCAAAGACGATGACTTCTGGCGAACCTGTCATGATAACAAAATAGGCATATTAATATCAGCATATCCCATAAAAATAGATTTTGAAGCTATACGGGCTAAAGCAAAACAATTCGGAGTGTCAGCAAACTTGGCATGGAACCAGAAAGAGAATAAGCGTAGTGAATTCTTTGTCTCTGCAATCAATCTGGCTGGGAACAGCAGCATAAAACTTAACTTTGCATTTTGTGACCGAGCTAACGGCTGTATAACCCTAAAGCACGGCAGATTATATACATGTACGTTTGCCCCTAACGTTCATCATTTCAGCAAGTATTTCAATCGTGATATAACTATAACTGAAGATGATTATATCGCCATCTACAAGACAAGCGACCCCGATGAGATATTACAGAGACTCAGCGAGCCTATTCCCGCGTGCCGTTACTGCATGACTTCTAAGCCTGTTAAGTATTTCACATGGAGCGTAACTAAGAAAGATATAAACGAGTGGCTTTAGCTGCTAAATGTAGGCAGGAGACATAATTAAGAAGCTCTACTCCTGCTTATAGTTATATAAGAAAATATTTCACTGTCTCGAATATTAATCTATGCAGATAATAAAATTTGCTCATTCCGTACTTCTTGTATATCCCGTAAATTTCATCAATGCGTCTCTTTGCGTCCTTGAAGCTCTTCTTAGTGCTTGCTCCTCCGACAGTGAAGTTGCTGATGACTTTATCAATTGGAAAAATTTTTCTGCCGTCGATATATACATGAGTAGCGAAATCAAAATCATCGTGAATATTATTCAGGGGGTAAGGATACTCGAGCAAAATATCTCGTGAAGCAAAAGCTGCCGGGTGGCACCAGTGCGATGTTGTCCAGAGCAGGCCTCGTTTAGCGTGTTTAATCATGCTGCCTGTTCTTGTGATGACTCGGACGCTTCCCCATGCGAGATCAAATTTTTCGCGTTCGTATAGTTCTGCCATAGTCTGCACCGCGTCAGGTTCGTAATAATCATCTGCGTTAATCTGACCGACTATGACACCTTGAGCAAGTCCCGCGCCTTTGTTCAGAGCATCATACATGCCTTTGTCTTTTTCCGAGAAAACTTTCATGCTTCGTCCTGGCATCGCATTAAATCTTTCAATATAAGAACTCGCAATCTTGACCGTGTTGTCATGTGAAGCTCCGTCAAGAATAATATATTCTATGTTTTTATAAGTCTGATTAATCACGGACTCAATAGTCCGGGCTATTGTAGCATCACTGTTTAGAGCCACTGTGAGAATAGTTACAGGAATAATTTTAATCACCTCGCAAAGATTATAGCAAAAAATATTTTTTTGAAGTGTTGACATTTAGAAAAAGGGGCGTATAATTTCACTCGTTGCGCTTGAGAGAGGCAAGAACGAAATAACGAAAAGCCCGATAACAAGGCAACTTGCGAAAGATTGAATTAATTATAATATGAGATTTTTCGAGTATATTGACAGAGTAAAATTACAGATGAGACATTAAGTTTTTGTTTTGCGATTGATAAGCCAAGAATCAACAATTATTACTGAGAGTTTGATCCTGGATCAGGATCAACGCTGGCGGCGTGCGTAACAAATGCAAGTTGAGCGACGGAATTGGAAAGTAGAGATACCGGAAGATTTACGGAGCA
>JAFSJJ010000014.1 GCA_017439345.1 Synergistaceae bacterium
AGCGTTGATCCTGAGCCAGGATCAAACTCTCAGTAATAATTTCTGATTCTAGCTTTATAGTACTTTCGCTCAAATATTACACGCTGTATTCAATTGTCAAATAACCTTTTGCATCATCGCTGCTCTTGTGTATCTCGCAACGACAAGGAGAAATTATACACGCCTTTTTTTATTTTGCAAGCGTTAATTTTTATTTTTTTATTTATTGCATTAAACTCATCACTGACTGAGGCAGATTATTAGCCTGAGCAAGCATTGACGTCCCTGATTGATTCAAGATTTGCAGCTTCACAAAATTCATCATTTCTAACGCCATATCAACATCACGAATCCTGCTCTCTGCATTGGTTAAATTCGCGCTCGTAGTCGTCAAATTCGCTATAGTGTGTTCAAGGGCGTTATTATATGCTCCGATTTTGGCTCTCTGAGTCGAGACTCGATTTATTGCCTGGTCAAGAATTCCGATTGAACGTGAGGCAGTTTCGCGGGTTAAAAGATTAACATTGTCGATTCCTAATGCAAAGCTCGATGTGTCGCCTAACTGAATAATAAAGTCCTCGCCCTTATTCGCTCCTGTCTGGAAGGTTACGGCATTGTCTTTTAGGTGAATTACTGCTGAATAAGTATCATCACAGGACAAGATATAACGTTTTGTGTTCTCGTTCCATGAGGCTTGTACACCTGCTAATGAGTCAAATTCAAGATCAATATTAGGTCCTATAGCTTCGTGCAGAATATTTCCGGTTAATTTAGCGTTTGACTTTATGACTTTACCTGAATGAGCCTCGTAAATACTTGCTGTGTAACTGCTTTCACTAGACTCTTGAATCGTGTTGATACCCAGAGCCTTCAATAAATCTTCGTCGCCTGAGAAAGATAACTCGCCTGCCCTGCCGGGTATCACTGAGCGAATAATAAATGTCCCCGGTACAGTTTCAAGCCCCTGATTCTGAGCTTCTGTTACGAAACTCACGAACTTACTCGAATCAGTATATCTTATCTGGCCTAAATCGTTTGCTATTGCGTCGTTAATTTTATCCCGAAGTTCGCCTATCGTATCACTTGAATAAATCGTTATTGAAGCAGTTTTTCCGTCACCCTGCATTATTTTTAGAGTCTGAGGACGCTGTAAAAGAAACACTCCTTCAGTGTTATAGAATTCAGAAACTTCACTGAGCTTGGTATCTTCGTCAGCAGTCTTGAATGATTCCGTAATTTCAGGGTCGTCCCTCAAAGCATCGAATTTCGCTAAAGCTGTGCCATTCTGAATTGTATTGCTGTTAGATGCAAGAACTACATCGCCCTCGTAAACTGTGCCGTCAAGAGAATTCAAATAGAAATTGCTGAATGTTAATGTTTTATTTGCCGTAGATTCTGCATTGAGCTGATATAACACAGGCTGATTCGTTACGTCTCCGCCCCAGTTCCGACTCCAGTTTGAGTCCTGAGTCCCTGAGATTTCAACAGTACGCTCTTCTCGGGAAAATCCTGAAGGAGTTATGTTGTACACAAATTTATTGCCGACTGAGAAAGAACGTGCTGCACCTGAGGCAAGATTCATAGTAACAGCCGGGGCCGCTTTCTCGTTATCATAATCAAGATAACCTGATAAGTTCAGACCGCTTAAAGCCGAAGCCACTCCCTCTTTGACTATTAAATTTTCACGGACTATGTGCTTCGTTACTGTGCCGTCTGTAGCCATTAAGTTAGCAGTTGCCTTCAGAGTTACTGTGCCTGATGATGCATTTACATCCGTAACTTCAAGTAATATATTCGCGTTTGTAGTGAGTGCGCCTGATCCTGCATTAAGATTAAACAATCCCGATAAATCAGAACTGAATCCATATGAACCTGTAAGATTATATGAATTTGCAGTGTTTGGCGAGTCAAGAGTCTTCACGGTGTAGCTTCCTGCAGGGAGACCGTTTGCTGTCATGGTATCAACGCCGTTTGCAGGGTAGACAGTGAGATTCTCAAGTTCATTGTCAAGACTAGGAGGAGGAGTAATGCTCACAGTTCGTGTGCTTTCTGCAAAATATGGGACGCTGCGTGTTACTTCGACTTCTCTCTCTTCGCGAATAGTACCGCCAATCATAAGCCTGTCAGGAACAGAATCGCGCAATTCCGGAGGGTCATCAGTATAAGTAACGCTGTCATTTTCACCTTGAGGAGCACTAATGCCGCTGCCTATTGCAGAAGTTCCGTCAGCCATGTAACCTGATGCGGTAATAGTAGCATTGCTGCTTATAGTGATTCTGCCGCTGTTGACTCCGTTGCCTCCGCCTATACCTGCTGCTCTTGCTCCGCTGGGTGATGATGTCGCTGTGATAGTTCCTCCGTTGATAGTAATGCTGTCTTCAACAACTGTGTAGGCTTCTGTACCGTCTCCGTGTCCTATTCCTGGTGCACATGATCCGCCGGTTGCCGTAATAATGCCGCCGTTAATAACTATATTTCCGCATCCGTCTCCGTCATTCGTCCTGTCGTGAGAGTCAGCTCCTCCGATTCCTGCCGCATAGTAGCCTCCTGTTGCAGTAATCGTGCCGCCGTTGATTGTGATATTGCCTGCTCGTCCGCTTGAAGCATAGCCTCCGCCGTCTCCATGACCGCCTATACCTGCTCCGTAAAATGCACCGCCTCCGCCTCTTGCTGTGAGCCTCCCTGAAGTTTGACCGTCACCGTCCGCGCTGGTTAAAGTCAGTGTCGCACCGTAGGGAACTTCAAGACCTGCTGCTGCTCCGTTGCTTATCAGTGAGTTATCGCCTGAGAGATATACGTTAGCTGTTGCTCCCGGCTCAACTTTGAAGGCACATGCATTTGACATTGAACTGACATTAATATTTACGTCTGTCAGGAAAATATTAGCATTGACTCCGGCAGCTACCCGAATTCTATTCGTTGTCGCAGCGTTTCCCCTAGTTACAATATTATATGTTCCGTCCGCTGTTATAGTGAGTACTCCGTTTGAAAAGCTCATGCCGTCTCTAAGAGCATTTACTGCGTCAGACTGTTCTTGTGTGGCGTTCTCAGGAAGCCTTATCAGGTTGTCAACCGTCTGCGGATTATCATTGCTTTCACCGTTTAAGTATATCTTGAAAAGTTCTTCGTCTGCTTGAGTCTCGACAAGCTGAGTCTCTGTTTCTGTTACAGTGTTATATGCTATAGTTCTGACTGTCTCTGTAACGTTTTCAGGTTCGGGACCGTCTTCTGTTTCAGTACTCCATGTAGTCATTATGTTGCTCTTTCGGACTTGAGGATTTCCCGGCTCTGTGTTGATGTCTATTCGGTAATTGCCCTCAGTTTTGATTTTCTGCCCGAATTGATCTATATGAGTCAAACCGCCCCTAATTCTTGCCTTAACGTTCAAATCACTCGATGCCCACAAAGCACCTGATGAACCGTCAAGAATACGCTTCTTGTTAAATTGAGTCGTGCCTGCTATTCTGTTAATCTGGTCTCTAAGCTCGTCAACTTCAAGCTGAATATACTGCCTGTCATTCGAAGTCAAAGAGTCATTGCTTGCCTGAACGGATAATTCACGCATTCTTTGTAATATAGAATTTACATCGCCGAGAGCACCTTCAGCAGTCTGCAAAAACGATATGCCATCTTGAGCGTCCCGTAATGCAATATCAAGCCCCGTAATTTGAGAACGCATTTTTTCACTTATCGCAAAACCTGCCGCATCATCTGCCGCCGAGTTTATCCTAAGTCCTGTCGACAGCGCATTAATTGATTTCTGTAATGACTTATTCGTAGCGTTAAGAGATTTGAAAGCTGTAAGTGCCGGAAGATTATTATTTATTCTCATGAGTAATAAGACCTCCTGCTGTGAAGGAAGTACATTAAGACATGAGCTAATCAGCAGAGAGAAACTGCCCCTCCTCCCGTTATAATCCAAATTACGTAGAGCTTCATCCTGAAAATTTCCTCCTAAAAAAATTTTTGTAATTATATATCATTCATTGTCGGAAGCAGAGAGAAAATCTTTTAATCACGCAAATAATTTTCTCCTGACATAATAATATGCAATCATCGTTACTATTCCTGTTATAAGCCATGAGACAGGATACACGTTCATTAACATAGCGAAATCTTTAAAATATGCAAACACCGTGTAGACCCATACGATTCTCAAGACACAGCACCCAAGCAGCACTATAACAGAAGGCAGAGTTGAATAACCCATACCCCTTAACGCTCCGCCGGGAACCTCGTAAATATCGCACAGCCACAAGAATGCAACGGCGTGAACCATTCTGACTTCGGCATAATGCAAGACTTCAGGGTCAACTGTGTAGAGGCTCAAAATTTCAGTCTTCCAGATATAACATATTAGACATGCAATACCTGTACATACTAATCCTGCTGACGTTGTGAGATTAAAAACTTTTCTGCACCTGTTGTAATCCCCTGCGCTGAAATTCTGTGAAGTGAAAGTTACTGCTGCCTGAGTGAACGCTCCGACAAAATAATATGTGATAAAGTCGAAATTTAACGCTGCTGCCGAACCTGCCGAAGCATACGAACCCAGAGAATTTATTGCAGCCTGAATAGTTACATTCGAGACAGCGAATAATACTCCCTGAAGACCTGCGGGAAGTCCGATCTTTATAATCTGAGTCAAATCGTTTTTTATTATGCACAAGTCTTTAAATCTGAACGTAAAAGGAGCTTCTTCTCTTATCAAGTAATACATAATCATTAACGCGCTGATTACATTCGAGATTACTGTTGCGACTCCTACACCAACAACTCCGAGCTTGAAGACTATAACGAATATCATATTTAATATAACGTTAATTACTCCTCCAGCTGCAAGTGAAAATAAAGGCCGTTTGCTGTCCCCTTTGCTTCGTAATATTGCAGAACCGAAATTGTAGAGCATTATAAACGGCATTCCCAGAAAATAAATCCTGAAATATACGACTGCGAGATCTAATATATCATCAGGGGTATTCATGAGGGTCAATAAAAATCTTGCGACACATATGCCACATACAAGCAATATAAAGCCGCTGATTACTGCAACACTTATCGAAGTATGAACAGCATCATGAATTTTCTGAGTCTCGTTCTTGCCGATGTACTTTGCTACGATAACATTTGCACCGATTGAGAGACCGACAAAAAGATTTACCATTAAGTTAATTGCTGCTCCGTTGCTGCCTACTGCTGCCATAGCCTGATGACTGTCAAAGCGTCCGACAACTGCAACGTCTGCCGAGTTAAATAACTGCTGCAAGATCATGCTTATTGCAAGAGGAAGGGCAAATATTAATATCTTGTCGAGTAACGAACCGTGAAGCATGTCTATATTATTGCTGTGTGAGTGTCTCATGTGAATTATTTCTCCGTAATTATTACTGCTTGTTTCTGACGTATGTATGTGTGTTATCTTTTCTTATCTCGAATATATCAGGGAATTTCTCAACGAACCTGCTTAATTTGCTGCAACCGTAAGCCTTGATTGTAAAACCTGTTATATACTTGGGAAGAGTGCTGCCGAGTTCTGACAGACTGACCCATTCTTTATCTCTAAATACTGTATCAAATATTTGGTCTATATTGTTCTTGAGCTTGCGTTTGAGTTTCATAACTTCAGGGCTTTCTGTTTCTTGCTGCAGTTGTTCTGATTTAGATTTCGAGTCTGTCTTGGCCTCTGATTCGGGTTTTACATCGTTATACTTTGCATCAAGATACTTGAATTCCTCACAGGCTCTCTTTAATGATTCAGGAGTCTGTTCTTTTCCCATGCCTAAGACGAACATTCCGGCTTCTCGTAAACGTATAGCAAGTTTCGTGAAATCGCTGTCCGATGTAACAAGACAAAAGCCTTCTACATTATTAGCATGTAATATATCTATAGCGTCTATTATCAATGCAGAGTCAGAAGCATTCTTGCCCTTAGTGTAATTAAGCTGCAAGACCGGAGTCATTGCGTATTGAAGTATTTGCTGCTCCCATCCTGTAATTGCGCTTATGTTGCCGTAAACTCTTTTATATGTCGCCAGCCCGTATGGTGCAAGCTCGTTGAATATAATATCTATGTATGTTGAACTTGTGTTCTCTGCGTCAATCAATAAAGCAATTCGTCTCTGGTCATTAGCCGGCATGATTATTTCTCCTTGTCAGTGATTATTTAATCAGAGTGTAGACCCTGTAAATTAAAATTGCAATGTTCAAGATATAGTCAATGCACTTATTTTGTTATGTAGTGCGGGCCTCATTTTCTTTTACGTACCTGCTGAGGGAAAGGCGGGAAGGGTTATTATTATATTTAACTACGTCAGCTGTAACAGTAAGATAACAAAAAGGCTCATGCTATGTTATTGCCTCAAAAAATTTTTATATTATAATTTTTCTCATTCACAGTTTTTCAACAACATAATAAAAAATTTATCTCGAAGGAGTTTTGCGGATTCTCATGACCGGCAAAAAAAGTAAATCTGAGTCTGAAGCTGTTATCACAAATCACGTAGACGAACAGACAGAGTTATTATTTGACTATGATGAACTCTGGAAAGATTTTATTGCTGAGTTCTGGCGCGAGATACTCGAAAAATTCATTCCGGATTTATACGCTAAGGCAGATTTGAATCATGAACCTGAATTTCTTGACAAAGAACTTCACGAGATTACTTCAGCACTTGAACCCGAAGGCAGCACTTCACATAAAAGATACGTTGATGAGCTGATAAAAATTTTCCTGCAAGACGGCAGCGATGAATGGGTATTGCTTCACATAGAGATTCAGGGCAAGGACGGAGAAAATATTTCACTGCGAATGTTCAGATATTATTGCTTGATATTTATACGTTATTCAAAAAATCCTGCAGCTCTGGCAATTCTCACAGCTAAGAGACCTAAACGCGAGGGTGAACCGGGAATTTACAAATCAGAAGTTTTCGGGACCTCAATCGAGTATAAATATAATCTCGTTAAAGCATATGCCCTCAGTGATGAAGAGTTGACATCAGGGAACAACGTAGTTGATTTATTCATATATTCGACAAAGATAGCAGCAAAGTACCGCAAATCCAGAAAGAAAAAATTAGGGTACATGAAGACAATTTTGCAGCTTCTTCACGATAAGGGCTTCACTAACAGACAAAGCATGATGTTCATTATGTTTCTTGAACGTGTTATGAGGCTTGGCGAAGAAAAATATGTGCTCGAATTTGACAACGAAGTCAAGAAAATTTTTCATGAAGGTGATGAACGCATGAGACGTAAGACAGTTACAGAGACAATTTACGAGTCCGGTATCGCTGAAGGTCGCACTCAAGGTTTCAATCAAGGTATCAATCAAGGCATCACTCAAGGCATTACTCAAGGTATAAGTCAAGGTATCAATGAAAGCCGCCGTGAAACATCGTTTAACTTGATAAAGCTCGGATTGCTTAGTGATGAGCAAATCGCAGGAGTCACAAATCAGACTCTTGAAGACATAAAGAATTTACGGATTGAACTTAACAGCACAAAATAAATTATTATTATTTAAGGAGGCATACAATCTTGAAGTTAATATTTCTCGACATTGACGGCACACTCACTAAACCAGGCGAAAACATTCCCCCTCAGAGTGCAATAGACGCTGTTAATCAGGCTCGCTCTAACGGACACAAAATTTTTCTATGCACAGGCAGAAATCCCGACATGCTAAGGCCATTGCTCAAATATAATTTTGACGGCTTTATCTCATGTGCAGGCGGTTATGTTGCTGTAGGCGAGGGCTTCAAAGACGTGTTATACGACCACCCTATGACTAACGAACAAAGAGACATCGCTCTTAAATCTCTTCACGACAACGGAGTCTTCTGCACTATCGAAGCTGAGGGAGGCTCATGGGGCGATGAAAATTTAGGGGACTTCTTAAGCACTCAAGGTGAAGGCAACAGCGAAATTGAACGATGGCGAAAGGCTCTATCTGCAAACTTGGGAATAAAGCCAATGAGTCAATATGACGGCAGCCCTATCTATAAAGTCGTAATTATGTGTCTTGAAATGTCGCAGTTAGACGAGGCAAAAAGATTATTAGGCGGTGAATTTAATTTCGTAGTTCAAGAAGTCAAAGCTCCCAGCTGTATTAACGGCGAAATCTTCAGCAAAGAATTCGACAAAGGAAAAGGCGTAAAAATTATCTGCGAAAAATTCTGTGTACCTGTCAGCGAGTCTATAGGCTTCGGGGACAGCATGAACGATTTAGAAATGATACAGACAGTCGGTACAAGCGTCTGTATGGCAAACGGTGCGGAGGCTCTCAAGAAACTTGCTGACATAGTTTGTCCGTCAGTAAGTGATGACGGGCTTGCTAAGGCGTTTGCTGATTTACATTTAATTTAATATTTAATTCAGGAGGTCATTTTTATGGCATTGGATTATCGTAAGTGTGCGGAACAAATCGTTTCTCACATCGGCGGGCGTGAAAATATCGTCCAGGCAGCTCACTGTGCAACACGACTCAGACTCGTAATCAAGGACAACGGCAAAGTCGACAAGAAAGCACTCGAGAACGTTGACGGCGTTAAAGGCATGTTCGAGAACAACGGACAGTTACAGCTCATAATCGGCACCGGAACTGTCAACAAAGTTTATGCGGAATTCTTAAGCGTTACGGGCATGACAGAAGCTACAAAAGATGATGTCAAGGCAGCAGCAGCAGCAGGCCAGCCAATCTGGAAGAGAGTTCTAAAAGCTATCGGCGACGTTTTTGTTCCTATACTTCCTGCAATCGTTGCTTCAGGTCTCATGATGGGCTTTGTCGAGGCTATGGGCAAAGTTTATCCGGAATTCGCAAGCACTTCATGGTACGACTTCTTAGACATGGTAGCTAACACGGCATTTGCATATCTTCCTGTTATAGTAGCAATCTCGGCAGCAAGAGTTTTCGGCGGAAATACTTTCTTAGGCGCAGTTATAGGCTTGGCCATGATTCACAGCAACTTATTAAACGCTTGGGCAGTAGGCACGACAACTCCCGGCGAGTGGCATTTCGTCTTCCTGAATTTCGTCATCAGGGTTATGAAAGTCGGCTATCAGGGACACGTTATCCCCGTTATTATTGCAGTCTGGATGATGTGCTCAATCGAGAAATGGCTTCATAAGCACGTTCCCGAAATGATTGACTTGTTCGTAGTTCCGTTCACTACAGTTTTATTAACTACTTTCTTAACGTTCACGATTATCGGACCCGTATTCTCTCAGTTAGAAACATGGGTACTTCAGGCAGCTCAAATCCTCGTCAAGAACCCTATAGGCTCAGCTGTAATGGGAGCAATTTATCCTTGGACGGTCGTTATGGGACTTCACCACATGTATAACGTTATCGAAGCAGGAATGTTAGCAGTAGAAGGCGGTCTCAATACATGGATGCCCATAGCAAGTGCAGCAAACTTCGCACAGTTCGGGGCATGTCTCGCAGTAGGTTTCAAGGCAAGACAGCAGCGCACTAAAGTTGTAGCAATTCCTTCATCATTATCAGCAGCATTAGGCATAACAGAGCCTGCTATATTCGGAATTAATTTACGTTTCTTCAAGCCCATAGTTGCAGGAATGATCGGCGGAACAGTCGGCGCACTCTACGGGGCATTCACGGGCATAGGCGCAAAGGCTTACGGTGTTACGGGCATTCCGGGTTATTTAACTATTGCACAGCCCATGCAGTACACGATTTTGTTAGCTATTTCCGGAGGTATCGCTTTCGTCTTATCATGGATTATTTGGAAAGAAGATGCTCCCGAAGCTGAAGCAGCCCCCGCACCTGAGGCAGAACCTGAGAAAGTTATGGAGTTCGCAACGGTAATCAGCTCATCAGCCGGCGACATAGCACAGTGCACATCAGGTAAAGTTATCCCGTATACAGAAATCCCGGATCCTACATTTGCAGCAGGAACACTCGGCCAAGGCGTAGGAATTCAACCCGAAGACGAATTTGTTTATGCTCCCATTGACGGCGAAATAAGTTCAGTGGCAGAGAGCAAGCACGCAATCGGAATATCAGGAGCTAACGACATGGAAGTATTAATTCACGTCGGCGTTGATACTGTCGAGATGAAGGGCGACGGCTTTGAGGATTTCGTTAAAGAAGGCGACAAGGTCAAGAAGGGTCAGAAATTAATGAAGTTCGACAGAGAGAAAATCAAGGCAGCAGGACACCCCGACACAGTAGTGTTATTGCTCACGAATTCAGATGACTATGAAGGCGTGAAGTTCGGCGAAAACATTTAGTTATTTATTTCAAGAGCCTCTGTGTAAAGCGCAGGGGTTCTTTTTTTTTTTTTATGGCTGATATGAAGCATGGCCGTGAACATACGGATAAATTTATGAAATTAATGAAGGGGGCTATTTCGTAGCTGTAATCTATATTTGTGTGAATAATAAATATTTTTTCCCCGTCTCCCCTCTTGAAAAAAGAAGCGGGGTTAATATATAATGTTAGTGGATAAATTTTCTTGCGCGTGAACAGGTGCAAATGGGACTGTAATACGCTCAAATTTTAATTCTAACATATAGGAGGATTCTATCATGAATTCACAAAATAAGAACAGTAAAACTACTGATGACAAAATAAATAGAAAGGAGGTGAGAAAAAATGAGCGATAATAATTCAATCAGCAACTTAATTTATACGCCTTCAAAGTCAATCACTTATACGCACATAGACTATATCGCCGGATTGTTCCCCAGAGGCGGAATATCTGTCGTAGCTGCTGCTTCGGGTACAGGCAAAACATGGTTTATGTTTCACTGCATGATACAGGCAAGTAAAGGCCTTGATGTTTTCGGTAATGAAGATAAAGCCTACAAGTCACTCTACTTTCACGGTGAGCTGCTGAATGGGGTGTTTGATAACAGATTGCGCGCTACTCAACATTTAGAACCTGACGTTACTAAGATAGGCATTCTTGACGGTAAAGGGCTAGTAATAGAAGGAAACTGTTCCTGCTCGTTGTCCGAGAAAGACTTTCGGACAATAGTTCATAAAGCCATTCAAGAGAGTAAGCCAGATGCTGTAATCTTCGATAGTTTTGGGAACTTCAATACAGCCGATGAGAACTCGACTAAGGAAATGACCGAAGTGTTTAAATGGCTGTTAAAGCTGGCCAATTATTACAAAATAGCCGTGATAGTCGTTCACCACTTGAGGAAAAAGAGTAATAACGACAAAGACAGAAAGCGCACTATGGATGATATATCCGGAAATTCTGCGATTACGAAATTTAGCAGTGCAGCTTACAATATGGAGAAGTTGAGTGTGTCCTCCTCATCCTCCACCACCAAGACGAAAGTAAGCGTTGAGCAGGTTAAGACAAGCGACAAGTATCAAGCTCCGTTTATCTTTATCGTAGCTTCAGACGGAGAAGAAGAAGACATGATAACTAATTTTGAAGTCAGAGACGCTAATGATGATGAGTTAAGGCCTGTAACTCAGCAGACAATAACTCAGGACAATCAAATCAGGAATATTATACTGCCTGTCGTTAATGCCAAGAATGAAATGAGGGCGAGCGACATTATTGTTGAAGTTCATAAAGTCCTCCCGGAAGTTAATGACCGCATTATCAGAGACGTTCTCCTGAAGATGACAAAGCAGGGCGAAATATTAAGACCAACGAAAGACGGTAGGGAGTTCGTTTACACTCTGCCTGATGATATGAAAGAAAAGCTCAATGCCGTAGGGGCTGCTAATCTTTAACTTAATCTTAATCTTGTTGGTGGAGGAGGATAATGTTACGCACTAAATACTCCGCCAAAGATTAACGCAAAAATCTGTGAAGCTGCTCACTGTGAAAAATCTCAACCCAAACGCTATTAACGAGATTAACACGGTCAGCAGCACAAAATTTATTTCACCCCTGCTCATCTGGCCGATTTGCTTTGACATGTGAAATACGTGCATTCCTACACTGCGCTTGTTTGGCAATAAAAACGGAACTGTCCCGCAAAATGCATCTTCGAGAATATGCAGAACGCAACCCATGAACCAGAAGCCCGCACAGCTCCACACGTCAAGATGAGCGTTAAAGCCGTCAATCAAAGCCGATAATCTGGGTACTATCCACCCCGAACGCGAGAAGCACACACACGCAATTACTAGCCAGGGTATAAACCAGTGAGTATATCTCCTGTGATAACGATTGCGCCTCTTCCCAAAGAACGTATATTCAGAGCTATCCGGAAACGTGCTGCCCAGAAAGCTCATCAACGCTGCCAAAGGTGAACCTGTTGCACCTAACACAAATGAAAATGTTGTTATTCTATGTCCTTTACCTGTCATGATATAAATATTTTCACAAGAATTAATATTATTGTGCTTGAAAGAATTACACTTGCTCCGGCAGGCAGATTAAACACGAACGAGAGAATTAAACCTGATATAAACGCTATGAACGAGATTAACGCAGATATAATGACTAACGACTTGAAGCCCCTTGCAAAACTCTTAGCACTCACAGCAGGCAGAATAATTATTCCGGAGATTAAAAGCGTTCCCATGATACGCATTCCAGTAACTATAATTAATGCAGTCATTAACGAGATTATGAATTGATATAACACTATATTTATTCCCAGCGAGCGCGCGTAGTCTTCGTTGTAAGTAATCAAGAATAAGCGATTATAAAATATCACGAACGCAAGAATTATTATTATCGAAATTATCACTGCAAAAATTAATTCGTCCTGAGTAATCGCTAACACGCTCCCGAATAGATAACCTGACATGTTAGAACTTTTCCCCGTTACAGATGAGATTATCACCCCGAAAGCCAGAGCAGCACTTGAAGCCAGAGCTATAGCTATGTCGCCTGAAGTCTTGTATCTCTGAGACACGAACATAATCACGAACGAAGCAAGTATCACAGCCGGTGCAGAAATTATCAGGGCAGGAATATTCAAAGCAGCAGCCAATGATAACGAAGCAAAGCCTATTTCACTTAAGCCGTGACCAATTAGAGAATAATGCTTTAACACAAGAATTACGCCTAACATTGCAGCACAGATAGAAATCAACGAACCTGCTATTAAAGCCCTCTGGACAAATGGATATGTGAACAGCTCTATAATTTCACTCATGATATATTTATCACCCTCGCACCCTCAATGCCGTTTATATCGCTCTCATCGTGAGTTACCATTAAGACAGCGCACCCATCATCAAGAATTTTTCTCAACACAGCAAATAATATTTCGTGAGCCTGAACATCAAGACCTGCGCAGGGTTCATCGAGCAATAGCAAATCACCAAGTCCGCAAATTGCACGAGCTATAAATACACGTCTTAATTGACCTCCTGATAAAGTCGTTAATTGACGTGAGGCAAGTTCGTAAATTCCAAGTTCAAGCATTGCATGTTTCGCACGTTCTTTGTCTTCCTGTGAGTAAAGTAATTTGCCCCTTCTCTGAGTTCCCGTTAAGACTATCTCATTAACTCTGGCCGGAAAATCCCTGTCAGCTTCTTCAAGTTGAGGGACATATGAAATTTTCGCAGTTCGTTCAAGAGTTCCGGAACTTAACGGCAGTAACCCTGCAATAGTCTTGATTAACGTGCTTTTACCAGAACCGTTTGAACCTGTGATAAAGACCATTTCACCGGAATTCACGCTCAACGAGAAGTCATGAATTATCACTCGTTCAGAATATTTGATTACTGCATTAGTTAATTTTAGTCTTTCAGTCATTAAGAGCCAGCTTCAAGTTTTCGAGATTTTGCTTCATGATTTCGATATAATCATCACTTTCACCGCAAGCATGAGCAGTATTGAATATTAATATTTCTGTCCCTGTCTGGTCAGCTACCCCGCGCGTTATTGCAGAAACTTCATAATCAGAGAATATATATTTAATCCCGTTGTCGCGAATATACTTGATGACTTGTGCGAGTTTTCTTGCTCCAGGCTCATTTTCACCGTCATAGGCACTTATATAATCAAGTCCGTAGCGTCTCATGAAATATCCAAGCGAGAACTCTCCGGCGAAGACTAAGGCTTTATTCTTTGGAAGGCTCATAAATTCCCCGTCAAGTTCAGCAAGTTTTTGCAGATATTCTCTAAGATTATCAGCGTAATAATCAGCATTCAATTTGTCGGCCTGAATAATTCCCATATAGATATTCATTAACATTGATGAAGCGTTAATTCCGTCAAGCCATATATGAGGGTCATTATTAACGAGTTCTATATTTCTCGAAGCGTCAATTATAACGATCTCTTTATTGATTGAGCGGGTTATCTTCTCTGCCCAGTGTTCTAAATATTTTCCTGTGTAAATAAATACGTCATAATCATTGATTGCCTTAATGTCCATTGCTGAAGGCTCGAACTCATGAGGCTCTGTGCCGGGTCTGAGCAATAATCTTACATGCCCTGAATTCCCGATTACAGCGCGTGCGAAGTCATAAACAGGAAACGAACTGCACATGATATTCACATCAGCAAATGCACTTGACGCGAAAATAAATAATAATATGACGGCTGCTTTAAGTTTTATTGACAAAATTCTATACTCCTGAAAATTTTTAGGTTATTATAGCATTCATGTTGATATTTATTTCAGGCTCATCTGGAAGCGGTAAAAGTCTTTACGCTGAACAAAGACTAATCGAACTCTCAGGGAATGACTTAGAGAGGGTATATCTTGCTACGTCAAAAATATATGACAACGAAATGAAATCACGGGTTGCACGTCATAGGCTCATGCGCTCAGGAAAGAATTTTATTACGATAGAGAAAAGCTGCAATCTCTCAGAAATAAATATTAATCACAATTCATGCATATTACTTGAAGACTTGGCTAATCTGACAGCTAATGAAATATTCGATAATAACTCAGACGGCGGGAAAATCTTCAATGAGATAACGAATATTATCGAACGCTCAAGAAATCTTGTACTTGTTTCATGTGAAATATTCTCGGACGGGATTAATTATGATGAACTCACAGAAAATTATATAAGAACCCTTGCAGGACTTCACGTTAAGTTAGCTGCTCTTGCCGATGAAGTTATAGAAGTCAATGCAGGCTTAATCATTCGCTATAAATAAACAGCATATTATATAATTATCACACTATGAACAATCAATCAGGATTAAATAATTTTGACGTAAATCTCGAAGCCTCAGATTATGAAAACCTCGTAACTCAAATACTTGCGAAAGTTAATATGCTTTCACCGGCAGGATTTGAGCAGCTTATCACTGATTTATTAATCCGAATGGGCTATGAAGTCTACAAGAACGCACGCAGACGAACGGCACTGTCAGCAATTCAGGGCATAATCATAGAAGACAGACCCGGCTACAATCCGATTTATATCCAGACAAGAAAGCTCGAGAAGGGCAGCATAATCACCAGCTGGAGTATGCAGACATTCGGGGACGCTGTAACACGAAAGGCGGGACGGGGCTTGCTTGTAACGAATGCTAATTTCTCAAAGCCTGCTCAGGACTACGCTAAAGAGAAAAAAATAATCCTGATTGACGGAAATATTTTAGCGCGCTTAATGATAGTTCATAATTTCTGCGTTAATATCCGTGAAGTCGTAGAAATAAAATCTCTTGACCCTAACGCCTTCAAAGACTACGAGAATTAAAAAACTCCCGAGAGCATTTACCCCCGAGAGCCATAAAAAATTTTAGTGAATAAATTTCTTTACGCTAACTTTGCTCCCCATTCTTTGCACTCGTTGATAGCTGCGTCATCAGGTGTTAAATTAACTTTCAAGCCTTCAGTTACGATTACTGCGCCAGCCTCTTTGCACCTGTCCTCCCAAGTCCTGAGCCATTCGCCGTCGCCCCAGTCGTATGAGCCGAACACTGCAACTTTTTTGCCTGAGAGAGAGCCTGAAGCCTCAGTGAAGAACGGTTCCATTTCAGCTTCTTCGATGACTTCAGCACCCATAGCAGGAGAACCGAACGCTATAACGTCATAATCAGCGAGTTCACTTACTGAAGCCGAACCTACAGTTTTGCATGTTACTTCAGCACCTGCACCCTTTGCGCCTTCTGCGATTGCGTTTGCCATGATTTCAGTATTTCCTGTTGTTGTTACGTAGACGACTAAAACTTTTGCCATTAGAATATAACCTCCAGTTAATAATATTTATTCTACTGCTCGAACGAAATAATATCTCTTAATATCTTTCGGGCAGCATCATATTCAGCTCGCTTGAACTTTCGAAACGTCCGGCGGGCTTTTCTGACGTTTTTATACACTTTCCAGTAACAGCCGGGGCATGATATATTAGAAGCCTTATTCTCCATGAAGCACTTGACATCATCAGGAGGGTAATCAAGAAACAAGCCGACTTCATGGGGGCATTTAGTCCCGGAGGAAAATTTTTCGCGTAGACACTTCAAGCATTCGTCAAGATTAATATTATTATGGACGGGGTAGCCTTGAGCCTTGAGAATATCGCAGGCCTTGCAGCAACGTAAAGCACGTTCAAGAAGTTCACGCCTGAATATCAACACAAGGGCATTATTATCTTGACTGTGTTCGTTGAGTAAAAGCCATTCAACACCGAGAGCATCAAGCCATTTAGAAGCGTTATTTTTCCATGAAGAGCGCATATCCTCGCATTTACCGCGCCTGAAATTGATTAAGCACGCAGCCTTCAAGCCTCTGATAGTTGGTGCACCGAAACAAAATAGTATGCTTTTCATGAAATTTTCTGTGTCAGAATGCTTTATTCGTTCCATGAAAATTTGTATTATATTCGCGTTGTTATAAGTCATTTATATTTTTTCCAGTTAATAATATTTATGTTTGACGCTAAAAACTTATAATAAAGTTATAATAAAATTTAAATCTTGTCAAGCGTCATGATAAACAAAATTACAGGGATAATGCTTGAACGTAACGCAAATAGTTTTCACTGACTTTTCACTGACAGGACACGAACTGAAACCAGACGGCAAGACTTACGGGAATAGCTTTTTGTATTAGTAAATGTATTAGTAATTCATGACAGGACGGGCAGAAATTTTTATGACGTAAATATTATATAACTGCCCGAAATATTATTAAAGACTGTCAGAATATCTCACAGGACGGCTTAATTCACGATAAATCATAATTATCACGATAAGCGAAACTATGAACGTTAATAAATCGCTCGCAGGCATTGACCATAACACCCCGTCAAGTCCCATGAAAAGAGGCATTAACACTGTAAGACCTGCACCAAAAATTATTTCGCGGATCATTGAGAGACCTGCTGAAGTCCAAGGCTTACCCATTGCTTGAATAAATATAAAAGCTGCCTTATTCACACATGCAAGAATTATTAAGCATAGATATGTCCTGAAGCATTTAACAGTGAAGTCTGAATAGTAAACGCTCTCGCCCGAAGCTCCAAACAAGTCCGCGATATAAACCGGAAAGAACTCGACTATGATAAACGCTGCTAACCCTAAAACACTTTCACAGGTTAATAACAACGAGAATAATTTTTTCACCCTGTCAGGTCTGCCTGCTCCGATATTAAAGCCCGTTATAGGTGTACAGCTCGCAGAAAGTCCGACAACGATAGAGATTACAATCTGAAAGAATTTCATTACGATGCCTATTACTGCCATTGGAATTTGTGAATACTCAGGCTGTGAGAAAACAGGGTCAAGGGCTCCGTACTTCTTAATCATGAGATTGACAGCTGCGACACTGATAACGAGTGAGATTTGTGATAAGAAGCTGCATAGACCCAAAGGCAGATATTTTCGCATTAAGTCAGGATTGTAGTGCAAATTTTCGCGGGTAAATTTTACAGCTTTCATCTTACGCGAGATATATAACAGCGACATGAAAGCAGTGAATATCTGTCCGATTATCGTTGCGACTGCTGCGCCCATCATGCCCCAGTGGAATATAAATATAAATACAGGGTCAAGAATTATGTTTATTCCTGCACCGATTAGTGTCGAGAACATGACGTAATTCGGGCTTCCGTCCGCTGAGATAACAGGGTTCATAGCCTGGCCGAAGACATAAAAGGGAATTCCGGGAATTATGAACGTGAAATATTCTTTTGCAAAGTCAAAAGTCTGCTGATTGACTCTGCCTCCGAAGAAAGTTATTAGCTCATCACGAAAAATAAAATAAATCACAGCGATAATTATTCCAGTCGTAGAAGATAACAGAGCCGCACTACCGACGCTGTCCCCTGCCTGCTTGATGTTGCGTGAACCTAAACTCATGCTGACGAATGCACATACCCCGTCGCCAATAAATAAAGTGAATGCCAGAGCTATAACCGTCATAGGGAAGACTACATTATTTGCTGCGTTGCCGTTTGAGCCTAAATAGTCAGCATTAGCAATAAAAATTTGGTCAACGATATTATATAAAGCTGCGACCAAGAGCGAGATTATCAAGGGAACTGAGTAGCGTATTAATAATTTATTTACCGGTTCAGTTTCGAGAAAAGAGTTGTTATTCAAGTTTTTCACCTTCCGTAATATTTTTATTCAGCCGGGAAGGCGTATTAATTCGTGTGAGTGTAATGCGCTTCTCCGTTGAATGCCCGGACTTACGCATTTAACTGCTGCACAGCGCGGAATATTATATCACTGTGAAAATATATGCAGAGCGAAAAATTTTTAGTGTAAAATTATGTTTAGATTTATATCTTAATAATTCATGGAGGGATTATTCATGCGAATTGTTCAGACCAGCACGATAGTAAATACTGCCGGGTCAGTCAGCAGGCTTGAGAGAGGCTTTGTCATCAGGCGCACTGATACCCAGTATATGCACGTCAGAGAGCCTATCATGGTTCAGCGTCCTCAAATCGAAGACTTTAATAACATGGTCGTTGTTCATGACCAAGTCGAGCAGTATGTGTAATAGTTAATCAGCCGTTGACCTCTCTTTAAATCACTCGCGCAGGAGAGGTTTTATTTTGCATGTATAATTATTGCAGCAAAAAAATTTTTTATCAGGAGGCCAAGAACTAATAATGAGACTTAGACTTAAGAAATTAGCATCATCATTCGTGATGTCATCAGTTTTACTGTCCGTGTGTGTGCCTGCTTCTGCATATCCTCCTCCGCCGTCAAGATATGAACGCCATGAACGTGCCAGAGAGAGACGCGAACGGGATTACTACGAAGAACGCAGACTTGACAGAATGCGCGAAGAACAGGAAATCAGGGAACGTGCAAGACGAGATCAAATGCGCTGGGAACGTCAACGCGAAGAACGAGACCGCCGTGAATGGGACAGACGCGAACGTGAACGCAGAGAATATGACGAACAAAGACGCAATGAAAGACGCCGACAAGAACGACATGACAGAGAAGCCGAAATTATAGGCTCAATCCTGACAGAGATAATCAAGCATAACAGAAAGTAATTATTATAATCAGGAGGTCTTAATTTATCATGAAAAATATTGCAAGATTCGCTCTAATTTTGTTGGTCGTGTTAATCGCTGGTTCAGCTTTTGCAGAAGTTAATAACGCTGCCGATCTCAAGAATGCAAAAGTAGGCGTTGAAGCAGGTTCGTCTTCTGAGTTGTCAATCAGAGATTTTCTTAAAGATAACAGGGAAAATATTTTCACGTTTGAAAGCGTCTGGGATGTCGTCGAAGCCCTGAGAGCTAAAAAGATTGACGCAGCTGTCATCGATGAGACTCCGGCAAGATATTTCGCAGTTAATTATGATGATATAAAAATTTTGCCCGAAGCATTAAGAACTTACTTAATGGGTATAGCTTTCAAGAAGGGTAATTCTTTACGCGATGAAGTCAACAAGGCTCTTACTGAACTTAAAGATGATGGGACTTTAGCACGGACTATAGCAAAATATGTAGGCTCAGAATATACTCCTGACCCTTCAGAAATAGACTTGAACAAAGACGCTAAGAACGGCAAACTCTGGGTAGGGTGTTCTGCTGTATTTCCGCCTTATGAGATCAGGACTGAAAGAGGCTTTGCAGGGATTGACGTAGAACTTTGCGCTGCCATTGCCAAGAAGTTAGATAGGGAACTTGTTATGGTAGATTACAGGTTTGAACTTCTGCCCGAAGCTCTTGAAACAGGACGTATTGACATGATATGTTCAGCATACACAATCAGTGAAGCTCGTCAGGAGTTCATGGACTTCACGGAGCCCTATGATGCCGATCAGGAAGTAATAATCGTCCTGAAAGATAATGAACAGGAACAGCCGGCCAAGTAACAAGCAGGATTAAATATATTAAGTAATAAAGCCCTTTACCTCCCAATTCAAACGGGGGGTATAATTTTTATATTTTTTATTCAGGAGGTAAATTTTTTATCATGAGAAAGAAAATTTTTATCGCAGTATTATTACCCGCACTATTTGCAGCGTCTCAGGCATGGGCATTCACGGGGCGCACCAAGTGGCAGGTAAATCTTGAGAGCGGCATAACCAGCGGCATCGCAGAGTCAGAAAATGTGTTGTTGCTCGGCACAGAGACAGGCAAATTTTACGCGTTGAACAAGGACACAGGCTCTGAAGTCTGGAGCTACATCGGAACAAATACAATCAAAGGCACTCCCAGTGTAATTAATAATAACGTAGTATTTGCTCAGGGCGACGGCACTATAACATGTCTCAAGATTGCTGATGGTTCGTTAATGTGGCAGAGTATGGCTCACGCCGGAGAAGGTGTTACTATTGATGACGGTACTGCAGCAGGAGGCGGAATGATATTCGCATCAAAGTCTGACGGAAAGTTATACGCCCTTGACGCTAAGAACGGTCATCTCTTATGGACTTACAAGGCCGGCGAACAGGGAGTCAGAGAAGCTCCGGGATATGGCGACGGCTTTGTATTCTTAGGCGAGTACGGCGGAATCATGAGCATAATATCACCCCACAACGGCAAAAGAGTCAACGGCGGAGGCGCAGGCGGTGCTATCAACACTCCTGTTATTAAGAACGGCAAAGTTTATTATTCGAGCTGGGACGGTTCAGTTCAGGCAGTGCAGATTAAGGACGTTATTCCATTATGGGACGTGAAAATCGGCGACCCTGTTACTACTTCTCCTGCAGTAGGTGAAGGCATCGTAGCAGTCGGTACAGTCAGAGGCACTATTGCAGCAATCGATGAGGCTAACGGAAATATTTTATGGAAGTTCGAGACAAATGGGAATACCATCAGCGGAAATCCTATTATATCCGAAGGCTTAGTATTTGCAGGCACTGCTTCAGGGACTATATACGCAATTGACAAGTCATCAGGGAAAGTTCGCTTTAATCTTGAGACAGGCTCAGGCTTTGAGACCAATCCTGTATTAAGTGAAGGCATTATTTATTTCGGTGATAACGGCGGAACTGTCTATGCTTTACAGTAACATGAAAATTTTTGCGTTATTACTAGCTTTAATGTTATTTTGCCCCCGTGAATCTTTTGCGGACGGCCAGACTCCATGGCGGAATTCTAATATTTATGGGTCGGTGAAAGATTATAGCCCGGATTTACGCGATGACTTTTACATGAATGTAAATAACGACTGGATTATTAACGCAAGACTCAAGCCCGGACGAGCAGGCAATGGATCATTCTATGAGCTTCAGGACGAAATTGACGCTTCACTAAAAGCATTAATGCACAATAAGAGCTTAACAGGTCATGACGCAGAACTAGTTCAGAATTTATATTCTCTCTGGGTTGACTGGGACAAACGCAATAAATCAGGACTCGGAGATTTGCCCGAACTCGCAAAGAAGATTATGAATATCAAGACTCTTGACGAGCTTAATAAATATTTCATGTCTGAGTCAAGTTTCAATCACGGTTCGTTCATTGCAAAATTCGTTATTGGACTCGACAACATAGACTCTGAGTCTTATAACATAGAGCTTGCACCGACTGGGCTTTCACTGAGGGACTCTGCTGAATATAAAAATATGACTTCAAACGGAGCCAGAGTCAAGAAATTTAGCGACTCAGTTGCAAGTTACATGTTAAAGCGTCTTGGCCTGAGTGATTCTGAGATAGAGAGAGTCTTAAATCTTGCTTTCGAGTTCGAGGGCAAAATAGCATCTCACATGATGACTATTAATGAACTTGAATCCCCTGAAGCCATCGAGAAGACTTATAACCCGTTAAGTATGCAGGAATTACGCGATAAATCTCAAGTTTTCCCGTACGCAGACATTCTTGAAGCTCATAAAGTGAATTCAAAATTAATGAATCTTCAAGAACCTGAATGGCTCAAAGCTCTGAACGAGTTATATAACGAGTCAAATCTTGAAAGTATCAAAGCATATTTGCTCATAGATCTTGCTAAGAGTTATATCACAGTGATTGATGAGCCTGCTTACAGGGAGTATCAAAGATTATTCAACGAACGCTACGGAATCACAGGTACTAAGTCAGATGAGGAGCTTGCAACAGATTACGTTCATGATAATCTTGCAGTGCCGGTATCGAGACTCTATATTGCCCGTCATGTCAGCGAGAATACTAAACGCGAAGTCAAGCAGATAATTCAAGATACTATTAAATTTTATCGGGAAATGCTCAAGTCCGAAGACTGGCTCTCGGAAGAAACTCGCTCTAAGGCAATCGAGAAACTTGACGCTATGAGATTGAATGCTGCTTACCCTGACAAATGGCACGATTACTCGGGGCTTGAAATCAATGCTTCAGGTTCATTATTAGACGCTGTAGAGGCAATCAGGAATTTCAACAAGAGAAAATTTTTCTATGAGCGCATTAACTCTCAAGTTGACCATGACTTATGGATAAGCGATGTCGTTGTGGTGAACGCGTACTATAAGCCTATGGAGAACTCGATTAATATTATCGCAGGAATTCTCAGCGGTGATTTTTATAACCCTTCAATGAGCTATGAAGAGAAACTCGGAGGCGTTGGAACAGTTATAGGTCATGAGATCTCGCACGCTTTTGACACTCGAGGCGCATTATTTGATAAAAACGGCTCTATGTCGTCATGGTGGACTGAAGAGGATTACAAAAAGTTTCAAGCCAGAGCAGACAGACTCATAAAATATTTCAGTGCTATGAAAGTCGATAACTCAGGAAAAAATTATAACGGTGCCCTAGTTCAGACGGAGTCAATTGCAGATATGGCAGGAGTTAAATCAATGCTTGGGATAGCTGCGAATCATGAAGGCTTTGACTACAATAAATTTTTCAGGAGTTACGCTCGAATTTGGAAAGTTATTTATACCCCTGAAAGAGTAGATTTTCTCGTTAATGTTGATGTCCATGCTCTGCCGTATTTGAGGGTAAATGCAATTTTGCAGCAATACGAAGAGTTCATGAAGACTTATGATATTAAGCCAGATAACAAAATGTATCTTGCTCCGGACGAGCGGGTTGCAGTCTGGTAAGATTTTATCTCCTCTGAGTCTGATTTAAGATTCAGGGGAGAATTTTTTCACTAATCACTAATATTCAGCACAGCATCTTTCATTGACTTCACGAATTCACCTACATATTCAGGAGCTTCACGGCCGTACTTAGCAATTATCTTGATTATCGCAGAACCTACAATCACTCCGTCAGCTATACGAGCCATTTTCGCAGCCTGCTGGGGTGTCGAAATCCCAAAGCCTATAGCGCACGGTAAACTTGAATGCTTTCTCACTGATTGAATTATCGCGTCAAGGTCCGTAGTTATCTCGCTTCTAACTCCTGTAACTCCAAGTGAAGACACGATGTAAATAAATCCTTCAGCTTCACTTGCTATCATTGCAATTCTTTTTTCTGAAGTAGGGGCAATCATTGAAATCAAGTCTACATGATATTTTTCACACGTTGGCAGGAATTCATTTTTCTCTTCATAAGGCAAGTCCGGGATTATGAGGCCGTCAATCTGAATTTCACTGCATGTCCTGATAAATTTTTCGCTTCCATATGAGAATATTACATTTGCATAAGTCATGAACACCAGGGGAATATTTATCTCGAGCCGTAAAGTTCTTACCATGTCAAATATTTTGTCTGTCGTGATACCTGAATTCAACGCCCTCAAGTTAGCTTCTTGAATTACCGGGCCTTCTGCTGTAGGGTCTGAAAACGGTATGCCCAGTTCTATCAAGTCCGCGCCGTTTCTAGCAGCTTCACGAATTATATTCAAGCTGGTGTTAATATCAGGGTCTCCGCAAGTGATAAATGCTATAAACGCTTTGTTATTCTTGAATGCATTAATTATTCTACTCATTAATATTTTCTCCTCTGTAACGTGCTATAGCTGCGCAGTCCTTATCGCCTCGTCCTGAAATTGTGATTACGATAATATTTTCGCGTGATAAAGTCTTTGCAAGTTTTATAGCGTGTGATACTGCATGAGCTGATTCTATTGCCGGGATTATACCTTCAGTTCGTGATAAATACTCGAATGCATTAACGGCTTCTTCGTCAGTAACAGGGACATATGAGGCGCGTTTAATATCATGAAGATATGCATGTTCAGGGCCTATTCCGGGATAGTCAAGACCTGCTGAAATCGAGTAAACTGGAGCAATCTGGCCGTAATTATCCTGACAGAAATAGCTCTTCATGCCGTGAAAAATTCCAAGCCTGCCCGTTGCAATAGTCGCTGCCGTCTCAGGGGTATTAATGCCTCTGCCTGCTGCCTCACAGCCGATTAATTTTACGCTCTTGTCATTAATGAAGTGCCAGAAGCTGCCCATAGCGTTAGAGCCTCCGCCGACACATGCTATAACGTAATCAGGTAATTTATTCTCGCGCTGTAAAATCTGAGCCTTAATCTCACGTGATATTACTGATTGAAAGTCTCGCACTATAGTCGGGAACGGATGAGGACCCATCACTGAGCCTAAGCAATAGTGAGTGTCTGCAATTCTTGAAGTCCATTCACGGAACGCTTCACTGACTGCATCTTTGAGAGTTCCTGTTCCTGTCTTGACGCTGATGACTTCTGCACCTAACAGACGCATTTTATACACGTTAAGAGCCTGCCTTCTCGTATCTTCTTCCCCCATGAATACGACACATGACAAGCCCATTAATGCCGCTGCCGTTGCTGTAGCTACACCATGCTGGCCTGCTCCGGTCTCTGCGATTAATCTAGTCTTGCCCATCTTCTTAGCTAGTAAAGCCTGGCCAAGGACGTTATTAATCTTGTGAGCTCCTGTGTGATTTAAGTCTTCGCGTTTGAGATAAATCTTTGCGCCGTGTAAATCTTCTGTCATTCTTGAAGCGTAATAAAGTCTTGAAGGTCTGCCGGCGTACTCGTTGAATAATTGCTCTAGTTCGTGATTAAATGCTTTGTCGTTCTTGTAGAAGTTATAAGCCTGTTCGAGTTCTATAACTGCATTCATCAGAGTTTCAGGAATGTACTGCCCTCCGTGAATTCCAAATCTTCCGGATTGATTACTCATAAATTAACCTCCTCTGACAGCGTCAATAAATTCCGCCATCTTGATTTCGTCTTTGAAGCCCTTTGTCTCGATGCCTGAACTTGTATCTACTGCAAAGGGATTTAATATTTTTATTGCGTCTTGAACGTTCTCCGGTGTCAAGCCTCCTGCAAGAAAGTATTCACGCCTGAAATTCTTTATCATGTCCCAGTTGAAAGCCTGCCCCGTTCCTGCTCCTGAATCAAGCAAAACATAATCTGCGCTGCTCTGTGAAGCCTGAATAATATCTTGAGCTGACTTGATTACGAACGCTTTAATAATCACTTTTCCGGTTAAGTATTTCAAGTGTCGTACATAATTATCATCTTCTGAGCCGTGAAGCTGTATCATGTCAAAAATGTTCTGTGAAGCTATATTTGCGACGACATCAAGATTTTCATTCATGAACACTCCGACCGATTGAATTTCATGTGATAATCTTGCTTTGAGCTTGATTGCATGTTCGGGCAGAATATAGCGTTTACTCTGATGGACGAACACGAACCCTATGAATTCGGGCTTTAACTCGTTGGCAAAGTCAATATCGCAAAGTCTTGATAATCCGCAAAATTTTATCTGAGTCATAATAACGATTTAAGCTCCATGAGTCTGGCTCTCTTGTCATCTGAACGCATTAACGCTTCACCGATTAAGACTCCGTCAGCTCCCATGTCATGAATAGCTTTCACGTCTTCAGGGGAATTAACTCCGCTCTCTGAAATAAATATAATATTATCCGGAACTAGTTCACGAAGTCTTGAGCTGTTGTTGGTGTCAACGCTGAAATCTTTGAGATTACGGTTATTAACGCCTATAATTCTTGCGCCTGAGTTAACAGCCTGCTTGATTTCCCGTTCATCATGAGCTTCAACAAGTGCCGACATTCCAAGACTATCGCAAATAGATATATAGTGTTTCATGGTGTCAGGTTCAAGAATTGCGCATATTAACAGCACTGCACATGCTCCCAAAGTTTTAGCCTGATAAATCATATATTCGTCAACAATGAAATCTTTGCGTAACACAGGAACTTTCACGAGTGAAGCAATATCGCTCAAATAATCATCACGGCCAAGAAAATATTTGCTTTCAGTTAATACAGAAATTGCATCAGCTCCGGCAAGTTCATAATCACGGGCTATGTTTAAATATGGAAAGTCAGGAGAAATTAAGCCCTTTGACGGTGAAGCCTTCTTGCACTCGCAAATAAACGATAATCCATCACGTTTTAAAGCCTTCTCGAACTCAAACGCGCCTTTAACTTGATTTAGTGCCTGATACTTTATCTCATCAAGTGAAATTTTTTGTCGATACAGCTTTACCCTTTCACGTGAGCAGTTTGCAAGGGTATCAAGAATATTACTCATTGCTAATCACGATTAACTTATTCAGCGTCTCTAGTGCTTTACCTGTATCGATGAGTTCACTTGCTAACTTTATGCCTTGTTGAATACCTGCTGCCTTACCTGCGATATATAGTGCTGCTCCTGCGTTCATTAGGACTGCATTGCGTTTATGACTTCTTTCACCCTGCAAAATATTTCGTGTTGTCTTAGCGTTCTCTTCAGGCGTCGAGCCTCTCAAGTCAGATTTATTGCATCTCTCAAAGCCAAAGTCTTCAGGTTTAATCACGTAATTTCTGAACCAGCCGTCACGAATTTCACAAATACTTGTCGGAGAACTCAACGATATTTCATCGAGCTTGTCTTGACCGTAAACTACCATTCCCCTTTTGACACCAAGATTAACGAGAACTTGAGCTAACGGAGCAGCCAAATAACCGTCATAAACTCCAAGAAGCTGCATTGAAGGCGAGGCAGGATTAGTCAGAGGGCCGAGAATATTAAATACTGTCCTGAAGCCTAATTCTTTTCTGATTGAGCCTACGTATTTCATTGAAGTGTGATATTTCTGGGCGAAGAAGAAGCACATTCCTGCTTTATTTAATAACTCTATGCACTTTTCGGGAGATTGATTGATATTCACTCCCAGAGCCTCGAGACAGTCCGCTGTACCTGATAACGAACTTGCTGCCCTGTTGCCGTGTTTAGCGACTTTAACGCCTCCTGAAGCGATTACTATTGCCGATGTCGTAGAAATATTGAAACTGTGAGCATTATCTCCGCCTGTGCCTACGATTTCGAGGACATCATCACCTGCATTGACTTTAACAGCATGTTCTCTCATAGCTGCTGCACAACCTGATATTTCGTCAATTGTCTCTGCACGTGCGCTTTTCGTTGAGAGGGCTGACAGAAACGCTGCGTTCTGGGTAGGACTTGTATTGCCGCTCATAATTTCATTCATGACGTTATAGGCTTCGTCGTAGCTCAAATCTTCTTTATTTACCAGCTTGATTATTGCTTCTTTTATCATAATAGCTATTTCTCCTGATTTACTGATTGAAATAAAATTTGCGCGTGATAGTATCATAAAACACTCATAAAATGACCTGACAGCAAAAATCATTTATGAGCTAAATATTTATTATTCAGGAGGTCTCGTTCAACATGAAAAAATTTTTAGCAGCATTATTAATCTTATCGTGCGCCCTTCCTGCTCTTGCTGATGATAACGATTACTGGAACGATGCAATTTATTCTGCTATCGAACAGCAAGTTAAAGCCAATGTCCCAGCATTCCCTGATGTTGATTTTGTCGTAACTGACGCGAAATATTCTGCTCTAGTTTCAGATATGGACGAAGAATATTTTACTGCTGATCCAGATAACAAAGACGGTCATCTCACGAAAACTCAGAAGGTCAAGGACTACACGAAAGCTATTCAGGCAGCTATTGACGAAGCTAACAGGGCAGGCGGAGGCAGAGTCGTAATCCCCTCAGGAGTCTATTACACAGGTTCAATCGAAATCAAGAGCAACGTTAATCTTCACTTGTCAGAAGGCTGTGAATTAAGATTCGTCCGCAATATCTCGAACAAATATTATCCTATGGTATTAACTAGTTTCGAGGGCAACGACACTTATAACTACGCTGCACCGGTCAGGGCATTTCACGCTAAGAATATTGCTTTGACAGGCAAAGGAACTCTGAATCCTCAAGCAGACCCGTATAACTGGCAGGCATGGAAAAGAGGCTCATTCGGATTTCCTAATCAAGCAGAAGTTGTTGACGTTCTTGTAAAGCAATGGAGCGATAAGGCTTACCCCGTATCAAAACGCTTACTTACTGACGGTACAAGCCCTCTCCCTGACAAAATCCCGACCATGAAAATTAACTGGGACAATATCGAAGAGATAGAGTATATCGACACTCCCAAAGATGTAACGCCTTTACGTTCACTACTCAGACCGTGTACTTTCGAGCCCTATGCATGTGAGAATATATTAATTGAAGATATTCGAATTATTAATTCTCCGATGTGGGAAATTCATCCGTTGAGATGCAGAAATATTTTAGCAAGGGGAGTAGTAATCGACTCTCATGGCAGCAATAATGACGGCATTAACCCTGAGTCTACTCACTATGTCATAATCGAAAACTGTTCATTCAGTACGGGCGATGACTGCATAGCTATCAAATCAGGCAAGAATCGCGACGGCTACAACAGGGGCAGAGTAGGCGGAGAGTCCTGCGGAAATATCATAATAAGAAATTGCACATTTGCTGACGGTCACGGCGGAGTCACATGCGGTTCTGAATGCACAGGAGGAATCAGCAACGTCTTTGCTCATGACAACCACTTTGACAGCATGGAACTTCAACAGGTATTACGCTTCAAAACGAATTCTTACAGGGGCGGACTCATTGAGAATATTTACTTCAGAAATAACACCGTTGCTAAATGCTCGAATGCCCTAATGTACGGCGAGACTCAATATACTCTCGGCTCTGCTCAGGACAAAGAAGGAGATCTTGGGCCTTACACTCCGCAGTTAAAAGGAGTCTACATGTCGAATATCACCGCAGGAGCTCCAGACAACCCTGTTAATGCAAAAGATGCTATTTTATGGAAAGCCTACGAACGCGCACCGATGACTAATATCAAAGTCAAAGATGTTACAGTTTACGGAGTCAAGAACGCAATAAGCCTCTCGAACGTGAAAAACTTTGAGCTTCATAACGTTAAAATAAGCCTCATCTCTGACCCTGCGAAACTCGAGACCTACAACACTGACTCAATTATAATCAGCGACGTAAAACTTGACTCATATTCATTGACTGAAGGCGAAAGACTCACAATGCCTGAGGACTTCGACAAATCACAGCCAGTTACAATAACAGGAACGATTACGACTCAGGATTCAATTTTTGCAGAAGGCAAAGGCTCAGTTAATGCTTTCTTGGACAGAGGCACCCTTCAAGAGGGCAGCAAAGCACCTGTTATCACTCCATACCCTGCTGAAGTCAAGAAGACAGGCGATAACACTTACTCATTCAGCGTTAAAATTTTCCTGAACGACAAGCCCGATTATCAATATGCCTACAGACCCGACACTGAAGCAGAGAACATGAACAGGGGCAATCATATTCTCTCACTCGTAGCGACAGGAAAGCCTTATAACCAGAACACATGGAACTATAACGTCAAGTGCAAAGCCGAGTAACAAGCACTAAAACTTTACTTTTTTTATGTCAAGTGCTAAACTCAATGCAGTTTTTTACGATAAAATAATTATTTCAAGGAGCGTTTATCAAATTGGCAACACGTAGAGAACCTAGATTTAAATTATGCCGACACTTAGGAGTCAATGTCTGCGGACATCCTAAGGCGTTAAAGCGTTTGGATACAAAGAAAAGCTCAGCAAATGCCGCAGCCCGTACAGGTCAGAAAGTTTCACAGTACGGACTTCAGTTAATGGAAAAGCAGAAGATTAAAGCATATTACGGAATTCTTGAGAGACAGTTTGCGCGTTATTTCGATATGGCCAAGAAGAGTCAGGAAATGACAGGTGTAGCACTGCTTAAGGCTCTTGAATGCAGACTTGATAATCTTGTTTATAGAATCGGTTTTGCACGTTCAATCAGACAGGCTCGTCAATTCGTATCTCACGGTCATATACTCGTCAACGGCCAGAAGGTCGACATTCCTTCATACGGCGTTAAAGTAAATGACGTTATCAGCCTTAAAGAAAGCACTAGAACTAATCCTTTAGTCGAAAATAATTTTGCAGGAGACGGCTTCAATGTTCCTTATATCGAGAAGAACAAGGCACAGTTCAGCGCAAAGTTAATCCGTGAACCGTTACGCGAAGAGCTTCCTATTGATGTAAACGAAATTCTCGCAGTCGAGTTGTACTCTAAATAAAATATAACTCGAAGCTAATATAACTCTTATCAAGAGAGGTGGAGGGACCGGCCCTTTGAAGCCCGGCAACCTGTTTGAATCAGGTGCCAATACCGGCAGCAATATTTCAGCTGGATGATGAGAGAGAGAACGAAATCAAAAATTTTAGTGCACTCTCTTGAATTCAGGAGGGTGCATTTATTATATAAGGAGGATTTATATTCATGTCAGACAGCTTTATTTTTTCATCAGAATCAGTAACAGAAGGTCATCCCGATAAAGTTGCCGACCAGATTTCAGACGGTGTCCTTGATGCAATTTTACGCGATGATCCTACAGGAAGGGTTGCTTGTGAAGTCCTTGTCTCGACAGGGCTTGTAGTCGTTGCAGGTGAAATCAGCACCCAAACTTATGTTGATATACCCAAGATAGCGCGTGAGACTATTAACGAGATAGGCTACACTAGGGCAAAATACGGCTTCGACGGCGAAACATGCGCAGTTCTTACGGCAATAGACGAGCAGTCCGGAGATATTGCTCAAGGTGTCAATAACGCTTCAGATGACATAGAACAGACTGGAGCAGGAGATCAAGGCATGATGTTCGGTTATGCTACGAACGAGACAAAGGAATTTATGCCCATGCCCATAGCTTTGGCTCATGCTTTATCACGCCAGCTAACTAAAGTACGCAAGGACGGTACACTCTCTTATTTAAGGCCGGACGGAAAGACTCAAGTCTCACTCAGATATGAGAATCGCAAGGCAGTACACGCTGATACAATCGTAGTCTCAGCTCAGCATCACCCGGAAGCAAGTTTAAAGCAAATCCGTTCTGACATCATCGAACATGTAATTACGCCTATAGTTCCCGGTAACTTAATCGATCATGATACAAGAATATTCGTTAATCCTACTGGGAGATTCGTTAAGGGGGGCCCTATGGCTGATTCGGGCTTGACGGGACGCAAGATTATAGTCGACACTTACGGCGGATGGGTACCTCACGGCGGAGGCGCATTCTCAGGCAAAGACCCTACCAAAGTCGACAGATCAGGAGCTTACATGACTCGTTATGCTGCAAAGAATATCGTTGCCGCAGGACTTGCTGACGAGTGCCAGATTCAAGTTGCATATGCTATCGGTGTCGCTGAACCTGTTTCACTCAACGTAAACACATTCGGAACAGGCAAAATCAGCGATGAGAAGATCGTTGCGTTGTTGCGTGAATGCTTTGACTTCAGACCCGCTGCAATAATTCGAGACTTGGACTTAAGGAAGCCTCAATATAAAGCACTTGCAGCTTACGGCCATATGGGACGCATAGATTTACCGGAATTACCAGGCTGGGAGAAGACTGACAGGGCAGAAGCACTCAAGAAGGCAGCAGGAATATAAATAAATTTCATAACGGCCTCGCACTTCTGCGGGGTCATCAATTATTCGAGGTGTTATTACATGATCCCTAAAATTATTCATTACTGTTGGTTCTCTTATCCACCGGATGTACTTGCATGTTTTGAATCATGGAAAAAATTTTTGCCTGATTACGAGATAAAGCTATGGAATGCTAAAAATTTTGACGTGTCAATATGTCCTTATGTTCAGGAGGCTTACAACGAAAGAAAATTTGCGTTTGCAAGCGATTATGTCAGATTATATGTTCTCTATAAATATGGAGGCATATATTTAGATTCTGATATTGAAGTCCTGAAAAGTTTTGACTCTATTCTTGACAATAAAGCATTTACAGGCTTTGAAGCTCCCCGTCACATTGCTGCGTGGATATTTGGAAGTGAAGCCGGCAACCCGATATTCAAAGAATTTCTTGACTACTATAACGACAGACATTTTATTATTGCACGTGGAGTTTACGACATGACCCCTAATCCTGTTCCCATAACGAACACTTTAGTCAAGCACGGTCTGAAGCTTAACAACGAGCTGCAGCACCTTGAGAATATCACAGTTTACCCGACAGATTATTTTGCGCCTTTCAACCCATACAGGGGGGGGGGGACTGCTTTACCTGCAACACTTTAGCCAATCATCACTTCAACGGCTCATGGAAAAAAATTTCTAACGAGCGCGAACAGAAATATAATGACGATGAAAAACTTTTCAAGAAACTTTTCGGTAAGAAATGGGGAGGCCGTCTCCTAAGAATTAAATATTTCGGGTTCTTCAAGACTCTATCAGGCTTTCTGCGCAGGAGGCTTCATCATGACTCGTAAAATAGCAGTTCTCACCATTACCCATAATTCCCCTCTGAGAATGAATTACGGCAATAGACTTCAGAATTACGCACTGCAGCAGACGTTAATCAAGCTCGGCCATCAGGTTATGACAGTTGATTATAAATCAGTATACCCTCCGCGTGAACACAAAATTACAACAGTCCATAAGCGCACATTTTTTGAGAGACTGCGTTCTTTGACAGCTGAGAAAGTCATTAGGAAGTTAAGGGATAAAATTTTACGTATTCGCAATAAAGCCGCATATAAGCATAAACTTAACTCGTTCGATAACTTTATCAGAACAAATATTTCATGGACTGAGAAAAAATACAGCATTGATTCAGATTTTTCAGGTCTTGACTCTGAATTCGATTATATAATTGCAGGAAGCGATCAAATCTGGAATCCTTACTGGGAAGGTACTCAGCCGGTTTACTTCATGGAATTCGTTCCAGAAAATAAGAGAATAACTTATGCTGCAAGTTTCGGAGTATCAGGAGTTCAGGACATTCCTGAAAATATGCGCGAGTATTATAAAAGGGTGCTGACTAACATCCCGTTCATAAGCTGCCGTGAAGATTCCGGCTGCGGTATTGTCGAAGCTCTAACTGGGAAAAAAGCCTTGCATGTCTTAGACCCTGTATTCCTTCTTGAACCTAATGAATGGTCATTGCTCGAGAAAAAGCCTTCAGGTGTCTATATAGCCAAACGCTATATACTCGTATATTTTCTCGGAAGCATTCCAGATGAAGCTGTGCAGAAAATAAAATCTTTGAAAAGTCAAGGTTTCTCAATTATATATCTTGACAGAGCTGACAAATTTAATTCATGTTTCGCATCACCTGAAGAATTCTTGTATCTGATTAGTCATGCTCAGGCGATATTAACTGACTCATTTCACGGGTGTGCGTTCTCGATAATATATAACAGACCGTTTACTTATTTCAACCGTGAAATTTACCTTGAGGACATGAGCTCGAGATTTGACAGCCTCTTCAAAATGTTGTCGTGCAGTCGTTACGCTAATGAAGTTGTTCATGAAAACGAAATATTAAGCATGAACTATGACTCAGTGAATGCATCAATAGCAAAATATAAAGCCGTATCGCTTAAGTTCCTGAAGTCAGCTGTTGATAGATAAGCAAAATTCAATTTCTGTGCAGAAAAGTTCTCTTGATGAATCTCTTTAACGATGAAGGGAGAATTTTTCTCGCACAACTTTTTATTAGCCTAGCAAGTTTTCCCGCATAAATTCGCAAATATCCGCCGTCATGAATTATTAACGCTTTGTGAAGTCCGTAACGCTTTAAATCTCCGCAAAATTTCTCGTAATCCAAAGGCTTCCCGCGAGGCTTGTAATACATCGGGTTACTCTGAATTATATAGCTCACGTCAGCAGGCATTAACGCAAACTCATCTTTATTAATTTTATCCATAAGTTCACGCCCTCTTTCATTATGAATAATTAACACTGATACGCCGTCAGGATTATAGCCGCTCATTTCAGGTCTCAAGCCCCAGTAATCCCCAACTGTAATATCTGACTGATGATTTATGCCCCTGAATCTGCACCCGTAACATACTTTTCTTGCATAGAGACCAAATGCTTTGCCGTAATCTGAATCATAAAATTTCATGCAGAACTCTTGACCGTTCTCAAACTCTGCCATGACATAGGGAGGCACCCAGCCGAATTTTTTATAGCGGACAGTGAAATTTTTGACTCGTGAATTATATTTTCTCTCAAGTGAATCTATAAAGCTCTCGTGAACTCCTGATAATGTCGGCCCGTAACAGATTAAATCTACAGTGAATAAATTTGCAGAATCAATATGATTTGCCCTGAGGAAAGCTCTTAACGCAGCAACATCACAGCCAAGACCAGTAAATAAGACTTCACGCCCTGAACTTAACTTTTCAGATACATACGGCCACAACGCTGTATATTTCCCGTCATGAAATATTCTCTTTACGCTATCGGAATATTTGCTGCCTTTGAGTCTATTCAAGTCTTCAAGTCTTTCAATGCAGGCAAACTCTACTGACCTGAAATCACTTGAATAACATGCTCCGAACACACAGCCGCCTTCTTTAATTATTGCTTCTGATAAGACAGCTGCTGCTCCTCCTGATGATGACGCTAATAATTTATTCTTATCCCTGAAGTATCCTGAATAAGCCGTTAAGCCGGAACAATCGAATAGCCCTTGTCCTTGTCCTGCTTTCATTATACTATTTTTCATGGTTTGTCAACCTTCCTTTTACTTAAATTTTAACTTACGCAAATAACATCGTCAAGAAAAATATATAAATCAATCCCGGCAGCATATCGCTTAATTTAAGCCTCGTTATCTTCATGAGATTAAAGCCTATTCCCATTATCATCAAGCCCCCTATACCTGAAATATTCGCGTACATGTCAGGTGTTATAAACGGCTCGAGATACGTCCCTGCAAGTGTGAATATCCCCTGATAAATAAACAAAGCCGGAGCAGAAAACATTACTCCTATTCCGAAAGTCCCTGCGAACATAGAAGCTGCTACTCCGTCCATTATGCCTTTAGTTATTAATATTTCGGGATTGTGCCTTAAGCCGTCCTCGAATGAGCCTATTATTGCCATCGCTCCGACACAGAATAATAAAGTTGACGTTACAAAGCCTTCTGTAAATCTTGAGTCCGAAGCGTGAATCTTTGCTTTGATATTATCTCCCAGAGCGTTTAATTTATCTTCAAGTCCGAGAAAATATCCTGTTATAGTTCCAAGAACAAGACTCAACAACACTGCAATAGAGTGCTTCATTGACAGAGCCATATTAATGCCTATATAAAGCGTAAATAATCCCAAGCAGTTAAATATAGCGTCCCTTAATTTCTCATTAATGAATTTCCCTGCGAATAAGCCTGCTGAACTGCCGATTATGACTGCCAGAGCGTTAAATACACTTCCCCCGGCCGGTATGGTGCTAAAGATTTCAAACATGTTTTATGAATTACTCCTGACTGAATATATTAATGCACTAAAAAAGCTCCGAAGATTTTACCCTCCGAAGCTCTTTATGATGGGTGATAGAAGAATCGAACTTCTGACCTCTTCCGTGTCAAGGAAGCGTTCTACCTCTGAACTAACCACCCGTGAAGCAAAACGATGTTAATCATACCAAAATTTTTGGCTTTGTCAAATTTTTAACCCGCGATATATCTTCAGCCACTCTTCACAAGTTAAATCTTCAGCTCGTTTATTATTAAGCTCGTGTAAATCTAAGTCATGAAGTCCGTGAAAGCCCCTGAGATTATTAATCAGAGTCTTGCGTCTGTGGGCAAATCCTGCATGTAATAATTCACTGAATAAATCATCTTGTGCAAGCTCGTAATTTCTATTAATCACTATTTCTGTTATTGCTGAGTCAACTTTAGGCACAGGTTTAAAGCATGTCCGGCTAACATTGTGAATAATATCAGCATGTCCCATTAATTCTATTGCAATTCCTAACGGGTAACGCTCTTTAGTGTCGGGCTTGGCCGTGAGTCTCAACGCAGCTTCTTTCTGTAACATCAGCAGATAATAATTTAATCCCCGTGAAGTATATTTGATTAATTCCCAGATTAACGGAGTCGTAATATTATACGGAATATTAGCTATTAACTTGTTAGGGAACGGCGATAACGAGTCATAATCAAACTTTACTGCGTCTGCCCAGTGAATCGCGAAATTCGGGAACTCCGAGAATCTATCAAGTGAAGCTCTTAATCTCTGGTCAAGTTCTATAGAGTGCAAATATTTTATTTCATGATTCAGCAGCTCTTGAGTCAGAACTCCTTCACCTGCTCCGATTTCAAGCACACAGTCAGATTCTTTCAGGTCAGCACGAGATATTATCAGGCTCAATATATTTTTGTCTATCAGGAAATTTTGCCCGAAGCGTTTTAGTGCCTTTATCATGATTTATATTTACCTGTGAGCTAACTTAGTCTTATTGCCGCCGGATCTCTTTGCGTCTGTCATTGCATCATAGGCCGCTGCTATAAACTCATTGACCCCGTAATATGCACCGTCATTGAGATCTGCAACACCTGCACTCAATTTCACTCCGTCAGATAATCTCCTTATATCATTTGCAAGGACTACCCCGGCAGCTCCAGAACACTGCGACAATATGACAAATTCATTATCTGACCAGCGTCCCAGAACACTCTTTTGACGGCTTGACAAAATTTTTTTCGTAATCCTGACAAAATCACGAATAAGCCTGCCTCCTGACAGATAGCCTGTTCCTTCAAGTATCTCTCTGAAATTGTCTATATTGAGCATTATTAAACTTAACTGCGACGAATATTTAATTGATGCGCTCAAATCACGTAATATCATGTGTTCCATTCCCCTGCGGTTCAAGACACCTGTATGATTATCGAACGTTAATACTCTTCTCAGCTGTTCATGAATCTTCTTGAAGTCCGTGAAGTCCTCAAAAGTAAGCATAATTTCATCTGAACCGTTCCATTTAATAGGACTTGCATGAATTCTGATATTGCGAATCTCTGCGGCTCCTGACTCAGATTCATATATATCTTTATCATTAATGAAATCTTTGTCGAGATAATCTGAATCACTGAACGAGTAAAAGTTTTCGCCGTCTTTGATCCCTATCATAGTGCACTCGAACCAGCCGGAACGCCTTAAAAGTATCTCGCTTATATCATCATTTTCGATAAATTCAGAGATATTATGCCCGATTAAATTTACTCTCGATGATGAAGCCAGAAATTTATTCACTGCAAGAAAATCACCGGATTGATTCACCACACCGGCTCTAAACGGAACTGAATTTAATATATCAGGGCTGCTTTGCATTATTTGCTTCTGACTTGATGATACGCTCTCACCTGGAATTATGCGCAGGATTACTCCGGCGACTCTATCAGTTGAATCAAGTCTCAGGGGTGAAGCGGTTACCTGCCAAATCTTTTTATCTTCGCTGACTTCAATAGAACTTGTCCGGCCAAGAGCTGCTGAAGTTAATATATCATGAAGTGCCCGGTCTATTTCCGTAATCATCGGGGGATAAGCGCGGTCTTCTGTGCATTCATGTCCGAATAATCTCGAAGCCGCTGCCTTATATCCGTTAGTTGCGTAAATTAATCTGCCGTTAAGATTTATCACACAGCATAATAAGCCGGGACAGCTGTCTAATACTTCGCGCCATACTTTCATGATAATTTAATCTTTATAGCCTTCAGGGTGGGACTTGTGCCACTTCCACGCCGAAGCAATTATGTCTTTCATGTCAGTTATTTCGGGTACCCAGCCTAAGACTTCATGCGCTTTATGACTGTCCGCTACGAGTCTCGCAGGATCTCCGGCACGCCTTGAGCCTATCTCTAACGGAATCTCATGACCTGTAGCTTCTCTTGCTGCGTTAATCATTTCCATCACTGAATAGCCGTCTCCGCTGCCAAGATTAAATATATTGCTGCTGCCTCCGTTCCGCAAATACTCGAGTGCCTGAATATGAGCCTTTGCTAAGTCTTCAACATGAACGTAATCTCTAATACATGTGCCGTCAGGAGTATTATAATCATTTCCGTATACTGTGATACTTTTCCGCTTCCCTAATGGAACCTGCAATATTAACGGGACTAAATGAGTCTCAGGGTGATGATCTTCTCCTATTGAGCCGTCATGCCATGCCCCTGCAACGTTGAAATAACGCAGTGCAACATATTTAATATTATGCTGTAATCCTGCCCAGTGAATCATTTTTTCCATTATTAATTTGCTTTCACCATATGGATTAGTCGGACGAGTCGGATCTGTCTCAAGAATAGGAATCTTGTCAGGTTCTCCGTAAGTTGCCGCTGTCGATGAGAAAATTATTCGCTTTACATTATTTCTCTGCATTGCCTCGAGTAAACTTATCATGCCGCCTACGTTGTTATTAAAGTATTTCAGGGGCTTCTCTACGCTTTCACCGACTAAAGAAAACGCGCAGAAGTGTATTACAGCTTCTATATTGTTCTCAGTGAAAATCTTATCAAGTATTAATCCGTCTCGAATATCGCCCTCATAGAATTTTATATTCTCAGGAAGTGAAGCTCTGTGTCCTGTTGCAAGATTGTCGATTACTATTACGTCTTCGCCGTGAGCAGTGAACGCCCTGACGTTATGAGAGCCTATATAGCCTGCTCCTCCGCAGATTAAGACCGACATTATTAATTACCTCCTTGTTGGTATGGGGTTAATCATTACGTCACCGACTGCTATAGAAATATCATCGCTGCTTGATTTCCCTACGTGCATTCCTTCAGGCTTTCTTCTGACTGGAGAGGGCTTGACTGACTCATAAATGCTGATTCGTTCTGACTGGGAGCGTGAGAGATCCTGCTTGACCCCTGCAGCATATGAACATGAAATTACTAACGAACAAAGCACTAAACCTGTAAATATCTTACGCAAAATTTTACGCCTCCATAATTAAATTAATTTATTGATTGCTTAGTAACAGCATTCCTTCGGCTTTTATAATATGATATACGTTCTTGGGTAGCGGCTTTGAAGGATTCTTATCTTCAGGAATTATCAGGAACAATCTTTCTTTCCTGCCCCATAGAACATGAAGCCTTTCTTCATCAGTAGTAAACTGCCAGTCATCTACTCCCGGAGTCAGGGGCGTTCCGATTAACTCAGAATTTCTCAGAGTGTAAAAATATACTGACGGATAATTGACTCCGTACTGAATGACTTTATCATTGCCTTGAATTATATCGCGTAACTTGAGGCCTATATCTCGAATCGAGTAAATCTCTGAAGTCAAATTAAATATTCCTGCTAGGGGCATTAGACACAACAACGCTGCTGCAGGGACATTGCGAACCCATTTTACTATCTGCTTAGTTCGAGTATAGTGCCACGCTGCAAAGATAAATAATCCCGTCATTAATCCCCATGGAATAAGCGACATCAACGAAGCCCTCAATATCGGCGATGACCTCAGACTGAACGGCAGAATTATATATAACATGGGAACAAGAATTAATATATTCAATACAACAGCTATATTAATGCTCGAAAACTTCTTATGCTTCAGCCACTCGTCTAACTTCCGGCCAAGTATCGCACTCAACGCAGGCAGACTCGCTGACAACGCCATTACATCACCTGAAGCAAACGCTCCGACAGCAAAGATTAACGCCCAGATCAGCATAAATAACTCAGGACTCTTCTCAGCAGGATAATTATCGGGCAGGACTTCCCATATAGCACGCAGTAAAAATCCATGATAGGGAACGAAATTCAAGAAGGCAAATATCATTATTCCTGAGAATCCTCCGAATGAGTATATATGATTCTGACATCTCATGAAGTGCAGTATGTTCGGGTTAAATGCTATCATGACTAATAAATACATGCCCATTATTATTATCGTCGTGATTATTCCGGCAGGCCATGTGAAGAAATCTTTTAATAATGCCCAGTCCTCACACAATGCAGAATAAACTATTACAGCAATCCATGTTAATATTAATCCCTCAGGGCCGTGAGCTATAAACGTCAGGACAGATGCAAAATGAGCTCCTATCAGCCAGTTCTTGTTAGCCTGATAACGCAAGATACATGTCATAGCAAAAGCCGTTAAACATGAAAATATCGCATGAGACGAAGCTATCTGAGACACAGCAAAGCACCCTGTCATACCCGCACAGACATACGCACTCAGCCATGAACTCCGGGAAGGATATTCTTTATTGACTTCATACTCTTCGTAATCATAATCACCGTAATAATACGGCAGTCCAGAGTCATAGCCTCCTGATAATCCAGCAGCTAAGATCATTCCCAACCCTGACAGAGCCGACCAGAAACGAACTGCAAATTCTCCCCAGCCGAATATTTTTAACGCCAGAGCATACAGCCACCATGTACCTATTGAACGTCCTGCCGTCAGTGAGTCGCCTATTCTGGGAACAAAATAATTGCCTCCTGCGAACATGTGAAGAGACACTGAAGCATTAACGCCTTCAACAGGATCTATAAGTCCGTGATCTCCTGCTCCCCTGAAGTATAAGTAGAATAATACTGCTCCGAACAGGATAATTTTTTTATTTTTCTTGAGCCAGTTTCGCAAAATTTATTTAAATAACGGCAGGAGTGCTTTAAATTGAGGTGTGCCTGCCTTCTCAAGCATGTGGTAAATTATTGTCTCAGTAGGAACTACAAGACAGCCCATTGACCTAGCAGCTTCAAGAGCTAATAAATGATTCTTTTCTGTCCTTGAACCGCACGCATCAGCAGCTATTACGACATTCAAATTATATTTCTCGATCATATCTAAAGCTGTCCCTAGTACGCATATGTGAGTCTCAATTCCGAATAATATTGCTGTATCTTTGGTGCCTGAATTGAAATTTAGATTCAATAACGCGTCTCCGAACTCTGAATTATTACAGCAGGAGAACTCTACTTTCTCAAGTACAGTGCTGCCTTCCTGGATTAATACCTTTAACTCTGGTATCGTTGCGCCTATTCCTTTGGGATACTGCTCGCTTATTATCGCAGGAACTTCAAGCTCATTAGCAGCTTTTAACAGACGGACGGAATTATTAATAACTTCTTCTTTATTATACATAACAGGAATCAAACGCTCCTGAATATCTATCATTAACAGGAACGATGAACGCGCCTTTATTGACTTGTGCAAGATATTTTGAGACCTCCCCGAACGATTTAATTTGTCAAGGCTTATTATATACTATTCTAGTCTAGTTTATGTTAATGCACACGCTGAAAGTTTTAAAAGTTAAAATAAGTAAAAGTCATTAAATGTTAATCGTAAATTTTCCTGATAAAGTTATTAAAAGTCAGTATTATAATTTGCGCCGTTGTGAGAGATAAAGCACAGCAGTAAATAATTTAATAAGGAGATTGATTCATAATGAGAAGAGAAAAATTTTATCCTGTAATGAGGATGATGGACCCTGAAAATTTATTTAACTCGTTCGCTAATGAGATAACGCCTTTCTTTGATGATAGTTTTTCGGGCTTCACGGCAAATCCTGCTAAAATCGATTTATATCGTAAGGACGGCAAAATTTTCGCAGAAGCAGAATTACCGGGCATTAATCCTAATGACGTAGAACTTCATGTTTACTCGGACAGATTGACCCTCTCAGCTGAGAAGAAATCAGAGTCAAAAGAAGACAGCAAAGATAAAAGCTACTTCAGGAGCGAGAGAAGCTGGGGCAAAATTGAGCGCGTTATTTCATTCCCTGTAGAAGCTGATCCGGAGAGCGCAAAGGCTTCATTCAAGAACGGAGTCTTAACAATCGAGGTCAACGAAAAGAGTCAAGATAAGGCTCATAAGAAAGTCAGCATTACATCAGAAGCATAAAGCATTATAAAAATTTTTCCGCAGTCTCATGCAGATTAACACGGGGCTGCGGATTTTGTTATATTAATTATTATCGCTATTATCACTCGAATACATTTCACGCAGCTTTAATAAGTGTTCCTTCTGTTCAAGGCTTAACTCTGCACCGCGTACCATATTCAACGCAATCTTTATATAATTCTGAGTCTGAGGACTGCCTCTATACGGCTGTGATTCAAGTTCCTCGAGCAAATTTCCGGCCATCACCGCAAATCTTTCTGAAACTTTTGAACCGGGTATTCTCTGGTCGCAGGTCTCTCCAAGCGCATAGACTCCGTTGCAAAGGGCTGTACCGTGTCTTTCTTCTCTGACACACCGCAATACAAACGGCATGACTTCCTCAAGATATTCTGCACTGCATTTGTCAGGTCTCTCACGGCTTCCAATTCGGCCAAGTGCCCAGAACGCTGCTATTCTGTCTGAGGCTTCATAACTCTTCACGCAGTCCGCAACAGCAAGCAATGCATTCGGTGAACTCCCTACACGTCCAAGAGCATAACATAATTCAGGAGTCATAAATCTTACGGGGAACGGTCTCAGCTTGAGAATCTCAAGGAATAATCTCTCGTGTTCGGGCCGTCTCAATGTGCTTAGGGCAAGAATAACTTTGCTCTGAATATTTAATTTCAACTTGTTGAAGCCTGATAAATTAAATGATGCGTTCCTGAGATTATATTTTACTCTCTCTGGTAAGCACTGATCTTCAAGATATTTTACTGCCCGCTGGGAATCTTTCGCTGAACTTACACCTGCTATTTTCCCAAGCATTCGGGCGGCTCTCTCTGAAACTCTGCATGGACTTTCCATAATAGATTTCATTGGCTCTATTGCTTCGGCGCAGTTCGAGGCAGACATTATTCTCTCTTCGATAGCTTTTAGAGTCATCATGTAATTTCTGTTCTGGTCAACGTTCTTAGCCGTGTCAAAAACTTTCGCAACCTGCTTGTATCTATTCATGAGGGCTGCTATATTCTCAGTCGCTAAACCTGTACGATCTTGAGCTTCAATAATTTTTTTCTTGAATCCTCCTTCAGGAATAATATACTCAGGCAGATTAACTTCTTCTGCTATCTCAGTATGAACGTTGTCTACACTGTATAATTTATCAGGTTCATCGGGCTTCCAGACTTTGAGGCTCAATATACCTGCTTCGTTTACTGAGGCTTGAATATTAACAGGCGTATCAATGGGTTGAGGAGTCGTGAATCTTATTCGTCTTGCTGCTATCCTCCTGTTAGGCGGCTGGGTGTCAGAACGCGAACCTTTATAGAACGGCAGATCAAGCCACAAAGCATTATCTTCTGACGTTGCAAAACCTTCAAGAACTTCTGTTGTGAACGGCAGAGTCGTCCCTGCAAGAATTAATTTGCGCAAAGTTCCTCCCTGAAGTGCTATTCCTACATCATCATTCTGAATTTCAGGAGTCTTGGCTCCCTGATGTCTCCAGTAATGATAAACTGAAGCTCCGCGCGCTACTGCTAAATCAGGATCACCGACTTCAAGAGGCTCGAAACCGAAGAAATCTCGAATTCTTTCACGAACAGCAAATAATTTCGACATTCCTCCGTTCATTAAGACTGCATCAATCTTAGGAACACTGCCTATAATCTTTCTTGCCTTATCCAGAACATCAAGAATGGGATAAATTATATTTTCAGTTCTATTAGATAACGCATCTAAATTCGCAAGTGAGTCAATGCTCAAGTCAGGAGCAAGATACGGCCTCATTATCTGCCTGTACTCTTCGGGTCTGAGATCATATGCAAGATCGCAGTCTGTAGCCGCTATGTTCTGCAATACTACGGGACATAATATATTCTCGTAATCATCGCGTCCCTGCATCCTGTATGTCTCGACCATTGAGTTCAAATCTTTCTTTGCGTACTCGGCAACATCAAGAATTTCACTCATAAATGAATTTGCCCTGACTTCTCCAAGTGAAGCTATATCAATTTTCTTGCTGAGTCGGGTTATCAGGAATTCCTGCAAAAGAGCATCAAATTTATCTCCTCCCATCAGTGTATGCGTTGATATAGAGTAATGTCTTATATCATACGGCATGACGTTATTCTCGTTCCTGCGGACTTCATGAAGTGAAATATCAAGTGTTCCTCCGCCTATATCAAAGACTAGTATAATTTTTGGTTTACTCAAATCAAGAGCTTCAGGAATATCTCCGTTGTCCTGTCTGTTAAGGAAGTCATAGAGTGCTGCTGCAGGTTCAGGAAGCAAAATATTTCGCGGGGATCCGTCATCCTCTGTAACTTTGAAGCCTGCTAATTTCGCTGCCTCGTTGGTGTCGGCTCTCTGGTCAAAGTCGAACGATGCAGGAACTGTTATAACTGCATCATCAGGAATGACTCCCAAATTAAATTCTCGTGATGAGACTGCTATTTGCTTGAGTATTAACGATGATACTTCAACAGGGGTTATTTCTTTATCGTCAATAATAAATTTCTTTCCTGTTCCCATAAAACTTTTGGCTGATTTTATGACTCGGCGGCTTTGAGTCTTCAGCATTCTCTTTGCATATGCTCCTACAATCGGAGGCTCACCGGGCTTGTAATAGACGCATGAAGGCAGGATTACATTTTTCTGGGGATTCTTGTTCTCGTCGAGTATTCGAAGCTCTACAACTTTTGTGATAAATTTCCCGTCCTTAACTTGACCCCATGCAGCTACTGAATTAGTAGTGCCGAGATCTATTCCGAAATATAGATTTCTTGACAAAATATATAAACTCCTTTCCTATTTATATATACATAATATTAATCCGAGTATTCTATTACATGAGGCACTGAGAAAATTTCGTCTCCCCTCTTCCAGCCGGGCGAGATTACCTGCACTTTCTTGACTTCTCCGTCATTGAAATCACTTCCCGTGTAATCATACTGTTCGGACTGCTCAAGGGTTATAGTAATTACTTCTCCTATTTTGTGGACTTCACTGATTCCGAACATTTCCCGCATTGTCTTCATGAACATACGAACGCACATTGATATACTTGACAATTCCGCAGGCACTGTGAGACCCCGTAATTTTTCCTCTGACTTCGAGAACTGATCTAACAGCATTCCGGCTTGACGTGAATTTATTTGAGTCAGGACTTCTATTAATGCTGTCTCGGCACCTTCCTGCTGGAGGCGTTCAATATTCTCTTCGCTTGAGTTCAGTCTTATATACGTGCTTTCAAGTTCCGTCTTTAAGTCCTCTATCTGGTCAAGCAGCTTGGCTGTATTAGTATCTTCAACAGCAGTTTTTGCCTTAGTCTGAGATTCTGATTCAGAGTCCTCACTTCCGCCTTTCTTAGGCGAGAGAGTCAACAACAGCATTCTATAGAGTCTGCTTATGTCATTAGGGTGAATTATCTCGAGAAACTCAAGAATTAAATTTTTGGCCTGAAAGTCATTGCTGCTGTCCTGAGCAAATAGAGTCATCACTGTCATTAAGTAGGGCTTAGCTTTCTTCTCCTTCATTTCCTTAAGTCTCACAAGAATCATGAACTCATTGCGCGTTAGACTCGATTTTCCCTTAGTGTGTATGCTTACAAGGTTATCTGAGTCCCTCTTAACTTTCGATGCCCAGTTAGTCAGGTCTTCAAAGCTGTTTATATTGAGTCCGTCAAGAATGTCATCAAGCGAATCTGAAGTATTTGCTTTCATGTTATTAAAATCTGCCTCAGTCTTGCCTGCACACTCATAGAGCTTCTTTAACACTGCAAAATATTCTTTGCTTCTGGTAATCTTAGACGGTGAAAAAGTTTTCTTGCGCTGAGTCATTTCGTTCGTTATGTAAGTCGTTAATCTCTCCATGCGTCCGGAGGCACTTACACCCTTTTCGTTCTCAAAATTCGTAATTTCCTGATCTCTGTCTCTCATTGAGATAATCACTCCTTGAATTTATTTATTTAATAATGGAATTTCCTGACCGTTGATGCCGTGAATGACTTCTATTGAATCTCCGAAACGTTCACGGACTTCATTAACTATATTTCGCGGACTCTTTATTAATGGGACTCCGTGAACAAAAATTATCTTATCAGGCTTGGTTTTGAAAATCAAATCTAGTATTCCATCGCAGTCGGCATGATTGGACATGTTGAAAGCAAGATTTGGCTGCCTTGAAAAATTTTCACCGGAGATAATTAATCCGCGTGAACCATGAATATAATCATTAATCGGCTTTATATGTTCACCTAATATATTTATTCCGTTCCATTTCTCGCAGACTCTGCAGAAGGCTTCACTTGACTCATCGAGCCATATATCAAACTCAGGGATCAACTTGCGATGCATACATTCTCTCACTGCAAGGGCTATTTCCGGAGCTTTGCCTGAATTCCTGACAGGACACGCTATTAAACCTGAATGATTCATAAGCATATTGATTCTCTGCGCTAGTTCAACTAAATCTGCTGCTCCTATTGATTTGCTGTAACCGTAAGTACTTTCGCAAATTAGGGTATCAATCTTCATTTCAGGAACATCTGCACCTTTGACCGAATATTGATTAAAGTCGCAGAAGTCTCCTGTATAAAGAATCTTTCTGTCTTCATGTTGAATCAGAGTCATTGCTGCTCCTGTTATGTGGCCTGCGGGAAAGAATTTCAACGCTAAATCTTTGACTCTGAATTCTTTATAGAACTCAACGGGGATTAGTATATCAGATATAGAAGCAACATCGCGGGCTTTATTATATGACGAATCATATTTATTCTGGGCTGACAACATATCAGGTGTTGCTTGAGATGAATATATGCGGACATTATTTATATCTCTCATGAATATTGGCAGTGCTCCTGTATGGTCAATATGTGAGTGGCTGATTATCACTGCGTCAAGTTCCCACAGTCCATCAAGTCCCCACAGAGAATAAAGAGGCGTTATATCAGGGACACGATTAAATGAAGTATTTCTGATTCCTGCATCGAGCATTAAGAAGTTTCTTCCTATTTTAATAGCATAACAGCTGCCTCCGACTTCGCGACCGCCTCCGAGTGATATAAACCTGTAATCTTTCATATTTACATTATCCACATTCACGTTTTCCATAGTTTTACATTATATCAACATAACGAACTTTTCATATTCTATACTCACTTGCCCTAGCCGTTAGTCCCTAGCTCTTCACTTTACTTTTTTTACTGGAGGTCTTATTACATGTTACATTTCGAGTTCAACGCTCAAGCTTACAAGGATAGCATTCAACACGAATTAATCCCTGAAGGCCAATACCGCGCTAAAATATGTTCCATCGCTCAGCGCCCTATGTCCGACGGCTCTATCATCCTTACGATTGAGTATCAGGTTACCTACAACAATGCTCACTTCAAAGATACTATGTTCCTTAATCCGCCGAGTCATCCTTATTTCAGCTCCAGCAACAAACGTTTTGGCGATCTTTGCGTATCCTGCAAGGTCAACCCCTTCGACGTCAAACAGGATGAAAATATACTTATCGGGTGTGTCTGCGGTATTCAGCTCTCACACAAGAAGAGTAAAGACGGCCAAGCTGTTTATAACTCCGTCAAGAAATTTTTGCGCCCTGATGAAACCGAACGTCTAAAGGAATTCACTACTTCTTCACTATCGCAACCTTCTCAATCATCAGAGCAGGCTCAACCGCGCATACCCGAGATTATTAATACTTCAGAATCTACCGCTTTGGACCTCAACGACGCTGATACGTGGTTCAAATGATTCTGTCGTTATTATCTCTCATCAATTATTCATCTCTCGTTCTTTATTAATCGCTATTGTTCAGCTTCGGATCCAACCTCCGAGGCTGACCCCTTTAAAGTTTTTCTTAGGAGGCCTTTTCTATGTCAGATAATAATGCTCAGAAACAAGACTATCACGAACTCATCAGCCCAGCTCCGTGGAGAGTCGAACCTATCACTACTGCTAACGGTCAAACTGTTTACGAACTTCAAGACGTCAACGGTAAAAGAATCGCTGTCTTTAATAAACAATTTGACGCTCAAATCGCATCTTGTTCCGCTAATGCCATCGATATGATGGATTACATGTATCAATTTTCAGGCGAAATTTGTCAATCGTTCGCTGACGGTATGAATCGCGTTCTCGAAAACGCAGGCTTAAGGAGGAGTTAATTATCATGAACGCTGACGATTATTCTAAATGTATTTCTCTCAGGAAACGCAGAAAAGCTCTTGGGATTAGCATGAAATATGTCGCTGAACAAATAGGCTGCTCTTTTGGAACTATCGCACGCTACGAATTAGCTGATCTTGTCATTATCAATGAAAAAATTTATAACGCTTATGATCAGTTTCTCTCTAAGTGCGAATCAGGCGAATTTAATTACGAACTTGACGCTAGAATGTCCCACAAACCTAATTATGAAGTTCCTAGAAAAAATGGCAACTTTCATTGCATCTCTATCAATATTTCAGGTTCTAGACATGCTAAAGCTCCCGATTACGTCTTGCAGAATATCGCTGATCTGTACGACGAACGTAAATGCAGAGGCTTAACCCGCGCTGAACTTGCAGACCTGGCCGGCATTCACCGCTCTATTTATTCCGCTATCGAAAATATGAGCATTTACCCTAGACCTGACTCATATAATCGACTCGCTAAAGTCTTGAGGTGGAAGTTATGGCAGTATTAAATCTTCAACATGCAGGTGATACTTCATGGCTAAAACAGTGGCGCATTGTCAGACGGTCCCGATGTCCTGCTACTGTGTTCACGGCTATGAATGCTCTTTATAATCACTACTATAAGCGTAGAGGCTATATTATTATATACTGGGATTTTAAGAACTTTGCCCCTGATCAGTATGAAGACGATCCTATTTTCCAAAGCGTTGTTATTGATTGCGCTAACATGATGAGAGAAGATGTTTGCATGGAACTCGGATTAATGCATTATCGAATTCAATCAAGATATACGCCTCAGTGGAGCAGATGGTATAAGGAGGAGTATTCATGGTAGATTTAGGATTTATTGCCAGAGTCAAGAATTACGCTCTCAAGAACGGTCTTAATCCTGCTGATTATGACGAACGTACACTTGCACGGCGTGAACGCGACGCTTTGAAGAAAAGCTGCCGCATTCTCGCGACTTTAGTCGTGAGTTAGGCAGCTATAAATTTTATTTTTTATATTTTTACTTATATTTTCTCTTCCCCTTTCTCATACATATGTTACAATATTTACGAGGTGAGAGAATGGA
>JAFSJJ010000015.1 GCA_017439345.1 Synergistaceae bacterium
CACCTTATCCACGTTAATTAGTCTCAACGCGGAGCTTGCTGCTTAGGCTGTAAAGTTCTGAGTTCTGACCGTATGGTGGAGAGGAAGTCCGGACGATTAAGAAATTCGGAAGCACGCGACTTTAGTCGTGTGAGGATTCACATTTTCATCATAATTAATAGAAATAATTGCTATACCTTGAGAATTTAGCACGAGATTCCCGCTTTCGTCTTTATATGTAACTTTCACAGGATAAGGAGAGTCGCCGTACTCTATGTGTTCAGAATAAACTCCGCTGACATCTATAAGTTCTCTATATATATCTGTATAGTGAACTTCGATCACCCTTCCCATATCGTCAATGGTGTAGGATATCCCGCCTCTGCCTTTCTCATCAAAGACTGGTATGCCCTTCTTGTCGTAGCCCCCGTAATTATTAAGGCGAAACATTTTTCTTACGAGATATCCGTTATCATCATGTTCAAGAGTCAGACGGATAATATTTCCGCTGTCCTGTATGTCAGATTCAAATTCAGAGTCAGAGTCAAATTGATTTATGATGTAGTCAGAAGTGTCTGATTGAATCGCATAAGGCAAATCATCATCGCCAAGATAGAAATCTGCTGCTTCAAAATTTTTTGTGTATTCTTTCCTGTAGATTTTATTTCCGTTAATATCGCAGTATTCTATATTTCTGTCCGAAGTGAAATTTATCATTGGGAGTTCAGTAAAAGGCGTGATTATAGTCGGATCTACCAAGACACCGGCATAATTTACCCGTTCTATCTTCTGCACTTTACTACGCAAAGTAGTAAACCGGTATGTATATTCCATTTTTTGGCGTTCAGATTCGGATTTAACTTCAAACAATCCAACAGGTTCACCAAATTTGTATACGTAACTTCTATAATAATGCTGGTGGGGGATACCGTGCCAGATGAATATACCTGCCAAAATCGCAAAAATTGATGCTATTGATCCGAATACAGCAAATTTTTTCTTTCGCCTTCTATTCTCAAAATTGATAAAATGGTCAAGATCAAGCCTCAACAGTGTTGCTATAACTCTGAGAAAAGAATCACGTATGCCGAATATCCTGATATCAATTCCCAGAAGTTCCTTACCTCGTGATAATGTCCGAAGTTTACGCGGGAAACATTCCTTAGAGGCATTTTTTGCTTTAGGTTCACCGTCAATGATAATCGGTATAATGTGATCTCTTCTGCCAATCTTGATGAAGTAAGCAATCTCGTCATTTACATATGAAGATTTTGCGCTGTCAGGAGAACAAATGACAATAAGATAATTAGAATCATCTAAATTTGCCCGTATAGATTCGTCAAGTCCACCACTGGCTACAAGTCTGTCTTCGTCGATGAACACAGGAAATAATTTTTTTGGGAGGTCAGGGTGAGACTTCTGCAAGGCGGACGGTAAGTTATAACTTTCCAAATTCTTTTGCAGCTTTTGAGCGATCTTCTTATTATTGTGACTGTAGCTGATGAACGCATAGTACTTGAAACTTTCCTTTTCCACTTTAATCATCTTGAATAATCTCTTCTGCAATTAATATGTATATTTTATAGTTATTAAGAGAGTCCCGCGATAATTCACGAGACCCGCAAAATTTATAATCTCGATACAAGCAAGCCTATTATGAACGTTGCAGGACCCATCGATAAAAATATTTCAGGGATACTTACTCCCAGTGAGATTAACACGCTCGCAAATACTGCACTTCCTGCCATGAAAATTGAGTCGCTTATGTTTGAACACGCTATGACACCGGAAACTTTTGACTCAGGGGCTTTGTTCTGCATTACAGCATAAAGAGGCACGATATACAAACCTCCGCAGAAGGCTATCATGAACAGGCACGCTATTATCATGAAGTTCGCAGGATTGGTGAAGAACTCCCACGCACCTATAACAGGAGCATTCATGTCAACAGGAGGTCTGTCGCTAACGAGCCATAATAACACGCTCGCTATTGCAATACCGTACGCTGATGCAGGAACATATTTAGCCGTTATATTTCCCTTCAGAATCGCATCACACGCCATTGAACCCGCCGCTATACCGCATGAGAATATAGCAAGAAAACTCGTTGCAACACTCTCATCAGCTCCTAGAATTAATCTCGCATACGTAGGGAACTGAGCAAGAAACGTAGCACCTACAAGCCAGAACCATGAGATCGCAAGCATTGAGCCGAATACTTGACGCATTGGCATTACATCTCTGAACATCTCAAGAGTCCGCGAATATATATTAAACGAGACTCTTATATCCGGGTTAATAGGCTTCGTAGGAGGGATCAGCATACTTGAAAGCCAGCCTGCAAATGCTATAGAGACAGCTCCGAAACCTACTAGATAGATTCCTGACTCCCTGAGAATTAACAAGCCTCCTGATATAGTTCCTGTTAATATTGCTAGATACGTACCCATTTGAATTAGTCCGTTGCCAGCTATTAACTCGCTCTCGTGCAAATGCTGAGGAAGTATGCTGTACTTTGCAGGTGAGAAAAATGCTGACTGAGCACCCATCATGAATAATACGCACATTAAGAGCCATACGTTATTTAACCAGAAGCCTAATGCTGCTCCGGACATAATTATTATCTCTGCGAATTTAACCCAGCGCATTAAATCTGAACGATCATATTTGTCCGCTAAGTCGCTAGCCGGTGCCGCAAAGATAAAGAACGGCAAGATAAACACTCCTGCCGCAGCATTGACAAGAATACGCGAATCAAGTCCTGCCTCATCGCCAAGCCTATAAGTAATCAGCATCATCAAAGCCGACTTGAAAAAGTTATCGTTGAATGCTCCTAAAAATTGAGTCAGAAATAAGGGCAGAAATCTTTTAGTAAATAATAACCTGAACACTTATAATTCACGCTTCCATTTAGTGCCCTGAGGAGTATCTTCTAACACAATGCCTCTTGCCTTGAGCATGTTTCTAATCTCGTCCGAACGTGCGAAGTCCTTTGCTTTGCGTGCTTTAGTACGTTCGTTAATTAACTTCTCGATCTCTTCACTTTCCGAGTCATGTTCGCTTTCTGCTTCATCGTCGCCGATTATGCCTAAAATGTCATCGTAAGAGTTAAGAGCATTTTTCGCAGAGTCAAAGAATTCCGGAGGCAGAGAGTCATTTTCCTTCAAGCTGGTGTTAATCAAGTAAACGGCATCGAACAATACACCGATTGCAGCAGCTGTATTAAAGTCGTCATTCATTGAGTCAGCAAATTTCTTGTCGAGTTCAGCAAGTTCCGAGTTGAATTTGTCCATGTTAAAGCCGGAGTTCTCATCAGCTCGAGTCCTGGCCGCAAAGTCTAAATCAATTCTGCAATTCCTGAGCCTCATGACTCCTGCTTCTGACTGTTCAAGAGAGTCTCTCGAAAAGTTTATAGGACTCCTGTAATGGGCACTCAGCATAAAGAATCTCAAAGCTAACGGGTTATATTCTTTCAGGGCAGCTCTTGCAGTTAAGAAATTTCCCAATGACTTAGACATTTTCTCGCTGTCGATTAGCAAGAATCCATTATGAAGCCAGTAATTCACAAACGGTTTTCCTGAGCCTGAAGCAGCCTCGCTTTGAGCAGCCTCGTTCTCATGATGAGGGAACATTAAATCAACGCCGCCGGAATGAATATCTATGTTATCGCCAAGATATTTTGAACTCATTGCCGAACATTCTATATGCCAGCCTGGTCTGCCTTTGCCCCATGGACTGTCCCATGAAGGTTCGCCAGGTTTCTCAGCTTTCCAGAGTGCAAAGTCCAAAGGATCGCGCTTCTTCTCTCCTGGTTCGACCCTAGCACCTGCCTCTAAGTCCTCGAGATTCTGCTTGCATAGAGTCCCGTAACTCGGCCAGCTCTTAACGTCAAAATATACGTCACCGTCTGAGACATAAGCATGACCGTTAGCAATAATTCTCTCGATAGTATTTATTATTTCGGGAATATGCTCAGTTGCTCTTGGCGAGACATCAGGCCTTCTGATTCGTAATGCGTCTGCATCTTTGTTGTACTCGTCAATAAATCTTTCTGCCAGCTCGCTCACTGTGATATTTTCTTTATGAGCCCTGTGAATCATTTTGTCGTCAATATCAGTGAAATTTTGCACGAACTTGACTTTATAGCCCTCGTGTTCAAGCCAGCGTCTTAATACATCGAACACTATGAACGGACGAGCGTTGCCAATGTGAAAATAATCGTAGACAGTCGGCCCGCATGAATAAAATCTTACATGACCGGCTTCTATTGGTTTGAATTCTTCTTTTTTGCGCGTTAAGTCATTGAATAATACAAGACTCAAAATTTTTCACCTTTCTTAATATTTTCTTTTGCGTATTAACACATAACCTGCACAGAGAATTAATAATATCCCTGATCCTGTTATATCACAGCCGCTGCTGCTTGAACTCTTTGTACTCGATGTGTTCTGAGCAGTACCTGTTATGCTTATGGGTATGCCTCCTAGTTTGGAGCTTGAGAATTCTTCGATAAGAGAATCAGTTTCAGGGTCATATATTGCTATCGAGTCATTCATGATTACTGCGAGAAATTTTTTATTATCGTTATCATAATAAACAGCCTTGCATATATAGCTGTCAGATGTCCCTGAGTCTATTACTTCAGGTAATTCAGTGATGCTTTTGGCGTGCTGTAATACCTGTCTGCCGTCGTCTGACTGTGTTATGAAATAAAATCCGCTGTTATTGTCCCTGCAAATTGCCTTAACCGGTGTATCAGTGCTTACGACCAAGTAAAAATCACCGTTCGAGAATATATCTACACCGCCTGAATGAGCAAGCAGGACGTTATTATTATCTTTGAATGCTATTGTCTCTGAGTCATAGCGTGCGTTGTGATTCCAAGAACCCTTTACTGAGTCATCGAGCTGGCCGTCAAACCTGAGAAATAAGCTGTCCTGTGATGTAGCTTGATTAATCAGACCGTATACGCTTGCACCGTCAACAAGTACAGTACTCATGAAGGCGTTGTCATTGCTGCATGTGTAAGAAATTCTGCGGACGAATTCAAGAGTATCCGTGTCAAACTGTGAGATAGATGCCCTGCCGTTAATCGTTGACGCGAAAAATATTCCCCTGTGATTATCAGAATATGCTGCCGAATTAGTTCCGTATACTCCGGTTAAAATTTTTGCTTCGTTATCAACAGGCTTTGTTAAATCCGACATGTTGAATATATATGCCTTGTCCCCTGATGCCGCGCTGGTGTCTGACTCAGGTTCAATCAGGGCAATAAATGAAGTTCCGTCCTCGTTATAGAAATGTGCAGCTATAGAGTCATCATGAACGCCCGAATATTCCTCAACCGGAGTATCAACGCTCAATGTACTATAAATCTTTATATATCCCATAGTGCCGTTGTCAGTCGTGTAGACTATATCAGCGTATGAAGCAGAACATGAAAGAATACACACTAATAATAAGCTCACGAAAAATTTTTTAGCCATTAATAAATTCGTACCTCCTGAAAGTTATTAATATCTTATCTCTTTTTGACTTTAATCCTTCTTGCAGGTATCTCGGGTTCAGCAGTTTTGTTAATTCTTGCTGCATTATTATCTTTGGCCCGGAGTTCCTGAACTGTCGCGAGTGCCTTTGCCGTAAACCTCTCACTGCCTGAACTGTAACGCATGAAGGCTTCTCTGAGAGACTTTGACTTTGCCATATACGACGCAAAAATTTCTGTCCCGTAAAAAATATTTATTCTTGGATCAAATAATCCCTTGCCGTCCTTAATCTTGAATCGTTTCTTCACTGTGCTTGAGTGTGCGCTCCAGTGAATCTGCATTAATCCATAATCGCCCCCTTTGGAGATTGCTTTATTATTCACTGTTGACTCATGAACGATTATAGCTGCTATTGCATATGGATCCTGTTTATATTTTTTACACGCTTCGAGAACAAGACCCGCATAACTATTAGCTATTTTTGCAGATAGTGAAGGATTTACGCTCATGAATAACTCTGAAATATTTTTCCCCGTTGAGTCATGTTTTTTTGCAGCGGAGTACACAGGACTTGCGAATATAATTAATAATAATGCTGCAATCAGAAATTTTTTATTGAGTCTCTGCATTGTTTATTTACTCATCTCCCTTTCAGTTTTTATAGCGTCATAAGTCTTTAATCTCTCGTTTAATCTTGCGTCTAATTCTTCTTCAGTTAATTGCATATATGCCTCTGAAGGCGAGTCCGAACTTGAATTTGCTGACTCTGTCCTTGACTCTGAATGTGAACGGGTACTGCCCTTCTTTGCGTCAGTCCTGAGAGTCTTAAATCCTGGTTCGCCGATGATGTCATTGCCCTTGCCGTAAAGCTGCCTTGCTTCTCTCCATGAGCCGTCTTCATTGGGTGAATAATCACCTATAGCTTTTCTCAGAGCAACGAGAGCTACATACATATTTTTCACAGCGTCAAGATATTCTGTTCTTACTGCCTGATAAGCTGTCTGTGCGTTGATTAAGTCTATCTGAGCTCCCATCCCTTCAGAGTACATTAATTCAGTAATTCTTAACTCTTCTTCAGAGCGTTCAACCTGCCTTTGTTTATCCTGTTCGCTTGCTGAGGCGTTCCTCCAGTTGTTAATAGCTACTGTAATATCGCGCCGAGTCTGTTCTTGAAGGGCATCCAAATTTGATTCTGCTGCCTGAATGAGTCTATCAGCGTTGAGAGTCCTGTATTTCGTTCCATTGCCGTCACTCAAGGGGATAGTCAGAGTCAGTGATGCTCCGGCTTGTCTGTCATTAGGGGTCGCGAAGGCTTCGGGGTCAGACCATCCTGTGAACTGAAATGCGAAATCAAGAGTAGGCGAGAGTCCTTTAGCTGTTAATTTCTTGACGAGTTTAGCGCGTTCTAGATTGAGTCTTGCTGCCCTTACGTCAGGTCTGAATTCGAGTGCTTCCTCATAGTTCATGCTTACGTCAAATTCAGGGACCCTTAACTCTTCGTCAACAGGTTCAACGTCGAGTCCTCCTGCCATGAGTGAGAGTTCTGCAAGTAAATTCATGTAAGCTGTCTCTGCGTTCTTTGAGAGGCTCTGAGCTTCGACGACTTGAGCTTCACTTCTGACAATATCGAGTCTTGGTACTAATTCCTGATTATATTTTTCCATTGTGACTCTGTGATTCTCTGCTCTCTGAAGCATAATTTCGCGCTGTAACTTCATGTTCTCACGTGCTAATACTGTGCTCCACCAGAGTTCTTCAGCTGAGGCGATCAAATTATTCAAGTTATTGTCAAAGTTAGCTCTTGATACTTCATAGCCAAGAATATTTTGCTTCTCATCGAGTCTATAGCTGCCTGAGATGTCGATTCTTTGAGTCAATGCAAATTTAGCGTTTCCTGCAAAGACGTTATATTCTTTCGCCGCGCCTGAACTCTGAGCCGTAACGTACGAACCGTTAGCCGTGATATTAGTACTAGGTCTCTGATAGGCAACTGAAGCAAGCACTGAGTAATAATCTGCTTCAACGGACTTGATTGCTGCCTTGAGTGAATGATTATTGAGTAATATCTCGCTGATATATTGATTCAGAGTCATTGACACAGAAGCACTTGACGTGTTCGGAGCAATAATGACACATGAAATAATAATCGGCAAGATGTAAATTAACTTGCGCTTTGTAATTAGCATTATAAACTATCTCCTGAACATAAAAAATTTTTTTGCTGATATTTTACTCTATAATTCAATTACTTCATGCGAAATACAACGGGAATGAATAAAACTTGTGCTATGATTCATCATGAAAATATCTTCTCACAGTTATAATTACTTTCATGATTAATAAAGACTCAGTTACTAATACAATTACTAATACAAACTCAGACACCAATCACAGAAGGAGAGAACGTTTATATCATCATGGCAGAAATTAACACGCTCATAATCGGAGGAGGCCCGGCAGGACTCATGGCAGCAGTCAGGGCTTCATCGCTCGGTCAAAGAGTCATTGTCCTTGAGAAGAATGCATCAGTAGGAGAGAAGCTCTTAATCTCAGGCAGAGGACGATGCAACTTCACCAACGCTGAGCAGGACATGAATACATTTATATCGAAGTACGGCGACAACGGAAAATTTTTATATTCTGCTTTCAGTAAGTTCGGACCTCGAGAGACTATATTATTTTTCGTGAATCACGGCGTTAATGTCATCGAAGAACGAGGCAAAAGAATATTCCCCGCTGAAGGAGGCTCGCAAAAGATTCTCGATAAACTTTTACTCGAATGCAAGAAGGGAGGAGTCAGAATTTTTCGCAATACACCTGTTAAAGCCCTCAGAGTCAGAAATTCAAGAGTCGAATGCGTCATCACAGAACGGGACGAACTCAGGGCAGATAAATATATAATCGCTACAGGGGGCAAATCTTATCCCGATACAGGCTCAACAGGGGACGGCTATATATTCGCTCAGCAGGCAGGACACTCGATAACGAAATTATTTCCTGCTCTTGTACCGGTCAGGACCCGCGAGACTTGGCCGAAACTTGCAAGCGGGTGCAATCTTCGCAATATAAGACTCAAAGTTATTCGAGACGGCAAAGAAATAGATTCAAGATTCGGTGAGATGGAATTTACTAACTTCGGAGTCTCCGGGCCAATCGTTATGGAGTTAAGCTCTTATATTCCCAAGTGGCAGGAGGGCAGCGAGTCTCTTGAATTCTCACTAGATGTCAAACCGAGTCTGACTCATGAGATATTAACTGCAAGGATCAAACGTGACATAGAGAAATATTCGGGTAAAAAGAGATTCGCTACACTTGCAAGGGGACTCGTTCCCAAAGATTTTATGAGGCTGATATTAGAGCTTGCTGACATTCCCAGTGATAAACCTGTAGAATATATCTCAGATGAAGAAATCTGCGAGTTCGTGAATTTGCTCAAAGATATTAGAATGAATATAAACGGCTTGTGGAGCTTCAAGAATGCAGTTGTTACAAACGGAGGCGTTAATCTAAAAGAAGTAGACCCTTCAACGATGAGATCAAAACTTTGCGGAAATTTATACTTTGCAGGTGAAGTTCTCGACTTGAACGGACCTTCAGGAGGCTTTAACCTTCAAATCTGCTGGAGCACCGGTTATATATCAGGGAGCGTGAATGAGTAAAATGTTATTGGTAATCGACATAGGCAACACAACAATTGTAACAGGAGTATTTGACAACGAGAAATTAATTGCGAGCTGGAGACTCTCTTCAAGTCTGCATACTTCTGACGAGTTCGGAATATATTTATTGAACTTGTTAGCATCTAAGCAGATAACGCCTTCAGACATTGACGGAGCAGCCTTCGCAAGTGTAGTACCGTTTATTGACTCATCGATGAAACAGGCAGTAAGAGATTATTTCAAGGTCGAGCCTCTTCAAGTGAACGCATTGACAGATACAGGAATCAAAGTTCAGGTCTATAACCCTGCTGAAGTCGGAGCAGACAGAATAGTCAACGCAGTGGCAGGACTTCACGAATACGGCGCGCCATTGATAATAGTAGACTACGGGACAGCTATAACGTTCGATGTCATATCAGCTGAAGGCGCATATATCGGCGGAGTGATTGCACCGGGACTCGTTTCGGGAATATCGGCTCTGTTCTCGAAAGCTGCTAAACTGCCTCAAGTATCGCTGTCAATTCCTGAGAGAGTCATAGGACGCAACACAGAAGAAAATATTCGTTCAGGTATATTATTCGGCAACGGGGGACTCACTGACAGGCTAATAGACATGATTCGCGAGGAGCCGGGCTTGAAATCTGCAAGAGTCATAGCAACTGGAGGACATGCAGAACTCATGAAACAGGTATCGCAAAGGATTCAATATGTAGATAATAATTTAATGCTCGAGGGACTCAGATTAATATACTCGAGGCTAAATCATCTTGATTAACGCAGGAGGACTTGAACTCGATAACCCTTTATGTCTTGCTCCTCTGGCAGGAATTACGACTCTTACTGTCCGCGAATTCTTTTCGAGTCTCGGAGCGGGTCTGACTCACACTGAAATGATAAGCTGTGCAGGACTTGTGAGGGATAACGCAAAGACTCTTGACATGCTTGCAGTATCAGAACATGAATCGCCTTTAGTCGTGCAGTTATTTGCTTCAGGTGAAAAGATTTTGTGTGAGGGAGCTGCTAAAGTTCTTGACTCGTGTAAAAAATTTGCTGCTCTGGGTGTGAACATGGCCTGTCCTATGCCAAAGATAACGCGCAACGGTTCGGGAGCTGCTTTACTCAGAAGACCTGATGAGGCTTGTAACATGATCAGGGGCTTGAAGGGTCTTGTTAATCTTCCTGTGTGGGTCAAGATCCGCAAACTTGATGATGATAATTTGACTCTGAGCTTCATTGAGAGAATACTCTCTGCCGGAGCCGATAATATATGCATTCACGGGAGGACTCCTGCACAACGTTATGAAGGCATTGCAGACAGGGAAATAATAAGACTCGCAGCTGAAAAATTTCCCGGTTATATATCTGCCAGCGGTGATGTTAAGACTCTTGATGATATTCACGAATATTTAAGTATGGGTTCAGTGTGCGTAATGCTTGCTAGGGGAGCGTTTGCTAATGCGTGGCTGTTCGAAGAGTTCAGGGGAATATTCAAGACTCCTGATAAAAAACTCGATGACCTGATAAAATTTGCATATCTCACGAAAAATTATTCAGGTGAACACAGAGCAGTAGTATTATTAAAGCGTTTTGCAGGAAGCATGATTAAATCGGCTCACGGTGCAGCAGAGTTAAGAGCGCGCGCAATGTTGAGTCAAAATCTTGAAGAGTTAATAAAAATTTTATGCGAGGGGGTAAAGAAAAATTATGCATGTTGATTTTATGCCGAACGGAGTATGTTCACGCTATATCATGTTTGACCTTGACGATGAGAACAAGATTCACAATTTGAACTTTGTCGGAGGCTGTCCGGGAAATCTCAAGGCAATATCGCGCTTATTAGAAGGTGCTGATGCCCTCAAGACAGCAAAGACTCTACGGGGCAATTTGTGCGGCTCAAGGGGAACTTCATGCGCTGACCAGTTGGCAATTGCAATCGAGGAGGCTTTAACTCGAAAGGAGTCGGCGTAACATGAGCATTGATAGAATTGATTCACGTTACGGAAGCATTTGGGACGAACTGCCGGTTAAATCACCTCGCAAAGTTCCTGAGACTCAAGAAGAAGCTCTTGACCTCGTGAAGGCTGCTGAGTCAAGCATGACAAGGGCGACTCTTAAGACGTGGGACTCTCATAATGACATGGTAAAGAAGTCTGCGGAGTTGAGAAAGATTCAGGCACGAAAACAGGCAATAGAGAGTCAATATCAGGAACACAGAGAAGAACAGCGCGAATTGATGGCACGAATAGCTATTGAGAACGCTAACAGAAGGGAGAGATTCAGAGAACAATAATTAATCAATCAAAGGAGGCATGTAAAAATGCGCAGGAAGTTCATGACATTAATATTTGCTGTGATATTTATTTTTGCTTCATGTCCTGTGTTTGCAGATAATCTGCCTGCACAATTTGACCTGAGGTTATGTCATAGATCCCCATTGAGAGGAAATCATCAGAAAGGCACAGAAACATGCTGGGCTTTTGCGTCAATTGCATCGCTTGAATCGACTTACATGACAAAATTTAACGCTGAAGACCCTGATTTGTCCGAAATGTTTGTTGCATATTTCGTGTACGGAGATCCCAGAGAAGGCAAATCATTCCCCAACATATACAACTTCAGTAACGTATTAAATATAGGCGGTATAGCAAATTTTGCAGAAGCTTTTATGTCGAAGGCAGGCATAGTAAAAGACTCCGTTCTGCCCTTCACTATTTCTATATCTAAAAAACCAGACAAACTGCCCGAAGAATACGAAAGCAGCGGGATAAGACTCAGTGAGACCTGCAACTTTGGAAAATATTATGTAACTGATGATTTAAAGCCATGTCTGAAGGAACTTATATTTAATTACGGAGCTGTTTATGTGGCTTACTATACTAATAGCAGCGGTTATAGTACTTTCACTGATTCCGACAACTATCAAGCAAAAGCGTATTACCACAACGGCTACATAACATCAGGACATGCAGTAGCTGTAATAGGCTGGGACGATAATTTTTCGCGGGAAAATTTTCAGGAATCTATGAGACCTTCTCGAAACGGAGCCTGGCTGATTAGCAATTCTAATCCAGATAACGGCGGCGGTTATTTCTTCTGGATGTCATATGAACAGAAAATGCATGATGCGTATTTATTCATAGCTGATAAATCACCGGAGAAACTTAAACATTACGGCTATGATGAACTCGGAATAAGCGACTTTTCTACTTACAAAGTAGGGGATACAAAGAGTGCTGCAAATATTTTCATGCCTGAATCAGATGAGACTCTCAAATATGCAGGCTTTTATACTGTAGGTTTTGACAGCAATTATACTGTTGAAGTTTATGATCTCGGAAAGACCCTCCCGGCTTCTCCTGTGAAAGGCAGTCTTATAGCAAGTATTAACGGCAGCAAACATTATCCCGGCTATATCACAGAGGAATTCAAAGATAACGTGCCTCTTCTCAAAGATCATTATTTTTCTGTAGTTGTAAGTGTGAATTATGACTCAAGTTTGGGTTTGCAGCGGAACGGGACTCCTGTTATTCCTGTCAATGCGTATTATGTCAATGCTAAATCAGAATGGCAGAAGGTATCAGCCGACAACAGCGAGAATAAGGCAGCATGTATCAAAGCCTTCACTGTACCCGGAATCACAGCTTCAGAACTTGCTTTAACAGGCACTCTTAAAGAAAACTATCAGGCCTCAGAGTCATACTCAGCGAGTCTCAAAGCCTCAGGAGGGATCAAGCCCTTCAAGTGGAAAGTGAATAATAATCTCCCGGAAGGCGTGAATTATCGAATCACCGGTGATTCAGACTCAGAGATAAAATTTTCAGGAGCTCCTGCGAAATCCGGAACTCACACTGTGAATATTACGCTTGAGGACAGGATAGGCGTAAAGGTCTCAAAGAGTTTCACACTCAAAGTTAATGCACTTGATATAAATCTCTCAGGTTCATTTGCAAATTCACTCGTCAGGGGAAACGCATATAACAGCAGCATAACACTCAACGGCGGCAAAGCTCCCTATGAATGGCAGCTTTCAGGGTCATTGCCTAAAGGGTTAAAGCTCTCTTATGATGGCAACAAAGCGGCTCTTTCAGGGACTCCGAACTCATCAGGAAATTATAATTTTGCTCTAAAAGCGTCAGACTCAACCGGCGGAGAAGTATCGCGCAATTTCACGATAAGAGTCTATGACAAGCCTGCTCTTAACGGTTCGTTTGCAAGTTCACTTGTCAAGGGTGCAGATTACTCGCAGACTTTAGCAATCACCGGCGGATATTCTGACTCGTTCAAGTTCTCTAAGACTGGCACTGTACCTCCCGGCTTAAGTCTTGTCATGTCAGGCAGAAAAATAACTCTTTCGGGCAGGGCTTCACAGTCAGGAAATTATAATTTCGCAGTTAATATAACTGACAGCAGCGGAATATCTATCACAAAGGCTTTCACGATCAAGATTACTGAGATGACTCTTTCAGGTACTCTTAACGACGGCGTTATGTCAAAGTCTTATAGCTGCAAACTCACAGCTTCAGGAGGGACTCTGCCATACAAATGGACTTACAGCGGAACTCTTCCCAATGGACTCAAATTAACGTCATCGGGGGCAAATGCTTCACTGTCAGGGACACCGAGCAAAGCAGGAAAATTCACGTTCAAGATCACTGCTTATGACAAGAATAATGCCAGCGTAACGAGAGCTTACACGGTGAATATAACTTCACAGCCGAGTTTCAACGGGACTTTTACATCAATAGGCAGCACCAGCAAGAAATATTCAAGCACTGTAAAAATCACCGGAGGAACTTCACCGTATACATTCAAAGCGTCCGGTAATCTTCCAAAAGGACTCAAGCTGACTTATTCAGGAGCAAATATCAAGCTCTCAGGGAAGCCGGATAAATCTGGCACGAGCAAATTTACTCTTCAAGTTACTGACAAGAATAATAATGTTGTTAAAAAGTCATTCAGCGTGAAAATATTCGATCTCAAGATAACAGGGACTCTCAAAGCAGGGAAAGTCAACAAGTCTTACACAGGAACTATAAGCGTCAAAGGCGGTACAGCTCCATACACGTGCAAGAAGTCAGGTAATCTGCCAAAGGGGTTAAAGCTGACGTTCTCAGGCAAGAAGGCTAAATTATCAGGGAAGCCGACAAAGAAGGGCAAATATTCATTCACTCTTAAATTCACGGACAAGAATAAATTCACTGTCTCGAAAAAATTTGCGGTTCAGATTAACGAGGCCAAGACGACCGCTAAGGCAAGTATCAAGCAGTCAGCATTGAAGGCAGCAAATACAGTAAAGAATGCAAAAATTTCTGAGTCTTCAAGAATTACAGCAAACACTGCCGTTATTGCAGCACCGTACGCAGATAATAATTCAGGCCATTCGCAGATCGTTCACTCTGTTCAAGCTGAGAAAATAAATCTTGAAGTCGTTAATAAAGACTCTATTATCTCAAGGGGAACTGAACGCGACGAAGATCTAATCACAGTCAAAGCAGGAGAGCCTCTAACGTTTGAAGTTACAGGCTTGAGAGTTCATAACGCAGAAATTATTGTTCTGTATGATTTCAAAGAATATGATGATATAAGCGTTAATGACGAGAATGAATTCACATTGCCTGCTGAATTAGTGAAAGGTGATTTTGTCGTCAGCGTCCGTGCTGAAGCCAAGAATTACGAAGCTGAATCTCATGAACTCTATTTCGAGGCTGAAGAATGAGAAGTTATTAAATTATTTATGAGTCTCTCACAACGAGGGACTCTTTTTATTACTCGATAAACATTGCGTCCCCGAACGAAAAGAATCTAAAGCCTTCTTTGGCCGATGACTCATAGAGACTAAGCAGCCTTGATAAAATATTTTCCTCGTTATGAAGCATTCCTGACTTGCACGAAGCGAACGCAGCAACTAGCATTATTAACGAACTTTGAGGCAGATGGAAATTCGTAATCAATGCGTCAACAACTTTAAATCTATAGCCCGGGTAAATATATAATCTTGTATCAAGACTCCCTGACCTGATAAAGCCTGACTCATCACTGAAAGACTCAAGTGTTCGAGCTGCCGTAGTCCCTGAAGCTATAATTCTGCCTCCGTTAGAGCGCGTTATGTTAATTATATTTGCTGTATCCTGTGAAATTTCGCAGTGTTCTGAATGAATGTCATGTTCTCTTATATCCTGAGTCATTACAGGTCTGAAAGTTCCGAGTCCTACATGAAGAGTCACGTAAGCAATATTCACGCCGTTAGATTTAATTCTCTCGAGCAGCTCCGGAGTGAAATGCAGACTCGCAGTAGGTGCAGCGACTGAGCCGTTATTTTTCGCAAATACAGTTTGATATGACTCCTTCATGCTGGAATCATTATTCTTGATGTACGGGGGCAGGGGAACTTGTCCTGACTCTTCAAGAAAATTCATGAACTCGCCACGCGAATTGAAGCCTTCGAATTTCACGAGTCTTAATCCTTCAGGGAACTCTTCAAGGACTCGAATATATTTATCACGAATCATTAACTTTGAGTCCTTGTGAATCTTTCTTGCAGGTTTAACGAGTGCCTCCCATGTCATGAACTCTGAGTCAAGATTTCTAAGCAGGAAGACTTCACACAGTCCCCCTGATTGTCTTGTGCATTTGAGTCTTGCAGGAATGACTCTAGTATCATTGAGAATTAATAAATCACCCGGCCTGAAAAAGTTTACGATGTCCCGAAAGTGCAGAGCTTTATTCACTGAGTCAGCTTCAACGTTCCATACAAGCAGCCTTGATGAGTCTCTGGGACTCGCAGGAGACTGGGCTATATTCTCACTGGGTAAATCATAATCATACGAGCTTAGATCATATAGATTCATTTACTTGATTCGCCTAACAATCGTGCCTGGATAATAGTGCGCAAGTATATCTTCAGCCTTGTAGCCCTTATCAGCCATCGCCATAGCTCCGTATTGACAGAGTCCGACTCCGTGTCCCCAGCCTCGACCGTAAAAGACAAAATCATTGCCCGATCTCTCGATTGAGTAGCCGTATTTATTCCTTGGCCTTTGATTCTGAATCGGAATATTTTTATTGCCCCTGCGTCCGAGTCCTATCTGGTAATAATCTTTCTGCTTGGCCTGGTTAGTCATCATGTCGATTAATTCAGTCGTCGTGAAGAGTCCCTCAGCCGTCATCTTTGCGATTCCCTGTTCTTCTTCAAAGCTGAGTCCCGATGGTCTGTTTGAGCCGTTCTGAGCAGCAACTAAGCCGCTTGGTGTTGAAGTGTTCTTGACGTTGAACGATCCCCCTGAAGGTGTGAACATTGTACTTTTAAGAGTCTTGGGATCAAGTGCGACTCGAAATTGACTCGCCCGCATAGTCTTGCTTCCGTTTGAGCCTATGAACGTCATTCGAATTGCCCTGCCTCCCTCATCGACTTCTGAGACTTGAATCTCTCGTATAGTGCCGATATTAGCTCCTGTAACTTTCTTGACGACGCTTTGAATTCTCGAATTAGAAAATTTTGCGTTCCACACTGAAACCGGAGATTTGTAGCTCACGACTTCCGGGACTCCTGTTAAATATGGTATGGACTGCCCCCAAACGTCAGAAATATCTGCTGTGTGTCCTCCTGAGTCAGAGTGAAAATAAGTCATAGCTAATTCGTTGCCGTAAGTCAATACTTCGCCTGCTGTACTTGAGACTGCCTGATTTGTCTTAGCTGTCTCGACTCCTGCGCCTTTGTAAACTTGATCTGCGTCAGTGTCCACAACGTCATAGCCTTTCTCAGCCCTGTTCATGCTTTGCTTTAATACATATGTCCTTGCGCTGATTGCCTGTGCCCTAAGTGCCTCCATGTGCCACGATGCCCCGACCTCAGCAGGTAAGACTCCGCAAAGATAATTTTCGATATTAAGGACGTTGAGCAGACCTCCTTTTGAAGTGATTATGAATGCTCCCCTGTAAGTCCTGCCGTTGAACTTGAGGAAGCCTGTACCTGTGATTCTTATGGGAAGCATGAAGGAATTACCGGAAATATTTGCGTAAGAGCCTGAGACAGATATACTTGCAGACGTTCCCAAATTGCCGACCCTGCCTTCACTGTCAGTCATTACGAGTGTCCCTTCAGTGATTCCGATTGTGAATTTGGAAGCTCCTGAAAGTTTAACGTAAACGTCTCTTGCTTCGAGAATATCTGAATGTGAAATTAATATCAGCGTGAATAAAATTATTGTGAATCTTTTATAACTGCCCATTGAATTTGAATCATCTCCCGTCTAAATTTTTTCTCCCTCGTAATTTCTGCCCAGATAAATATATGCGTTCGGAGTAGCTTTCCTGCCTCTGGGAGTTCGTTCAATCAAGCCCTTCTGAATCAAGTAAGGCTCGTAAATATCTTCTATAGTCTGTGAGTCTTCGTTAAGTGCCGCTGCTATAGTTCCGAGTCCTACAGGTCCGCCGTTGAATAGGTCTATTATAGTCCGCAAAATCTTTCTGTCGCCCTCGTCAAGACCTTCTGAGTCAATATCAAGCATGTTCATAGCTCTGACTGCAATAAATTCATCAACTATGCTTCTTGACTCTGAGTCTGAGTCTGACTCTTCCTGCATTGACTGAACTTGAGCAACGTCCCTGACTCTGCGTAACAATCTTAATGCTACTCTAGGTGTACCGCGTGAACGTTTTGCGATCTCAAGCCCTGCAGCCTGAGTAATTTTCACGTTCAACACATCGGCAGCCCTTAATATAATTTGCGATAACTCTTCATGAGTGTATAACGATAACTGCTCAACGATTCCGAATCTTGCTCTTAACGGTGAAGTCAACAGCCCTAATCTTGTCGTAGCTCCGCAAAGAGTAAATTTCGGCAGATTAAGTGCTATAGTTCTTGCTAACGGCCCTTTACCGACAACAATATGAAGCATGAAATCTTCCATAGCAGGATATAGAATCTCTTCGATCTGAGCAGGCATTCTGTGAATCTCGTCAATGAATAAAACGTCGTTGCGTTCGATATTAGAGACTATTGCGGCCAAGTCCCCTGCGCGTTCGAGTGCAGGCCCTGTTGTAGTTCTTAACTGTCCTCCCATTTCCTGAGCGATTATTCCGGCTAGAGTAGTCTTCCCAAGTCCCGGAGGTCCGTAAAATAATATGTGGTCAAGGGGTTCGCCTCTAGCTTTTGCAGCAGCTATGTAGATCCGTAATTTATCCTTGAGCTTCTCCTGTCCTGTGAACTCATCGAGATATTTGGGTCTTATAGTTATATCTTCAGGAGTCTGGTTACCGTCAATGATTCGATTTATATTATTAGGTATCATGTTAATTTATTTATCGTGAAGTTCTCTGAGTGCGAGTCTCAACAAATCTTCTTCGCTGAGTGAGTTAAAGCCTTCTCCGTGAGCAGCCCTTAGCAGATTAATCACTTGGCCTGAGTCGCTCCTTGTGAAGCCCAGAGAAATCAAAGCGTCAATTACACTTTCTGCATGTCCTGAAGATTTTATCTCACGTGATGAGTCTGACTCTCCGGTTATGACTTTCAAGGCAGCAACATTCTTTAACTCGAAGCATAATCTTTCAGCGGTCTTCTTGCCAATGCCCGGGACTCTTGTGAAGGCGTTTACGTCAGCAGATGATACAGCGTTAATAATTTCGTCAAGTGATAATTCTGACAATATCGCGATTGCCGACCTGCCCCCGACTCCTTTGACTCCTGTTAATCTGGTAAAGAATTCGCGTTCACGTTCTGAGTTAAAGCCGTAAATAACTGCTCCTGACTCTGAAATTTGAAGACTCGTAACAATCACAGCTTCTTCACCTGTTCTGCATTGAGTCAAGACGCTTCGGGAGCATAATACCTCAAAGCCTAGTCCATTTACGTCAAGGATTAATATATTCTCGAGAATATCTATAACTTTACCGCGTAACAATCTAATCATCGCGAGAACTCCATAGCAAGACCAGTTACAGCAGCTGCCAGAGCGTCCGCAGTGTCATCGGGTTTGGGAATCTCGTCAAGATTCAGGAACCTCTGAACCATTCGTTGAACTTGAATTTTTTCTGCATCACCGACTCCGCAAAGAGCTAACTTAATTTGATTTGGCTTTGGCTCAGTTACAGGAATTTTGTTCATAGCAGCAAGAAGCATAACGACTCCGCGAGCTTGATAGACGTATTCAGCTGTAGTAGTGTTGCGTCCGAAGAATAATCTTTCAACCGAGCATAAATCAGGCTTGCAAATGTTAATCTGTTCTTGAAGCGAGTTGTAAATAATTAACAATCTTTCATTAAAGCTCATGTCCGGAGTAGTCTCTATACAGCCGTAATTCAATGCCCGAAGCCTGAACCCGGACTGCGCGACAGCTCCATAGCCTACACGTGCGAGACCGGGATCAATTCCGAGACAAACTATTTCTGACACTGATAAAAATTATTCGTCCTCAATCTGTGAGGCTACATCGTCAGGAATGTCAAAATTTGAGTAAACATTCTGAACGTCATCGTGTTCTTCGAGAGCGTCAACGAGCCTTAACACTTTGCGTGCTGCCTCAGGGTCTGAGACTTCAACTGGAGTCTTTGCTATCATTGAGACTTCAGCATTATCGATTACGTATTTATTCTCTTCAAGAGCCTTTTGCAGTGTGTCTAAGTCGCTCGGCTCACAGTAAAGAGTAAAACCTTCGTCGTTAGCTTCCATGTCGCTCATTCCCGAGTCAAGTCCCAGAGTCATTAAAGCGTCCTCATCGAGTCCTTTGCCTTTGACTTCGATAACTCCCTTGCGATCAAACATCCATGCTACAGAACCTTCTGAACCCATTTGACCGCCGTTGCGTGATAATAATGCTCTGATTTCCGGAGTCGTCCTGTTCCTGTTATCAGTCATGACGTTGACGAGTACTGCAATACCAGCCGGGCCGATTACTTCATAAGTTAATTCGTCATATGAAATGTCGCCGAGTTCTCCTGTGCCTCGTTTGATAGCGCGTGTAATATTATCGTTGGGAACACTGACAGCCTTAGCACGTTCAATAGCAGTCTTGAGCCTCATGTTCATTGCGGGGTCTCCTCCGCCGTCCTTAGCTGCTATGATGATTGCGCGTACAAGTTTCTGGAATAAGTTGCCTCTTTTAGCGTCCTGAGCTGCTTTTCTGTGTTTGATATTTGCCCATTTTGAATGTCCTGACAAGTTAAATCACTCCTGTAAAAAATTTATTATGCTTTAAAAATTGGAATTGGTTTGCGTTTGTGTTCACTGCGTCTGCGCATTACGTCTATTCGTTCTCGTGCTTTGGGATCTTTAATAAGTCCTGTTGCAAGATACTCATCTAAAACGTCATAAGTAAAGCCCATATCGCCTTCGTCTGTCTGGCCTTCATAGAGTCCTGCGCTGGGAGCTTTATTAATAATTTTATCCGGAACGTTTAAGACTCTCGCCATCTCTCGAATCTCGCGCTTGAGAAAATTCGCTAACGGCATCAAGTCGACTCCCGAGTCTCCGTATTTAGTGAAGTATCCTGTTTCGTATTCTGATTTATTGCTGGTTCCGCACACGAGTAAATTTCTTGACTGGCCAAGAGCATAAAGAGTTACCATTCTGAGTCTTGCCTTCATGTTGGACTTGACAAGAGAGTTAAACTCTTCGCCTGCTGACTCGTTAAGAGCATCAAATACACTTGTTAAGTCAACGCGTTTGAAATCGACATCGATACTTTGAGCTAATAGTCTTGCGTCAGACTCGTCCTCGTCTATGCTGTGGCACGGCATGATTACCCCTAACACTCCGCCCTTTCCCAGAGCCTCGCGGCCTAATGCAGCCAATACAGAAGAGTCAATGCCCCCTGAGAGTCCCAGAATTATCCCTGAAGCTCCTGACCTGTTGACCTGATCACGCAGCCAGTTTTCACACTGAATTATAATATTTCGCAAATTATTGAATTCCCCTAACGCCCTAAAGAATGAAAAAATATTCTGTATTATACACTCAACATGACAAAATAATCTCTTGCCTTGAAGTCAAAAAATTTTGTATCACTCAATTTAAAATATTCAGCGTAATAACGAAGCAGGCAGTAAATAAAAAAATTAAATAACACAAAGGAGATTTATTAATCATGAAGCAGTCATTAAAGAAATTAGCGGCAGTATTCGTTTTCGCAGCACTCTTAGCAGTAGTATTAGCGTCAACAGCATCGGCAGCTTATAACTTGAATTTTACTCTTTATAACTACACAAACTACGACATTACGGGAATAATGGCCAGTCCCAGCGAAGAGTCCAGATGGGATCCTGATCTTGACTCATTCAGTCCCGGCTATGTCAAAAGAGGGACACGCTCAGAAATGAGCTTTCAAAACGCCAGCAGCTACAGAAAGAATCAAAGATACTGGGACCTGAGGCTCTATTACGCAGGAGAATGGCATCAGTTTAGACACATTCCCTTATCAAGAGTAAGAAGGGTATATATCGACAGACAAGGCAATATGGATTGGGAGTAACCAGCAGCTTAATTATGAAACTCTGAAAGCGTGTTCTTGTTATCAGGAGCACGTTTTTTTAATGTCTCAGTCAGTATGTTAGAGCGCAAGTAAATTCTCTTGCCTTGAAGTCAAAAGATTTCAAGTATCAGACTCTAAAATATTCAGCGTAATAACGAAACAGGCAGTAAATAAAATCACACAAAGGAGATTATTAAATCATGAAGCAGTCATTAAAGAAATTATCAGCAGTATTTGTTTTAGCAGCACTCTTAGCGGCAGTAACAGCGTCAACGGCATCGGCTTATAACTTAGATTTTGAACTTATGAATCACACAGACTACGACATTAGGGGAATAATGGCTAGTCCAAGTGAAAATCCAAAATGGAGTTCAGAAAAAGACTCATTCATTCCGGGATTCGTCCGCAGCTGGTCTCACTCGGAAATTAAATTCCGCGGCCTTAACAAATACAGAAGGGGTTCAATGTACTGGGACTTGAGACTCTATTACGCAGGACGCTGGCATGAATGGAGACGTATTCCATTAGGAAGGATATCAAGAATATCACTGGAAAATGACGGCAATCTTGAATGGGAATAAAAAGTCACGGCAGCAAGATAATCGGTAAATAAATAAATAAAAGCGTGTTCTTGTTATCAAGAGCACGCCTTTCTTTATAATTTCATTTATGCTGTTTATCAATGCGCTCAAGCCTACAGCATGGACACTTTCACGGGTAACGGCTTCAATGATCTTATATGCTTTTATTAGTGCTTAATAAAATTTTTTTACTCCAATCTTATAGAGCTTAAACGGCATAGTAAAATTTCCATTGTCATCAATAAATGAATACAGGCAAATTTCTTCGTCAGATGTCATGCCATAGCCGTCTTCATCTGCCCAGTACATTCCGTCAGGCTGTATCTGCCAAATCATAATTATTCGTCCGTCATCACAAAGGCTGAAATCCGTTCTATAACGTATCTTTTGTGTCCTTCGTATCTTTGAAGATAACGATTCCTCAAGATACGGTTGAATAATCTTTATAGTTTCAGGATCAATTCCCGGAAAGTTTTGAATATATCCGTCATAGTCCACTATAATTTTTTTCTCGCCTGAAGTTCCGGTAAATATGATAGAAGGGTCATCGCCGTACTTACGGTAAAGATGATCTCCAAACGTGTACCATTCATTTAAAGTTGATTCGGTATTCATGATTCGCACTCCTTAATTAATTTACTCAAGCAGACCTGCTACAATTCTTACGCCTTCCATAGCGTCTTTAGCATAATAATCTGCTCCGGCAAATTTTGCAAGCTCAGGAGTCAACACTGCACCGCCGACTATAATTTTTACATCAGGACATGACCCGCGCAATTTCGTTATAGTCTCTTTCATGCTGTTCACTGTCGTAGTCATTAACGCGCTCAAGCCTACAACATGGACGCTTTCACGGGTAACGGCTTCAATGATCTTGTCAGGGGGGACATCTTTACCCAAGTCAATCACGTTAAAATTATAATTCTCGAAGATAGTGCGAACTATATTTTTGCCTATATCGTGAACATCGCCGTAAACTGTAGCAAGAACAACCGGGCCCTTTGCTTTGCCTTGAGTGCCTGATTTTTCCATAGCAAGAGACAACACTTCAAATGCAGACTTTGCAGCTTCAGCGGACTTTATTAACTGAGGGAGAAAAGTTTTTCCTGACTCGTAGCTCTTACCCACTGAGTCAAGGGCAGGAACTATATTTTGCTCGATTATCTCAAGGGGCTTCTTGCTCTCAAGTAATTTTTTTGTCATGTTAGCTGACTCTTCTTTGAGGCCTCTTATTATCGCAGAGTTCAAATCTTCGGCTGGAGTTGGAGTCTGTGAAGTATTAGCTTGAGTCGTGATTACCTGTGAAGTGCTTGATACAGGGTGAGCCTCGCAATAGTTAATATAGTCTTGCATGTCTGACTCTGAGCCTGTGAGTAAGTTCCATGCATGAAGACTTTCTTGCAGGTCATTATCTCCTGGATTGATTATAGCCGAGTCAAGTCCGTTCATTAGGGCTGCGATTAACATGGTGCGGTTAATAACAGGTCTTCGTGGCAGTCCGAAAGATACATTGCTTAAGCCTAAGACAGTGCAGACTCCTAAATTTTCCTTGACAAGTTTAATAGCTTTGAGAGTCTCTATAACTAACTTCTGCTGAGCCGATGCCGTTAGCGTGAGACAATCTATCAAAATATTTCTTCTGGGAATGCCTAACTTTTCTGACTCGTTAATGATCTTCTCTGCGATCTTGAATCTTTCTTGAGCTGATTCCGGGATACCTGACTCATCAAGACACAGGCCAAGGACGCACGCACCGTATTTCTTTGCGACAGGGAGAACTCTTTCAAGACTCTCTGATTTGCCGTTCACTGAATTTAATAACGGCTTCCCATTGTAGACCCTTGCTGCTGATTCAAGTGCTTCATAATTTGATGAGTCTATTTGAACCGGTAAATTTATTATTCCCTGAATCTCTGTTAATAACTTGCATAACACTTCAGGTTCATTAATGTCCGGCAAGCCTGCATTCAAGTCTAATACATCCGCATTCTGGTCTTGCTGCTTTAACGCTTCTTTGAGAACGTAATCTATATTTCCCTCGCGAAGAGCTTTCTGAAGAGTCTTCTTGCCTGTAGGGTTGAGTCTCTCGCCAATAACTATAAACTTTTTCCCGAACGTTACGACTTTGGACGCTGAACAAATTATAGTTTCGTCCTGAACATTGCGCTTAACCTGTGAAAGATTCTGCACAGCTCCTCTTAATCTCGAAATATGCTCAGGAGTCGTCCCGCAGCAGCCTCCGATTATATTAACTCCCATCTTTGCGAACTCATAGCACACCTTTGCGAACTCATCCGGAGTAACGTCATAATGAGCCCGGCCGTCCCTCATAACTGGTAAACCTGCATTAGGCTGAACCATCACAGGGACATGAGATAATTCACATAGCTTTTTCACGATTGGAATTAACTGCACAGGTCCTAACGAGCAATTTACACCAAGAGCACTGACTCCTAGTCCTTCAAGAGTCGCTGTCATTGATTCTATGCTTGTGCCGAAAAAAGTTCGTCCTGACTCTTCAAAGCTCATGGTTGCGAATACCGGTAAATCAGAATTTTCTCGTGCTGCTAACACTGCTGCTTTGAGTTCGTAAATATCAGTGAAAGTTTCGAGTAATATTACATCACAAAAATTTTTGCCTGCGTTGACCATTTCAGCAATAGAGTCATAAATCTCATCAAAGCCTGCATCGCCTGAAGGAGCCATGACTCGGCCTGTTGAGCCTATATCAAGAGCAACTTTTGAGTCACCTGCTGCCTGACGTGCTAAATTTGCACCTGCCTCGATGACTTCTTGAACGCTGTAACCGGACTTAGAGAGCTTGAATCTATTTGCTCCGAAAGTATTTGCTGTGATGAAGTCTGCGCCTGCTTGTTTATATTCTTTGTGGATTGATGTTATTAAATCAGGATTCGTTATATTCAAAATTTCAGGGATTTCACGGAGCTTGAGTCCTCTTGATTGAAGCATAGAACCCATCGCGCCGTCGAATAAATATATTTTGTCGGGCATAAAAAATTACCTCCTGCTTAAGTTGCAAGGCATTATATCAGGTGTTAATTAATTAATCGTCGTGAATCCTCACACGACTAAAGTCGCGTGCTTCCGAATTTCTTAATCGTCCGGACTTCCTCTCCGCCATACGGTCAGAACTCAGAACTTTACAGCCTAAGCAGCAAGCTCCGCATTGAGACTAATTAACGTGGATAAGG
>JAFSJJ010000016.1 GCA_017439345.1 Synergistaceae bacterium
CTAGTGCCTGCTTGCGCAAGTCTATAGCTGCATACGATAAAAGAAGTCTAACACGAGGGAAAAGAAAAGACAACAATAATAATTTAATTAGGCTGTCTAACTCATGATTAAAATCACGAGTGTGCGACAGCGGGTTATCAACATAACAGCAGTTAAATAGAACGCAAATACATTAAATCCAAGTTCACAGCCTCCCCTTCTATCGCGATGATAAATATTATTTCCTGATTCAGATTCTGACTCTGACTCTGAGTCTAAATCCGAACCCGATAAATAAATTTCTACGTCCATATTCACGTCATCAAAGCCTGTTATATATTCATATTCTATAAGTGCCGGAGTCTTCTCGAATGTTGCAAGCCCTGAAGTTCTATCGTAAAATACTGCAAGCTCATTGTTATCTTTATCATAAGCGTGTATGTTTATTATGCTTTCTGTACCCCCCCCCTGTTTAAGTCAAAATGCTTACTGGATTCATATATAAATACTTTCTGATCTGAGCAGCCGAATTCATTAAGCGAGTCCTGAGCATCGAAATACATGAAGTGATTTGAGCTTATATCAAGATATTCAAGATTTTCGCAGCCTTCGAGAATTAAGCCTTCTGAGTCAAGTTCGCATGATGAGCAGTCGAGCTTTGCCAGATTTACGCAGTCAGTTAAATTCAGTGAGCTTATGCCGGTATTGCTGACGTTGAGTTCATAAAGTGATGTGAGTCCCTGAGCATCGAGGCCTTCAAGATTTTCGCAGTCATTAGCGTTGATAATTTGCACATTGCTGCCAGTTAGAGTCAGTGAAGTTATTGAAGTCCCCGATAAATTTACTTCTTTTACTGTATCAGGAAGTATGCTTAAGTCTGCTGTCTCGAGATTTTCGGCGTTAGATAAATCAAGTGTGATTAAACTCGTGAAACCTGTAAAATCTATATCTGACAAATTAATTATATCTCCGTGAAGTTCCAGATATGTAACAGCGTTCTTTGCTTCAGGAGAGAGATTTAATATTTCGTAGTAATCAGCAGTTACCCGCGAGTCGTATTCTTGAAGTGCGTAATTATCTTTGCTGTCGTCTTGGCCTTCAGGAGCTTTGACGGAAATATTGACAGTGATAGTGTCTTTTCCTGTTATATTCTTGATTGACATCTTGGCCGTGATTTTTATGCTGTAATTTCCCGGTTCAAGAGAGTCACTAAGAGTCAACACGCCTTTATCATTAATCGTGATACCTGAAATATTTTTATCAAGAGTCCATCTAAGAGAGCATTCACTTTCAGAGAGAGTCTTATTATTTCCATCAGAGTAACTTGCTTTGACTATGACAGAATATTTTGCAGTTGTATTATCTCCTGCGTTGAGTGTTATAGCTTCTGAGCCTGAAATATTTACGTTAAGAGCTTTTAATGTTGGCGCACTAGCCTTGACAGAGATATTAACGCGCTTTGAAGCATTACCCTTTATGCCGTTATATGAAGCCTGAGCCGTGATTGTTATGCTGTAATTTCCTGACTTAAGAGAGTCACTAAGAGTCAACACGCCTTTATTGTTAATCGTGATACCTGAAATATTTTTATCAAGAGTCCATCTAAGAGAGCATTCACTTTCAGAGAGAGTCTTATTATTGCCGTCAGAGTAACTTGCTTTGACTATGACAGAATATTTTGCAGTTCGTGAAGTCCCTGCGTTGAGAGTGAGAGACTCCGAGCCTGAAAGAGTTACATTGAGAGCCTTTAATTCGGGAGTACTAGCCTTGACTGAGACATTAACGCGCTTTAATGCTGTACTCTTTATGCCGTTAAATGCTGCTTGAACAGTGATTGTTATGCTGTAATTTCCTGATTTAACGGAGTCACTAAGAGTCAATATGCCTTTATCGTTAATCGTGATACCTGAAATATTTTTATCGAGAGTCCATTTGAGAGAGCAATCACCTTCAGAGAGAGTCTTATTATTTCCATCAGAGTAACTTGCTTTGACTGTAACAGAATATTTTGCAGTTCGTGAAGTCCCTGCGTTGAGAGTGAGAGCTTCTGAGCCGGTAATAGTTACATCAAGTGATTCAAGAATCGGTGCTTTGACATAAATAATTACATGCTTTGATGATGTTCCCTTGATGTCATGACTCGATACCTGAGCAGTAATCGTTATATCATAGCTCTTAGCTTTAAGCTCATCACTGATTATTAATCTGCCGCCGTTATTAATATATATTCCCGAAATATCTTCACTGAGTGCATATATTATCGAATAATCATCTTCAGAGAGAATTTTGCTCGTCCCATCTGAATAAAATGCATTGACAGTAACATAATAATCTGCTGAGCCTGAAGTCCCCTGATCAAGAGAGATAATCTCTAAGCCTGAAATCGTTACGCTAAGAGCTTCGAGAGCCGCTGCCTTGACGATAATATTAACTTGCTTTGAGTTTGCTGCGTTTATATCATGACTTGCTGCCATTGCGTTAATTGCTATATTGTAAGTTCCGGATTCAAGAGAGTCAGGAATTATTAAGACTCCGTTTTCATTAATAGATATTCCCGAAATATTTTCACTTAGAGTCCAAGTTAAAGAATATTCGCCTGCTGATAGAGTCCTAGTTGTGTCATCGTAATAAGAAGCGTTTACCGCTGCAGAATAAATTTCAGAGTGTGAGCTTCCCTTCTCAAGCGTAATAGTGTCTGTACCTGAAATATTTACGTCAAGTGCTTTAAGATTCGCTTTGTAATTCGCCGTGTAAGTCCTTTCACCCGTTGAGCCTTTATTAATCGTTACAGTTTGAGTCAATTCCGTTAAGTCTGTACCTGTCCAGCCTGTGAACTCATAATTTGCCTTTGACGGGTTATTCAGGGTAAATGAATCAGTCTCGATATTATAACTTGCAGGATTATTCGCGCTGCCTCCGTCAAGATTATAATTTATCGAGTAAGTTATTATTTCCCATTGTGCATAGAGATTTATTACAGCGTTATTCTCTTCAGTGAGATTATTTATGCTTTGTCCGTCCGTGTAAGATGTTCCGCTGCCGTCAGGTTTAGTGCTCCAGTTCTTGAAAGTGTAGCCTGTTCGTGTGAAAGAGTTCGCCGTTAAATTCTGTGAAGCATTGTAAGTAAATTCTTGATTCTGCATAGAACCTGAGCTGTTATTAGCGTTATATTTTATGGTGTAATTGTTTGCAGTCCAATTTGCTTTGAAAGTCTTATTGCCCGTTGAGCCTTTTATGATTCCCGTTACAGCACTGCCGTCAAGAGTCCAGCCGTTGAACGTATAGCCTGCCCTTGAAGGTGATTTTAGCGTTATAGTGTCTGTGTTAATCGTGTAGCTATTCGGATTTTCTGAGTCATTAATACCGCCGTCAAGGTCGTAATTAATCGCGTAATCTATTATCTTCCATTGAGCATAGAGAGTCTTTTTATGAACGTCAGCAGGTGTTATTGAAGCCTTATCCTGATAGCTTGTGCCTTGAGCGTCTGAACGAGTGTTCCAGCCGTTGAACTCATAGCCTTTTAACGTGAAATTATTTGCCTTGAGCTGTGTTATATCAGGTTCCGTGAAATATTGAACATCTGCGGAGTCAGTGCCGTTGTTGGCATCGAAAGAAGTTCTCAGAGCAGTTACTAAAATTTTACCGTTGACTGCCCTAAAAAAGTCTTTATTAGTTCCGGACAGAGAGATATTTTGACCGTCATCGTCAAAGAATAAATTTTTGTTGTCAGCAATTTTTATATTACCACCTTCCGGCATATTATTATTAGTAGTATACGATATACACAAAGAGCCGTTATGAGTAGTCGTTTCTGCCAGAGTTAAATTTACGTTGTTCATAGCTTTCTCGGTGCCGCTGAATTCGATTATGCCTCCGTTAAGCCAAGCATTAAGATTAACCAGAGCCGCTGCAGCATTAGCTTTAAGAGAGACTCGGCCGCCGTATTGAACATAGTTAGCTGTATTGTTACTAATCGCACAAATAGAACTTAAGCCTGATGACGGAGAAATAATTAATTTTCCTGTACCTTCTTTTTGTGAGTAAATTCTTAGAGTTTTCCCGTTAGCAATTTGAATTCTGCCGTTTATAGTAAGTTCTTTCCCGTCGCAGAGTATAAGATTTAAATCTTGAGTTATTGTCTGGTTTGCTAGAGTCTTATTTTCATTTACAACTTCCCAAGTCCAAAGACCTAAAGAGTTACCTACAGCTCTTGTATTTGAATTATCGCTAAGAACTTCATTGCCGTTTGCATCTATGTAACTATAACTGGCTGCCAGAGCTTCAGCACTATTAATTAACAACACAAGAATAATATATGCAGCTATAAAGAATTTCTTCATGTTTCTAGTAACAGCACCTCTATAAAATCAATAAAAATTTTGGGATGAATTAATATTAAACACGATTTAAATTTTATGCAAGAATAATTTTTCGGGTTGACAAAATCGAAAGTGTCATTTAAAATTTCCTTCGTTGTTCGTTCCACAATAGCGCAATCGGCAGCGCGGATGACTGTTAATCATTAGGTTCCAGGTTCGAGTCCTGGTTGTGGAGCCAATTTTTTTATTATGACGTATTGACATTAACGAGTCTCTGAGAGTTAATCCTTCAGAGGCTCTTATTGTGTGTCTTGATATTCACGAACTCGATTCTATAGCATTTATGAGGCTTGATTTTATTTATTTCACGGCGTTAAATTTTCGCGATTTTATTTACACTTACATATATAGTGAAAGAGTGAGATACAAACATGCTCATAAAATTTTTGCTGGTAATATTATTTTTCGGAGTCATGCTGGGAATAGGCTTATATTGCAGGCGGCATTCAGTCGATGTAAACGGCTTTGTTCTTGCTGATAGATCAGTAGGCCCTTGGCTCAGCGCGTTTGCTTACGGAACAAGTTATTTCTCTGCTGTCGTCTTCGTAGGTTATGCAGGGCAGTTCGGCTGGCGTTACGGAATCGCTGCAACGTGGGTAGGTCTTGGAAATGCTTTTATAGGCTCGTTGATGGCGTGGGCAGTTCTCGGCCGTCGTACTAGAATAATGAGCCAGTATTTATCAAGTGCTACAATGCCCGATTTCTTTGGCAAGAGATTCACAAGTGATGCTCTGAAAATTGCGGCTTCGTTAATATGCTTTATATTCTTAATTCCATATACTGCGAGTTTGTATAACGGCTTAAGCAGATTGTTCGGAATGGCATTTAATATAGATTATTCTGTCTGCGTTATCTTCATGGCTGTCTTAACAGGTATTTACGTCATTGCAGGCGGCTACATGGCCACGGCTATAAATGACTTTATACAGGGAATAATAATGCTTGCTGGAATCGTTGCAGTAATTATCGCAGTGTTAGAGAGCAAGGGCGGACTCTTTGCTTCACTGGCAGGAATTGCTCAGATTGCTGACCCTAAAGCAGCAAGTGAACTCGCAAAATCTCCCGGAATATTCGCTTCATTCTTCGGTCCTGACCCTGTGAACTTACTCGGAGTAATAATCTTAACGAGCTTGGGAACATGGGGCTTGCCTCAAATGGTTCAGAAATTTTACGCTATCAAGAACGAGGGCGATATTAACAAAGGCACAGTTATATCAACATTATTTGCTCTTGTCGTTGCGGGAGGCTGTTATTTTCTGGGAGGCTTCGGAAGATTATTCACTGCACAGCTTGACCCCTCAGGCGCAGGCGTTCCCGTTGAAGGCTATGACTCTGTTATTCCCGTAATGCTCTCGAGTTTGCCTGATATATTATTAGGAGTCGTAGTTATTTTAGTGTTATCGGCATCAATGTCGACTCTTTCGTCTTTAGTACTTGCATCAAGTTCGACTCTGACTCTTGATTTGCTCAAGGGACATATAATAAAGCAGATGGATGATAAGAAGCAGTTATTTATAATGAGAGTCTTAATCGTTATATTTATAATAATTTCTGTAATTCTCGCGTTAATACAATATAAATCAAACGTTACGTTTATCGCGCAATTAATGGGAGTCTCATGGGGAGCACTGGCTGGAGCTTTCTTAGCACCGTTCATGTATAGCCTTTACTGGAAGGGAGTAACTAAATTGTCATGCTGGGTTAATTTTATTTTCTCAAGCGTCATCATGATTGCAAATATTTTCGTGAGACCTGATTTCCCCGTCATGCTGCAATCTCCCATTAATGCCGGAGCGTTTTGCATGTTAGCAGGTTTCGTGATTGTCCCTGTTATTAGCTTCATAACGCCCAAACCTGATAAAAAATTCGTTGATGATGCGTTCTCGTGCTACACCAAGACAGTTACAGTCAGACAGTCAAGCGCGCTCGGTGATGAGTAGGGTAATTGATATTCACACGCATACTTTTCCGGATAAAATAGCTTCTCGTGCGTTAGAGAGTCTCAGCTCAAAGAGTCACACGAAATATTTTACTGACGGAACTATAAAGGCTCTAAAAGAGTCAATGACAGCTGCAGGGGTTGATTACTCAGTCATACTCCCTGTGGCTACCAGACTTGAACAGGTCGAGAAGATAAATAATTCTGCAATAGAGATTAATTCACGAGAGCGAAATCTAATCTCGTTCGGAGCAATGCACCCTGACTATGAAAATTATTCACGTGAACTTGAACGCATTTATAAATCAGGAATCAAAGGCATAAAGATTCACCCTGTTTATCAAGGCGTAAATATTAATGACGAAAGATACATAAGAATTCTGACTCAAGCTGCTGAACTTGGCCTCATCGTGTTAATTCATGCGGGGCGTGATATAGGCTTCCCTGATTCAGAGTGCGCAATGCCTGTGAAGATTCTTGACGCGTTAAAGAAATCTGACTCAGGGCGTATAATTCTTGCTCACATGGGCGGCTGGAGGTGCTGGGATGAAGTCTGTAATTTATTTGCAGGACGGGAAAATATTTATATCGATACAGCATTTTCACTCGGAGCGTTTATCCCTAATGATGATAGTTATTACAAGAGTCATGATGAGTGCAAAATGTTAAGCTCTCAGGAATTCACGAGAATAATAAGAACTTTCGGAGCTGAACGAGTCTTATTCGGAACTGACTCGCCGTGGAGTTCGCAACTTGATTCAGTGAAGGAATTTGAATCGCTTGAATTAACTGACTCAGAGAAAGAATTAATCTTGTTCGGAAATGCTGCAAGACTTCTCTGTATTCAATAATAGTCAATATTTTCAGGAGGTTTATTTATATGGACAACAGAATCATTGAACTTGAACCGCAAGAAGTTACAAAAGAGTTATTCGATAGAGCGCAATTTTTCCATTGTGCAGGAAGCGGAGCAATGGGAGATGCAGGAGCAGTGGTGATTGTTACAGATGACGGCAAAACATATTACTGCAATTATGTTCACGGTAAAGTAACAGCTGATCAAATTACTAAAGCATTTCCTGTGTGGTCTAAGAGTCTGGAAAAAATAGAAAAAGACTGTGTATTTTATTATCTGGGCATGGGAAACGAACTCTTAGTAAGAAAGAAACATCAAAAGGCTTTTGAAACACTTGCAAATGGCAATCTGGATGATCTATATCTATACAAAAATTGGCATAAATTCGCCGTAGAGATTTGCAGCAAATCATGCTATAAAAAATAATAAATAAAACCTCTCCCAGTTTCATGAAGATACAGAGAGAGGCAAAACTTGTTATTTACAATTCTGCAAGTTCAGACTGACTCAAAATCTTTATTCCTGCCGCCTGAAGTATATACGCTGCTGTTTCGTTATCATTGAGCTTGAATATCATACAGACTTTATCAGAATTCTTGCAGCTCTGGACAGCATACATGTATTCTACATTAATTCCTGCTACATTCATGACTTTCAAGATATTGATCAAGCCGCCAGGGACGTTAGGGACTTCCATTGCCATTACATCTGTGAAGCTTGAGGCCAACCCTGCGCGTTTCAGAATAGAAGCAGTCCATAAAACATTATCGACTATGATACGCACAGTTGTATAATTGCTGGCTTCTGCGAGTGTTATTGCCTTGATGTTTATATCATTCTCAGTAAGAACGCTGACTATATTCATTAAACGTCCGGGATGATTATCAAGATTATCAAGTAAGATAGAAATCTGCTTTACGTTTACCATGTGAATTTATCACCTCGTAAAAATTCTATACTTGATTTTGTCGCAGTGAGTAAATCATTAATAAGCATTCACGAATTTTTTAGTCTTTTATGCACAAAATTTCTTTCTTACAGAGCCGAGAGTCCTTCTTTGTCCATGATCTTAATGCCTGAAGCCTTGAGCGAGTCCTCAGCCCTCTGAGTGTCATTAACCCTGAAGATCATATACGCTGTCTCTGAAGTCTTGTTGCCTAAGATTGCATACATGTATTCAACGTTAATATTTGCTCCGTGAAGTATCTCCAGAACTTTATTAAGGCCGCCGGGTACATTTGGAACTTCAACGGCTATAACGTCAGTCAAGCTAGCTACAAAACCTGACTCATTAAGAACCCGTGCAGTGCCTTCTACGTCATCAACTATGAGTCTTACGATTCCAAAGTCGCTGGTCTCTGCAAGTGAAAGACCCCGCAAATCTATATTCTTGTCAGCTAGTGCCTTCGTCATCTCGTGAAGACAGCCGGGACGGTTCTCAAGAAACACTGAAATTTGTTTAACGCTCATAAATTTTCACACTCCTTAATAAAATTATATTATATTGATATTGCTGTTACAGAGCTGACAGTTCGCCCTGTTTGATAATCTTAATGCCTGCTTCCTTGAGTGCATCAGAAGCCTTTGCAAAGTCGTCAACCTCAAAAACCATGTAGGCATCAATACCCCCCTCTCCACGTTATTAAGGGCGTTTTTACTGGTCATGATTGAGTACGTGTGTTCAATATTAATTTTTGCAGCGTACAACACTTCAAGAATATGATTTAAGCCTCCGGGGACATTTGAAATCTTTGCGACAATTACATCGTTGAACGTTGCGTGATAGCCTGAATTCTTTAATAGTGAAGCAGTCCACAGGAAATTATCAACAAGGAGTCTTATTAAAGCCATATCTCCTGTTTCAGCGACAGTTAAAGCCCTGATATTAATATCGTTCTCAGCAAGAGTCATTGTCAAATCGTAAAGACTTCCCGGCTTATGTTCGAGGAAAATTGAAATTTGCTTTACGCTCATAAATTATCACACTCGCAATTAATTAAATTTTTCTGTTGTCGATAACTCTAACTGCCTTGCCTTCACTGCGGGCTATAGTCTTGGGAGCTACGAGGGTAACTTTTGCCTTAAGTCCGAGCATTGAGCGCAGACCATCAACTAACATAGCCTGCATCTTGTTGATCTCGCCTAAATTATCCGTGAACTTCTCCGGAGTCATTTCGACTCTTACGTCAAGGGTGTCGGTGTTATTGACCCTGTCGACTATGATTTGATAGTTCGCGCCGTAACCCTGATTAATTAATACCGTCTCAATCTGGCTTGGGAAGACATTAACGCCCCTGATAATTAACATGTCATCGCTGCGTCCTCTAAGTTTTGTCATTCTAACGTGAGTCCTTCCGCATGAGCATTTTTCATGAGTCAGAGTCGTAATATCTCTAGTTCTATATCGCAATAATGGGAAAGCTTCTTTGTCAAGAGTCGTAAATACAAGCTCGCCTAAGCTGCCCTCAGGTAAAACTTCGCCTGTTTTAGGATCTATAATCTCGGGAATAAAGTAATCTTCGTTGATGTGCATTCCCCTTTGTTCAGAGCATTCAAACGAAACGCCGGGTCCGCAAAGTTCTGTTAATCCGTAAATGTCGTAAGCCTTGATTCCCATCGTGGCCTCGATGTCCCTGCGCATTTCCTCGCTCCATGCTTCAGCACCGAATATGCCTGCTTTCAGGGGTATATCTTCCGGACTCATTCCCATTTCCTTCATGCGTTCACCGATAAAAGCCGCGTAACTTGGAGTACAGCAAAGTATTGTTGCATGTAAGTCCTTGATGAACATTATCTGCCTGTCAGTATTTCCTGATGAAGTCGGAATCGTCAGAGAGCCGAGCATATGACTCCCGCCGTTGAGTCCGGGGCCTCCTGTGAAGAGTCCATAACCGTACGAGACTTGAACAACATCTTCATTAGTTCCACCTGCTGCAACGATTGCACGGGCGCACATTTTCTCCCAAATCTCTATATCATGAGGAGTGTAGAACGCTACGACTCTTTGTCCTGTTGTACCTGAAGTTGATTGAATTCTCACGCAGTCCTTAAGAGGCCGTCCCATTAGTCCATAGGGATATGCTTTGCGCAAGTCGTCTTTTGTCAAGAATGGCAGCTTGTAGAGATCATCAAGAGATTTAATATCATCGGGAGTTAATCCCTTCTCCTGCATCTTGGCTTTATAATAGGGAACATTCTCCCAGACGTGGTGAACCTGCTTTAATAATTTCTCGTTTTGAAGTTCGCGGATCTTCTCATGAGGCATAGTCTCTATTTCGGGCTGAAAATATCTTTGTTGCGATTCCATGTGAATAAATTACCTTCTTTAACAAAAATTTATATTATGCGTTCCTTCCGAGTTCAAACGCCTTAATATTCAAATCTAAAAATTTCGGAGGCACACACGCTTTAATTGACTCGTGCCATTTCTCAAGGGAAATTTCTTTATCAAAGTAATGACTCAATCTTCCGAGTAACACAAGATTTACTGCTTTAACGCTTCCTGCTTCACGTGCGAGCTTCAAACAGTCAAGGGCATCAATCTTAACGTTAAGAGCTTTCATCTTATCAATCAAGTTTTCGGGATAAGTCATAGCTCCTGTTAATACGGGCATTGGGTCGGTCTCCTGAGTTGACGTTACGATTTGGCCGTCGGGTTTAAGATACTCAAGATTTCTTGCTGCTTCGAGGACTTCAAACGAGACGATAAAATCAGCCTCTCCCTTGTCTATTACAGGTGAGTAAACTTTATCGCCGTATCTCACATATGTAACTACACTGCCCCCGCGCTGACTCATTCCGTGAACTTCTGAGACTTTGACATCGTAATTCATGGAAGTTAATAAATGTCCGAGTAACTTGCTTGCTAAGACGCTTCCTTGACCTCCGACTCCGACTATCATAATATTTCTGGTAATCATGATTAATGCGCCTCGCTTTCTGACTCAAATGCATTGAATTTACATAACTGCTCACAGACTCCGCAGCCTACGCACAGAGTCGAATCAACGTTAGCTTTACCGTTCTTAATCGAGAGAGCAGGACAGCCTATTTTCATGCAGGATTTACAGCCGACGCACTTATTAATATTGACGTTCAGAGGTGCTTTATGTTTGACGTACTTCAACAGAGCGCAGGGTCTCCTGGAAATTATGACGCTTGACTCATCTGCTGCAAGTTCTTCTGTTAATACATCTTCACATTCTTTCAGGTTGTAGGGATCAACGACTCTGACTCTGTTAAAGCCCATAGCCCTGCATAAGTTCTCAAGATTGATTTTGCCTGCCGGGTCGCCCTTAATGTTATATCCCGTTGTAGGGTTCTGCTGGTGTCCCGTCATTCCTGTTATTGAGTTATCGAGAATAATTACTACTGATTTGCTTTGATTATATGCAATGTTAGCGAGTCCCGTCATTCCCGAGTGCATGAAAGTTGAATCGCCGATTACTGCTACAGTCTTGCGGGTCTCTCCGGAACGTTCAAGGGCTTTATTAAATCCGTGAAGGGCACTGATTGAAGCTCCCATACATAGAGTCATCTCCATTGCTGACAACGGCGCGACAGCTCCCAGAGTGTAACAGCCTATATCACCCAGAACCGTGCATTTTAATTTGTTCAGAGTGAAAAATAATCCCCTGTGAGGACAGCCTGCACACATTACAGGAGGTCTTGGAGGTATGTTTTCATTGAGTTTGACACCGTGATTAGCTTTGAGTCCTAACTTCTCAGCGATGATATTTTGACTCAGTTCGCCTTCAAGTGAGAATAAAGACTTGCCCTCGCACTCAAGACCGAGAGATTTGCAATAAGACTCAATGAATGGGTCTAACTCTTCAACTATGATTAGACGCTTGACACCCTTAGCAAAAGTTTTAATCTTCTCATCAGGTAAAGGCCAAATCATGCCGAGTTTTAACACAGGGAATAAATCTCCGCACGCTTCTTTCACGTATTGATAGCAGGTTGATGAAGTTATTATTCCGATTGAAGAGTCTCTGCCGTTATCGACTCGATTAATATTTATAGTCTCCGCGAGTTCCTGAAGTCTGCGAATTCTCTCTTCTACGACAGGATGACGCTTGATAGCATTTCCGGGCATCATGACATACTTTGCTATATTCTTCTCGTAAGATTTTGCCGGAGCTTCGACTCTCTCATTGATTTCTACAAGTGACTGTGAGTGAGCAATTCTAGTACACATCTTGACGATAACAGGAGAGTCAAATTGTTCTGACAAATCATAAGCGAGCTTGAAAAATTCTAGTGCTTCCTGAGAGTCAGCAGGTTCTAACATCGGGAGCTTGGCCGCCCTTGCATAGTGTCTTGAGTCCTGTTCGTTCTGTGATGAGTGCATACCGGGATCATCTGCGACACAAATAATCATTCCTGCATTGATTCCAGTATATGAGACAGTGAATAACGGATCAGCTGCAACGTTGAGTCCTACGTGTTTCATTCCGCAAAAGCTGCGTCTGCCTGCAAGAGATGCCCCGAAAGCCGTCTCCATAGCAACTTTTTCGTTCGGAGCCCATTCGCAGTAAATCGAATCAAATTTTGCTGCTTCCTCCGTGATTTCAGTACTCGGTGTGCCGGGATAACTTGACGCAACACAACAGCCTGCTTCGTAGAGTCCTCGTGCTGCGGCGGTGTTACCCTGCATTAACTGCTTCATGAAAAAAATTTCCCCCTTTAAATTTGCAGTGCATTTTAACACTGAAAGCGAATTTCTAAATCAATCATTAATAAACGATATTAACACAAACGCTCTATATGAGTATATTATTGCAGTTAGTACCCATGTCAAATTTAGAGTCATATATTAAAATATTCTGCACACTTTACACTTCACATCACAGGAGATAAATTTTTCATGAACAGCAAATTTGATTTTATGGCGGAAAGATTCCCCGAACTCGCTTCTATAGGCAAAAGGGCTGAAGAGTGCTTGTACTATGATTATAATTTATGTCTTCTGAATCTCGGCAGACTCGCTGAGACAATTATAGACTCGATATGCAGACACTATAACATTCAGGATAAGAATCTCAATGAACTCTCACAAAGAAAAATAATCAGTGACGAGACTTCATGCAAGCTGAAAAATTTACTCGAGATAAAACACGATGCTTCAGATAAAGATTACAATTCCCCTATGGCCTGCCGGAGGTTAATGGACACTGCCTGCGATTTGTGCAAATGGTTTCTCGATAGATACGGACGCAGTAATTTTGATTTCCTCGAAGACCTCTTTCACCCGTCTGATAAGTCGTTCCCGTTGAGAATAATTTCAGAGGCAGGACGCGATGCAGAGAAAAATTTATACTCGAATTCCCGTTACTGCTTAATATGTATCGGCGACATAGAGGAAATCGTATTAGATATTATTTTCACAAGGCTGCATTTAGAACAACCAGAAAATACTTTGGACAAGATTAAATTATTATACGAGCAGAAATATTTAGACCGTAAGAACAGCGATGTCCTTCACGATATAAGAATGACGAGAAATAAAGCAGTTCACTCAAGATACAGCTCCGAGTCAGACTGCAAAAAATTATTGGGCGATATTATGCCTTTGTGTGAATGGGTATTCAGTGCCTCGCTCTCTCCTGGCGATATTATCAGGGGAGTAATAACTTCGATTAATAACGACGGCTTGACTATCTCAATAGGACGGCAATTAACGGGAATAGTTCAGACTTCAGAGCTTACGGAACATGAACGCAGCAGCTATGACTACATTGAAGGCAGAAAAGATATATTCAAGATAATACGCATATCACCTGATGACGGAAAAATATATTTAGGAATTAACGACTCACATAATAACCCGTGGGCAAAATCAAGCATTCCTGCAAAAATAAATTCTATCGTGAAATTGAGCAAATCTGACTTCCTCAAATTATGCAGGACAGGAAGCAATTACGAGATTATCAAGGCAGTAAATGAAGGTGCAGACGTAAAATATTCTGACTCGAACGGCTTTAGCGTCTTAATGTGCGTCATTGAACGAGGCTTGAGTCCCGAACTCGTGAAGTTAATGCTTGAAAGGGGCTCAAACGTGAACTCAGCGGATAACAAGGGAAATACAGCCCTGATTATTGCGGCCAAGAACTGCGGCGAAGAGATAATTATGCTGCTGCTTGACAACAAGGCTGATAAGAACGCCCTCAATAACAACGGGAAAAATGCTTACAGTTACGCCAGGGGCAATGCGAAACTCAAGAATTCTCAAGTAATAAATCTCCTGAAGCCTGAAGGAACAAAAGACTCATCAAGGAAAAAGAAATCTATAATCGCCAAGAAAAAGATTCACACTGACAAAGATAATAAAGCTAAAGACTCAATCTCAATCAGTGAAAAAACTCCTGCAGCAGTGAAAGAAGTTAAACCGGAAATAAAGACAGTGCCGAAATATGATTATGAAGCAGTAAAATTAATTTGCAAATATAAAAGCTCAGATGAACTTACCCAGGCCGTTAACTCAGGGGCTATTATTGACTTCAGCCACTTAATTGCAGCATGTGAGAATAACACTTCGGACGTGATAAAGATACTGCTCGAGAAATTGCAGGGTAAAACGTTAATAGACAAAGACGGCAATACACCGCTTATGATTGCACTTGATAAAGATAATAATAATCCCGGAGTAATCGAGACTCTTATTGACTCTGCAAGTGATTTGAATGCTAAGAATAATTCAGGCCGGACAGCTTTAATCATAGCGTGTGATAAAAATAATCTTGAGGCAGTGAAGTTGCTTCTTGAACGCAAAGTTAATGCAAATATTCAGGATAATAAAAGCAATACTGCTTTGATGATCGCAGCGGGCAAAAATTATCAGGATATTGCACTATTATTAATTCAGTACGGTGCAGATATTAACATTAAGAATAATAACGGCAATACAGCTCTTGATGTCGCAATGAAACGCATGAAAGGTTCTGAAGCAGTGAAGATGATGCTCAGGAAAAAATTTTTCGCTCTGTGCAAGTCAGGCAGTCCGGATAAAATCAGACAGGCAATTGAAGCCGGGATAAGCGTAAACCTGCGCAGTACATTAGGCAATACGGCTTTGATGTATGCAGCGTGTTCTAACTCTCCTGAAGTGGTGAATATCCTGCTAGACTCCGGAGCTGACCCGAGAATAAAGAATTCTGAAGGAGCATACGCAATCGATTTCGCAAAGAAGAATCAAAAACTTGCAGGCACTGAGGCATTAAGGAGACTCGAAAGTTCTCAATCTTGACATTCAAAAAAGTTTAGGGTATTTTTCGCGGTTGACATTTTATTTTTTTTACAGAAGGGAAAATTTTTATTTAATGCCCATCACAGATTTACTTGAAAGAAACTCTAAACTATACGGCGATGAAGTTGCCTTAGTCGAGATTAACCCGGAGCAGCAGGAACCGGTCAGACTCACATGGAAAGAATACGCGTTGATTCAGCCTACGTCCTCGAAGCCCTACAGACGCGAAATAACCTGGTCAGTGTTCGATGAGAAAGCTAACAGGGTCGCAAATATGCTCTTATCACGTGGTGTAAAGAAAGGCCAGAAGGTCGGCATTCTCTTAATGAATTGTCTTGAATGGCTGCCGATTTATTTCGGAATTCTCAAGACCGGAGCTATTGCAGTTCCCCTTAACTTCAGGTACTCTTCAGAAGAGATCGAATACTGCGTTAAACTTGCTGACGTTGAAATATTATTTTTCGGTCCTGAGTTCATAGGCAGAGTCGAAAACACAGTGTTAGCTCTCGGTGAAACGTGCTTATTATTCTTTGTCGGCACTAACTGTCCTTCATTCGCAGAGAGTTATAACGAAGCCGTAAGCAACTGCTCTTCACAGGCTCCAAAAGTTTTAGTCGAGGACACTGACGAGGCAGCAATATATTTCTCATCAGGGACTACAGGATTCCCGAAGGCAATACTTCACAATCACTTAGCGTTAATGCAGTCCGCCCACATGGAAGCTGTTCACCATGAGACTACTCACGATGATATATTCTTATGCATTCCGCCGCTTTATCACACAGGAGCAAAAATGCACTGGTTCGGGTCGCTTTACACTGGAAGCAGGGCAGTACTTCTCAAGGGAACTTCACCGAAAGCTATTCTTGATGTCATATCGCTTGAACTCTGCACTATAGTATGGCTCTTAGTTCCATGGTGCCAGGATATATTAACAGCTCTTGACAGGGGAGATATTAAGCTCGAGGGCAGACGCTTATCACAATTACGATTAATGCATATAGGTGCTCAGCCTGTACCGCCTTCACTGATAAAACACTGGCTCGATTACTTCCCGAATCACAAATACGATACTAATTACGGACTTTCTGAGTCAACAGGGCCCGGATGTGTCCATTTGGGACTTGAGAACATTCACAAGGTCGGAGCTATAGGCATTCCCGGTTACGGCTGGAAGCTCAAAATCGTAGACAACGAAGGGAATAAAGTTCCTCAAGGCGAGACTGGCGAACTATGCGTTAAGGGTCCCGGAGTCATGCTTTGCTATTATCACAATCCCGAAGCTACGGCAGAGACGATTAAAGACGGCTGGTTATTTACCGGAGACATGGCAATGATGGACTCGGACGGCTTTGTGTGGCTCGTTGACCGCAAGAAAGATGTAATTATCACAGGCGGTGAAAATCTCTATCCCGTTCAAATTGAAAATTTCTTAATGAAGCATCCTAAGATTCATGACGTTGCAGTTATAGGACTTCCTGAGCCGAGACTCGGCGAGATTGCTGCGGCTATAATTCAAGTCAAACAGGGTATGGAATGCACTGAAGAAGAGATTGACAGATTTTGTCTTGACCTTCCCAGATACAAGAGACCGAGAAAAATTATCTTTGCTGATGTTCCTAGAAATCCTACGGGTAAGATCGAGAAGCCTAAATTACGCAAGATGTACGCTCAGGGAAGCAGCTTTTACTCTGAGAATAAATAATAATTCATGTACGAGTTAATTCACATAACCGGAGAGAGCTATTATATTCAGAGTCCTGCAAAAATAGGACTTGTGAAATTAGAGTCTGATAACGTGTGCTTAATCGACAGCGGAAATGACAAAGAAGCAGGGCGTAAAGTCAAGAAAGTTCTTGATAGTCATAATTGGAACCTGAAGGCAGTTTATAATACTCACTCGCACGCGGATCACATAGGGGGCAACAAGTATCTTCAGAATAACACAGGCTGCAAGATATATGCTCCAGGAATCGAATGCGATTTCACTCGTCATACACTGCTTGAAAGCGCGTTCTTGTTCGGAGGCTGCCCGGTTAATGAATTGCGTCATAAATTCTTAATGGCTCAGGAAAGCGGAGCAGAATATTTGACACCTGATAACATACCTGAAGGCTTCGAGATTATAAATTTGCCGGGACATTCTTTTGACATGACGGGCTTTCGGACTCCTGATGATGTAATTTATCTTGCGGACTGCCTTGCGTCCCGTGAGACCCTGAATAAATATAGAATAATATATATCTATGACGTTGAAGCATATTTAGCAACTCTTGAGAAAGTGAAGACTCTTAACGCAAATTACTTCGTGCCTTCTCATGCAGATTTGACAGATAATATTTACGACTTAGCGCAATATAATATCAATCACGTAAATAATATAGCTCAAGACATAATCACAATTTGCAGGGAGCCTCTTAACTTTGAGAGAATCTTGCAGAATTTATTCACGAAATATAATCTCACCATGAACTTCGAGCAGTATGCACTAACGGGAAGCACTGTTAAATCATTCTTGACACTGCTCAAGACTCAAGGCAGACTCAATGCATTCTTTAACAGCAATATTTTATTATGGGAGAGTAATTAAACATGTATCCGACTCTATTGCAAATAGGCAGCTTCAGAATTGACTCGTATAGTGTAATCTGGTTCATAGCTTTATCGCTTGCTATACTGTGGGCAGTCAAGAGACTCTCACTCTATCAGCTTGACGAGGACGAGTCCAGGCGCATTATGGCAATATCATTTTTCTTTATGTTACTGGGGGCTCGTGTACCTGAATATTTCAAGAATTTTCGTGATTACGTCAATGACCCTTCACTATTGCTTGACTTGAATCACGGCGGTCTCGAAGAAGGAGGGGCAATACTCGGAGCATTTATATCTGCGATGATATTATGTATCCGCAGTAAAAAAGTTTCGTTCATGAAATTATGTGAAGTCGCTGCGATACCTGCAATGCTTGCTATCTGTGTAGGACGCTGGGGATGTTTTCTCAACGGCTGCTGTTCCGGTCTTGAGTCAAAGTTCTGCACTGCTCTTCATTTTCCAGGTGATAAAGCAGGAATAACCCGCCACCCTGTGCAGATTTATTATTCACTGTTTGCGTTTGTGAGTGTGCTGATATTAATTTATATCGAGAAAAAGATTATGCCGCTTCAACGCAAAAAATTTCATTCTGTAATAGCTCCTCTTGCGTTAATGCTCTATGCTGTAATGAGGCTCTCTATTGCGTTTCTCAGGGAACCTGACTCGATATTTAATTACTGGAATTACAACACTTTGATAATTTTATTTCCGTTGGAATGCTTATGGCTTGCGTTTAATTTACGTAAGATAAGTTCAGACAAACACGAATAGTTAAGATAAGTAAAAAAGAGCATGAAGTTATTTACTCTCACAGCTAAAATACATGACTGAAAAATTTATTAATCAATTCGGAGGTAAATATATTATCATGAAGAAAGTTTTATCATTGACTCTTACTCTTGCATTAATTCTTGTCAGTGTGAGTACGTCTATGGCAGCGATACCTTTTGCGGGAAGTAATAATAATCCCATAGTCCCGATTGTAAAGCGCGCTTCAGTTGCAGTAGTTAATATTGACGTTGAGAAGATTGCCCCTAGACGTCAAGCAGGTGCATTCCCTTTCGATGATGATCCCATATTTAAGCACTTTTTCGGGGACTCGTTCAAAGAATTCACGCGTTCAGTTCCAATGAAGGGCAGAGGTTCGGGCTTCATAGTGTCAAAGGACGGTCTCATACTCACGAATAATCACGTTGTCGATAATGTCGATAAAATCACAGTGAGTGTCTTATTACCGGACGGCAGCAAGAAGACTTATTCGGCATCGATTAAAGGCAAAGACCCTACTTATGATTTAGCAGTAATCAAGATAGAACCTGAGTCAGATTTGCAATTCTTAGAACTGGGAGACTCTGACAAAGTTGAAGTCGGTGAATTCGTTGTAGCAATAGGCAACCCCTACGGCTTCGAGCAGACTGTTACAGCAGGAGTTATCTCGGCCAAGAACAGAAGTATACATACTCAGGACGTAAACTTTGATGACTTTATCCAGACTGACGCGGCGATAAATCCCGGAAATTCAGGCGGACCGCTGTTGAACATGGACGGCAAGGTTATAGCTATCAACACTGCTATTATTCCATATGCTCAGGGTATGGGCTTCGCTGTTCCTGTTAATAAAGCAAAAGAAATCATGGACGATCTTGTCTCGTACGGACATGCAAGAAGGGGCTGGCTCGGTGTCAGCGTTCGTGATATTGATGCTCAGATAGCGAAAGTCTACGGAGTCAAAGGCACTCAGGGCGTAATGATTAATGACGTTTTCAGGGGCGACCCGGCGGACAAGGCAGGACTCAAGCGCGGTGATGTAGTAATCGAACTCAACGGAGTCAAAATCAAGAACTCAAATGAATTTGTCCAGAAGGTCAGGACTCTTGCTCCTAATTCTACGGCAAGGCTTGTTATCGTAAGAAAGGGCAGGGAAATGAATTTCAGCGTCAAACTTGGCGAACGTGCCAATTCAGTCGACGGCAGACCGGATAATTCAGGCAAAAATAATAATAACGATAATACGCTCTCAAACGGACGCAGTGAAAGAAACAGCGGAGATGTCCTCAGAGAATACGGAATCAGCGGAGTCTCAAGCGTCAATGACTCTTTACGCAGAAGATATGATATAGAGTCAAAATCAGAAGGACTTGTGATTATAGACATGGATCAGAATTCGCCTGCATATTACGAAGCAGGAGTCAGGGAAGGCGATTTAATCCTTGAAGTCAATGCTCAGGAAGTCAGGACTCCTTCAGATGCAAAGAGGGCAGCGGGCAATGAAGAGTCAATTATCCTTATGATAGAACGCAGGGGATCAACGTATATTATTCAAGTGAGCAGACAGAACAGCAAATAATATTTAATGCTATAATAACAGTGCGGGCAGTTCCTGATTTAAAATTTCATCGGGAGCTGCCTTTATTAATTACTAATACAATTACTAATACAGACACGCGAAAATTTCTCGGTTATACTAAACTTCCGCAAAGTTAAATCATGAATTATTTTTTTTCAAATAGTTATGCCTGTGATCTCAGCAGCTTTTTTCTGACTCATTCCTTCAGCTATGAGTTTCTCGAATATAGAACGTAGTGCCTGAGTCCTGCCCTGTTCTCTGCCTTCAGCGATGCCCTGCTCTCTGCCTTCAGCAAATTTTTCCTGCTCCCTAGATAATAACAGCATGAGTTCCCGCCTCCAAATTGAATTTTGCTTAGATTCATATAACGACTGCTCTAACTTCGCAATAAATGCATCGTCATTAGATTTTCGGCCTGCTGTGAAATCAAGAAACGCTTTCAGTTCCGGACTCACGTCATCAAGAGTCCCTTCTGTGTTCAGAAATATCGTGAAAGTTCCATCGTTTAACTTCAGGTCTGAATCTTCTTCGCATACATTGCTGAAGCTGTATATGTGCCTTCCTTGTCTGAACGGGTCAAACGTGCATATAAATATTACGAATATATCAGGCAGATCGTTATATTTTCCTGATCTCTTAACAGTGTTCTTGTTCAATGCGTCAAGACCATTGATAATATGATACGCCCTTGTTCGTCTGGGTAAATCCTTCTTGTCTGTCGTCTGAATTTCTACGCTGAAGATTTTCTTGTTACTGGACTTCGCATACACGTCAAAGCGTACTCCTCTGGTGTCTAATGTCTGCTTTGAGGCTTTCTGAGTCTGAGTAAATTTTATTCTGCCGATTTTTATCTTGGGTAAAATCCTCCGTATCATCTCAGTGCAAAGCTCTTCATTGCTCATAATTTTCCCAAAGAGAAAATCATTTGCAAGCGTCAAACTCTCCCACAGTGCATCAAAATTATTATTATTCATTCATTGCGTACCAAGTCAATATTCAGTGCCATAACATTAAGCATTCTAGCCATGTTGTGCATAATGTCAATCGCGTTCTTTGCATTCATAGCTATGAACGTGTCAAAGTCTTCTTTAGTGATCTTCATGATAAGCATATCAGTGAAAGCTGTAACCGTGTAAATTCCGGGTTTGCCTGTCAAGAGCGAATATTCACCGAAGCAGCTGCCTTCTTTGAGACTCGCTAGCAGATACTCATCTTCAGTATCATGCTTGAAATAACATAATGCCTTGCCCGAAATTATTTTATACATGTCGTTATTGATTTCGCCCTTACGCAATATTACTTCATCAGCCGAAACTTTTTGCATCTTGAGCCTTACGTTAGATATTCCCTTCTCAGTCTCAACTGCATTGTCCTGCAAGAGCCTTACTGAATTATCATCAAGGACAAAGCGTTCAAGATATATTTTTCCTGTTACTCTGCGGTTTAAAGGTGCTGTTGACTCAAAGAAAGTTTCCTGCATGAATTTTGTATCACTGTCAGTTATTATCATGAAAATTTCTGATGTCTTGAATCGCTGCTCTATTAAATTCTGAAATATGCTCATGAAAATTGCATTATGCTCTACAATTTCGTTGAAGTCATCGAGAACAAGAATTAACCGGTTATCCTGCGACTTCTCTACAATATATTCAAATGCTTCCTTCCAGAACATAAAAGGCTTCGTGTAATTGTCCCTGTAATGAGAAAGCACTATATTTGAAAATCTAGTAAGATTTATCTGATTATTTTTGTGTACTGCCGAGAAAAATATTACGTCCTTGTTCTTGCAGAATTCATGAAGTATAGTAGTCTTTCCTGAGCCTTCCACTCCGCAGACTGTGAAAATCTGAAAGCCTCCCTTATTATATGCGCGTTCAAGTTCAGCAAGTTCTTTAGTCCTTCCGATAAACATAATAATTTACTCCTTTTCAAATTCGAAGCCGTGAGATTTAATGCTGTTCGTAAAAAAAAAAAAATTGCCCCCCTGAGTAAATTTATTCAGAGAGGCTTAAATTATATATTATGCTAACATTGCATCATATAGCGCGTTGATTGCCTTCACGTAGTCCGACTCATCGACTCCGACTATGATATTTAACTCATCAGAGCCTTGATCTATCATTCTGACGTTAATATTTGCGTCCGCCAGAGCCTTGAAGACTTTTGCCGCTATACCCTTAACGCTGACCATTCCCTCGCCGACGATTGCAATAGCTGATAAATTCTTCTCTATCGTAATGAAATCCGGTTCAAGCTCGTTCTTAATTTCACGTAAGACAGTCTCACGCTGGGCATCAAATAAATCTGAGCTTACTATAACAGAAATTGTATCTATACCAGTGGGACAATGCTCAAATGGAATGCCGTTCTTTGCAAATATAGATAACAGGTGAACGCAAAAACCTGTCTCGCCGTTCATCATGCTCTTTTCGACTCGGACACTGGTGAAGCCCTTACGTCCTGCTATTCCTGTAACTGCTTTGCGCTTGGCTCTTGCTTCAGGAGGTAACGAGGCCGCTATTAACGTCCCGTGATCTTCAGGTTTATTAGTGTTGCGAATATTAATAGGGATACCTGCTTTTCTGACAGGGAACACTGCATCTTCATGAAGGACACTCGCACCCATGTAGCTTAACTCTCTAAGTTCAGTATATGTTATATTCTCGATTACTTTGGGAGATTTAACGACTCTGGGATCTGCGCTTAACATTCCTGATACATCCGTCCAGTTCTCGTATAAATCTGCATTGACCGAGCGCGCTACTATTGAGCCTGTAACGTCAGAGCCTCCCCTTGAGAAAGTCTTAATGCTGCCATCAGGTAAAGAGCCGTAGAAGCCGGGTATAACTGCATAGTCAAGAGCTGCTAATCTTTCGCCCATTGCCTTAAAAGTTTTCTTCTCGTTCAGGTGTCCATTATCCTTAAAGAAAATTACTTCTGAAGCGTCAACGAACTCCCAGCCAAGAAACTTAGCAATTATCTTAGAGTTAATATATTCGCCCCTGCTCGCAGGATAATCAGCAGAAGCTCCGGCAATAATATTTTTCTGTATAGCGTCAAGTTCTGAGTCAATGTCGAACTCGATTCCCAGTTCACTAATTATTTCGCTGTAACGCTGAGAGATTTTATCAAGAGTCCCTGAGAAGTCCTCGCCGTTAGTGAATTGCGCATGTAATTTATAAAGCAGGTCAGTAATCTTTATATCATCACTGAATCTTTTTCCCGGTGCAGAAGCTACAACGTAACGCCTGTCAGGATTAGCGCGGATTATGTCTGCAACTTTCTTAATCTGTGAAGCACTTGCTAGGGAAGTACCTCCGAATTTCGCTGTAATAATACTCAAGTTTAAATCATTCCCCTGTTAAAATTGCTCACGACAGCAGCATGAACAGCCGAAGCCGTGATTATTGAATCATCATCAGGCAGAAATTTATCACTATGTAAAGGCCATTCACACCCTGCCCCGATGTGATAAAAGCTGCCCGGTTTATTCATGATAAAGTAGCCGAAGTCCTCAGTTGTCATTAAGGGCTTCTCTATAATCTTCACGTGTTCAGGGCCTAAAATTTCACATGCTGACTTCTCAACAAGTTTATTCATGTCATCATGATTATTAATTATTCCCGGATAGCTCGTATTAATAAAGCATTCTGACTTTGCCCCGAACTTGGCCGGTATTTCTTGAGTTAATTTTTCGAGTCTCCTGCACATTTCGGCGCGCTTGTCGACTCCGTAAGTTCTCATAATGCCTCCGAGTTCTGCACTGCCTGCGATAATATTATTTGCCCTCCCTGAGTGAAATTTTCCAACAGTAACGACTCCGCCGGGAATATTCAGAATTTCAGGTACAAGAGCTGCCCCTGCCTGAAGTGAGTCGATCCCCTTATCTCTCATAGCTCCGTGTGAAGTCCTGCCGATAATTTTTATATTAAACTCTCCTGAAGCCGCGTAGAAATCTCCGTACTTAATGCCTACATCTCCTGCCTTAATATTTGGGTCAACATGAGCACCGAATACGGCATCAACACCGTCAAGAGCTCCTGCTTCAATCATTCTGAGTGCTCCGCCGTCGCCCTCCTCGTCAGGTTGAAATAATAGAGTTACAGAACCGCAAAGGTCTTCGCGATGAGAAGCTAGAATCATTGCAGCCCCTAACACTCCCGACATGTGGACATCATGACCGCAGGCGTGCATAAAGCCGGGATTCTGGGAAGCGAACTCACAGCCCGTAGACTCGTTTACCGGCAGAGCGTCAATGTCTGAGCGTAAAGCAGAATTCTTACCCGGTTTAGAGCCTTCGAGCCTTGCAATTATCGCAGTGTCAAGAATTCTTTTATGATCCGTAATTCCTGCATCGTCTAAAAATTTTTCGAGTAACTCAGCTGTCTTGAATTCGTGATTGCCTATCTCCGGGACTCTGTGAAGCGATTTGCGGATCTCTAGTAATCTCTCACGTAAAGAATTAGCCTCGTTTAGAAAATCGATTACCATACTTATATTTTCCTGAGCGACTGCTCTAACGCTGTCTTGAGTGTAGTATTTGCGTCCTTGTCCTTGATAACTTTTGCCGGACACCCTGCTGCGACTTTACCGGCCGGAACGTCTTCGATTACTACTGCTCCTGCTGCTACGACAGAATTTTCACCGATATGAACGCCTTCAATCACCACAGCATTTGCACCGATCAACACATTATCTTCAACTATGACGGGCTTTGCGCTGGCCGGTTCGATTACTCCTGCTAACACTGCACCTGCTCCGACGTGGCAGTTTTTACCGACAGTGGCACGGCCTCCGAGAATTGCTCCCATGTCTATCATAGTTCCTTCACCGATGACAGCTCCGATATTTATTACTGCTCCCATCATGATAACTGCGTTCTTTCCGATTGAGACGTTATCGCGGATTATTGCGCCGGGTTCGATTCTGGCTTGAATATTTTTCAGGTCAAGTAAAGGAATTGCGCTGTTACGTGCCGAGTTCTCGATGACTATATCTTGAATCTTGTCCGAGTTAGCTTTGATTACCGGCTCAAGCTCTGACCAGTCTCCGAATATAATTTTGCTGCTGCCTGAACCGAAAATTTTTGCGTTAGTCCCTAAGAAGTCAATCTCTTCGCGTTCATTGAGATATATTTTTACGGGAGTAACTTTCTTTGAGTCAGCGATAAACTTTATAATTTCCTGAGCGTCCATCATGATAAATTACTCACCTGCTATAAAGTCTTTCATGTTATAAAAGCCCGCACTTTGTTTAACGAGCCACCTTGCAGCCTCCAAAGCTCCCTTTGCGAATAAAGCCCTGTTCTTAGCGTCATGCTTGATCGTTATAGTTTCGAGACCGTTAGAGAAAATTATTTCATGAGTCCCTACTTCAGAACCGTAACGCAGTGAATGAATGCCTATTTCTGACGGTGAACGCTTCCCGTTTTCGTGCCTGCCGATGTTGAAACTTGTACCTTCTCTAGCGTCCTTGATCTCTTCAGCTAACATTAATGCTGTCCCGCTGGGAACGTCTAATTTCTGGTTATGATGAGCTTCGATTAACTCAATATCGCACTCACCGAATAATTTCGTGACTCTCTTGGCCAAGTCTGCAACCAGAGCTACACCGATTGACATATTGGGGGACTTGAACACGGGAATTTTCTTAGCTGCCTCGTGAATCTCGTTTAACTCTTCTTGAGTCTGTCCTGTTGAAGCAATTAATACGGGTAAATTTTTCTTGATGCAGTACGTTAATAATTCGTGAGTCGCTTTGTGATTCGAGAAGTCAATAACGCAGTCAGCTTCACCGGTGAAATCTTCAAGCCTTGAGTATTCGGGAGCAGTAAAAGTTACGTCAACGCGGGCAATAACTTCCTCGCCCTGAGACTCTGCCATCTCAGAGAGAATATGACCCATTTTACCCCCTGCACCGTTAATTATTATCTTCATGCTAGATTAACCCCTGTTCCTGCATTAGTGCTTTCAACTTGAGCCAGTGAGCTTCTTCCATAGGAACAAGAGGCATTCTCACATAGTTTTCACAGAAGCCCATTGCTGCCATAGCTGCTTTGACGGGAATGGGATTCACTTCGCAGAACAACGCGTTAATCAACGGGAGCATTTTGCATTGAAGAGCCGCCGCGCCCTCGACATCGCCAGCCCAGAATTTATTGCAGATTTCCATTGTGAGCTTTGGTGCAGGATTCGACAGAACAGAAATAACGCCTTTGCCTCCCATTGAGAGAATCGGGACAATCTGGTCATCATTTCCTGAGTAAATATCGAGCTTATCACCTACAAGCTGCGCAGTCTTTACGATTTTGCTTATATTTCCGTTAGCTTCCTTAATACCTGCTATGTTTGGGTGATCTGCAAGTTTCGCGTAAGTTTCGGGTTCGATATTAATTCCTGTTCGTGAAGGGACGTTGTAGAGAATCACGGGCTTTGTTGCAGCGTCTGCTATTGCCGAGTACATTTTGACGAGTCCGTTCTGAGTCGATTTATTATAGTAAGGCGTAACGAGTAAGAGAGCGTCTGCCCCGGCATCACAGCAATATTTCGAGAGCTGTATTGAGTAACTCGTATCGTTTGAACCTGTTGCAGCGATAATCGGACATCTTCCGGCGACTCTGTCAACTGCAAATTTTACAACTGCTTTGTGGTCTGCGTCATCAAGAGTCGAGCCTTCACCAGTAGTGCCAGCGATAACAAGAGCGTTAATGCCCTGTTCAACCTGCCAATCGAGAACTTTTGCGAAAGAGTCATAATCAACGCCCTGAGCATTCATAGGGGTAATCAGTGCCGTAGCAACACCTTTGAAAACTGGTTTACTTATCATGAGTAACGTATCTCCTTAATAAAAAATTTTTTCTACACACAAAAAAACCGCCCCTGTGAATGAGCGGTCATTACGTGCATTTAATTATAAATTCTCCGTCATCATTCACAAGAATATAATAAATAATCACGCTTTATCTTGAGAACTTTGACAGACGCGCAGGAAAAGAAATTAACATTACGTTCAAGATTAAGATTGCTTAACATAAAAATTTTCTCCTCCTGTATTAATATTTACTTAACAAAATTTGCGAGAAATAATAAACGTGAATTTCTATTCTGTCAATAAAATAAACTGACACAGTGATTTATGACTCACAAAATTTTTCGTGATATAATCTTTCGTGTTTTATGCATAAAACTTTTATTCATGTTCGTGAAATTAAAATTTGAACTTGAAAGGAGATTTTATCATCATGAACACAGCTAAAAAATTTGCGTTAATTCTTGCTCTAGTAATGCTCTTGAGTTTGGCTGATAGTGCTTATTCTGAAGACTCGTATCACTACGCAGTTACTAATATGACGTGGGCAGAATTTTACTCCGGCGAAATCGGCAGCAACTTTAATTCAAGCGAATATGATGCAGTAAGTACGGCTACACAAAGATTCAGCTCAAGACTTAATCAGCTAGTATCAGAAAATACTGACTCAGGCGGTACGGTTTATTCAGGTGTCAAAGCTGTTCAAGTCCGAATGACTCAGGACGTTTATAATATTCTGAGCAGTGATACCCGTTATTCTTCATGGGACGTTACAGAGTTTGACGAGTATAAAGACGTTGACGCTTCAGGCTCATTCGGTGCAATGGTAACTGAGACTAAAAAAGTCAGCGGAGTCACAGCAGAACTTGCAAGCGGGCCTTCGACTCATCACACTCAATACGCTGTTGAACTTTCGGGGCTTGATTTAGCTTCACTTGGCCTCAAACTCGGCGAGGGTTCAGGGAGAACATCAACGTTTGATTATTACTTAGGAGGACTCTTAGAGACCAGCGACGGCAAGAAATACGGATTAAAGCACCTCGATAATTTATGGGTCAATACAAGTGAAGTAGGCTTCTGCGTTGAGGCATACACTGACAACGGCGACAAGGGCTATCTTCACACAGCGGACTTGACGGGAAAGACTATCACAAAAATTACATTCATGCTTAAGAATCAGGCTGATCCATATATTGACGGCTTGAATGTCTACGTAAGACAAAAGACTACTGCAGCAGTTGCTCCGGTATATAAAGACGGTTTCAAGGCATATGAAGCAGGTATGTCTGTAGAAGCAAAATTTGAGTTCACTAATGCGCCCTCAGATTCAAATTATGATGAAGTTGTCTCGCTCGCTTACGATGACCCTAACGGACATCACGGATGGAGTACAGCAGCTGAAGATTCATACACGTATTCAGACGGAGTGCTTACTATAACAGATATGACCCTTGCAAGCGCAACTCATTCATATAATATAGTGTTCGGCGACTCGGCAGGAAAATATATTAACATAGGGACATCGTTTAAAGTCTTCTCGGTTAATGCGAACGATAAAATAATGTCTCAGGAAAATAACGCAGCTTATCTCAATTTTTTACTAACTCCGGCTGGTGCAGTCGATGCAGTTGATAAAGAATTAGAAGATAACAATTTTGTCAACGCTTCGGATTACACTGATCCTGCAAAAAATTTTTCTGTCGTGTACTCGGACGGCGAAAACGAAATTGCAGGCTCGGGCTTCAGCTTTGATATAACACTTAATGAGGTCCCTGAAGGCAAAATAGGAATCGTGGGCTTCGGGAAAATATTTTACTTGACTCCTGACAACTGCGGAATCATGTACGGCTATCTTTATAATAAAATTAGTGCCATGCCCGTTGGTGAAAGCGGTTATATCGAGATAGGCGACGGCAGCAAACTCGCGGCAATGGGTCTGAAAGTTAATGCCATTCAGGAAGACGGAACAATACGCGACGTTACAGAATATACAGGTGCAGGGCTTCAAGTCAGCGATGATAAAAATATTCTGGTTTATTACGGTGTCATGCTGGCGGACTGCGATAACGGCAAAATAACGGAAGGTGAATACGCTCTCTCAACAGAGGGCGAAACCCTTTTATCTGACGGCAAGGCAGACGGTCATATAAAATCAGCGTGGTATATTGAACTCGTCCCTCAGACTGAAGCAGCAATAATTAACGACAGCGATAATAAAGGCAGCGTAACGTTTCAGACGATGCGAAAGGGAATGAATGAATCCTCAGATGAAATTGCAGAAGCAAGAAAATTTGTATGGCTCTACGAAGATAATATTGACGATGCAGAGTGTGAAGCATTGACCGGCAAAGAAAATCAAGTTTCGGGAGGAGGATTCACTTTCTCAATCACAGCAGATGAAGACGCAATCACTGAAGGCTATACACCTGTTATAGGCTTTGAGAGAAATTTTATTTTCACGGCAGATAATCTCGGAAGCAAGGACTTCAACGCCCTTAGAGAAAGCATTAAATCTCTTCCGTCGTCATTACCTGAAGAATACATAAAGATTTACGGTGATTGGAAAATGCCCGAAGACGGTTTTGTATTGAATTCAGCAGGTGTAAAAGTTATGGCTTCATATCCATCAAACGCATCAAGAGCAGGAGTTTCCGCAATGACTTCCTCAATCGAAGACCAGGAAGTTACGGGGCTTATGTCTCACGGTTTCCTTCTGAGCGGTGATGATGCAATTCTCATGACTTACGGCGGAGTAGCTGTAGACCGCGAACTAACCAGCAATGAAGGCGAAAGGATTGACACAGGCGGCGAAGAGAATCCCCTCATGAGTGACGGTGTCAAAGATAATGTTATAAATATTTCATGGTATATTACGCACTCTGAATCAGATAATAACGGCGATATTCTTAAATCTTCATCAGGAGGCTGTGACTCTATTAATATAATTGCTCCGGCTTTAATGCTGAGCGTTTTGTTACTGGCAAAGTACAAGAAGTAAACATCAAATTAATTAATCACATGCTCTCCGGCTGAATAAAACGGGGAGCTTTTTATTTACCCTGATATAATCATGAAAAATTATATTTCGTTTATTTCAGGAGGTAAATTTTTTTGCTTCAGACTATAAATCCTTTTCTTGTTGCAGGCTTGTTGTTTTTCTTGAGTCTCGTTGCTGGTACTCTCTCAGAGAAGATCAAAGTTCCTGCGTTGATATTATTTCTGGGAATTGGAATGCTTGCAGGTGTTGACGGTCCAGGAGGTCTTGATTTCAGTGATGCAAATGCTGCCAATCAAGTCGGAACGTTTGCCCTTGCATTTATATTATTCTCAGGAGGCTTTATGACAAAATGGAGCGACATCAAGCCTATAGTTACTCAAGGTGTAGTGTTATCGACTCTGGGAGTGTTATTAACTTCAGTGGCTGCTGCCGTGCCTATTGCAATGATGCCTCAGTTCACGTATAAAGACGCGTTTTTACTCGGCTCAATCATATCATCAACTGATGCTGCTGCGGTGTTCTCGATATTGCGGACTCAGAAAGTCGGCGTTAAAGGTGCGTTGAAACCGTTATTAGAGTTCGAGTCAGGAAGCAATGACCCTATGGCAGTATTCTTGACTCTTACAGCAATAACGTGGCTGGCGACTCCTGATGTTCCGTTGAGCGAGCTTGCCGTTAAATTCGTTGTCCAAATGATAGCAGGGGGCTTAATGGGCTTCGTCATGGGCAGATTTGCATGTTACATGATTCAAAGGCTAAAAGTTTCTAATGAAGCGTTATATCCTGTCTGGGGAATTTCTATAGTAATGATGACATTCGGACTCACTGAGAGCGTTTACGGCAACGGTTATCTTGCTGTTTACGTCTGCGGTATCGTCATGGGAGGCGGAGACTTTCTCTATAAATATAGTCTTCAAAGATTTCATGAAGGCTTTGCGTGGCTGATGCAGATAATTATGTTCTTGGTGTTAGGCCTGCTCGTTAATCCCGGAGAGATAATTAATCTTTCTGTTATAAGCGTAGGTTTGTTAATATCATGTGCCTTGATGTTTATCGCTAGACCTTTTGCGGTGTTTATATGCACGTTCTTCAGCAAATTTAATTTCCGTGAAAAGTTATTCGTCTCATGGACAGGACTCAGGGGCGCAGTGCCTATTATTCTTGCGACATATCCATTGACAGAAGGACACCCTCAGGCAAAGTACATGTTTAACGTTATATTCTTCGTCGTGTTGACATCAGTAATGCTTCAGGGCAAAACTTTAGCATGGGCAGCAAAATTCTTGAAACTTGATGCAGTTGTCCGTGAAGCTAAGACATATCCCCTTGCATTTGATATTACTCCCGGCAGCGGAAGTCAGGAGACTCGAGAAGTAGATTTAATGCCTGATTATGCGATTATAGGCCGTCAAGTCAAAGAGCTTAGATTCCCTGAAGGAGTTACTATATTATTAATCAACAGAGGCGCAGAGTTCTTAATTCCCAAAGGCGGGACTGTCTTAGAGAGCGGGGACACTTTATTATTATTCGGTGAACGTGAAAAATTATCAGAAGTTGAGAAAAATTTATCGAGGCGTGCTGATAATAATAACAAGTAACATTAAATTTCTCATTGATTTTTTGTGTTCATGCGCTATCATTCATGTTTAGTCATGTAATTTTATATAGAATAATAAGAGAGGTAATCAATCATGCAGGATTTTCGCAGCTTCCTGAAGGAAATAATAACATTAAAGACTGTCTGGATAGATAAAGGCGAGGGCAGATGGGTCGTCAAGAAGCGTATGCATCCGTTCTTAAAGGGCGTTATAGGTGTTACTGTCTTAATTGCCGGAGCCAGTGTGTATATGAACTTCCCTGAACTCAAGAAGTTATTCTCAAGCCAGAAGGCCGAAGCTGAACCTGGAGTCAAAATATCGCGCTTAATCGACTATGAACCCGACAAGTTAAGAGCTTCTCTGCCGACTATAAATATTCCGGAGTCAAATCCAAAGCCTGAACCTGTTCTAATGAAACGAGAGAGCCTGACACTGCCTTTAAATGATGCGTCAAATTCATTTACTTCAAGCGTTGTAAATCCTGCTAAGACCAATGCTAATAACAGCAATAAGAATAACAAGAACAATAAAAGCGGCATGATAATTACTGCTGAGCCTGATAAAATATTCGGCCCCGCACCTTCAGCCAGACCAAGAAGAAATAATGATAATGATAATGATAATAATGACAGGTACAGTTATAACGATGATAAATACAGGATCATAATCAGCAAGTCTAGATTCAAACTTTCTCTGTTACGAGGCAATAGAGTCATAAGGGAATACCCAATTGCAATAGGCAGGAATCCCGGCGATAAACAGAGAGTCGGCGATCACAGGACTCCAGTAGGAAATTTCAAGATCGTGTCAATAGAACCTGCTTCGAGCTGGAAACATGATTTCGGAGACGGCAAAGGCAAAATAGCTGGAGCTTACGGCCCATGGTTCTTGAGGCTCGATGCTAAGGGCTGGAAGGGTATCGGCATTCACGGAACTCATGATCCTAAATCAATTGGAACTAGGGCGACTGAAGGCTGCATCAGGCTTAATAATAAAGACATTGCAGAATTAAGACGCTATGCTTCTAAGAATATGCCTGTTATTATTACTGAGAATTAGGGATCAGGAGTGAATTAACATGCTTAAATGCGGAATAGTCGGACTGCCTCTTTCAGGTAAATCTACAATATTTAACGTTATAACAAGAGCAGGTGCTGAAGTCAAACCATATGCAGGAGGCAAGACAGAACCTAACAGGGCTTTAGTGAGCGTTCCGGACTCAAGATTCGATAAGCTCGTAGAAATTTTCGTGCCTAAGAGCGTTAAACCTGCTGACGTTGAATTTGTTGACTTAGCTGGACTTTCACGTAACGCGGGCAAGGGAGCAGGACTCGGAAATTCTTTCTTATCGTTCGTGTCTGAGTCAGAAGCGTTATTGCACGTTGTCAGAGTCTTCAAGAATAATTCAGTGCCTCACCCTGAGAATTCAATTGATCCGTTAAGAGATTGGAAGATCGTAGAAGCTGAGTTAATATATCGCGACTTGGGAGTCATCGGGGGAAGGTTGTCGCGTCTTGATGAGAAGAAGGCCAAGAAGAAATTGACTCCTGCTGAAATCTCAGAATTAGAATTACTCAAGCAGCTTGAAGAACACTTAATGAATGAGCTTCCGTTGAGAGAGTTTGCTTTGACTGACGAACAGAAAAGATCTCTTGCAGGATTCGCGTTTCTCACCCTTAAGCCTGAACTTGTAGTATTAAATCTCGATGACACTCAAACAGGCAGTAATATTACCGAACTTGCAGGACTTGAGTCAGAACTTGCAAAACGTAATATGAAGTCAATCAAAGTTTACGGAGCTACTGAAATGGAACTCGAACAGCTTGACCCGGACGACAGAGCCGAATTCATGAAAGATTTATCAATCACAGAGCCGGGACGGGACAGACTCATTCACGAGGCTTATAAATTACTTGGTCTGATTTCATTCTTTACGTCAGGAGCTGATGAAGTGAGGGCATGGACTCTCAAGGCAGGTTCTAATGCAGTTGACGCTGCCGGAACGATTCACTCGGACTTAGCAAGGGGCTTCATCAGGGCGCAGGTTGTTGCATATAATGACTTTATTGCTAATAATGCCAGTATTGCCCAGTGCAGAGAAAAAGGAGTCTTGAGGCTCGAGGGCAAAGATTATATAGTGAAAGACGGCGACATGATAGAAATCAGGTTTAACGTATAGTGAAAAATATAAAGATTCCTCCTGTGAGTCAACCGGGGGAATTTTTTTTTTTTTGCATTGATTCATGTATTTCACGCTTTATTTTTTCGTGAATCAGCATAATATTTACTCACTCAATAATTTTTATTAAACAGGAGGCTTTCTTATCATGAAGAAATTTTTTATCACTCTTCTTGTTATCTCTCTCGTTATGAGTCTCGTTTCATGTTCACTTGCACTTGATTACGAGATCAAGATTTACTCTAACTCAAACTCAAGCGAGCGCGTTACATGGCTCAAGAACGAGGCTAAACAGGCAGGCTTCATTATCAACATGGATGACTCAACAGTATACAAGGGCGACACTAGCGCAATTCAGTTAGCCAACGAGAACAAAGACGGCGATGTTATATTCGGCTTGAATGAAGTCCGCTGGTCTCAGTTAGTCAACGGCGATTACGAAAATATTCGGGTTCTTGACTGGACTCCCTCATGGGCTGACAAGGTCGGCGAATATAAATACCCCGGTAAGGCTTACGGAATAGTCATTCAGAATATATTAATGCTCTACAGAAAAGATGACTTAGGCACTAAGGGCAAAGAGCTTCACTTCAAACACTGGGCTGACATCGTGAACTGCGGCTATAAATGGTATCGTCAGGGCAGAGTCGGAGGAACTACTAACATGAATATTAATAACGCAATGTTGTACGCTTTCACTGATCCTAAATCACCTGCGGGCGGAATCACTGTCGAGGGCTGGAAAACTCTCTGGGCTTACTGCGCTAAAGGAAATTTCACAGGAGACAGTTACGGATTTGACGCACTGAATCGCGGCGATGTTCAAGTTTCAACGTTCTACTCATCTTCACTTTATGGCAACATTGACGCAGCAGCAGACTCATCAAAGAATCCGTTAAAGGGTACTGTTGAGCCTGAAAACTGGGCATTAGTCGACATCGAGGACGGAACTTATTATATAGCCGAGTATATCGGAGTCCTTGACAATCCTAACAGGACTAAAGAACAGACTGAACACGTAAAGAAATTCGCTGAATGGTTCGGATCTGCTGAAGTCCAGAAGGCTTGGAGCGAAGAATTTGACTCTTATCCCTGCAACGTTGACGCTGTTGACTCAGTTCCCCCGATTTACGCGTTGAAGAACTGCGCACTGACTAAAGTCCCCGGCACCGATATGACTTACGCCGAATACGTAGGAGCACACGCTTCACAGTGGACTAACATAATGACAAATTTGGGCTTCTACTGGGCAGACAACGCAAACGCCCCTGCCGAACCTGACTGGGAAAATCTTGACTGGGCAACACTGACTCAGAAAAAGGCGAAATAAATAATGTCCGACATTTGCAGAGGACGCAAGCCCGTTATTGACCTGCTCACTAAGAGTCCTGAGAAATGCGCGAAGTTATTTATCGCTAATAACGTCAGACCCCCTTTTCTCGATGAGTTATTAGAGGCTGCGAAAGTTTCCGGAGTCATTTATCAGATTGTTGACCCCCGCGCGCTCGATAAACTTTCAGAAGGAGACAAACATCAAGGAGTCATTTGCACACTGAATCCAGTTAAGCAAGTTGATCTTGACGAGTTCCTGAAAAATATTCCTGAAGGCCCGGCGTTAATCGTAGTGCTTGACCATCTTGAAGACCCTCATAATCTTGGAGCCGTCATCAGGTCAGCTGAGGCAGGAGGAGCTTTGTGCGTCATTCATGCTAAGAGACGTGCGGCAATTCCAAATGATACAGTCATCAAGACCAGCGCAGGCGCAGCGTTAAGACTTCCTGTTATTCAGGTGGTGAATATCACAAGGACTCTTGAAGCACTGAAAGCAAAAAATTTCTGGACTATAGGACTCGACTCAGAAGCAAAAATTTCAATCTGGAGCGACAAATTACCGGAGAGAACGGCTCTTGTAATCGGTGCTGAAGGCTTCGGACTGTCAAGGCTAGTGAGTGAAAGCTGTGATATGTTAATGAAGATTCCGATTAAGAAAGATTCTGCAGGTTCATTGAATGCTTCGGTAGCTGCTGCTCTGGGTGTGTTCGAGTGGTCGAGAAGTTATGCCTCCTGTTAAAAGCAGGAGGTTTTTATTATTACTGCAAAAGACTTAGGACATTTTGAGGCAGCTGGTTAGCCTGATCAAGAAGCGTTATAGAACGTGAAGCACTCTCGCGGGTCAAGAGATTAACGCCTTCTATTCCGAGTGCAAGGCTTGAAGTGTCTCCTAACTGAATAATAAAATCTTCGCCGTTATTCGCTCCTGTCTGAAAAGTTATAGAGTTGTCCTTCAGGTGAATCATTGCGCTGTAAGTATCGCCCTTAGCAAGCATGAAGCGTTTTGTGTTATCGTCCCACGTAGATTGCAGGCCGGCCATTGAGTCAACTCTAATATCTATTTCGGGAGGAATGAGACTCTTGAATTCCGATTCTCCGGCTTTAACGTTTTGAGCTATCGTACGTCCTGAATGTGCCTCGTAAACTGAGCCGTGTAAGTACTCTCTCTTGACTCCTGAATTGTATTGAGTCCCAGAGCGTTTAATAAATCCTCACCGCCTGAAAAAAGTAAGTTCGCCTGCCCTGCCTGGTATCACTGAGCGAACTAACATAGTAGAATAAATCTCATAGCCTGTTAAATTGCCGTCAGCGTCATAAATTGGATTGCGTGAATAAACTGACTCTGAAGTGTTCTCCGTGCCGTCTGAGAGCGTGCAGAATTTATTAGGGTTATCAGCATATGCGTCCTGACCGAGTGAATTTGCTATTGCGTCATTAATTTTCTTTGCTGCACCGTTCATTGTGTCGGTCTCGTAAAGAGTGATTGAAGCTGTCTGACCATTGCCCTGAGTGATTGTGAGGGTCTGAGGCTTGCTTAAGAGAAACGTCCCGGCTTCGTTATAAAGACCTTTTTGTATTTTTACAGTACCGCTGGTTCCGTTAATGCCTCCGCCTATACCTGCACTCCAGCTCCCACTACACCGAGCAGTTAATTTTCCGTTTTCTGAACTGTAACCCTCGGAACTATTAATTGTAAGTTCAGCTTCATCAGGGACGCTTATTCCTGCAAATCTGCCAATGCTTATTAAAGAGTTTTCACCGCTTATGTATAAATCTACTTTTGCTCCTGTACAGTTAAACGCAGCTTCATTATATATATTGTGCTGATATTAACATTTTCAAGCAAAATATCAGCTTCAACGCCTGATGAAATAGCAACACGGTTTGCAGTCTGCGTGTTAGTACCGTAAATATGGTTGAACCGTTTTTTGAAACTGTCAGGAGTCCGTTTTCAAAGCTCCAGCCGTTACCTGATATAGTACCGCTCAACTCCTCGATATTAATATCAATGTCATTATAGTTGTGAGTAGGGTCTTGAATTTCATCAATTTCATCTGAAGGATAAATGAGCTTTATAGTGGACATGTTCATAATATTGCTCTTCTGAACCTGACACTCCCCGGCTTCTGCGCTGACTTCGATTCGATAATTCCCTTCAGAGCTGACCTTCTGGCCGAACTCGTCTATATAACTCAATCCTCCGTTAATCCGCGCCTTGAGATTCAAATCACTGCTTGACCACATTGCTCCGGAGCTGCCGTCAAGAATTCGCTTTTTGTTAAATTGCGTTGTCCCTGCGATCCTGTTAATCTGATCTCGTAACTTATTAATCTCAAGCTGTGTATAATTTCTGTCATTCGATGTCAAAGATTCATTACTTGCCTGGACAGCTAACTCTCTCATTCTCTGAAGCATTGAGTTTGTCTCACCCAGCGCACCTTCAGCAGTCTGCAATAAAGATATTCCGTCCTGTGAATTTCGAATGCTATATCAAGCCCGGAAATTTGAGAACGCATTCTCTCACTGACAGCAAAGCCTGCAGCATCGTCTGAATCAGAGTTGATTCTAAGTCCTGTTGGTGTTATTCAGCGCGTTGAAAGCAGTTAAGGCAGGAAGATTATTAGCGATTCTCATGACTGTCCGGCCTCCTGAGTTATTATTAAACGGCAATCATGAAGCATAAGGGGCGATAATTTTATGCGGCTGAATTTACCCCCCCCCCATAATCTAGTACAAATTACGTAATTAATCTTGTGAAAATAGCGAACGTTCATTAAAGAAGAAGCCTCCATTCTTGCTTTAATAAAATTTTTATTAGTGTCGGTGCGTTGGCGTGAATGCTTTAATGTTTGCAGCGTGTTCATGTGTTCAAGAAGTTATTCAAGTGTATAATCTTTGAGTGTATATAATCATGAATTCATAAAGGAGAATAAAATTTTTTATGACAGAGAAAAGCGATAACGTCCGAGTCAGATTTGCCCCCAGTCCGACCGGAGCACTTCACATAGGGGGCGGCCACACTGCGTTATTTAACTGGCTATGGGCTAGACACAACAACGGCAAATTTATATTACGAATCGAAGACACAGATCTTGTGCGCTCAACGAAAGAATACGAGCAGACTATCATGTCCGGGATGGTCTGGCTTGGACTTGACTGGGACGAGGGCCCGGACATCGGCGGAAACTATGGACCTTACAGGCAGTCAGAGAGACTCGATATTTACCGGGAGTACGCAAATAAACTCGTTGATGAAGGCAAGGCTTATCGAGACGGTGAAGCAATAATATTCAGAGTTGAACCCGGTCATGATATTTCGTTCAAAGATATAGTTTACGGTCAAATTGATGTCATGAGCGACGGCTTACGGGAAAAAGATTCGGACAAGCTCAAAGACTTAGTGCTGATTAAGAGCGACGGAATGCCGACATATAATTATGCTGTTGTCGTTGATGATCACTTAATGAGAATAACTCACGTAATCAGGGGCGAAGATCATATTTCTAACACTCCCAAGCAGATATTAATTTACAGGGCTTTAGGGTGGGACGTTCCGGAGTTCGCGCATCTTCCTATGATACTTGGCCGTGATAAAAAGAAACTCAGCAAGAGACACGGAGCAACGAGCATTTACGAATATAGAGACATGGGTTACATGCCTGACTCAATGTTTAATTTTCTTGCGTTGTTAGGGTGGTCGGCGGGCGATGACAAAGAGATCTTCACACGTCCTCAGGCTGCGGAATGGTTCGAGCTTTCACGGGTTACAAGAAAAGCAGCAGTGTTTGACTTCGACAAGTTAAATTATATCAATCAGGAACACTTGAAGGCTTTAGATCCTTTCGTGAGACTTTCAATGGTAAAACCTTTCTGGATTGAAGCAGGTCTCGCAGTGAATGAACACGATGATAAATATTTAGCAGACGCACTGACTCTCATGGCCGGACGAGGTCGAACAGCTAAGGAAATGGCAGAGTTCTCTGACTATTTCGTGTCGTTTGAACCGGTAAAAGCTCGCTGGGACGCTGAAGGAATCGACAAGGAAAAGTTAAAGCCCTTCTTCGCAGAGTTATTCTCTCATGACTGGAAGGCTTCAGAACTTGAACAGGCTGCAAGGGACTGGATAGGCAATCAGGAAGGCGCAAAGATGAAAGATTACGCAATGCCCTTGAGATTTGCATTAACAGGAATGAAGGTCAGCCCAGGTATATTTGAAGTCGCTGAACTCATGGGACGCTCTGAATGTGAGAAGAGACTTAAATATTACGGATTGATGTAAAAAACTTTTCCCCCTGTGATTCATGAGTCATTAGGGGGATTTACTTTCTTTACACGTAATTGAACGCAGTCCCGTACATGATAATTTCTGCTGCTCCTGTAGTAATTTGAGGCGTTGCAATCTTCACAGCGTAGACTCCATCAGCATTGAGTCTCATTGCTTCGTCTCTGAGTCTCTCTTCTGCCTTTGATATGCCTTCTTTGAGCATTGCTGAATAACTCGTTAATTCGCCGCCTATCGTAATATTCTTTACTGAAGCTAACGTGTCGCGAATAAAGTTCGTGCTGATACAGCTGACACCGTAGATGATTCCCAGATCTCGCGAACCTGAAGGCGGAAAAGTACTCGTGCTTAAGATTAAGTCTTTACTCTGCATGTGAGTCTCCTGACTTTGACTCTGACTCTGAGTCTGAGTCTGCGATTAACTTTATTAGCTCTTCAGGCTGTAAGACCTGAATATTTTCTCTATGCTTCATTACCCAGCGTTTTATATCATCAAGGGAGTCAAGCCTCACGTAAAGAATTCTTGCGTTGTCATCGTCATCATCTGGAGTCAATGTCTGCGAAACGTCCCAGGTTATGCGCCTCACGTCATCGATTAAAGCCGGCAGAATCTTCAGCTTGACCTCAAATTTTTTAGAGTCAGAGTCAATTTCATGTTTCGAGTCATTATTAGTGTTGTTGTATATAACGACTTGATTAGAGTCTTTATCTGCTTTATCAGATCTCCAGAACGGCCGGAGAATTCTCGCAAATACAGCAAGCAGTAAAGCAGCAATCACGAAATATATATACACGCTGTACTTTGACCATCTGAATTCCCAAACACTCTGCCAAGGTCTTCTTGACTCTTTGCCGCTAAGTTCTGATAATCTCATGATCTCATAGTGAATCATGTCTGAGTCCCTCGTCCTGTCTCCGAATAACTGAGGGACGAATCTTTCAGGAAGCTCGTTAATTATCCAGTTCAAGTCCTGAAATGAAAGTTTCGATGCAGTGAAGCGCGCTCCAGGTGTTAATTTCTTTGACATCCATTCGAGGACTTCAAGCGAGTTTGTATCAGGTGAAAATTTCTGCCATATATCACGCGGAAATATCGAATATAAATCATAATATCTTCGTCCGGCCAAGTTGAGCCATTCTCTAGCCTGATCATGTTTCTCGCTGTGCAAAATTCTTGTCAGAGTCCTGAAGTCCTGCGGTGAAGTGTTCCGTATATCTTCGCCGAAGTTCTCGAGTATATAATCAAATTTATCACGTCCGAGACTCCCGACTATAATAGAAATTCTCTCAGCGGTCTGCATTGTCTCTGTCTCATTGAGTCCCTCGCATAACTTTATAATTCTTGAGTCATTCGCGAACTCCTGAGCCTGCTTCTTGGTGTTTAACAGAGTCCCATACGATGAGATTAACACTTCGGTAACGTAAGGCTCCATGACTTCCCAGTAAACTTCAGGCATTTCACGGACATACATAGAGTTATTGCGCTCGTTTAATATCTTCTGAACGTCTGACTCTGCGTTCCATGCAATAGAAGCAACATCGTAGACGCTCCATGCGACCATTGCCCAGCCTATGATGGGTGCTGCACCTGCTGCTAGTTTCCCGGCCGAACTTGCTGCGAGTTTCTGATATATAACTGAACTCCCGAATTTCTTAGCGAGATAACCTGCAATCTTGCTCCGGAATATCATGAAGACTCCTCCTGCTGCTGTAGCTCCTGTTAGCTTCAAGTCCGGATATTTGCCCTGTAATTTGCTCAATGCTTCGGAGACTACTTTTATGCCCCTGTCCTGCGCTGAAGTGTTTTGACGAATATATGCCCTGCTCATTGGGTTTTTGTCTGAGGCAAGAATGACTATGCTGCCGAGCTTGTAAAAATTTTCGATCTCTTTCTGTAATGAGTCCGCCCATTTCTCTTCTAAGTCGCGTAAAAAGTCGTCGTAATATCCCGTGAAGTTAAATGCTATTGTCTCCTGAATGCTGCTTATTATATCGCCGTAGTTCGTGCCTAACTGCAAGCCTCGAGTCCCCCATGTTAATTCGCCCGTCTTCTCAGCTATTGAGTCATTTACTACTTTTTCGAGCTTCTCTGACATTCCCATAGCCTTCCATTGAGAACGGTAGAGTCTCAAGAAATTATTACGGCTCTTTCTGACTGCATCACGAAAATTGATTCGTTCTAAATCTGAAAGCGGCTCTCCGAGTTCAGCAAGGGCAGCATTGAAATCTTGTTCGCGTTCTGACTCTGTCTTGTGGACGTTGATTTGTTCAGAGCAATATGCTTCACCGGCAGCTAACAGCATAATAATTGACATCAGCAGCAATAATTTTCTCATAGTCTATTAATCTCCTTAGTGTTTAGAATTGCCAGGGCTTTCTTGACTCTTTATCTTGAATTCCTGACAGCCTCGAAATTTCCTGCTCGATATAAAATTTATCATAATTATCAGTGAATAAATCATACATAAATTTTTCGGGAAGCTCATCTATTACCCAGAGTAATTTTTCTTTCCTGAGTTCACATGCTTTCTTGCACTGTTGAGGCGTTAAATTCTTTGCGAGTGATAAAAATATTCTCAGCGAGTCTTCATCCTGATTGAATTTCGTCCATGCAGACAACGGCAGAGAGTCATAGAGTCTGTAACATTCTTTATCACCTGCGAGCTTCAGCCACCCCAGCAAAGTATTTAACCCTAACTCACGCAGCATTATAACGAGTTTGTCGAATTCCTGAATATCTGCTGACTTGATATATTTTCCCAGGTTTATGATTATCTCGCTGAGTGCATAATTATCTTCTTCAGTCATTAACTGAATCAAAGCGACTCTATCACTATAGAATCTCTGTTCAAGCGGTGAGAGTCCATATTTGAAATCTCTAATTGCAGGAGTGTTCTCTAATTCGATGCCTTTGTTGACGTTCAGAATCAATTTGTCATAGGCGAATATAAATGCGTCCCTAACATATGCTTCGATGCCTTCCCAGTAAATCAACGGGACTTCTTGATAATACATCGAGTGATTTAGATCGTAGAATTTCTCTCTCAGGACTCCTTCAGCCTCGTTAGCCATTGAGTAAATATCCCATGCGCTCCAGAGGATCATAGCAAGCCCTGTAATAGGGACGATACTTGAAGCGAGTTTGCCTGCCGCACTGCCTGTAAATTTCCGCATTAATAATTTCGTAACATATGACTCTAAATATTTTCGTGCTAGTAAAATCATTCCTCCGCCGATAAACTTTGCTCCCGTGAATCTTATATCAGGATATTTCGCAGCTAGTTCACCTGATATGCTCTTCATGATGTCTGAGCCTTTATCTTCTGTAACTGAGTCATAGTCTCGTCTCAAGTACGCCTGAGTCATAGGATTATTTTCAAGCTCGAAAGATAATTCATAATTATTGCGCTGATAGAAAATTAATATCTCGTTTCGTAACTGCTCTGACCATACAAGCTCTAACTCTTGCAGAAACTGTTCATATTGACTCGAAAAGTTAAACTCTATTGAGCGTTGAATCTTGGTGATTATGCTGTTGAAGTTCAGTCCCAGCTGAAGGCCTTTAGTTCCGCGCATTAAGTTCTTAGTGTTCTCGTTGAATGCTTTATCAATTGCTTGTCTTAATTTACCGTCAGCACCGAAAATTTCCCAGCGGGTTTTATACAGCTTCATGAAGTTAGTTTTCACGTTCTCAAGCGGTATCTTGTTCATGTCGTCAATATTAAATTGAGCAGCACTGCACGTTACGCACGAGATAAGAGCAATAATGACAGAGATAATAATTTTTCGCATGGACTCACGCTCCTTAATTAGATGCCTGAATTTTCCCATTTAGAAGCGTCAATGTAAAGAGTAAAGAACAGGGCAGACTCTGATACTCTAAAGCCTGTCCCTGAAATTTTTATTTGCGGGTTAATATGCTCAAGACCCAGAAAGCTCCAGACAGAATAATAATCACTGCGAACCACGGAGCAGCCTTCAATGACTGATTAGTGAAATTCATGAAGATATAAGCACTCAAAGCTAAGAGAATGAGTCCGTAAAGTCTCCATAAAAATTTAACGCGTCTCATGAAAGCAAAGACTAACGCAGCGAAAATAATAATTATCGTCCCGTACGAGATATAGGGCATTAATTCAGGAGTTAATATATTATTCGTTATCTTGGTGTTATAGAGAACTACGAATCTATACATGCCCATTTTGAGTCCTGAATAATACTCAACGACACAGCACGCAGGCAGGGCAATAACTGATAAAAACAGCGAAATCAAACAAGATAAGACATACATGATGATTTATTTGAATCTGGGTTTGTCATCACCGAACCCAACGGGATTATTTGGATCATTTGACCACTCGCACCAGCCTCCGTCATAGAGAGTTATATTCGGCCAGCCAAGCACTATAAATTCAATATTGACTTCAGCAGCCCTCCAGCCTGTCCCGCAGAATGTTGCAATGTTATTCTCAGGGTGAATGCCCCACTCGTCCCACATTGCCGTTAATTCCTGAGCGTTTCTCATAGTGCCGTCTATGTTTTCGAAGTCCGGCAAAGTCTGAGAGTCAGGTCCTGAATGTCCCCACACATCGCCGGGAATTCTGCCTTTGCGTTCGAGCCAGCCGTAACCCGAAGTGTTGCCCAAATGCTCCTCCCATGAGCGAATGCTTACGAGTCTGCCGTTGGGATCAGCTAAAATTTTCTTGGCCTGTTCAGTGTTGATTACGAGTTCTTTGCGTCCGGGAAATTCTCCGCCGAAATCTTTTACTGGACTCTTAGGCGTCGACTCTGTTGATACTTCATAGCCTGCATTTTTCCAAGCGTTGAAGCCTCCATCAAGAAGCCTGACATCTTCAACTCCGCAATACATGAGAATCCATGCTATCCTAGCCGCTGCCATGTTCGCCGTTGTACTGTAGAGAATAACGAGGGTGTCTTTTGTGATTCCGTTAGCTTCGACCGCCGCTTTTAATCTGTCATCGGGTAATTGATTCCAGATTGGCCCCTCTTCGAATTCGTCAGTGTTAATATGCACCGAGCCCGGAATATGACCGTTGAGATATGAAACTTTCTCTTCGCCCCAGCTTGCCTCGAAAACTATAAACTTTCTGCCGTCGTAGTGTTCAGGTTTGCCGCCGTCAAGTAAAGTCTTGAGCCACTCAGGATAAATCAAATATTTATAATTCGGGTAGCTGTATAACGGTATCGTGTTATCTTTAGTCCACTCTGAAGCATTAAGAGTGAATAACACAACGCGCTTAACTTTTTTTGACTCGAGAGCTGTTAATAACTTTCTGCCGTCATCGTTATCAAGAGAGCTGACACCGTAAAGAATTACAGTTTTGCCTTCGGAGACTCCCTTTTGTGAGAGAACTTCATCAAGTTTCGCAGAGTCCATCATCGAGAGCCAAGACAACGGAAAGTCTAAAGCTCCTGCGACATGTCCGCCCCTCGCAGCGTTGTCGATCTTCCAGCCCATGTAGGCAGCTTCAGGACGTAAATCAAGCATAACTGAATTCTTGTTGTCAATATAACTTCTGAAGACTTCAGGCGAGTCAGTGAGAGTTAATGAGAGTTCATCAGCAAAGCACGGAGTCAGAATCAAAGCTGACAGGATAAGAGCGCACAATAATTTTTTCATGTAAATAATCCTCCTGAAAATAAAATATTTTGCAAGTACATGCGATTATGACAAAGATTTATTTACATTGCTATAACTCGTTTAATTATGCGTCCTTGAGTTCGTTAATTAGTCCTTCCATGAGTGCAATAATTTTCGAGTCGTTGATGCCTTCTGCCTGTCTGAACAGCAAATATAATTTATCCTTCTGAGAGCGCGTTAAATTAGCTTCGAGTTCAATAATTTCTGATTTAAGCTCTCTTAATCTCTGTAAATTTTCATCGTGATTATGTCTGTTATTCTCTGACTCTGACTCGTAATATTCTTTTGCCTTGAGTGCTGCACCTTTGGCAATTAAGTCTGCGTTGATCTCCGGTGAAACGTTTAGTGCCTCGGTGAACAATCTGCGAATTAAAGGGACGCTGCTCATTCCTCCTGATAATATGAACTTGTCAGGCTTGTAAATTCTCATGAACTTTCTTGCGTGATGAGTGATACTCTTGACCGGAAAATATATTAATCTCTCGAAGTCTTCCCGTAAAATATCAATGCCCCTCCATGTAAGTGAATCGCTGACTCCTAACGTGAACTTTATCTGTTCTGCGCGCTGTCTTAATAACTTTTCGTCAATGAGATTCAGGATAAATCTTTCACTCAGCCACGAAGCAAAATATTTGTCGCACTCATTGCCGCCGAAGTCTGAAATTACTTCGCTGTCGATTAACTCATCACTGCCGATAACAGCAAGATTGACTCTCGAAGCTCCGAAATCGCAAATCAACGCGCATGTTTCTGACTCTAAATCAATTGCCCAGTTCATGGCCTCATATTCGCTGATTAAGTCTATATTCTCGAAGCCTGAACGTTTCGCAGTGTTTAATATATCTTCATGCTGTCTTTTATTATAGTCGTCAGGAAGGGCAATAACGCACGAAGTTATAATGTCGTCAAGTTTTATTTCAGATTCCTCACGCAATACATTAACGTCAAAGCCCTCAAGCCTCGCAATAATCCTTGTCCCGTTTGAGTCAGAGTACGCTGCCTTTGAAGTCTTTGATCCTGCGTCAATTCCTATTGAGATAAATACATTTGAGTCTGCCATTTAATTCACTTACTGCCTTTGCAATAATTATTTGGTTCGGTGAAAACTTTTTATCAAGTATATCAGCTTCGACAAAATGTTTCGTATGACCTTTAGAGCCGCTTTCTTCGATTAAGATTTCGACATCATGATTAATGAATCTCTTCACGTAATCTTGATATAATTCACGGCCAAGAGTTATAGCCATTGAGACCCGCAAAATTTTTTCCTGATGAGAGATTTTGCCCCTCATTTTCTCTGCTAGAGTCCCTTTACGTTCTGAAAACGGAAACACATGAACACGGCCGAGTTTTGACTCTCTCATGACATTTAGTGTATTGTTGAAGGCAGAGTCGCTCTCAGTTGGGAAGCCTGTTAATATATCGCTTGAAATGTGCAGGTCATCACCCAGAAATTTGCGGGCATCATCACAGACTCTAATAAACTCTTCAGCAGTGTAGCCGCGTCTCATTAATGCAAGAATATTATTATCTCCGCTTTGTAAAGGCAAGTGCAGATGATGACAGAATGACTCGCATTCACTCAAAGCAGCTAGTAATCTCTCATCAAGTGAGAAGGGTTCAAGAGAGCCGAGTCTAAGACGCTTCAAGCCCTGAATTTTCGAGACCGAGTTAATTAATTTCGCAAGTGATGAGTCTATATCTCTCCCGTAGAGTCCTAAGTGAATGCCTGTAAAAATTATTTCCTGAGTCTCGTTGTCTATGAGCCTGTGAATCTCGTCAAGAATATTTTTCTCAGGTCTGCTGACTGGATGACCCCTTAAGAAAGGAATTATGCAATATGAACAAAAGTGATCACAGCCGTCCTGAATCTTAATGAAAGCTCTTGAATGCATTACCGGTGAAGAGATTTCGAGCTCCTCCCATGATAAGGCACTCGAGAATATATTTTGAGTCCTCAAGTCCTGAAAGCGTGTATCATGATTCGTAATTGCAGACTCGATTATTTCAGGCAGGATATTTTTACCTCGTGAACCTGCAAGAATATTTATGCCCAGTTCCATAGCTGACTCTGAGTCTAAAGCCTGCGACCAGCACCCGCACACAGCAAGAATTTTTTCACGTCCCAAAATTTTTCGCGCACGTCTGACAATCTGCCTGCATTTCCTGTCAGCTTCCTGAGTCACTGAGCAAGTAACTATAACAGCAGCATTAATATTTTCGCCAAGTTCTTCCGTGATCAGCGCGCCTCTTGACTTGAGAGAACCTGCAATGTATTCGCCCTCGCAGAGACTCGACCGGCAGCCCAAGACGTGAATATATACTAACCCCAAGCCTTGATTGCCCTGCATCCCCACCAGTCTCCGAATTTGAGTTCTTTGTCTATCGTCATTCCTGAAGAGTTCAAGACTGAAGTAAATGTGTAGCTCTCTACGTTCGTCATTCCTGAGAATATCGCGCAGCCTTTAGGTTTAAGAACGTTCTTAACGTCCGGAAGCATTGCCAAATTAGGATTCAATAATATATTTGCAGTGAGAATATTAACTTGACCCTTGAAGCCTTTGAGCAGGTCTCCTTCTGTCAACTGGCAGACTTTGGGATTAATTCCGTTGAGATTCATATTGCGTTTGGCCTCATCTAGTGTCGTAGGGTCAATGTCTCGCGCTATAGCTTTACTTGCTCCCATCTTAAGAGCAGCGATAAATAAAATTCCTGTGCCTGTGCCAATATCAAGAATGACATCACCGGATTTAACAACGTCTTCAAGAAGTGCAAGAGCTATTCTTGTGCTTTCGTGATAGCCTGTACCGAATGCGCTCGCAGGGAATATGTAAATAGGCTTTCTGCCCTGTTGAATCTTTTCTTTAGCGTGCCACGGTGCCATGACGACTAAACTTTTGCCGACGTTCAGGGGCGGGAATGCGTCAAAGTGCTGTGTCTCCCAAGGCTGGCTGCTTGTCTTGTAACAGCGTGATAAATCTATGCCTTCGAATTCATGTCTGCTTAATAAATTTTTTGCGTTCGAGCATAACTTATCGATATTAATTGCTTCGTCATAGTCTGCCCTCATGAATAATTTTTGAGTCCCATTTGAAGCGTCCCCTTCAGTGAAGAAATATGATCCCAGAGCCTGAGTCAATTCTGCAATCGTGCTGAGTCTCTCTTCATTAAAATTAATATTGCTTCGTGATACAGGTACGCTGTATTCGATTGTCCACCAGTAAATATTTTTCTCGTCCTGATGTTTTGTGTAGCTTTCTAATTCGTCGAGCATTTAAATTATTCATGTCCTTTGTAAAAAAATTTTATGTGAGTGATTATATATCAGCGCGGCGACTCATTCAAAATTGATGAGTTAATGAATCGTTCGCGTGTTAAAGAATTATTTGCTGTCTTGATTAATGCGTTGAATTTGTATTAGTAATTGTATTAGTAATTGACTCGTCAGCTTTGAATTCATGAAGTGAGAATATAATTATTAAATGATATTATACTCTCAAAAAATTTTCACGGAGGATTTATTTTTACTCATGAAGGCAAAATTATTTATCTCTCTGTTAATTCTGTTAATTTCGTCAGCTTTGGCCTCAGGACTTCACGCAGAGACTCGGGCGCGCTTCTTGTTCATAGGCGACATAATGGCACATCAGCAGCAGTTAGACGCAGCACGTTATAAAGGCAAAAACAAAGCACTACGCAATACATATGATTTTTCACCGCAATTCAGAAGGGTCAAGCCGTTGTTAATTAATTCGTTCTTAGTAGGCAATCTTGAGACGGTCTTCGCAGGGACTGTTCAGGGCAAAAGGAAAATAAATTATTCAGGTTATCCGATGTTCAACACTCCTGACTCGTTGATTAATGCTTTGAGCGATGACTTAGAAGTTGACTTGCTGACTCTCGCGAATAATCACATATTCGATAAAGGCTCAGAGGGTGCAAGACGTACTGCGGAGGTTCTTGACTCGGCTGACTTGCACTGGACGGGACTGGGACTCGATGACGTGCCTTCAAATGACGCGTATATTCTCGATAACAACGGGATAACAGCAGCATTTGTTAATTACACTTACGGGAGCAACTTGTGGCCAAAAGATAATAAAGACGTTCACCTGAACACTATTAGCGATAAAAATATTATTGCAGGTCTCGAACGCGCAAAGAGCTTCAAACCTGATGTAATAATAGCGTGCTTTCACTGGGGCAACGAGTATCACTACAAGCCTAATTCACACCAGATTAGAGCAGCGGACACAGCATTTGATAACGGAGCAAGTTTATTAGTCGGGACTCATCCTCATGTATTGCAGCCTGTTGAAGTCAGAGTCTCAAGCAATGACGTTAAGGCCGTAGCGTGGTCGTTAGGTAATTTCGTATCGTTTCAGAGGACTTTACCCAGAGAACGAAGCTATATATTATCAGCAGAATTTGTGAAAGATGACTCGGGAGCAACGAGACTCGCGAAGTTAGGGGCAGCTCCTTTGTATGTCGTAGCACCTGGTCAAAAGCGCACCGAAGTTACTTATTCAGGGACGGACGAGAACACGATTAATAAGCTCGATTTCAAAGGGTTGTCAAAGTCAATGCTTGCTAAGATAAGAAGGACAGGGCGGGCAGTTCTTGATTTTCTCGGAGCAGGCGATGACGTTGACGAATATGGCTTTTATACGCTCTGGACTGAAGACGAACCTGACAAATTACCAGTGAGCAGGAGAAAGAGTCCGAAGGATTAAGCTATAATAACGCAAAAAATCTCTTACTCATTTACCCTCGCTACGTAGTAGTGAGGGTGGGTGGGCGGGGGTAAATGACAGATGCACTTTACATCTTGTAACGCACGTAGTTAATATCATGAAAGAAGGAATTATTATAGAGAACTCGCACTACTTTGACGAAATAGTTAATATCATAGAGAGATTACGCGCTCCGGGGGGCTGTCCTTGGGATCGCAAGCAGACTCTCGAGACAATAAGGACTCCGATAACTGAAGAGGCATACGAACTCGCAGACGCAATAACGAAACACGATATGCAGGCAATTCGTGAAGAAGCAGGAGATTTGTTATTACAGGTTGTATTTGTAGCTTCACTAGCAAAAGAGTCAGACTCAGGAGCATTTGACATGAAGGACGTTGTCAGAACTATTTGCGATAAGTTGATTCGCAGACATCCTCATGTGTTCGGTGAAATCAAGGCTAAGGACAGCGATGAAGTCTTGCGTAACTGGGAGAAGATAAAGACTCAAGAGAGACTCGAGAAGCACGAGGACACTTCAATTCTTGCGGGAGTTCCTGACAATTTACCGCCGTTATTGAAAGCTAACAGGATTCAAGGTAAGGCAGCACACGTTGGCTTTGACTGGCCTGCGGGGAGTCCTGAGCCTTTATTCGCGAAACTTGACGAGGAAATTAATGAACTCAAGGAAGCTGCAAATAATCCCGATGATTTATCGCACATTGAGGACGAGTTAGGCGACGTGTTATTTATGACGGTGAATATAGCGCGAAGACTCAAAGTTGACCCTGACGCAGCGTTGAATAAAGTCTGTGAGAAGTTCAGGAAGAGATTCGCCCTCATGGAGGAATTTGCACAGTCAGAAGGAAAGACTCTCAGCGATTATACACTCAGTGAGCTTGACTCGTTCTGGGATAAAGCAAAAGAAATATTAAAGAAATAAAGTATAATACTAAGCTAAATTCGCACATAAAATAAAATATATAAAACAGGAGGAAAATTTTTACATGGCAGGAGAAAAGAAAGTCAGAATCACCGAGACTGCTTTACGAGATGCCCACCAGTCATTAATAGCAACGAGAATGCGAACTGATGACATGCTCCCGGTACTCGAATACATGGACAATGCAGGCTACTGGGCTTTAGAGATGTGGGGCGGCGCAACGTTTGACTCTGCAATGCGTTTTCTTGATGAAGACCCTTGGGAGAGATTGAGATTAATTCGCGCAAGAATCAAGAATGCTAAGCTCCAGATGTTATTACGAGGTCAAAATTTAGTCGGCTATCGTCATTACGCTGATGATGTAGTTAGAGAATTCGTGAAGAAAGCTGTAGGCAACGGAATAGATATAGTACGCTGCTTTGATGCTCTTAATGACTTGAGAAACGTTGAAGTCGCTGCTGATCAGGTCAAGAAGGAAGGCGCACACTTACAGCTTTGCATGAGTTATACTCTTTCGCCGGTTCATACCCTTGATACGTTTGCAAATATGGCTAAACAAATGCAGGACATGGGAGCAGACTCAATCGCTATTAAGGACATGGCAGGCTTAATTGGGCCGATGGACTGCGCTAAACTCGTTAAGGCAATCAAAGAGAAGGTTGACATTCCCGTAGAACTTCACAGCCACTACACGACAGGACTTGCGAGCATGGCATATCTTGCAGGTATCGAGGCAGGAGCAGAAATAGTTGATACAGCAATATCACCCTTTGCACTTGGAACGAGCCAGCCCCCGACTGAATCACTTGTTGCAGCCCTTGCAGGTTCTGAATACGATACAGGGATTAAGATGGATGACTTGCTGCCGATTTGTATGCACTTTAAGAAGTTACGCGAGAAATATAAGGCTTTACTTCCTGAGATTGCAGGCGTTGATATTAATATTCTGCGCTATCAGATTCCCGGTGGTATGTATTCTAATATGGTCAACCAGTTACGTGAAATGAATGCACTTGACAAGCTCGAAGACGTTCTTAATGAAGTCCCTGTTGTCCGCAAGGCAATGGGTTATCCTCCGTTAGTTACGCCGTCGAGTCAAATGGTAGGAACTCAAGCAACGGTGAACGTGTTAAGAGGACGCTGGAAGAGTTTCCCGAAAGAGATTCGCCAGTACTTCTTAGGCTATTACGGTCAGCCCCCTGCACCTGTAGACCCTGAAGTTCAGAAAATGGCAATAGGTAACGAAGAGCCTATCACATGCAGACCCGGTGAGAAGATCGCCCCCGAAATGGAGCAGGCACGCAAAGACTGTCAGCCGTGGAGTCTTCAGCCCGAAGACGCTTTAACGTGGATAATGTTCCCTCAGGTTGCTAAGGACTTCCTGCCAAAGAAATACGCTAAGGCAAATAAACGTGACGTAGGACTCCAGTCTCAGGCAGCTCCGGAGGCTTACCCGGCATAAGAAATAAATAATACAGCTATGGAAATTCCTTTATCAGGCGACGGGTTCGTTCAGGCAAGATTACTAGGTCAGAACGATGAAAATTTCAAGGCAATTGAAGCCCGTTACCCTGTTACACTTTCGATTAATAACGGGATCGTTAAAGTCAGCGGTCCCGATTCTGAACCTGTAAGGCTCGCAGCGCATTTAATCCGCGAATTAATTTCAGTTGCAGAGAAGGGCCACGAGATTCGAGAAGCAGATGTCAGGGCAGCAATGGACTCATTAGCAGAGGGCAGAGAGTTAAGACTCAATGAGCTTTACTCCGAGATAGTATGCACTACGGCAAGGGGAAAGCCTATCAGGGCAAAGACTCCGGGGCAACGCGCGTATATCAAGGCAATTCGTGATAACTTCATATTATTTGCAACAGGTCCTGCGGGAACGGGAAAAACTTATCTTGCAGTGTGTGAAGCTGTCTCGATGTTGAAAGCCGGTAAAGTGAATCGAGTCGTCTTAGTTCGTCCTGCTGTTGAAGCCGGCGAGAGTCTGGGCTATCTTCCCGGAGATTTGCGCGAGAAAGTTGAGCCTTATGTGAGACCGTTATACGATGCGTTTTATGATTTGCTTTCACCTGAAAAATTTTTGCGCTATGCAGATAAAGGCGTTATTGAGATCGTCCCGTTAGCTTACATGAGGGGGCGGACTCTGAACGAGAGTTTTATTATTCTTGACGAAGCACAGAATACGACTCCGCGTCAAATGAAGATGTTCTTGACTCGATTAGGCTTTGGCTCTAAAGCAGTAGTTACGGGTGATATTACTCAGATAGATTTGCCCGGCAATTCTGTATCAGGCTTGAGGAGTGTCCGTGATATTCTTGCAGGCATTAAGGGAATAGGCTTTATTGACTTGACTGACGCGGACGTTGTCAGACATGAAATAGTGCAAAAGATAGTTCAGGCATATTCACGATACGAAAACGAACAGGGAAATAAATTATCATGAGTTACAAACAGCCTACACCGCCCGTCCTGCCTCATAAGAGCAATAAGACAAAGCAGAGGGTATTACTCAAGTCAGAATTAAATTTTTTAGAGAGATTACAGCAGACTGACTTCAGTTTTATATATAAATATATCGGTCCTGTAATATTTTTATTAACTGCTGGAGTCTTGATAGTCCTTGCTCAATGGTCGGTCTTAACTCGCAGGGGAGACAGTTTTACAATAGGCAAGGCAGCTCCTGAGACTTATAGAGTTATATCGCACATGAGATATGATGATCAGGCTTCGGCGGAAAAATTGCGCTCAATGGTCAGAGAAAGCATTGTCGGTGTAACAGTCCGTGATGTGTCTGCAAAGTCAAGATTACAGAGAAGGCTTGAGGCATTGAGAGACATAAAAGATGCTGTCAGCGCAAAGAATTCTGTTTATTTATCATATTTGCCGGATGCTTTGTTAAATGCCATTTACAGACTCAAAACTGAAGACAGGGCAAGACTCGTAAATCTCGCTTATCACGCAGGCAGCGCATTTATTGACAGGTTAGAGTCCGAGAAGGTCTACAGGGGAAATAATGCCTTAATAACAGAAATTTTGTGGCAGGAGATAAACAAAGCCGTTAAATCAGTGAGCGACGCTAATTTTATTTACCAGATATTAGCAGGACTAGGCAATTTAAATTTCAGATTTGATGAAGACTTGACGGAACTTGCAAGACAATCCGCAGTCGATGATGTTCCGGTTCTAGACAGAAGGCTTGAGCCGGGAGACGTTATAGTCAATCGCGGTGAAATAGTAACTGAACAGACAGCTATGTTATTACGGCTTCAGGGCTACACTGAGGACGTTTTCCCGTTTTATCAGTTATGTGCAGTGTTTATATGTGTCCTTGCTCTTCCGTTCTGGCTTGATATTCTCAAACGAGGTGCAGGCGAACATAAACCGTCATGGATCTGCGCAGTGTTCATAATAGTAACGTCATGGATTTGCGAGTCAATTGCTTCAATGGCAGGCATTAACGGGGCGGGGACTTTAACGGCAATAACAGCTTCGTTCTTGTGTATTTCTGATTATATGGCGTTCTATATTGCACTAATTGCGACACTCTCAGGAATATTTATCATAGCAGGACTCACTGTGTCGAATTTAATTCTGCTCGCTTCAATGGCTGTATTTGCTGCTACTGTAAGTTTTTATCTTATGAGAAATCTAGAGTCAAGACGGCAGGTCTACAAGCGGGTATTTATTACAGCGTTTATAATGCTCATTCTACGTATGATAATGCGTTATATTCAGGGGCCTCCGCTGGTTCAGGATAACTTCAGGCTCTTTATCCCTTTAGGAGAGTTCTGGCAGGAGTCAATTTCTTTCTTTGTGTTCGAAGTCTTCAACACGCATATAATTATACTCATGCTGCCATTCTTTGAAGATTACTTAGGAACGCTTTCGATATTAACCCTTCGTGAAGTCAGCTACCCTTCAAGCCCGTTGTTAAGAGACATGCAGAGGAACGCCCCCGGTACTTATCAGCATTGCTTGACAATAGCGACCCTAATCGAAGCAGTAGGCATAGAGTTAGGCATGGACGTTAATTTACTCAGGGCAGGAGCATATTATCATGATATAGGCAAGCTCAGGAAGCCCCATTTCTTTGTCGAGAATCAAGGCGGAGGAGTCAATGCTCATGACGAAATGTCCCCGGAGTTAAGCTCAATGACTATAATCTCTCACGTAAGAGACGGCCTCGAACTTGCATGGGAAGCCAAATTACCCAAGAGAATACGGGATTTCATAAGCGAACATCACGGAACTACATGCACCAGATATTTTTATAACAAGGCAGCAGCTATGAATAAAAAAGTTGAATGGAATGATTTCTGTTATCCAGGTCCTAAGCCCCAGTCAAGAGAGACAGCTTTATTAATGATCACGGATTCAGTTGAAGCAGCTGTCAGAGCCGCAAATATCAGGGAGCTTGAAGCAGATGATTCAAACAGGGTTCAGGGTAAATCGGCCAAGACCATAAGAAATATAGTTCAGCAGGTCATTCAAAGCAAAATGAATGAACACCAGTTCGATGACGTAAATTTCACGATGAAAGATTTTGCACGTATAAGAGAGACGCTCATAAACGTTTTAATTTCCATGTATCACACCCGAAAAGTTAAGAAGATCGAGCGTAAGAATTAATATTATTTATTCACGAAAGAGGTATATCAAATTTTGAAGTTATCTTTGCGCATTAATTTTGCAGATGATAATGATAATCAAGAAGAGTCATGCAGTAATAATAATGACAGCGGTAATGATTTCAGGCGTTATAACTTTGACTCACTCGCAGAAGTCCTTGAAGGTGAATTGCTCAAGATTTACCCGGACTCGAAAAATTACGAGTTCGCAGAGATTTCGATTACATTCACTGACTCAGAAGGCATAAAAGAACTGAATAATAATTACAGGAATATAAACGAAGCTACTGATGTGTTATCGTTCCCGTTACTCGATGACGAACCTGTAGGAATTCCCGAGCTTCCGGTATTGGCACTCGGCGATATAGTGATTTGTCCTGAAGAAGTAAAGCGTCTTCACGGTGAATTAAGTGAATCAGAAGGCTTGTGCTTAATGATTGCTCATTCGTTCCTGCATTTACTGGGCTTTGACCATGACACTGACGAGAAAGAAAATATCATGTTCAAGCGTCAGGACGAGATAAAAGCTAAACTGCTGGAGGTAATCTAGTTCATGACCGGAACAATTTCAGGCTTGGCAGTCTTGATTATTCTCTCAGCATTTTTCAGCGGTGCGGAGACTTCGATAACTGCATCAGGCAAGGGCAAATTGCGAACTCTTCAGGAACAGGGCAGATATAAATTTCTGAACTCAACGTTTCAATGGCTGATAGATGACGCTCAAGAGGCTTTGACTGTGTGCTTAATCGCAAATAACGTTGTGAATATATCGGCAAGTGCATTAGCTTCAAGTGCAGTTCTTGAAATATTCGGTGCAGGTGCATTAGTTATAGTTGTTCCTGTTATGACTGTCTTGATAGTTATATTCGGTGAAATTCTGCCTAAGTCCGCTGCAATGATTTACTCTGAGAATGTATTGCTCTTTGCTGCGCCTATATTGAGAATCCTTGCGTTCTTGATAAGTCCTATAGCCTGGACAATGAAAAAATGTGTTACTGCGATTGGCTTTGTCCTGCATCTTGACTTAGGGACTCAACAGGTCTTTGTTACCCGTGATGAGATTGAACAGGTCGTAAAAATTGCAACTGAGTCAGGAGCTCTTGAGGCAAATGAACGGCGCATGATTGACGGAATAATTGACTTTGACGAGACTAAAGTTCATGAGATCATGATCCCCCGAACTGACATGATAGCTCTTGAAGCAGATGATACACTCGGAGAAGCTGTGAAGTTATTCATTGATGAAGGACATTCACGCATTCCCGTTTATGAAGAGAGTCCTGATAATATAATAGGCATCCTGTATGTGAAAGATACTTTAAAGAATTTGCTTGACTCTGATTTAAGCTGCGAAGTAAGGACTCTGCTGCGAAAGCCCATATTTGTACCTGAGACGATAAAGACATCAGAAGTCCTTGAAGCAATGAGGCGCGAACATATTCACATCGCTATTATAGTCGACGAATACGGCGGAGTTGCAGGTCTCGTAACTATGGAAGATATTCTTGAACAGATAGTAGGCGAGATCCAGGACGAATATGATCAAGAAGTCCCCGAAGTCCAGAAGATTGACGATAATACATACTCAGTGCAGGGCAGCATAAGTCTTGAAAACTTGAGTGAAGCTCTGGGCAGTGAATTTGAAAGCGAAGATGCAGAGAGTCTCGGCGGCTTAGTTCTTACTATGTCGGGAGGCTTTCCTGAAGAGGGCGAAGAGTTCGAGTACAAGCACTGGCTAATCAGAGTCGAAGCACTTGAAGAGCATAGAATAACGCTTTTGACTCTCAAGAAAATAAATCCTGATAACAAGCTCGATGATAATAATAAAGAAGTAAATAATATAGTGTAAAATATTTCGCGTTACCCAAAAATTTTTTAAGGCAGGTTAAATACATTCAATGTCAGCAAAAGAGAACTGGCCTTCAGAAAAAATTACTCCTGAAGACTTACTGAATAAAGCCCGTGAAGCTGCAAAGAGAGCTTATGTCCCGTATTCGCGCTTTCATGTCGGAGCAGCAATGTTATTCGCAGATGATGAGATAATTCAATCTTGCAACGTAGAGAACGCCTCGTACGGTGTAACTATATGTGCAGAACGTGCAGGAGTCGTTATCATGGTATCTCAGGGCAAACGCAATCCCCTTGCAGTAGCCGTAGCAGGTTCGCATGAAGACAGAGATGATTATTTGAAGGTGTCATGTCCTCCGTGCGGTGCATGTCGTCAGGCTCTCATGGAATTTAATACGAATATGCTTGTTGTGTTAGCTTCAAAAGACGGCGCGAAGATTTACGAGTTAAAGAAATTGCTGCCTCATAATTTCACTCTTGACCCGGATTAATTTTTCATGAAGTGCGGAATTGCTGCCATAACAGGCCGTCCGAACGTGGGCAAGTCATCGCTGATTAATGCACTGCTGAAGACCCATGCTGTGATAAGTTCGCCCAAGCCTCAGACTACGAGAAATTTAATACGGTGCATATATAATGATGATAATGCTCAAATAATTTTCACTGATACGCCTGGATTCTTAAATCCTGATGATAAGGACAAGTTAAATACGTTCTTGAAAGATGAGATTCTGAACGCCCTTGATGAGTGTGATTTAGTATTATGGCTTATTGATTCGGGAGTGCGCAAATTGACTCCTGAAGATTATCAGACAGCGGAGTTAATAAAGTCATATCCTGTAATTCTTGCGGCTAACAAGTGCGATAAATATAATTCTGACTATGCATTGAGTCTCTATGAAAAAATTTGTCCGTGCGTTGCAAAAATTTCTGTCTCAGCGAGAAATAAAACCGGTCTTGACGAGTTAATAAAGCTCATCACGAAATATTTACCAGAAGGCGAGCCTGTTTATGACCCTGAAATTTTGATGGACACGACCGAAAAATTCATGGCAGGTGAAATTATCCGCGAGAAAGTATTATTATTCTTAAGAGATGAAGTTCCTCACTGTGTCGCAATAGAAATTGACGAGTACAAGAGTCCCGAAGAGTACCCGGACAGGAAAAAATTATATATTAGAGCTTCGTTAATCACAGAGACTGAAGGCCAGAAGAAAATATTAATAGGCTCAGGAGGCAGCATGATTAAGAAGATCGGAGCCTCAGCGCGTCAGGCAATAGAACAGGCTACAGGTCTCCCCGTGTATCTTGATTTGTGGGCTAAAGTCATTCCGGGCTGGAGAAAGAATAATCTTGCGTTAAAGCGTTTGGGTTACTCGTGATTTGATCCCCCCCCCCCCGTTTCTGATAGAATTACTGAGTTTTATTTATTTTATTCATAACAGGGGGCATAGCAGTTGCAGGAACACGAGCAGGATATTTTTCAGGAACTCAACGAAAGTTTTCAGAATCTTAATATTCCCGAGAGTCAAAAGCGAATAGTCTACGAAAATTTATTAAGACTCCAGAAGCAGAAAATCAATATCATGATAACCGGAGCGACAGGCAGCGGCAAAAGTTCGACGATAAACGCAATGTTCAGGCATGAAGTTGCAAAAGTCGGCGTAGGCGTTGATCCTGAAACTATGGACATCAAGCAATATAATTTTCAAAATATGATTCTCTGGGACAGTCCCGGACTCGGAGACGGCAGAGAAGCAGATACCAGGCACGCTAAAAATATTATTACCAAGCTCAACGAACGGGACGCAGAAGGCAATGCTCTTATTGATTTAGTGCTTGTTATTCTCGATGGAGGCACGCGGGACTTGGGAACATCATATGAATTAATCAATTCCGTAATAATTCCGAACTTGGGCGGTAACAAAGAACAGCGCATACTCGTAGCTATAAACCAGTGCGATATGGCAATGAAGGGCAAGCATTGGGACGGCGTGAATAACAAACCTGATGAAGTTCTCACGAAATTTCTTGACGAGAAGGCAGAGTCCAGTCAGGCGCAGAATAAAAGAAGGCACAGGAGTCGACGTTCAGCCGGTGTACTACTCGGCAGGCTACAAGGACGAATACGAACAGCAGAACCCCTATAACCTGAGCAAGTTATTATATCTCATCATTCAGCACACTCCTAAAAAGAAAAGACTTGTATATGCTCAGAATATTTCACGTGATGCCGAAGTCTGGAAGGATAACGATGATCTCAAGAATTACGGCGAAGAGATAAGAAAATCTTTCATTGATACTGTTGTTGACTGTGCATCAGAAGGAGCTGACATAGGCGGCGAACTCGGAAGCATATTTGGTAAAGCCGGTGAAGCTGTCGGGAAAGCTGCGGGTGCTGTTGTTGGTACTGTTGTGGGTGTTGTGAAAGCCATTTTCAGCTGGTTGTAAGTCATGATTTCTCTTGCGGACTACAGGGAACGGGACATTTACCGCAAACTTGATGTTATGGGAGCCTGGCCTCTTGACGTAATGCTCTTAGGAGGAACGGGCTCCGGGAAATCTACGACACTTAACAGCATACTTCAGAAAAAAGCTGCAAAGGTCGGCGAAAGTTACGAACCTGAGACAATGCAAATTTCAGATCATAAACTCAATCGCTTATTAAGGCTCTGGGACACTCCTGGACTGGGAGACAGCGTTGACAGGGACAAGGAACACTCACGTAATATAATTGACAAACTTCACGCAGCGTTTGACAAGAAAGGCACTAAATACGGGCTTATTGATTTAGTTCTTGTTATCGTTGACGGCAGCTCTAGAGACATGGGAACGACTTACGAACTTTTGAGCCGTGTAATAGTTCCTAATATCGACAAGAGCAGAATACTCACAGCAATTAATCAGGCAGATATGGCAATGAGCGGCAGACACTGGGATGACTTCAGCAACTCGCCGGACAGAGAATTAACAGCATTCCTGAATGATAAGGCAGACTCAATTCAGCGCAGAGTCAGAGAGGCAGCCGGGATAAATATAATACGTCCTGTGTGTTATTCCGGTGAAAAGAACTGGAACATAACGCAGTTACTAGATCTAATAATCGATAATATACCTTCTAAGCTCAGAGTAATATAATCATAAAACAAAAGCTCCCGGCCTTGTGAATTGATTTACTTAAACCGGAAGCTCTTGTTTGAGAAAGGAGTGTTTTGTAATGATGAGAGCAGTTTTTCAAGTGTTACCGTTTCATTCTGAAAAATTCGTCTATGCTGTCAAGAATATCTTTCGGAAGCATCGTCTTCAATAAATACTTCTCAGGCTTGAATCTCAACACTTCCATGATACTGCGCTTATCGCCTTTTGCTGTCAGGAACATAACAGGAATATTTGACGAGTTAGGGTCAGAGCGAATCATCTCAAGGACTTTAGGGCCGTTGATAATTGGCATCTCGAAATCTAATAATATCAAGTCAACGTGATTCTTTGCAAGAATAGTTATCGCGTTCATTCCTGAGTTTGCAACGAGAATTTTATAGTGCGATGACAATAAGCTCTTCATACTCCGTAGTGCCGTTGCGTCATCATCAACTATTAATATGCTCTTGAACTCCTTGAGCTTATCGACTGCCTCGCCTTCTTTCTGGAGACGCTTTATTAACTCCTGAAGGTCAACGGGACGAGTGTACATCTCTGCAATGTAATCTGACTTCTTCTTGCCGATAACGGTGTCAAGTTCTTCCTGAGTGCCTATGACAAAGAATCTGATTCCCCTGTCTTCAACAAGATCGCGAATGTAGCCTAATACGTCAATCATCAAGTTGTCTTCGCCCTGAAGATATAAAATAAATATTCGGGGAATGTCGTCCTTCTTCTCTGATGAGCCTCCTGAAGACCCGCCAGACTCCGAGCCTTCTTCGCCCTCTTGAGTTAACAGAGCAGCAACTTCGGGATCGATAGCTCCTTCTTCGTCTTTAGAGTTATCCTCCTTGAGAAAGTTAGATATTGCCGTAACGTCAGGTTTTACAGTCAGAACTTTGAAATCTTGAGCCTTCAGGTGATTGATTATACCTTCTGAGATAAAGCTCACTTTTTCTGTGATAAATAATACTTTGCTCATTAATTCTCAGCCTTTCTTGAACTTAAAAATTTTATTGTAACAGCTCTTCAAGTTTGCCCCAGTCAGCATTTGTTACGCATTCTTTGACCTGCTCGAATCTTTCGCGTTCTGATTCGGGGACTCTGAAGTTCTTTGCTTCCTCTATCATTCTGTCGATGTTGTCTAAATCGAAGTCAGCCGCAAAGCCTTTTATCAGCGAGTACATTTCGTGAAGATCAGCAATCGATATTTCAGGCAGAGACATATCAGGTTCGTCTTTTGACCCGAAAACTTTTGCGAGAACTTCTTTATAGCTCCTGTACTGTGCCAATAAAGCCGGAGTCTTGGCCTCGATCTCTTCAATGTCATTCTTATCACCGCAGGCTTCGAGATACTTTGCATTCTCTGACAGGTCTAACGCTCCCACTAAACGCGCAGCACTCTTGAGGGCATGAACCAGAACAGTATAATTCTTGATGTCCTTCTCCCGCTCGAATTTTTCTATATCGCCGGATTTCTTATCAAGACTGTTATAGAAAATTTCTAGTGCCTGGACAAACGTCTCTTCTGAGCCGCAGTTAGTAACAGCAGCGTCGTAATCAATTCCGGGAATATTTTTATACGGCGAGTCTGCTTCCTGATTCTCTTCTGATTCGTATTCGTCCTCTGCAAATTCAAGACTCAAGTCTCTGCGTATATTAACGTCATTAACAGGTTTATTACTCGAGTCATCATCGGTCATGTCGTCGCCTCTGATTATCAAGTCATCAGGTAAGTATTGCAGTAAAATCTGTTCGAGTCTCACGGTATCTACAGGCTTTGAAATATAATCGCTGAAGCCTTCGTCTATATATAACTGTCTTGCACCTAACACAGCATTTGCAGTTAATGCTACAACGGGGGTATTATAATTCAGTCCGTCAGTCATCTTCTTCATGTTGTGAAAGGCTTCAATACCGTCCATGCCTGGCATCCTGTGATCTAAGAAAATCATATCATAGTGATTCATTCTGACCATCTGGAGCATTTCGACTCCGCTTGAGGCTGTATCTATTTTAATCTTAGTCTTCTTGAGCAAGTTAGCGAACACCAGCAAATTAACATCAGCGTCATCAACAACAAGAACCCTTGCTTCAGGTGCCTGGAATGTCTGAGTAAATTTCGCAGTCTGTCTTGTCGTAGCTATCGAGAATGCCCGCTCATAGTCCCCTATAGGCTCCCATTTAATGACAGTCTGCCGGACTTCAAACGAGAATGTAGAGCCTTTGTGAAATACGCTTTCAACCTGGAGTTCAGAACCCATTAACTGCAATAATTTCTGCACTATAGAGAGTCCCAAGCCTGAACCGTCTGCGCTGAATTTGCGGGCTGCTTCAACGTGTTCAAACGGCTGGAAGATATATTCAAGGTCTTCTGTCTTGATTCCTATTCCTGTATCAGTGATCGCACACTTCAATAATATCGTGTAGTTGTCTATTGTCTCATAGCCTACATTAACAGTAACTCCGCCGCGTTCGGTGTATTTGATTGCGTTGTTGAGAATATTCATCATAACCTGCCTGAGGTGATATTCGTCGCCGTCAAGTATTCGGGGAATCTCTTTATCAACGTTGACTGTGAATGTTAATGACTTCTTCTTTGCCTGTTCAGCTGCCATGTTGATTAAGTCGTTAATCAGGGAGCTTAAATCATATCGAACGGGAACTATATCCATCTTCTTATCTTGAAGTTTCGAGAAGTCAAGAATATCGTTAATGATTCCTAATAAAGCACGTCCGCTTCTCTGAATCACAAGAGCGTATTCTTTAATTTCGGGCCTGTCTTCCTCGCGTAAAATCATCTCGTTCATTCCAAGAATCGAATTCATAGGAGTCCTTATTTCATGAGACATATTATCAAGGAAAGAGCTTTTTGCTTCGTTCGCAGAGTTCGCTTCAGAAATTGCCTTGTCGAGTCTCTCCTGCTGATGTCTATATGAATACGTGTAAAGCAGACATAACACACCAAGAGTACATGACACTATAACGACCGGGATAAAAGCAGATTCAGGAATCGCGAGTCTTGAGTCAATCGATGCAGGATATATCGATACAAAAATTGCGTTAGACACGTAAGCAAGTATCTCAAGGCAGACCATTATAATCGCTTCAGGCAGCTTCAAAAAGAACGGAGTCGCAACTACAGCAAGTATAAAGAATATCGGAACGCCTCCCATTTTACCGCCGTCAAGGAAGAACAAAGCCGTCAACCCAAATATAAAGCCTCCTGCCGTCAATGGATATGATAACTTTTTCAGGGGTTCAACGTCTCCGGTCTTAATCTTTCTGAACGAGTAAATAAACAACGAAGCCGATAATACAGCAGCAATGAAATACGAACCCGCAGGGACATAGAAGCCTCTCCAGAGTCTCACGCAGCCTATGACAGCCATAGCAAACGATACGACTAAACTAAATGCGCCGTAACACAACGCAGTTATATTCATTCCTGTACTGTCAGGAGCAAAAATAAATTCTTTGAGTTTGATTGATTGTGTGTTCATGCCGTGAATAATATCACATTTACAAAGCAGGTGCTATACTTGCACATAATTATAAATTCATTTCACAGCAAATAATAAAATCATCATGCGAAGGGGTTATTTACAATTTGGATATTCTTTACATCATAGAAGCACAAATCGCCGTAATCTTTCTCAGTGTTACTCTGTGCATTTATCTTCAGCTGATTTATTCCGGGACTTCGGCAGAGAAAAAAGGACTCCTGCGTTACTGTTACATGACGACATTTAGCAGCTTCGTTGAAGTATTAGCTACGGTCATTCTTGCGAAAAATTCAGCGTTCTCAATTCAGGCAAAATATATTTGTATGATCATCTATCAAATGACTTCATGCGGAGTCTATTTCATGTTCATGCGTTATATATCCGGCTTCGGTCAGAACACTTCAGGACGGCAGAAAATGCTTTACGCTCAAAATGTTATTCTGGGCAGCTTCTTTTATTTCGTCTTGGTCGGACACTTCACGGGAGCTAATTACGCTATCAACGGCAATAACATCATCACTGGAGCTTTATGGCCTGTGTTATCTTACGGTTATATGTGGCTGTGGGCAGCGTGGGCACTGTTTGAGATCTATATCTACAGAAAGAGTTTTACTCGCGGTCAAATTTGGGCACTGCTTGGGAACTTCGTAATATGCTGGACGATTTATGGATTACAGCCTAAGTTATTCCCTGAAGTCCCAGTCAACTTCATAATTATTTCAGTGAACGTGTATTATTTCTTCTTCCTGCTTGAGACTCCTGCATACCGCGACTTAGAACGCACCCTTGAGAGACTCAGGAAAGCTAAAGCCATCGCCGACGACGCTAACCAGGCTGCAATTGCTGCGGACGCTGCCAAAGGTGAATTCCTCGCTAATATGTCTCACGAGATTAGAACGCCTCTTACTACTATAATGGGAATGGACGAAGTTATTTTACGCAAATACGAAGCCGGGCCTATTTACGAATACGCAAGGGACATTCAGAGCGCAGGCAGTACACTCCTTCATATTATTAATGATATATTAGATTTCTCGAAGATTGAGTCAGGACAGCTTGAACTCGCTTCACGAAATTACGACTTAGCACGGGTGTTAAGAGACGTTGACAACATGGTAAGAATTCGAGCTCAACAGAAGGGCTTGCAGTATATCTCTCAAGTTGATGAGTCTCTGCCTGATGAGTTATTCGGCGATAGAATCAGAGTCCATCAAATTATGGTCAATATTCTTAACAATGCAGTCAAGTATACCAAGAAGGGACACGTTAAATTCACTCTTTCAGGAGTCAGGGGCGATGATCCTTCAACAATAGTGCTTCATATCACGGTCGCTGATACTGGAATCGGAATTCACTCCGAAGACATACCCAAATTGTTTAAGTCATTCAGCAGGATTGACGCAAAAGAGACTCATAATATAGAAGGCACTGGACTAGGACTCGCAATCACGGGCAGATTAATAGAACTCATGGGCGGACGAGTTGAAGTTACATCTACTTACGGAATAGGCTCAACGTTTCATGTTGTTATACCGCAGAAAATTACAGGCACCAAGACATTACGGGATTACGAACAGGAGTCATCACATGCTAAGAAGACTGAACGCAAAGTTCTCAAAGCTCCTGGTGCAAGAATATTGATAGTCGACGATAACGACATGAACAGGGTAGTTTTACGCTCTCTCATGAAAGATAACGAGGTCAAGATTGACGAAGCCGACTCCGGTGAAGAATGCCTGAATAAATGCTCTGCTAATGCTTATGACTTGATCTTGATGGACTACATGATGCCTCGAATGGACGGTAAAGAGACTCTGCACAGACTAAAGGAGATGAAGGATGCTCCGGGGGCTAAAGCAAAAGTTATTGTGTGTACGGCAAATGCTTTAGTAGGAGTCAGGGCTGAATTATTATCAACCGGCTTCGATGACTTCCTGAGCAAACCTGTCAACGGTAAGGAACTCGAAGAAATGCTGGCGAAATATATACCTTCCGAAAAGATTACACAGGGAGGAGGAGCGCAGAATTAAATGCTGACTTACGGCTTTAACGTATGGATAGAAGCAACGATGCTCCCATTCTTAGGAGTCTTGACGGCGTTTTTATTCATAAGATATGCGACTAAGGCAGAAATCAACAGGAGATTCAGGCTTCTTGCGTTATCAACTTTCTTTGCAGCTCTGTTAGAAGTAGGCTCGACTCTTCTCATTGACGGCTGGGGACACAGACATATTATTAATCTCACAGTCAGGACCCTTTATTATGCAGTAATCAACATCAATGCTTATCACTTAATGCGCTACGTTCAAACTTTCGTCAGGGTTGAAGACAAAGCGTTTGACACGTTTAATAATATATTGCTGCTCTCAAGTTTCGTAGTTCTTGCGTTGAATCTTTTACCAGGAACTCAGGGAGGCTTCTTCTTTGTCATCTCAGGTGAAGGAGGACTCAACCGAGGGCCTTATAATACGTTGTGGCGAAGCGTCTATGTGCTTTACTTCGTGGCTATGGCGTTGTGGCTGCAAATAACTCATAAAGAATACTTCACGCTGAAATCTCAATATGTAGTCTTGAATTTATTAATGGCTCTGTTAATCCTCGCTAATGTGATTCAATATTTATTCATCAGGACAATTTTATTCAGTTACGTTGCTGCAACTATAGTGTTATTTATAACGTTCTTTTACTACGAGACCCCGACTTACAGACGCATGAACACGGTAGAGAAAGAGCTTGAGGCTTCGAGAATTCTTGCTGAACAGTCAACGAGAATAGCAAACGCTGCTAACAGGGCAAAGAGCGACTTTCTTGCAAACACTTCACATGAAATTCGAACTCCCATGAACGCAATACTCGGAATGAATGAGATGATTCTCAAAGAAAGCAAAGACCCTGAAATTCACAAGGCCTCAATGGACATCAGACGCGCAGGGAATCACTTGCTCTCTATAATCAATAACATTCTTGATATATCCAAAATCGAGTCAGGAAATATGGACTTGTACAACACTGACTATCATTTATGGCAGCTCCTAATGGACATGGAAGAAGGCAACTTTGAGGCAATCCATCACAAAGGCTTGAATTTCATTCTTGACATCGATAAAACCCTGCCCGAACACCTTTACGGCGATGAGGATCACTTAAGGCAGATCATAGCGAACTTAATCGATAACTCAGTGAAATATACCCAGAAAGGCAGCATAACTCTTAAAGTCAGCGGTGAAAGATTATCAGAGTCAAGAGTCAAGCTAACAATATCAGTCAGTGATACAGGCATTGGCATTCATCACGAAGATTTGAGCAAGTTATTTAACTCGTTCTCAAGGGTCAATCTCAATGAAACTCAAAGCATTCAAGGCGCAGGACTCGGCTTGACTCTAGTAAGATATTTGCTCGAACTCATGGGAGGCAGCATTCACGTTGAAAGCGAATACGGCAAGGGTTCAACGTTCATAATAGAATTGACTCAGCAGACAGCTCAAGAAGGTTTTCAAGGCACTATCGCAGAATATGAGAAAATGCTTGAGAATGCTCTTGAAGTCATGCCCTCACCAGATGACAACAGGCCGTTTACATGTCCTGAAGCAAAAATTCTTGTCGTCGATGACACTCCTGTTAATCTGGTCGTAGCTAAGGGAATGCTCAAAGATTATCTTGCTCAGGTCGACACACTCGAAAGCGGTGAAGAGTGCTTGAGACTCCTGAAAGATACTCACTACGATATTATATTTCTTGATCACAAAATGCCGGGAATTGACGGAGTAGAGACCCTCAATCGAGCCAAGAACATCAACGGACCTTCAAGACTCTCTGCTTATATAGCATTAACTGCGAACTCAGGGACAGGACTTAGAGAAGAATACATGAGCTACGGCTTCAATGACTACCTGCCAAAGCCTATCAAGTCCGAAGCTATGAGAAAGTTATTAGCTAAATATATTCCTGAGAGCCTCAAAATTCGTGAAGAGTAAATAAATAAATGCGCAACTATCACACAGCCGATAAATTTATACAGCGCGTTGAACTGCCTGAATATTTATCCAAGATTAAAGATTTAATACATTAACGGGGGAATTTTATTACATGTTCAATCAAGACAACTGTATTACGATTAACAAAATTTCTGCTAACATGCCTGGAGCTGTTCTCGTTTATAAAGCAAACGAGTCTGAAGAGATTATCTTTGCAAGTGATGAACTCGCTAAAATATTTGAATGCGACTCGGCTCAAGACTTCATGAGATTCACAGGTGGCAGCTTCGCAACTGTCGTGTATCCTGAAGATATAGAAGAAGTTAACCAGATAATCAACGCTCAAATCAAAGCAAGCGGAGGACTTGACTACGTAACTTACAGAATAATCACCAAGAACGGCAATATCAAGAAAATCGAGGACTGGGGACGCTTTGTTCACGATGACGAGCTGGGAGATTTATATTACGTCTATCTTCACGACATCAACATTCGCGACAAGTTATTAGCTCTCTCAGGCCAAGCACCTATGCCGGAACCTAAAGCAGCAGTCATTGATGAGCTTACAGGACTCTACAACATGAAATATTTCAGGAATGAAGCTCAAAACGTGATTAATAATTTTCTCAGGAAAGGGACTCAGCCTCACTGCATATATTTTAATATACGCAACTTTCACACTTACAACGAGACTTACGGATTTTCAGGCGGAGACAGGATGCTCAAGTCAATAGCAAGAATCTTACAAGAGACTTTTCCGGCGGGACTCGTCTCAAGGGTCGTCAATGATCAATTTGTCGTGATTACTGCTCAGGATGATCTGCGCGGCAAGATTAACAGAATGAGCGTAAGAATCAATAATATTAGGCGCGGAGTCATTGTCGAAATGAAAGCAGGAATTTACACGATAAAAGACTCAAGCCTTGAGATCAGTGTAATATGCGACTGTGCAAAGTTAGCATGTGAAAGCATAAAGCGCGAGTACGGCACCAACGTTCAGTTTTATGACGGCAAGATGGACGAGAAAGTTCACCTTCAAGAGCATATAATTGACTCGTTCCAGAATGCATTAGATACAGGATTAATCAAAGTATTCTTTCAGCCTGTTGTCGACGTTAAGACCGGTAAGATTGCCTCCGTTGAAGCATTGACGCGCTGGGAAGACCCTCAATACGGAAGATTAGCTCCGGCGAATTTCCTTTACGTGTTAGAAGAAGAACACAAGATTCACAAACTTGACGCATTCGTTATTAACAAAGTGTGCGAGTATTTGCGCTCTCAGAAAGAGTCAGGACGTGAATTAGTGCCTGTATCGTTGAATTTATCGCGCCTTGACTTTGAGCTTACGGACATAGTTCAAGTTATAGAAGACGCTGTTACAAGAAATAATATTCCCCGTGAAATGCTGAGATTTGAACTCACCGAAAGTTTAATAGCTGTCGACATGGACGCAATGAAACACGAGTCAGAGAGACTGCGCAAACACGGCTTCAAAGTCTGGATGGATGCCTTTGGTTCCGGCTATTCGTCATTGAAAGTGTTAAAAGATTTCGATCTTGACGGACTCAAAATTGACATGGACATGATTAAATCTCTGAACGATGAGAGGGCAAATATAATTATCTCCGCTGTTATCGATATGGCTCGAAAGCTGGGAATTCCTGCACTCTCCAAAGGTGTAGAGACTTATAAACAATTTGAGTTCTTGAAGTCGGCAGGGTGTGATTTGGCTCAAGGGTACTTATTCGGGAGACCTGCACCGATTAAGGAGTAAAGCACATAACAAAGCCCGGAGTTCGTGTTTCGGGCTGCAATTATTTTTTTATTATGAATGGATTTTCTTTTTCGTAACTAACTGCTGCTGCATTAAATTCTTCTGCACTCATGCTGCTGAAATAGTTCCTCTGCCACTCGGTGTAATTGAATTTCTCACGTTTGACTGCTGCAATAAACTGCTCGGCTTCGACATCTCCGAGTCCTTCAGAGAGACACTTCATTCCGCGTTCAATAAGTTCAAGTGTACCTGCTATCATTATTTATAATCCTCCATCATCATAATCATAATACATTACGAAATCTACGGGATTCAGCAATAATATTGTATCAGATTTATATTTCTTCAATAGGCGGTCATCTGTCGACAGAAAATATTTACATTCGGCTTCCAAAGCACAGGCTAAATGATGAGCATCTTTCATTTTTACACCTGTTGCCATGATTGATTTTGCAATGTGGGCTATCTTGTCAGCTTTCTCTGCTCCTACGTGATAAGAACTGTAAGACCTCAAGAAATTATCAATTGCAGATTTTTGAGACTTAAATGGACTCATGAAATTTTCATACACTAGAATATACGATGTAACTAATTCAAGTTCTCCGTTCTTGATCTTCCCTTGAATATGAATTTTTGCCTGCGTTTCAAGATAAACCCGCAAGTAGGTCTGATCGTCATATGGTCTGTTAAAGCAGCAGTTATCAAGATATATTCTTAATATAATTATTTTCTCACCGTCAGTTTTCTTTTGTGATTTAAATTCTAGCACAGCCCGCACTGTTCGTTTGACTTTTTGAGGCATAATGATAGAATTTCAGCAAATTTTTATGAATCATCCAGGAGGTTTATTAGTAATCATGAAGAGAATTTTACTCGCAGTACTCTTAGTATTCGTCTTAGCGTTCGCAGTTTCTGCAGCAGATGACACTAAAGCCGTCGATTTCTCCAAGTCCGAAGCTGTAAATTTTGATTTTCTTGGATTCGCAAAAGAGAGATACCTTACCGATGCTCATCCTACAGTAAAAGTTGAGGATGCCGAAGCCAACTACATAGAAGACCCCTTCCAGAAAGATGACGTTATCAGGGCAAGAGTCGGAATTTACTACAAAGGCTGGATTCAGCAGCACTCAATGGAAGTCGACATAGACTACAGACCCGAAGACAAGAAGATTAAATGCACCCTGATCAAAGACTCTAACAAAATGAATCTCATGGGCAACAGGTTCTTCAAAGACGGCGAATGGGTAAGCCTTGCTTCTGTAGGCTGGAAATAAGATTACACACACATTTAATAACGTGAATTTATAATTTAGGGCATCAGTGAAATTTATTGCTGGTGCTCTTATTTATTTATTAATTACATGACAAGACAAGATTTTATTAATTTACTAAAGCGCAAGTTCTCACAGTTAATCATGATCATAATTCCTGCGTTCGCTATAATGCTGGTGATTATGATTCTATTATGGCTCGCAAAGTTCTTTGTTCCTGAAGAGTGGCTCAACTCGATAACATATTATGCTCAGAATCCTTCTGAACTGCGAAAACTCGGTGAGGGCTCAGAGTGGCTGTTTATTCTAGTGCAGGTGCTTCAAGTCGTGATTGCTCCGATACCAGGACAGGCAGCGGCATTCGCAGGAGGGTTTATCTTCGGCTTCTGGAAGGGCTGGGGCTTGACTACACTCGGCCTTGTAATCGGAAGTTTAATAGCGATGATACTTGCAAGATTACTCGGAATAAGTTTAGTGCGCAAAATCGTCCCTGACTCGATAATTAAACGCTTCGACTCCGTAATATCTGACGGCGGTTATATGACGTTCTTTATGATATTTTTATTACCCGCATTGCCTGATGATGCAGTGTGCTTCTTGGCCGGACTCACGAAATTAAAACTTTTACCGCTTTCAATCGTGTGTTTACTGGGAAGAGCTCCGGGGATGGCTGTACTTTCACTGACGGGAGCAGGATTTGCCGACGGGTTTACGTTGAGCGTTCAGATTTTATTTGCAGTCATGATGATATTATCTGTCATTCTCTGGCTGTTCTGGGAGATAATCGAAGCATGGGTTTATAAATTCCTGAAAATTGAGCGTACATAAAAAACGGGGCCTCGTCAACCCCGTAAATTTTATCGTGATTTCTTTCTGAATAAGACTCCTCCGAGAATAATCAATCCCAAGAAGCTAAGACTGATATTACAGCTGCCGCCGCTTGAACTGGATATTGTTTTTACATCGCCCGACCCTTCCTGTTCTTGATTCGTCCAGTCATTTTGATCATGTATCTGAGCTGTTATGCATATAGGCTCTGAATTCTTGTGAGTCGTATCGCCTGCAACGTAGCACCATACGTAATAAGTTCCGATTTCGACAGCTTGGGGTATATCTGAAGTGTACTCCTTTGGTGATTCAGTTTCGCTGCCTAGACCGTACATGACTCTGACTCCGTGTTCATATTGTCCGCCGTAAACAAGATCGTTTGATGTTCCTGTATAAGTATTATATGCATTTGCAATAGGAAGCACCGTAAATCTTGCTGGGGCTTTCTCATCAGCTTTGATTAATACCCAGTCCGAGTAAAATTCTCCGCTTTTGACTCTAGCTTTATAAAGTCCGGGCTTTGTGAATGAGACCATGCCGTCCTCGTTAAGAGTCATACCTTCAGGGTTGTTGCTGTCCGCTTCCCAAGAGTAAATAACGTATTTAATCTTGTCAGTCTTCTTGTCTAAGAACTGAACTTGCAATTTTCCTGCTCCTTCTATGTTCTCAGCGTCATAGCTCACCCCGCCGATATAGCTCCCTGTTATGTCAAAGAACGTGTCAGAGTCAGCGTACTCAGTCGGTGTAATCTTTTCTTCCGGTAAATCTTCGTCATCGCCTAAGACCTCAGCAACAATTTCTTTCCACTTGCTGTAATATGTTCCTTTGGGACTCTCAACGCGAACCTTATGAGTACCCGGTTGAGTGAATGAAACTGTGCCGTCATCCTCTATCTTTATGCCTTTCTTATTTCTTGATGCCCATACGTAATCAATTCCTGAGCGTGCATCTATTTCTTTATCAGTCTTGTCGTACACGTAAACAGTCAAATAACCTTCTGCGTCCTGTTCAATCTTCTCCGGGACAGAATTTACGATACCGTTATAGTCGCCTTCGATCTCAAAAGTTACCTGCTGTTCGGGTAAATCCTCTTTTGACTCAGAATCATCAAGAACTGTAATTTTCACTGCTGCTGTACTTGATAAATCGCTGTTCTTGATATACTCGTTTGAATTTGAGTCTGTCGTAGACTTCGGATAGCTCTTCTCGTCAATCAAAAATTTCAGGTAACATTCACCCGGCCTCTTGGCTCTGCACATTGTCTCGTTTGAAACTGAGTCCTTCTCAATCACTACAGGTGCAGACGAAGCAGGAAGTTCTTTAGAGTTTGCGTCAACAACTGCCCAGCGTCCGTAAGGCTGAAAATCGTAGTATGCTCCGTTCTGAGAGTTATAGCCCTTAAGAGTCAATATTCTTGTTCTGAAATAATTTCCTACTGAGAGGGTCTTTTCTGTCTCATTGTTCTCTAATGCTATATATTTAAGAGGGTAGAGAGGCACGAACTTATCAATTCTGACTTGAATAGCGTTTTTGCTGTGATACTTTGTCGTCGCTCCAGTTGATGAAGCCGGAGTACATGCCGCGAGCTTTTGAATAGCATTTTTGAAATCACTGTCCTTGAGAATCTTTTGCCAGTCAATAGAGTCTTTATCGTAGTTCTTACTGCCCTGCTTGAATGCCCGGTAATTAATATCTGACATTGCGTTAGAATTTGACGCGCCGAATGAGTAAGACTTCTCGTTCCCTAAGGTAGCGTGGCAATCAATCTCAACTGTATATAAAAGCCCTATGGGACAATTATATTTTGCTGTTGTCGTTGTATCGGTCTCGTTCATCTTGATCATTCCCACAGTGTAAGGCGGGACTTCAACTGTAACGTCAGTGCCTCCTGTTATCGTAGTCTCGTCAGCAGTCTGCTTTGACCATCCGTCAGTGAATGACTGCGCGAATTCCGTTGATAATTCCGTTGAAAGCTCAGAGTTGACTCCTAATATCTCAACGCCGAACTTAGCTCCGAACTTGATACCTTCTGTAAAGCTATAACTTTCCGAGTGATCTATTGTAGTTGAGAAGCCGTGAGTCTCTGATTTCTCAAGTTTCTTTGAGGCCGTGAATGATTTAGCATCGCTGTTTCTCAATTCCGTATCGGGCTGAAGCTGGGTCTTTGGGGGAGCGTTATCTACAACAGTCGAGACATAATGTTTTGAATCATCGGGCATTAAGGCGACAACATTGAAGTTCTTGAAAGTTACAGTAAAATAAACGTAATGCAATTGTGTAGAAAGCCTGTATGTTGCGATTAAAGAGTTCGTGTTCTTGTTCCATTTTGCAGCACTGTACGACATAGAACTATAAGGCTCTAGGATCTGCGTAGAACCTTTCAATAAGAATTCTTTTGCAGCTGAGATATACTTACTGCTGGGATTAACACTCAAACCGTCAATATAATTAAAACCTCCCGAAGCCGCAGCCTCACCCACTGCCATTAGCATCCAGAGTTTTGCGAGTGAAAGACCTCCTAATGATGAGTGAGCCTTGTTGAATGCATCTTCATAGAATTTTTCAGGGACATCGATATTAGACGAATTAACGTTGTAATATGTAACGCCGTCGATTACGTAAATATCCTGAATTGGGGGGGGGGGTACTTGCGGCATAAGCAACACTAACAAGCAACGCAGTAATTGCTGTTACGAGAAGCATTATAGCAGATTTCCTGTAACTGCTGAGTAAAAATTGTTTCATGAAAAACACTTCCATTGTTAAAAAATTATTTTACGGAGAATTATAACACTCATTAATTAATTACAATATCGCAGCTAATAACCTTCCTGCACACTCTTTGACTTTGTGAATAACTGGTCTGTTCTGTCTGAGTTCCTGAGTCTCTTCCGTGCAGTTCGTCAGGTCATCAAGAAAAACTTTCTCAAGCTCATTAACGAGTCTTGTAGAGTAAATCAACGCTTGAACCTCGTAATTAATCTCGAAACTTAACGAGTCAAGATTAGCTGTTCCGACTGAGGCAACGTGAGAGTCTGCTATCATTGTCTTAGCGTGAATGAATCTGTCCTGATAAATAAATATGCGGATCCCGGATTTGATTAACGAGTCAATATAAGACTGGGCAGCCCATGAGACAAGCATATGATTTGAAGCAGACGGGATTATTATTCGGACATCAACACCCCTTAACGAGGCAGAGTGCAGAGCGTCAACGAATTTTTTATCAGGAACGAAATACGGAGTCGTTATCCAAATTCTTTTCTTAGCAGATGATATTATGCGTATATATTCGTCAGCTATTGCCCTGAAGTCTTCACCCCTGCCGCTTGATATTATTTTTACAGGAACACAGCCCGCAGAGTCTTTAATATCCGGCATGTTTATAACTTCCTGAGCGTAACATGTTCTTTTCCTGCTGAAATTTTTATCCCACATTCTGAAAAATATTTTATCGAGTTCGTTTACTGAATCACCGCAGATTTTTATGTGAGTGTCGCGCCACTGCCTTAAATATATATCTCCGATGTTGAAGCCCCCTAGAAAGCCCGTTTTGTTGTCGACCGTTATAATTTTTCTGTGATCTCTGTGAATTATGCTTGATAAGTTGCGAAGAGATAACGGCATGAAATATTTGAACTCGATACCGGAAGATTTTATCTCGCGTATAAATTTTCTCGTGAGCCTCCAGCTTCCTGCAGCGTCGATTATCATTCTGACTTTGACTCCCTGTGAGGCTCTCTGTATCAAAATATCTTTAATAGTGTTTCCTGTCTCATCGTCATGAAAAGAAAAGTATTCAAGATTAATGCAGCGTTCGGCGTGTGTAAGTGCGTCTTTGAGAGCTGCAAAAGTTTCCGTGCCGTTCAGCAGGAGTCTTATATTGTTATTGAGCGTAATATTTTTAAGCATTGTGTAATTATGTAAACAACTCACGACTAAAACCGCGAGCTTTCAGTGAAGTCTAGCTGTTATACTCTTATTCACTGGGGCTCGTTTACTAGCCTCTACCCGGTAAAGGTTTATACACCTTATCCGTTTACATGTTTTATGTTATACGGCAATTTTTATGCATACATCGCAAAGGCTACATGCCAGCCTGGAACAGCTCTAAGACTGCTGGTTATTTTATCCGTTTTTACAGAACGCCTAACTGTTGAAAGAATTATACAAAGTAAAACTAAATAGCGCAATTCTTTTCACGATTTAAATCGCGATTGTTCTTGCAAAATGTCATGAGAAAATCTAAAATTGTCTGGATATTTTGAAAGTTTAATTTTGTAACATGAAAGGATTTGAAATTTTTACCATGCCAAAACTCAGCGACAGAGTAGGCACCTTCACAGACTCAGTTATCCGCCGAATGACCAGAATCAGCAATAAATACGGAGCTATTAACTTATCGCAGGGCTTTCCGGACTGGGATCCCCCGAAAGAAATGCTTGACTCCCTTGCCAAGACAGCATACACAGGGCCTCACCAGTACGCTATAACGTTCGGAGCTAAGAATTTCCGTGAAGCTATATGCGCCAAACAGAGCAAGGCAATCGGACGCGAGATTGATCCCGAGACTGAAATAGTAATTACGTGCGGTTCAACCGAAGCAATGATGGCCGCTATGATGACTATATGCAACCCGGGCGACAAAGTTATGGTATTCTCGCCGTTCTACGAGAATTATGGAGCTGACTCTATTCTTTCAGGAGCTTCACCGATTTATATTCCCCTAGTGCCTCCGACTTATGATTATGATATTAATCTCATCGAACAGGGCTTCAAGGACGGAGCAAAGGCTATTGTCATCTGCAACCCTTCGAATCCATGCGGGAAAGTCTTCACCGAGAAAGAATTAACGGAGATCGGCGCACTTGCAGTCAAGTACGATGCTTTTATCGTTACAGATGAAGTGTATGAGCATATAGTCTTTGACCCGTATAAACACGTCTACGCTTCAGGTTTACCCGGATTATTCGATCATGTCATTACGTGCAATTCACTCTCTAAGACCTACTCAATTACAGGCTGGAGACTAGGCTACTTAATCGGCCCTGCTGATGTCGTCGACGGAGCGCGCAAAGTTCATGACTTCTTGACCGTCGGAGCAGCTGCACCCCTTCAGGAAGCGTCAGTTCAAGCGTTAATGCTGCCACCTGAATATTATGATGACTTAAAGGCCAAGTACACCCAGAAGCGCAACAGATTTCTTGAAGGTCTTGACGAAGCAGGATTGAAGCATAATGTGCCTCAGGGTTCATATTTCGTCATGGTAGATATAAGCAATTTCTTAGAGCTTCCACAGTTCAAAGGCTGGACTGATTTAGAATTCTGCGAGTGGGTCATCAAGAACATCGGAGTCGCTGCTGTACCCGGTTCAAGTTTCTTCAGAGAGCCGATAAATAATTTAATCAGATTCCATTTTGCGCGTTCTAGTGAAGTCCTTGAAGAGGCAATTAGAAGACTCAAGAAGATGAGCGATTTATTGAAGTAAGTAAATAATTCATGAGCATTCTTGTTGCTATGAGCGGAGGCGTTGACTCGAGCGTCTCTGCTTATTTAATGCGTGAAAAATATAAAACCTGCAGGGGAGCTACTATGCTTTTATTCCTGAATGAAAGTTTGGGAATTTCTTCGCGTCATCCATGCTGTTCACGTGAAAATATTATTGATGCAAAGGCTATATGCGATATTCTGGGAATTGAACACGAAGTAATTAATTACATGCCGGACTTTGAAGAACGCGTGATTAAAAAATTCGTCAGAGTCTACGAAGAAGGAGGCACCCCTAATCCCTGCGTTGACTGCAATAAATTCATGAAATTCGAGGCGTTGTTAAATCATGCCCGGAGTTCAGGACTTGAGAGAATTGCGACCGGACACTATGCAAGAATAGAGCGCGAGTCATCAGGACGTTATTTATTGCGAAAGGCTAAAGATTTATCAAGAGATCAAAGTTATGTGCTTTACATGTTGAGTCAAAGTCAGCTTGCAAATATTGATTTCCCGTTAGGCAGCATGACTAAACCTGAAGTCAGAGAGCTTGCAGAAGAATTAAAATTTACGAACGCAAGAAAACATGACTCTCAAGATATATGCTTTATCCCTGACGGCGATTATGCGGGATTCATCGAGTCTTACACAGGCAAAAAATATTTACCGGGCAGCTTTATTGACTCACAGGGCAGAGTCATAGGCAATCACAGGGGGATAATTCACTATACTACAGGTCAGAGAAGGGGGCTAGGAGTTGCAGCAGGCTCAAGGCTCTATGTGTCTAGCATGAATATTAACGATAACACCATAACTCTTGTTCCTGAGAGCGAGTCTTTATTAGCTCGCGGAGTCATTGCAAGCGACATAAATATTATCTCAGGAGAAAAGATTCATAATCTCAATGCCAGAGTCAAGACACGTTACAGACAGCGCGAAATACCTGCAATTATCAATCAGTCAGACAATAACGAGCTAATAATAGAGTTCAGGAAGAAGCAAAAGACTCCGGCAATAGGGCAGGCTGTAGTTATTTATGATGATGGTGATTCAGTCATAGGAGGCGGAACTATCACACAAATTATTTACTCGTAAAGAGTCTTGAGATGCTTTGCGAACATGTAATCATAAATATTTGCGAATTCTTTAGCACGTTCATAATTATCAAGCACTGCAGGGAGTCTTCTCTCGTACTCTTCAGGTGTGCATTGAGTCAAAACTTTTTCGAGATTATGATTAATATCATCAAGTGAAAGAGTAATAATGCCGTCCGGGTTAAAGAACTCGTGAATTCTCGAAGCTCCCAAGTATACTGGTATAGTTTGCGAGATAAAGCAGTTAAAGATTTTCTCAGTGAAGTAATACGCGCTCAGATAATTTTCTATCACTATTGAATATCTATAACGCTTGAAGGGCAGCTCGATAGGTACATAGACTCCGTCTCCGCCTTTGAAATTTCCGAATGTGTCAGCAAGTTTATTTCTCAGGCAGTATCTTGCTGTCTCCTGTCTAATAACGTGCAGTCTTGCAGAGTGCTTGTTTGATGCAAGTATCGAAATATTTTTGTCTTTATATTTATAATTATCCGGTGAAATTTCGCCGTAATTAAAGCCTGCCCCGAACGGTACAAGTTTAGAGTTTGCGATTTTGTCAAGAATTTCTTCGTCAAACGTAAAGACATAATTAAATTCATTCTCGAAATATTTTCTCTCTCGCAAATATTTTCTGTAACATGCATTGCTGACTGCCTTGGACTCGTTAAGTATTGCGAATCTCTTATCAGGTCTTCCGATTAGATTAAACGCTTCATAGTGGGTGTAAAAGTGAGTCTTGAGAGCGTAATTATATCTGTCCCAGAGAATATAACGGGGGTTAGTCCTGTAATAAGGGCCGTGAGCAAATTCTCTGTCTGAGATAAAGAATACGTGCAATCGTTTGCCGTATGCATTGTAGATTTCGGGAAGTTCTGAAGTTATTATGCCGACCTTGCGCGAATAGTACGGAGTCCAGAATAAATATTTTCGTGTAAAACTTTCGATTTTGCCGAGCAATGACATGATATAAAATAAAACCGTGAAGGACTCGAATTCAAGCTCTCACGGTAATAAATTTTTCACAACGCTTCATTAATAACTTTCTTGATGACTTCAGCACTTTGAAGCAGCTTTTTATGTTCATCTGCACTGAGTCTTATAGGCACTAAATCTTCGACTCCGTCCTTGCCGATTATCGCGGGCATACTCAAAGCAACGTCATTAATGCCATAAAGTCCGTTCACAATGCTTGAGACCGGTAAAACTGATTTCTCATCCCTGATAATTGCTTCACAGATTCGCTTCACTGCCATAGCTATCCCGTAATAAGTAGCGTGCTTGCGTTTGATTATTTCATATGCGCTGTTTCTGACTCCGTCTTCAATTGCGAGTCTTGACTCTTCGTGTGTGAAATGTCCCCTCATCTCGCAAAAGTCATGCAACGGGACTCCTGATACATTCGCGCTGCTCCAGGCTGCAAATTCGCTGTCTCCGTGTTCGCCGATAATGAATGCATGAATGCTTCTGCTGTCGACTCCTAAGTGTTCACCGAGCAAATATTTTAATCTTGCAGTATCTAAGACAGTTCCGGAACCTATGACTCTATTAACTGGTAAAGAACTATACTTGACTGCCGCATAAGTCAACACATCAACGGGATTAGCTACGATTAACATTATGCCTTTGCATTCACGTTTTGCAAATTCGGGCATGATTGACTTGAATATAGCAGCATTCTTCTTTACGAGATCTAATCTCGTCTCGCCCGGCTTCTGGTTAGCTCCTGCAGTTACTATAATTATTGCAGCGTCCGAAGCATCGTCGTAATTTCCTGCGTAAATCTGAACCGGCTTTGCTAAAGGCATTCCGTGAGCAATATCAAGGGCTTCACCTTCAGCACGGTCTTTATCAACGTCAATCAAGACCATCTCAGAGAACAAACCGCTCTGCATTAAGGCAAAAGCTGTTGCACTCCCTACAAATCCGCAGCCTACTACAGCAACTTTACGAATATTAATATTATTCACTCTTAAAGCCTCATCAAGTAATCAAGACATGTTCTGACACCGAATGCGCTTGCACCTTTGGAATAGACTCCGTATTCTTTATCGTTAAAGTCTGTCCCTGCGATGTCCATGTGAGCCCACGCTGTATTTTCGCCGACAAATTCATTCAGGAACAATGCAGCAAATATAGCACCGCCGTAACGTTCTCCGCAGTTGACTAAATCAGCATAGGGAGATTTCAAAGACTCAGAAATAAATTCATCTTCAAGAGGCATTCTCCAATAAGGCTCGCCCCTTCTCTGTGATGAGTCAAGTAATTTATTCGCTAACTCGTCATTATTCACGAATAGACCTGCCCTGTGTTTGCCTAATGCTACTGCACATGCTCCGGTTAAAGTTGCCATGTCGATAATTGCATCGGGTTTGAGTTCACTTGCTACACACAATGCGTCAGATAATACTAATCTTCCTTCAGCGTCAGTGTTGTTGATCTCTATAGTCTTGCCGTTGCGGGCTCTAATAATGTCATCAGGTTTATAAGCATTACCGCCTGGCATGTTCTCAGCAGCTGCTAAGATTCCGTGAACTTCGATATTTAATCCCAGTTCAGAGACTCCCTTCATGATTCCCAGAACGTTACAGGCTCCTGTCTTGTCGCCTTTCATGGTGAGCATGTAATTATCAGGTTTGATATTAAGTCCTCCGCTGTCGAACGTTATACCTTTGCCGACAATTGCAATTTTCTTGACGGGATTAACCGGCTTGTAAATCAGGTGAATCAATCTGGGTGGATTCTTTGAGCCTCTGCCGACCGCTAACAATGCGCCTGTTCTTTCTGATTCGAGTCTCTTCTCGTCCCAAATTTCGCACTCAAGATTATATTCTTTTGCGAGTTCCTGAGCTTTAGCCGCCAATATTTCAGGAGTAATAACGCAGCCCGGCTCATTAGCAAGCTCCCTTGAGTAAATCTGAGAAGCCGCGAATATCTGACCTCTTGAAAACTCTTCAGACTCGTTAATATCAGTGAAGATTGAGTCCAGTGCAAAAGGTTCGTAATCTTTATCTTTGGTCTTGTACTTGTCGAAAGTGTAAGAGCACAGTCCTGAAGCCTCGCCTAATACAAAGCCCAAACCGTTATATTCTTTCAGGTGAGAGACTATTACGCAGACGTTCTTATTATTTGCCCTTCCGATAGATCGCAAGCCTTGAGTCAGTGAGTCGCGGATTATATTTACATTGCACTTCTCAGACTTGCCCAGACCAGCGAGATATAAACTGCCTTCTACTAACGGGACTCGTAATGAAGTTCCCTTCTTGGCCTTGAAGTCTTTGCGTGATACGAGAGTTTTAATTACGTCTTTAAGTTCCTGCGCGAGTTCAAGATTTGCGAGATTTTCGCAGTCCTCTTCACGTAATAATATTAACAGAGAGTCGAGACTTGAAGCCTGACTCTCATTGACGCTCTTAATTTGCATTAACTGCCCTCTTGATGTAGCCGGACTTGAGACACTTTGTGCAGACCCTTGCTTTAAAGAAAGTTCCGTCGCCTGCATCTACTTTGACGCTCTGAAGGTTGATGAGCCAGCGTCGTCTTGTATGTCTGTTCGAGTGGCTGACAGCGTTACCAGATACGGGGCCTCTTCCGCAGCATTCACAATATTTAGCCATAATAAAAAAATTCCTCCGTTTGTATTATAATTTGTGTATAATAATTTTTTCACGAATGGTATTATAGCATTAAGGCTTTGCAAATTTTACGGGAGCTTAAATTAATTACTAATACATTTACTAATACAAAAAGTTTTATCTTTCACAGAATACGCAAGAATTAACACAAAAAATTTTCAAGATAAATTAATGCATTGATTTTATATTATTGCGCCGTGTTCTCGTAGTATGGAGATTGCGTATTATTCCACGTTCTTTTTGCGTACATTAAAGCTGTCATGCCTTCATTGTTCTTAGAGTTTATATCCGCACCATGTTTTATGAGAGCTTCTATGACTCCTGTGTTGCCGCCTATTGCTGCGAACATTAAAGCCGTCCAGCCTTCATTGTCCCTAGCGTTGACGTTCGCACCGTGTTTCAAGAGAACTTCTGCAACATTTGCGCGGCCATTTTCTGCTGCGTACATTAAAGCCGTCTTGCCGTAATAGTCCGTAAAGTTGACATTCCTCCCGTGTTTCAAGATAAAACATACAAAGTCTGCGTGGCCATTTTTTGCTGCCTCCATTAAAGCCGTCTTGCCTTCTCTGTCCATAGCATTGACATTCGCACCGTGTTTTATGAGAACTTCTGCTGCTTCCGCTTGGCCGAACGTTGCTGCAAACATTAAAGCCGTCTTGCCTTCACTGTCTATAGCATTGACATCTGCACCATGTTTCAAGAGAACTTCTGCTACTTCTACGCGGCCATTACTTGCAGCGAACATTAAAGCCGTATCGCCGTAATCGTTCATAGCATTGACATCTGTCCCGTGTTCTAAGAGAACTTCTGCAACGTCTGCGTCGCCGTTCCTTGCTGCATACATTAAAGCCGTGTCAGTGTTCTTAGCGTTGACATCTGCGCCGTTAATGATTGCTTCTTCAATTTTCACAGCATCACCGAATTTGCACAACTTATAAAATTCACTATAATTCATTAGATCTCAACTTCCTTCGTTATTTACGCGAAATATTATCATAAGCTCATACAAAAAAATTGCCGTGAAGGCAACAGTTAATAAAAAGTTATTAAAGTCTCTAATAAGTAAGAAAAATTTATAAGTTTTCTGCAGTGGCAACTTCAATATTCAATGCATAAAATTTTTCGTGCTGTTATAAAAAAAATCTCCCGGCCCTTATTGACCAGGAGAAAAATTTATTGATTTATTCGAGAATTGCTCCCTTGTCCGCCGATGTAACAAGTTTAGCGTAACGTGCAAGATAACCCGTTTTAATCTTAGGCTCCGGTGCTGACCATGAAGCCCGCCTCTTTGCAAGTTCCTCATCTGAAACTTTGAGGGTGATCGAGTAATTATTAATATCTATCGCGATAATATCTCCCTCATGAACAAGAGCTATATTGCCTCCTGAAGCTGCCTCCGGACTCACATGGCCGATACTTGCTCCACGTGTAGCTCCTGAGAACCTGCCGTCTGTAATCAATGCAACGCTTGTATCTAATCCCATTCCGCAAATTGCGCTTGTAGGGTTAAGCATTTCTCGCATTCCGGGACCGCCTTTAGGACCTTCATAGCGAATTACTACGACATCGCCGGGCTTGATTCCTCCTGCGTAAATAGTCTTTATAGCGTCATCTTCTGAGTCAAAGACTCGTGCGGGGCCTTCATGCTTCATCATTTCCTGAGCTACTGCCGAACGTTTCACAACACAGCCGTCGGGAGCAAGATTGCCTCTTAATACTGCTATGCCTCCGGTTTGAGAATAGGGCTTCTCGATTGGACGTATTATATTTTCATCGAGGTTATGAGCATTTGCAATATTTTCTGCTATAGTTTTTCCTGTTGCAGTGATTAGGCTCGTGTTGATTAAATTCTTTTTCGCAAGTTCATTCATGACAGCATAGACTCCGCCTGCCCTGTCAAGGTCTTCCATGAATGTATCACCGGCCGGGGCTAAGTGGCACAAGTTCGGAGTTCGTTCGCTGATTTCGTTAGCATGAGATAAATTTATCGTTACTCCTGCTTCGTGAGCTATTGCGGGTAAATGCAGCATCGTATTTGTCGAACAGCCTAGAGCCATATCAACAGCTTCTGCGTTATTGAATGCCTCTTGAGTCATAATGTCGCGGGGACGTATATTTTTCTCGACAAGTTCCATTATCTTCATGCCCGTCAATTTCGCGAGCCTGATTCTTGCTGAGTACGGAGCTGGTATAGTTCCGTTACCCCTGAGAGCCATTCCTATAGCTTCAGTAAGACAATTCATCGAGTTAGCCGTGTACATTCCTGAACATGATCCGCAAGATGGACATGCATTCTCGGTGTAATCTTCGACTCCAGCTTCGTCAAGTTTACCAGCGTGAAAAGCTCCTACAGCCTCGAACATGTGACTCAAGCAAGTTCTTCTGCCGTCCTTGAGTCTGCCTGCTAACATCGGCCCTCCAGCACAGAATATAGCAGGAATATTGACTCGTGCTGCTGCCATTAAGAGTCCCGGAACGTTCTTATCGCAATTAGGGATCATAACGAGGCCGTCAAACTGATGAGCCATCGCCATAGCTTCAGTAGAGTCAGCAATCAAATCACGTGAGACAAGAGAGTACTTCATGCCTACATGACCCATTGCAATGCCGTCGCACACAGCTATAGCAGGAAATTCTATCGGAGTGCCTCCTGCTGCCCTGATACCGTCTTTCACTGCCTGAGTAATAGTGTTCAGGTGCATATGACCGGGGACTATTTCACTGAACGAATTAACGACTCCGATTATAGGCCGCGAGATCTCTTCTTTCGTGAGTCCTAATGCGTATAACAAACTGACATTCGGGGTTCTGTCGACTCCTGATTTAATATTATCACTTCGATGCGTCGTCAAGGTTTCCGCCTTCCTTATCTCCTGCCCAGAGCATTTGTTCTCGTAACTGTTTGCCTATAACTTCCATAGGATGCTTTGCTAACTGGTCGCGCCTTGAGTTAAAGAATGTCCTTCCGTTCTTGTTCTCAGCTATCCAGCGTCCTGCAAAAGTACCGTCTTGAATGTCCTGCAATACTTTGCGCATATTTGCTTTGATCTCTTCATGAGGCAAGACTCTAGGCCCTGAGACGTACTCGCCGAACTCTGCCGTGTCTGAAATTGAGTAGTTCATAGCTGCAACTCCGCCTCTGTTCACGAGATCTATAATTAATTTCATTTCGTGAATGCACTCGAAATAAGCATTAACAGGGTCATAACCTGCTTCACAAAGAACTTCAAAGCCGCACTGCATTAAATCTACTACACCGCCGCAAAGAACAGTCTGCTCACCGAATAAGTCCGTCTCTGTCTCCTGCTGCATGGTTGTCTCAAGAACTCCTGCTCTAGCTCCGCCTATGCCTGCGATATAAGCAAGTGCTGTATCTAAGCATTTCCCTGAAGCGTCCTGCTCAACTGCAACGAGACAAGGGACTCCCTTACCTGCAACATACTGGCTTCTTACTGTGTGGCCGGGACCTTTGGGAGCTGCCATGAATACGTCTACGCCTTTGGGAGCAACTATCTGCTTGTAACGAATATTGAACCCGTGAGCAAATGCTATAGTCTTTCCTTCTGTCAAATAAGGGAGCATTTCAGATTTGTACATGTCCGCCTGCTTCTCATCGTTGATTAAGATCATGATGATGTCTGCTGCTTTCGTTGCCTCGCTTACTGTCATAACCGTGAAGCCGTCCTTCTCAGCGATTGGCCAAGACTTACCGCCCTTGTAGAGTCCGACAATGACATCACACCCTGAGTCACGTAAATTCATTGCGTGTGCATGTCCCTGTGAACCGTAGCCTATGATTGCTATTTTCCTGCCTGTTAATTTCCCTAAGTCGCAGTCCTTCTCGTAATAAACGCGTGCCATGATGAAAAAAGTTTTCCTCCTTCAAAATATGCAAGTACCCCGTGTTAAGAGTCAGGGGTTAGGTGAATACAAAAAATTTTCACAATATTTTAGCAGACAAAGAAAATTTTTATTAATGCACAATAATACATAATCGTTACAATTTACCGGTGAATCTAATTTGATTATAATTAAGTAACCATTTTTCAAGGCAGGTGCATTAGCGTGGATTTTATCTATAATATTCTTAGCGTTTACGGTATCGAGATTATCTCAGCATGTCTTGTTTCAGCAATATGTTTTTTAGGGTTAATAGCGTACTTATCAAAGCACTCTAAGAAAAAGACAGGCTTACTGAAGTGGTCATTTATTATCATGTTCATTGTTGGAATGATCATGTATTGCTTCTGTCATTACGCAAGCATTGGGCAGGTCTTGAACGGGCAGTTAGTGAATAAGCGTTTGGACTGGGTTAAGAGTGAAAGTGCCTCATGGTTCTCTTATATCTTATATGTAGTCATGATGTCTTTAATAGATGTCGGAACAATGTTTTACGGACGCGCTAACAGTGAAGTATTCTATAATCTGCCTCTATCACATAATGAATGGTTTGTATTCATTTTCTGGTTCGTTCATGTGTTAGCATTCTTTATGGCTGCAGGTGCTGTACTTATAAAATTTGGTGACAAATTTCTCCGGTGGTTCAGGTTAAAAATTGCAAAACTTTTGAGCAGAGATATTGATTTAATATACGGCATTAACGAGAATTCTGTTGTGTTCGGCCGAAACATTGCAGATAGAAAAGGAACTATGCTCATATATGTTGATAAGATAGTCCGTGAAGAATACGAATCATTAGTGCGGGACATGGGAGGAATTATATACTCAGGCAATAATGTTTCAAATGTTACTGAATCGTTCTTAAAGGAGATTGGGCTTAAACCGAATAAAAATAAACTGAGACTTTACGCTCTTTACGGTGAATTCGATAAAAATTTGAGGTATGCTCAAAGAATGTTAGCCAGTCTGAAAGAATTAAATATACAGCCTGAACAGACAGAATTAATATTGCTCGGCACAGACGAATGGAAAGGAATGTTTTTCCAGGACAATCCAGAAGAACATAGATACGGTTTCGGCAAGGTAATTTCATTTGATGAGTGCGAAATGAACGCTCACTTATTAATTTATAAATATCCTCTGTGTGATGCCATAAAATTTGATAACGACGGCAAGGCTGTTGAAGATATGTATGTTCTTATCGTAGGCTTTGGACGCATAGGACATGAAGTTTTGCGAAAGGTCGTAGCCAACGGGCAATTTGAGGGCAGTAAATTCCACGCTGTTATATATGATCCTGATTTCGACCGCCGTGACGGTTTTGTTAAGTCGCAGTATCATCTTATGTTTGACAAGAGAAATTATGATATTCGCTTCGAGCCTCGAGACGGAAGAAGCTCCGAAATTTTCAAGTTCATAGAGGATAACGCCTCGAAATTAAAATATATCGTTATATGCCTCGAGAACAGAGAGACTGCAAGATATATGGCAATTCGCATGGTAGACCGTCTTCATTCAATGGGATACCCACAGAACGTTTATACATGCGATTCCAGGAGCGTAAGATGTTATTCTAATGATGTCTCACAATGTGCAACTGATTGGATTTATGACTCAGACCTGCTTTATTCAGACAGACTTGATAAATACGCAATGGAGCTTAATCACGTTTATAACGCATATAAGGGACATACTTTAGCTGAAGACTGGAAAAATGCTCTATACCTTGACAGAATGAGCAGCCGTGCAGCTGTTGATTATCTAATGCCGTTGATCAGCAGAATAAAATCTGTAACGAACACGGACACTTTAACACAAGAACAAATCGAAAATCTTGCAAAGAGCGAACATTCAAGATGGTGCGCATTCCATCATAGTTTCGGCTTTGAGGCAATGACTAAAGAAGAATTTGCACAGCGCGTTGAAGCACGTCATAACGGACACTCAAATATTAAGCCCACAAAGGACTTAGAGAAGCGTAAACATGTATGTCTTGTGAGCTGGGATGAGCTTGACGAGATTTCACGCATAGAGAACTCTATCACAGGCGGAAATGCTGATTACAAGAATAACGATTTCTTAAATATCGATACTGTCATGAAACTTATGCAGGATGTAGATTCAACGCAGCAAAATGAATCAGAATAATAACGGTATATTTATAAGCTACTCGCATGAAGATTTTGAGACAGTAAATAAAATCGCAGGAGTCATAAAGAATTCATGCAGCTCAAAAGTTTGGTTTGACATCAATCTTAGAGGCGGAGAATATTATTTCTCAGTGATAGCAAATCACATACTTGAGAGTCAATTTTTTGTCTTCATAGTCTCTGCTAAGTCCACAGAGTCAGACTGGTGCTTGAGAGAGCTTGAGTTTGCAGCATCAGAACGAAAAAATATAGTTGCAGTATGGATTGATAATATTGCTATACCTCCGCGAGTCAAATTAGTCATCCAGAATACTCACTATATATATTATCGTTCAGAGTCTAACGAAGCGTTTTCAGAAGCTATGAGTAAAGCCTTTGTGATTAATAATAATAATGATCTTCCGCAACAAAAGATAAATTATGCATTAAATCATGAAGGCAGTTATATTTGGAACGAGCATTACTTTATCAGCACTGACGACAAGAAAAATATCAGAGCTCTTCTTAAACGTGAAAAGAATAATAAATATTCAGAGTGCTTTGCTCCCGAGAACGCATATTTATTAGGTCTCGCATATGAACTCGGAATTAATGTTAAAGTAGATCTCAAGCGCGCCGAATTCTATTACAAGATCAGTGCTCATCGAGGCAGTTACGAGGGAAAATATTTATACGCTGCTGTCAGGCTAAAACAGTTAGCCTCAAAATCAAAATCAGAATCAGACTCAAATTCAGATTCAGGTGAACTGCTTTCAGAAATGATTGATGCTGCAGAACACAATAGCATTTACGCATTGACATATTTGGGCATTGATTATTACTACGGTAAAAATTTTTGTGAACGGGACATAGCCAAAGCATATAAATTCTGGCATCAAGCAGCAGAAGCAGGCGGTATTGCGGCTATGTGCTATATGTCATATGGATATTTACACGGCGAATGTGTCATTAAAGATATTGACTTGGCCTATATGTATGCGTTGATTGCCTCAGAGCATGAATTCCCCAGTGCCTATAGAATCCTTGCGTCAATATATGAAGAACGTGAAGGAGATTATGATAAAGCCCTTGAAATGTACGGCAAAGCTGTACAACACGGAGATTACTTTGCATTATATTTTGAGTGCGAAATATACGGACGAAAAAGGGATTACGATAAACAAAGAGAATTCTGCGAGAAAGCTTTAGATTCTGCCCAAGCAGGAAAAATTGAATCCGCTATGCCGTTTTACAGAATGGGATATATTTACGAAAACGGTGAAGGAGTTGAACAGGATATAATCAAAGCAGTTAAGTATTATCTCAAAGCTGCATCAAGAAAAAATGAGATGGCATTAAACTATGTAGTCTCGGTAATAACAGCGATTCAAAATAAAACACTGAAAGAATATTTTTTGCACAAAGCGTACATGCTTAACTGTTCAAATGCTGCATATAAACTCGGAAAATTAGAGCGGTCTTCAGAAGATGCCGTCAAGTTCTTTGTCAAAGGTGCTGAAAACGGAGATATTAAATGCGTAACAGAGCTTTTATCAATATTTTCATATGTATTGAGCAGAAGCAAAGACAGAGACGTAAACCGCAGGAAAGAAGCAATAAAATGGTTTGAATTTTTCTTTGCGCATGTCGACGAAGAACGCTTTGATTTCCCTAATTATTATTTTGCACGCTATTACTTTGCCTATGCTGTAGAACTTGATTATGATCCTAACTTTAATTTACCGGACAGGGAATTTGTCAAGATGTATTTTCAGAAGTCGCTGGATAAAAGCCCTTCATATCTTTATCAAATCGTCAGATTCGTAGTCAGCGGATATTTATTCCCGGAAGAATCTTCAAGCGGTTTGAATTTGGATGTTAAGCACGCTGAGGAAATGTTAAATTTACTAGAAAATTATCTCATGAGCTATCGTTCTTATATTATGAACGGTTCAGAATACTTAAAGCAGTGGACTGAACTTATGAAAATATTTCAGAACGGATATAACAGAATTGCAGACTGCTATGAACAAGGCCTCTCCGTCCCTAAAAATAAAGATAAATCGAAATATTACAGGAAAAAAGCATCATCTTTTGTTCAAGCTATGATTTAATCATAGACTGATATAATTATGCGCGAAAAATTATTAATCACATAAAGGAGATACACTCAACTTGAGCAGAGTTTACAATTTCAGTGCAGGCCCCGCAGTTCTCCCTGAAGAAGTGTTATTAACTGCACAGTCAGAATTATTAGAGTACGGCACTTCCGGAATGTCTGTAATGGAAATGAGTCACAGGTCAAAAGATTTTGAAGATATTCTCTTCACAGCCGAAGCAGATTTACGCAGCTTAATGAATATCCCGGATAATTATAAAGTCTTGTTCCTTCAGGGCGGAGGCTTTACCCAGTTCGCTATGATTCCCATGAACTTAATGATAAATAAATCAGCAGGCTATATAGTAACCGGTCAATGGTCAAAGAAGGCATCAGGTGAAGCAAAAATTTTCGGTGAAGTCCATGAACTCGCAAGCAGTGCTGACAAAAACTTTTCGTATATTCCAGACTTGAGCGATTTAAACATTCCTGATAATCTCGATTACGTTTATATATGCCAGAATGAGACAGTTCACGGCACTACGATTAGAAAGCTCCCGAACACTAAGGGTAAAATTCTAGTCTCTGATATATCTTCAATGTTCCTGAGCGAGCCTCTTGACGTTAATAATTACGGACTCTTATTCGGAGGCGTTCAGAAAAACGTCGGCCCTGCAGGTGTAGTAATCGTTATCGTTCGTGAAGATTTGATTCGCGATGATGTCCTGCCTTTCACTCCTACTATGATGAAGTATAAGACTCATGCTGATAATAAATCGTTATTTAACACTCCTCCCTGCTACGGAATTTATATCTGCGGTCTAGTCTTCAAGTGGCTGTTGAAGCTCGGCGGAGTCGATGCTATTCACAAGATTAACCAGGCTAAGGCAAAAATATTATATGATTATCTTGACAGCTCGAAATTATTTCACGGAACAGTCAGGGCTCAGGACAGATCACTAATGAACGTCCCGTTTGTTACAGGCTCTAAAGAACTTGACGCGGAATTTGTCAACGCAGCAGATAAAGCAGGATTCAAGAACGTTAAGGGTCACCGCTCAGTCGGAGGCATGAGGGCTTCTATCTATAACGCTATGCCTATTGAAGGAGTTAATAAGCTCGTCCAGTTCATGGCAGACTTTGAGAAGGAGCACGTTAAATAAATCATGATTGATCCTAAGCACAGAAAAATTTTTTGTCTGAATAATATTGCTAATGTAGGCCTCGAAAAATTCCGGGCAGGCTATGAGATTATTAATAATCAGGACGAAGCAGCAGGGATTCTTGTTCGTTCAGCCGATATGCTTAATATGACATTTCCTGAAGGACTCAGGGCAATAGCAAGGGCAGGAGCAGGCGTTAATAATATTCCTATCGAGAATTGCTCTGAACACGGCGTAGTTGTCTTTAACACTCCGGGGGCTAATGCTAACTCGGTTAAAGAATTGGTGCTTGCGGGCTTGCTGCTTGCTTCACGGGATATTTACGGGGGCGTTAAATGGGTTCAGGATAACAAATCAGACTCGAACATTGCGAAATTAACAGAGAAAGCGAAAAAGAATTTTGCAGGCCACGAAATCACGGGAAAGACTTTAGGCGTTATAGGCTTGGGAGCTATCGGAGTCCGTGTTGCAAATGCTGCTGTCTCACTCGGCATGAACGTTTTAGGTTATGATCCCTACTTGTCATTAAAATCTGCGTGGATGTTAAGCCCTATGATTAAGCACGCTGATACTCCCGAAGAAGTTTATTCACAGAGCGACTTTATAACTATTCATGTTCCTGCGATGGACTCTACAAGACACATGATTAACGCTCAGGCAATATCTAAGATGAAGCACGGAATAAAGATAATGAACTTTGCACGTGATGTGTTAATTGATGAAGAGGCTTTAACGTCAGCACTTGAGTCAGGCCAAGTAGCAAAATATATTTCAGATTTTCCGAACTCAATCAGCGCGAATCTTCCGAATGCTATAATTCTGCCTCATTTGGGAGCGTCAACAGAAGAAGCTGAAGATAACTGCGCAGTTATGGCAGTGATTCAGATTCAAGACTATCTTGACAACGGAAATATAGTTAATTCCGTGAATTATCCTGACTTGAATGCAGGAGTCTGCGAGACCGAAGCAAGAGTAGCAATCTTACACTGCAATATTCCAAATATGTTATCGCAAATAACTTCATTCTTTGGGAATAATAGACTTAACATAGAGAACTTACTCAACAAGGCACGGGGCAAATATGCTTATACACTGCTTGATATTTCTCACAAGATGCCCGAAGACACCGTTGAAAGATTACGTGAAATCGAAGGCGTTTTGAGAGTCCGAAGAGTTACTGAAAGAGTGTAGAGAGTTTAGAGTTTAGTTAGATAAATCCCCCTTGAAGCGTTATCGAGGGGGTTATATTTTACTTCTGACGTTCCCAAAAGTTTACTGCGTTATCAAGCCAGCCTTCTGCGATAGTCCCTTCACCGAGTCCGAAGCCGTGAGATAATCCCGGAAAAATTTCAATCTCTGAGTCAGTTCCGTTAGCTTTGATTTTATTAATTCGAGCCTGCATAGTTCTATAATCTGCTATGCCGTCATTAGTTCCGACACAGTTATATGTCGCAGGTTCACTGCCTGTTACTTCTGATAAGCCGGTGTACTGCATTATTACAGCTGAAGGACGAGGATATTTTTTCTCACCGAATGCTTCAGTCCCGTAAGTTCCAAGCCATGCCGCCATTCTTGCTCCTGCCGAACCTCCCCAGAGAGAATAATTTTTTGTGTCAATCTGTAACTCTTCTGCGTGTTCGTGAATAAAAGCTATTGCCCTTGCCAAGTCTTCGCAGGCTGTATCAGAACCGGGACGATAAATTAAAGCAAATGCGTTATAACCTTTTTTCGAGAGTTCCAGAGCATGAGGAAAGCTGTCATGCATTGCACCGACATAGACAAAACCTCCGCCGGCGTTACAGACTGCAAATTTCGCGTCTTTATTCCCTCTGAAGAAAAATAATCCTGTAGACTCATAACGTGAATCATTTTCCGGGTATATCCTGTAAAAAATTTTATTGCCGTTCTGAACCTGAGCTAACATGTAATTTATTATCTCAACTGTTCGGGAAGGCTTTATATTGCTGTACCATGTGAGCCGCAAATTTCCTAAAGTATCTCCGCTGTAATAGCTCGAATTCAACGGGAAAATTAACCTACCGTAACCGCTGAATAACGAATTATTAATCACGTCAGCAATTTTTGTGTTCTCATTAACTTTATTTTGAGTTCCTGCATTTACTTCTTTCAAATTGATTACAAGAGAAAATAAAAGCAAACAAATAATCGAAAAATTTTTCATAATTTATTTTGCTCCCTTAACATGTTCTTGATAAAATCTTTCACCCTATGAAGATCGCTGCATGTCAAAATCGGAATCAGAGCGTTAATTTCATTTATGCTCAAGTCCCACCATCGTAATTTAAGCAAAAGAGCAATAAGTTCATCATCAAATCTTTTTTTAATTTCTTTTGCAGGATTACCGGCTGCGATTGTATAAGGCGGAATATCAGACGCAACAACGCTGTTTAACCCGATAATTGCTCCGTCATTAATATGAACTCCGGGTAATATCGTTACGTTCTGACCTATCCAGACATCATTGCCGATAACTGTATCGCCCTTTAACGGCATTTCTGATTTAGGCGGCACTGCCTGATCCCAGCCTTCAAAAATATAAAACGGAAATGTTGTTACAGCATTCATTTGATGATTAGCACCATTCATAACAAACTCAACGCCTGCAGCAATCTGGCAGAACTTCCCGATGATTAATTTATCGCCGTTAAAATTATAATGATGCGTAACGTGCTTTTCAAAATCAACATCTCCGAAATATGTGAAATCCCCTACAATGATATTAGGATTCGTCAAAGCAGGTTTTACATATGTGAGAGTTTTTATGCCATTTATAGGGTAAATTTTATCGGGATCAGGTGTTATTCCGTCTAACATAAAATATTATTCTCTCCTTCTTAAGCAATTTAGTAATTAGTAATTATAACCGGGCATTAACAGCTTCAATAATTCTTTATCATGGTTATATGTTATTGAAGAGTCATCGTCAAAAATCATCACTGCGCCTTTATCCGGAGTGTATGCTTCCCAGCCGGGATTACCTGTACGGGCAAAATCAATCCATGCCTGACTCATTTTATCAGCAAGAACCTGCGCCCTTTCTCCGCCTCCTGTAGCTTTCTCACTCAAAGCAATATTGTTGAACACAAACGGAATTTCTGAGCAGTGATAAGCCATTGCATAGCCTCCCATGACAGGAGTCTCCCACGTGAAAATATATGAATAAACAGGTGCGCCCTTCTGAGCTGCTTTAGCGTTGAGGATTCTTAGTGCGCCGTCTCTGAGCCAAAATTCAACGTACAGGGCATCAGCTTTCTTCTTGTTAGGGTATGCTTTCATAAACGCTGAGACTATTAAATCAGCTTTATCACCATATTTCTGTTTGAGCATTGAGTCAATTTTTGCTTCATCCCAGAAATTTTTGTTATCGCTCTGATTCTTGTCCATGTTCACGAGTAAGGGAACTGTCGCCCATTCGTTGAGCGTTGAACCTGCAATCAGGGGAATATTTTTCACTTGTTCCATGAAGCCGCCTGTGCCTATATCGTCAGGGATTAAATCTCCGTCTTTGACAGGAGACCACGAATAAATTTTTTCACCCTCTTTGACTGCCTGAGCCATCGCCCTATTAGCTGCCTCACTTAATTTCGAGTAGGGGACGTTCTTAATTTCTGAGATTTTTTCGGGAGCAATATTTAATTTTTCGAGAGTCAATGCTGCGACCCTGCGTGCTGCTTTATGTTCCGGGAAAGTTATTCCCATTAAGTCAACAGCCCCGCTCTGTTCGATTGCCTTATGAAAGAGTCCCGCAGCTTTAGGCATTCCCATTAGCGCAAGAATTTTCGCACCGCCTCCGGACTGCCCGAATAAAGTTATATTTGCCGGGTCTCCTCCGAATTTCGCGATATTGTCCCGAATCCATTCAAGAGCCGAAATTATATCAAGCATTCCAAGATTACCGGAATATTTGAACTCATCGCCGTAAGCCGATAAATCAAGAAAGCCTAAAACGTTAAGCCTGTGATTAATGCTAACGATTACAACATCGCCCTTGCGTGAAAGATTCTCGCCGTCGTACACGTCTTCAGCAGCAGAATTCCCGGCCTCAAAACCTCCGCCGTGAAGCCATACCATTACAGGACGTTTTTTATCATCGAGTCCCGGTGTCCAGATATTGAGATTTTGACAGTTATTGCTCTGCGCGTAAATTCTGCCTTCCCACAGAGGCCAATAATAATGAAACGGAAACATGTCGCCTTCTTGAGTAATATCTTGCGGGGACATAGGGCCGTAGTTTAATGCGAGCTTTATTCCGTCCCATGATTTTATTTTCGCAGGAGGCATAAAATTTTCTGCTTCAGCGTAAGGCACTCCATGATAAGTGAAAATTTCGTTGCTGATGTAGCCTTGAATTTTCCCGCCCTCAACTTCAACAACTGCAACGCCGGGACCTGAGATAATTTCAGCGTACGATACACCAGTAAAAGCAAGAGCAATGATTAAAGCACACGCAAAAATTTTTCTCATGATGACTTACAACCCTTTTGACTCAAGCCATTTCTCTATATGGTCGGCTATTTCTTTATTATTTAGCTCTTGAAACATGAAATGACTATTGCCCGTTATTCCCTCATCAGGAAGATATATAACTTGAGCATCTCCGCCGTCCTCGTTATAGTGTTTCGCGAAGTCCCTGCACTGTTCTAATACACTTTTCCAGAAAGCAGTACTCTTTATGTCATCAGGGCCGTTGTTGATATAATCACCGAAATAGAAAATCATGGGTATCTTTGCAGCTACAAATTTCTTGTATATATCACTGCCGACTTCAGGAGCAAATCCCGGTTCAATTGCAACGATTGCCGCTACATTTTCCGTGTCAGTCTGCCAGCCTACACGACCGCCCTGCGAATGAGTCAAGTAAACAGCTTTCTTACTGGTCATAGAGCGGACTTCAGATAACACTGCGCTTAATGCTTTGCCGAAAATTTCTACGTCATAATTTCCTGTATTCGGAGTCATTTGACGCAAGAATTGATTCAGAGCTGCTTCACCTGCTGGGAATTGACTCCCTTCGTAACGATTCGGAGTCCCTCTTCCGATTCTGAAATGCGTATACCATGCTTGATCGCCGGGGTTAAATTCTGTGCCGTTTGCTCTTGTATCCATGTCGCCGTTGACTATCTTGACTGTTGAACCTGCTGCTCCTCTTCTTGGCTGATCTACAAGGAATGCTGCCCGGCCTTTCCTGAGAAAAATATCGCTCCAGCCTTCGCGCCTGTCGGGGGTACTCTGCCAGCCTGTTCGAGTCTGCCCGTAACCGTGAAGATATACTATAGGAGTCTTATTCTCGCCATCTGGAATCTGATAGAAAACATTTGCGTGGTCAACATGCGCTGTATTCCCTGCACGAGAGAAATCAAGCCAGTTCTCTGACACATTGAACTCACCGGGTAAAGACTCTGTTACTGTTCCGCCTGCCGAGAAAACGCCCTGTTCGCGAATTACAAGGGGTTCGCCTGCAAACGCTGAGACACTCATAACGAGTAATAATGCTGCTGCTAAGAAATTTTTCATGAAAAACTTACCTCCTAATAAATTATTTTGCTGCTACGATTGTGAGAATAACTAAATCATCATCGCCGGTGTTAATAATGCTGTGTTCTGAACCTTTCGGACAAATGTGCATGACTCCGGGCTTCAATTCTTCTTCAATGCCGTTACAAATTGCTTTGCCTGTTCCTGATAATATGTAATTCAGATCATCGCCGGAATTCTGAACGTGAGTCCCAATGCTGCCCCCTGAGTGAATAATTGCAGGTACTATGCGGTAGTTTTCATCGTTGTACATTTTCACTGTCATAGTTCCCGTGCCGTTGTTCATGCAAGGTATAGTTACTGCCTGTATTTCGTTAAAGTTGATTCGCATGATATTTATCTCCCTAGTGTGTAGCTTTCAAATACTGCAAATCGCCGTACCAGTATGAAGCCGTTGTCCCTCCGTCAATGAGAAAGTCGCTCCCTGAAATCCAGCGTCCCCTGCTGCTCATTAAGAACTCTGCCAAGTCCCCGACCTCATCAGGAGTCCCTGCTCTTCCTGCCGGGCAAAGTCTTAACATCTTCAAGTAGCCTTCTGCTCTAGGTCCGTGAAGTTCGTCATTTGCAAGCGGTGTGATAATTATTCCGGGACTGATTGAGTTTATCGTTGCGTTACGTTTGCCCCAGCGGGTCGCCTCGAACATTACGCGTAAGACATTGCAGCGTTTTGAATACTGGTATGCTTTCAGTGTGTCATTAATTGACTTTATGAACGGGAGATTTAATAACTCTTCAACCGGTGAAGCTGCGAGCTGTTCATTCTGTTCTTCTGGTAAAGCTCCCAGACGGTGGCCGGACTGCGAGGAAATTACGACTCCTGAACCGTTTTCGCCTATGATTTTGCCGAACTCCTCAAGTAAAACAGCTGTGCCGTAAAGATCTACTCTCAAAATATCCTGCACTGACGCTTGAGAGGGCGAGACTCCTGCAGCGTTGATTAAATTCTTGACCTCTCCGAATGTAAGGGCGTGTTCAATAAGTTTCAGGATTGAATCTTTTGAGCCTAAATCCGTTGAAATTGTGCTTGTCTCAAAGCCTGCATCTTCAAGAATCTTTGCTGAACGTTCTGCGTTATCCTGTTTCAAGTCCGCAAGTACTACATGCTTTCCTGCTCCGACCCTGCGCGCTATTGCCTGACCGATTGAGCCTGCTCCCAAGAGTACAACGACATCTTTTTTACTCATATTAATATCACCCGTTATTTTAATTTCCCGTACTCTTCAGCCGGTAAAAATCCGTGCCACGTTGTTTTAGAATCTTCGCCGGGGACTTCTATAGCTATATGCTGAAACCATGAGTCCTTTGCTGCTCCGTGCCAGTGCTTTACATTCGCGGGAATATTCACGACATCGCCGGGCTTTAACTCCTGAGCCTCTTTGCCGTCTTCCTGATAATAACCGCGTCCCGAAATTGCGATTAAGATTTGTCCGCCGCCTTTAGAAGCGTGATGAATGTGCCACTCATTATAGCTCCCAGGTTCAAAAGTTACGTTGAAGATTCCGACCTGTTCAAGCGACAACGGATATAAAAAACTTTTTCCCGTGAAGTGTTCTCCTGCTATGTTATTAAGAGTTCCGGCCGGAATTATTTTGCTCAAGTAGTCCGGCATTACTTCAGCACAGGCAAAACCGGTTAACAGCGTAAGAAATAACAAAGACGATAAAAATTTTTTGAGCATGATATAACCTCCTGAAAATTTTTGCTAGAATACTAACAATCGATTTATACTATCGGTCAAGCGTATATTTAAGGAGAATGAATAATATCATGATTTACACAATGATGCAGGCCTGCGAACTAACCGGCATGACTTATCAGGGACTCAAATTTTACTGCAATGAAGGACTTGTCCCGAACGTCAAGCGCGATAATATAAACCGCAGAATATTTGACGAGCGCGATATTGCATGGATTAAGAGCTTAACATGTCTCAAAAATTGCGGAATGAGCATTCAGGAAATGAAGGACTACACGAAATTATGTCTTGAAGGATCGTCAACTATTCCGGAGAGACAGGCTATATTAAGCAGGAAACGTGAACAGCTTGAAAGAAGTATTGCAGCCCTTGAGTCTTCGATAGAGTACATAGACAAGAAGCAGGAATTTTATGAAGAAGTTCTTGAAGGCAAGAGAGAATATTTCAGTAATTTAATTCCGTGTTCATGTCAAAAATAAAAACAGCCTCCGATTAAAAGTTAAAAGATTAAAATCAGAAGCTGCTCTAAAAAATTTTCAGATTGATTATTAATTATTTCTTGCGCTCATTAAAAACTTCATTGGCAATCCTCAAAGCGTTTAACGTTCTCGGAAATCCTATATAGGGATTCATTGTCGTGATTACCCCGATAACTTCTTCTTGCGTTGCACCGGAGTCAAGAGTCCCTATTACGTGCGATTTATACTGCGCTTCAGCTGTTCCAAGCGTGCCTATTACTGCCATTGTCAACATTTCACGCATTTTATAATTCAGAGTCCCTCTTGTATAAGTATCTCCGAAACAAAATGCTGAAAGATTATCCTGCAAATGTTTCTGATAGTCAGGAGTCGAGTCTCTCATTTTGTTAATGCGTTCTCCGTATGCGTTGACCTGAAAAGCTAATCCCTTCTCGAACCTGTCCGAGTCCGTCGTAGTTCCCTGATTCTCAAGAGGCAGCTTTATCCCGTTATCCTCGAAGACTTCATTAGCGACATCAAGGGCCTCGAAAACTTTCGGAAATCCGATATAGGGCGCAACATGATACAACGCTTCACGAATCTCAATAGGCTTGACGTTCAAAGCAAGTGAACCTTCAACAGCGCGCTTCAGAAATTTATAGTTCTGGTTAGTCGTAAGCACCACGATTGTAATTAATTGGCGTTCTGTGTCAGTGAGCTTTATCTGCCGTGATAAATCGCCGTAAATATATTTTTTCATGACTGCGAATAATTCAGGGTCTTCTTTCTCTGAGTCAAAAATTTTATTTCCGTGCATCTTCGTATAATTCTCATCGGCAAGTTTAGCTCTGTCATAGCCTTCTAACGTACTCGCAAATACAGACATGGCGGATAACATTAAACACAACGCAGAAATTATTACGATTCTCATGAATTAAAGAGTCCTCCCGAAAAATTCTTTGAGTTTGCTGACTTCCTGCTCTACAAATTCAGGAACATAATAAGTCTGGATATGATACGCACCGGGAATCAAGAATAATTCTTTGTCATCAGTCCCTGAAGCCTTCTCGATAGCGTCTTCGCTCATGTAAAGAGAGTCCGCGATACTTCCTGCCATCATCAATAAAGGCACGTTGATTAATTTCACATTGTCAGCAGCGTCCCACATCATTAACTCGCTGAGACTTGCACGGGTATATTCAAACGTTGAGTTTGGGTGCCTGTGAGTCTTTCCGTAATATTTCATGCCTTCACGGTAAAGATCATTTGCGATTTTTGCAATGCCTTCATCAGTCAGAGCGTCAAAATCTACTGTACCAGCTGCCAAAATTTCGCCCTTTATCTGAGCCGACCTCGCTTCACTGGCCTGCTTTAATCTCTCCTGAACGTCTTTAATCTGCGCGCTCATGTAACCTTCACGTCTGACTCTTCCTGAGTTGAACATGCTCAACGTTGCAACAGCTTTGACTCGTTTTTCAGACTTTGCAGCGTTCAGGGTATAACCGCCTCCCCCGCAGATTCCTAACATGCCGATTCGATTTATATCTACTCCGGGATAAATCGTTAATAAATCGACCATGCCGTGAATATCTTCTGTCCTAAAAAACGGAATATCTGTATGTCTGGGTTCTCCTCCGCTCTCACCTTGATAGGCAGCATCAGCCGCTACAGTTATATAGCCTAACTCAGCGAGCCTCTGGGCAAAGAGTCCTGCAACCTGTTCTTTGACTCCGCCGTTGGGATGAGCTACAGTAACAGCAGGATATTTTTTAGACGCGTCATAATCCGCCGGTGTGTAGACATTCGCAGCGATCTTGATTCCGTTAAGCTCGTAACTAATAGGGTGAACGTTGACCTTGCCTTTTACGTTCTCAGTTAATGCCCCGCCGTAGACAAAACCGAATTGATTTCCGTTATAGGGTGTAGGCTTTCTCTCCTCGAAACTCTTAACAGGCTTCATGTCAGCAAACGCTGTCCCTGAAAGCGCGAATAACATAACTATTAAACATATTGTAATTCTCACGATAAACGGCCTCCGTAATAAAAATTTTCGTGAGTATAACAACAGGTTGTAGCTATCGGTCAAATTTTTACTTCCTTGCAAGAACCATCGTCCACGCAAATAAATCATGATGAGAAGCTCTTACTTCAGAAAATCCTGAGTGTCTCAAATATTTTTCGAGTTCAACAGGTGTATAAGTGTTCATGCCGTCAATTCTCTGCTTGAACCATTGAGTAATTTTGTCTTCGCCGTCAGATTCGCAGACTATCATGAAGTACCCGCCGTTTTTTAATATCCCTGCAACATTCCTGAAGCATTTATCAAGGTCAGGCCAGAAATATATGGTCTCAAAGGCAGCAGCTAAATCAAATTTTCCGGCTTCAAGTTTCAAGTCTGACACATCGCCTTCAATTACTGTCATTCTACCGGATTGAATCATTGCAGCGTTATTCTTCTTCGTCTTCTCGACTGACAAGGGCGAATAATCAACAGCTGTTAATTTTGCTTCAGGATATTTTTTCAGGAGTTCTCCGGCATCTCTTCCGTTTCCGCAGCCAAGTTCGGCTATTTCAAGAGGGGCAGGAATATCAAGCAGAGACATCGCCCAGTCCGCTATTTTCGAGTGTCCTAAACTCATTCCGTTAAGCATTAATTTCCCCAAAAATCCTTCAGGTTTCCTTGTCTGGTTAATAAACTTTCTGAAGAGTCCCATAAAAAATTTTTCCTCCATTTAGTAATTAATAATTTAAGCATAATAAATAAAGAAAAAAGTTTTAGCCCTCAAAATTTTTATCATTATAACATTGCAATAAAAAACTGCCTCACGCATTAAACATGAAGCAGTAAATATATAACTCGTAACTTCAGAACTTACTTGCAGCAGGTTTTAATCACATCAGCAGCCCTTGCTAATAAATCATCAGGAATATTCAGAGCCGGAAGAAGTCTCACCCTGTCTTTTGCAGTAAGACATAACACGCCGTTTTTCATGCACTCATTCACTACGTCTTTTGCGGGCTTTGAAGTCTTGAGTCCAATCATGAGTCCCATTCCTGAGACCTGCTCTATTCCCTGAGAATTTGCGAACGCGTCAAATAAAAATTTGCTCTTGACTCTGACACCTGATAATAATTTCTCGTCAATACGCTCAAGAATGCTTACGGCTCCGGCAGCTGCGACAGGATTCCCCCCGAAAGTCGAACCGTGATCGCCGGGCTTTAACGTATCCTTGACCTTATCACCCATTAACGTAGCTCCGAAGGGAAGACCTCCCGCGAGTCCCTTTGCTGTCGAGACTACATCAGGCTGAATATCATAATTCATGTAGCTGTATAACATTCCTGAACGCCCGTTGCCTGTCTGGACTTCATCGACGATTAATATTATGTCATTATCCTTTGCAAAATCTGCAACTTTTTTCACGTAATCAGGATTTAAAGCAATGACTCCGCCCTCGCCTTGAACGCACTCTATCATGATCGCTGCTGTCTTGTGAATTTTCGCGTATGACTCAATCTCGCTGAAATTGTCTGCCTCAGCATGAACGAATCCCGGAGTCAACGGCCTGAATAATTCGTGATAATGAACCTGCCCCGTAGCTGAAAGAGTCGTTAATGTCCTGCCGTGAAATGAATTTCTAAGAGTAATAATCGTGTAATAGTCCGGGCCTTTGGTGTCAGCCGCATATTTTCTAGCAACTTTTATAGCGCACTCGTTGGCTTCTGCCCCTGAATTCGAGAAAAATACGCGCTTCATTCCTGTACGTTCGCATAAAATCTTAGCGACCTTAACACAAGGCTCAGTGTAATATAAATTTGACATGTGCTGAACCTTGCATAACTGCTCATAAACTGCACTGCGCCAAATTTCATCGCTGACTCCGAAAGAATTTACTGCTATTCCTGAAGTCATATCTATATAATCTTTTCCGTCAATGTCCGTAACTATCGAGCCATGACCCGAAACTATTACGATTGGGAATCTGTTATAAGTACCTGCAATATATTCTTTGTCCTGTTCCTGAATGTTCATGAGTAATAAAATCCTCCTGTTACTTAACAAACATTGTGCCTGCTCCCTCATCTGTTAATAGCTCTATTAATATCGAGTGAGGGACTCTGCCGTCCATTATTATCACTTTATTAACGCCTTCTGTTATAGCTTTGATGCAGCATTCAGCCTTTGGAATCATTCCGCCTGATATGACTCCGGACTCTCTTAACTCTTGAGCCTCGTTAATGCTTATTTGCGATATTAAGCTCGAAGGGTCGTTGATGTCGCGTAAAATTCCTGCTATGTCGGTCATCATGATTAATCTTTCAGCGTGTAAAGCTCCTGCAACGTATGCCGCTGCCGTATCTCCGTTGATGTTGTAAATTTCGCCGTCCTCACCTGCTGCTATAGTGCTTATGACCGGGATATAATTTTTCGCTAGCAAATCATTCACGCAGTCAGGATTTATTTTAGTGATTTCGCCTACAAGTCCGAGCCTTGAGTCTTTGCACTTGGCCTCTATTAATCTATCATCGATTCCAGAAAGTCCGATTGCCCGGCCTCCTTTTGACTCAAGCAAATTAACGAGCGATTTATTTACTTTGCCAGCTAATACCATTTGAACAACATCAATAGTTTCTTGATCCGTGACTCTGAGTCCGTCAACAAATTCCGGTTTCTTGCCTAGTTTATTCATTAACGCGTTAATCTCCGGTCCGCCTCCGTGAACAAGGACTACTTTAACGCCCGTGAGCCACAGCAAAATAATATCTTCCATGACTTGCTGCTTTAAAGTCTCGCTGGTCATAGCATTTCCGCCGTACTTCACAACTACTGTTTTCCCTGTGTATTGCCTTATATACGGGAGAGCCTGAACGAGAATCCCCGCGCGTTCTGAAGCTGTCATGTTATCTTACCTCCTGAGCTTGAGTCCTGTTGACTCATCGATATGCATTAATATATTCATGTTCTGGATTGCTGCACCTGAAGCACCCTTGCCGAGATTATCGAATCTGGAAATTAATAATATTCGCTCATCGTTGCCTTTAACGATAATTTCTAGATCATCAAAACCTGCGAACGCTCCGGCTGAGATAAACGCTCCTTCATTGAAAGAGTCAGACTCAGAATAATAAACAAGTCCGGATTTGTAATAATCAGCATAGACTTTCTTGATGTCGTTAATATTGCCGTTAATATCATTGCCGTAAAGTGTAATAGTAACTTCCATTCCTGCATAATAATCGCAGACTATCGGGCAGAATATCGGAGCATTCACTAACCCGCACAACTTTTGCATTTCCGGTAAGTGCTTATGACTCTGTGAAATTCCGTACTGTCTGGGAGCGTCAAGCAATTTATTTCGGTCAGGTGATTCGTACTCAGCAATCATCTTTTTCCCTCCGCCTGAGTAGCCGGTTAATGAGAAGCATGAAAGTTTTGCAGTATTCTTTATGATTCCCTTCTGAACTAGGGGAGCAGCTAACACTATGAAACCTGTAGCATGACAGCCGGGATTTGCTACACGTTTTGAGGCTTGAATTTTCTCTCTTTGGCCTTCGAGTTCAGGAAGTCCGTACACCCAGTTATCATTAACCCTGTGAGCCGTTGACGTGTCAATAATTGCAGTGTGTGAATTCTCAACGAGTGAAGCCGACTCTTTTGCTGCGTCATCAGGTAAACACAAGAACGCTATATCAGAATTATTTAATGCGTCACGTCTTGCGTTAGAATCTTTTCGTAACTCGTCAGATAATGTGATTAACTCAATGTCTTCGCGCTGTGAAAGTCTCTCGTGAATCCTGAGTCCTGTAGTTCCTGCGCTGCCGTCAATAAAAATCTTAGTCATGAAATTATCTATCACTCCATAAAATTTTAATTTCGCGTATTATAAATGAAAAGTGAATTTTTTGTCAAAAGTTTTGTGAATTAGTGAACGGTAATTAAATTTATTTTCCGACACAGAACCTATTAAACATGTTGTCTAATAACTCATCGCCCGCGTCTAGGCCAAGTACCCGCAGTAATAATATTCTTGCTGAGTTAATTAGCCCTGCTGTGATGTCCTCGCCCTCTTGATTTATGATTGAATGCCTTGCTTCTGTGAGTGAAATTAGACTCTCTCTCAGGTCTTCAAGCTGTCCTGCTGAGATATTAAGCCCGTTCGTTAATAAAGAGTCATTGCAGGATTTCTCGTATATTAACGCTTTGAGTTCATCGAGTCCCGTTAAAGTCTTTGCTGATACATAAACTTTTTCGCATGAAGTATTTACTTGAGTCGTTACCGGTGTCAAGTCTGCTTTGTTGAAGATTAATATAGTTCTTGAAGAGTCAAGAGAGTCAATAAAATTTTTCTCGTCCTGAGTTAATCCCCGTGAGCTGTCTATCACGTAAAGGCACAAATCAGAGTTCGTTAATGCCTCTTGAGCGAGCTTTACCCCTTGAGCCTCGATAACGTTATCAGTGTCCCTGAGTCCTGCTGTATCTGACAATGTAACCGGCAGACCGTTAATGATAATGCCCTCTTGAATAATATCTCGTGTAGTGCCGGGTATGTCCGTAACGATTGCGCGATTCTTTCGTAAGAGTGCGTTAAGTAATGATGACTTGCCCACGTTCGGCGAACCTGCAATAACTGCCTTGATTCCGTTCTGAAGCGTCAAACCTGCCTGACAGCGCGATAATAAATCCCTAAGACGTGTGATAACTCCTTCAAGTTCAGGAAGTACAGAGTCATTAAATGCTTCTCCTTCCGGGAAATCTAAATTTATCTCGATGTTACTCTGTATGTTCAATATTTCACCGTGAATGTGCTTTATCTCCCCTGAAAGTTCGCCTGTTAGAGTCCTTGCTGCCGCGTGGAGTGCTTCGAGGCTCTTTGACTTGATGAGGCTTAAGACTCCTTCTGCCTGTGATAAGTCTATTCGTGAGTTAATAAATGCCCGTCTCGTGAATTCTCCGGGCTGGGCTAATCTTGCACCGTTCGAGAGCAATAACTCTAAACATGTTCGAGCTATCAATATTCCCCCGTGAGTGTGAATCTCGCAAATGTCTTCGCCCGTGTAAGTCTTAGGCTTCGTGAAGTGAACTGCTAATACTCGATCGATTATATTACCAGACTCATCTATTAAGTTCGTTAAATATAATTTTCCTGATGAGTCAAAATTTTTTCGCGTTAAGAATTTCCCTGCAATATTAAAAGCGTCAGGCCCGGAGACCCTGATTATTGCGATGCCTCCTTCGCCCAACGCCGTAGAAATTGCCGCGATTGTGTCATTGAGCATTTATGCTGACTGATCCTTGAGCCATGCTTCAGCCGCTGCCCTGCTTGAGACTTCGCCCGTTCCTACTGCCATATCGAGTCCGTCAAGTAACTCGCCTACACGCTTGCCGGGTTTCATGTTAAGCAAGCTCATAACTTCACGTCCTGTCAAGTATCTTGTTGAGCCTTCCGTCTGAAGAGCAACGTTGTTAAATCTCCTCATTACCTGCTTCAAGTTCCAGTGATTATTTTCGAGGACTTCTTTATATTTGTCATAGAAACCTTCAGCAATTGCAACGCTCATAGCAAACTGTAACGCTATTTTGGTGCCCTCCTGAGTAAATTCCAGGACATCGCGGCAGAAACTCTTTTCACTAATGGGCTTGTAGAAGTCTTTGTAATATTTTATTATCGAAAGGACTTCATTAATCGTCTCAGAAGGAATATTCCAGCGGGTCATATATTCATTAATTAACCTGTCAGCCTGTTTAGTCCTGTCGCTGCCGTCAAGAGTCTTGATTCCAACATGCCCGAGTAAGCCTGCGAGAACAAATGCATCGCTCTGCATCTCTTTATTCGTGTCAAGTCCCTCTTCGATTATACGCAATATGTTAAGCACATGATCATAAACGCTGAGCCCTGTATTCTTGCCGTCAGGAACATAGCGCAGGTCGTCAAGCTCCTTCAGGAAGAACTGAATGAGATTATAATCTTCGCACATGCTGATAAATCTATAGGGTCTCCTCTGAATACCCTTTAATATCTCGCGTCCCCAGCGTTCGGCAGGAATATTCTTCATTCTGTCCGAGTTAGTCTCGAGGAATTTTCTTACATCGCTTGAAGTCTTCCAGAAAATATCCATTTCGAGTTCAGCAGCAAATCTCAGCATTCGTAATATTCGCAACGGGTCAGCATTGATTAACTCAACGTTATCGCCCGTAAGTCTTATTACTTTATTGCGTATATCAAATCTGCCTCCGAACGGGTCAACAACTCCGCCGTCGGATCTTACTGCAATAGCTTCAATGCTCAAATCACGATGCTCTAAATCTTCCTCAATCGTAGAACCCCTGAGAGAAAACGCCCTGAACTCTGCACCGAGAATTTCGCCTCTTAATGCCGGATAAGCTCCCCTTGCATCGACTGAACCAGTTCCCAAAGCCATTGCAACGCTGTATAAGTCTTTAGAGTCAATAGCAAGCGTAATTACTTCGGGCTGGACTCCCATTTCAATCATTCTGACTGTATCGCCTACGAGCCAGACTTTTGCTCCTGTTTCCTCTATCTTCTTGAGGACATCTAAATAATTGCGCATAAAAATCATCTCCTCGTGTTAATTTGTAAATTATATTTTTTACCGGGTAATTAAAGACTCTTCTCGCGTGAACAGCGCGTAAAATCAAGCTCAAGCCTTAACCCGATTTGTTACCGTATTTATTGCTGTGATTAGTGTCCGTGCCGTACAGCTGTCTGACTCAACGCATCGCCGCAGATGAATTTGTCATTAGCCTTAGGTAAATTCAGTGCCATAGGCTTCCACATGATTCCAGTTCTTATAAATCCTAGTTTTATTCCCATGATTCATGAATTCCTTTCACGTTAAATTAACTTATTCTGTAATGGATGCTTTTATTTTAGCAAATTTTAGAGACAAACTCAGCTAATTTAGTAATTTCGATTTTCGCAGTATTGATACATAAATCATAATTAGCTTTATCGCCCCATTTTTGACCGGTATAGAACTCGTAATAATCTGCACGTGATTTATTGATTTGATCTATGCGTTTTGCAAGTTCGTTTTCAGTCATATTTGCGCCGTTGTCATAATCGCTCGAATTATTTTCTTTGCAGCGTTTGATCTTGCCTTCCATATCAGAATAAATAAATAATCTGAACGGTTTTAGCTCCCGCAAAATATAATCTGCTCCCCTGCCTACGATAACGCAGTCTGATTTAGAGGCCATCTCGCGAATTATATTATGCTGTTCCTGCTGGACTGCCTGGCCGTAATCGGGAAGCACTGCCCAGAAAGTTCTGCCCGTATGAATAGGAAAAGGGATAACGGGTTTATGTTCTGCGACGTTCTGGACGTATTTCTCAGATAGTGAAGTGCGCTTTGCTATTTCAGTAATTATTTCGCGGTCATAGTAAGCAATGCCTAAGAGTTCAGCAATTTTTCTGCCTGCCTCGCGGCCTCCGCTTCCGAATTCACGCCCTATAGTTATTATTTTATTCATGAAAAATTTTCACCCCTCATGATAATAAATAAATATATAAACTCGTAAAGTAAATATTATCGCACAATCAATAAGAGTAAAAATGACTCATAAAGATACGTAATACGCACTATTGACTAGAACGGGGGGTGGGTAAGTTATTCTAAGACAGATTAATTAATCGAAGGCAGGGAAGTTGCTATTACTCTTGACGATAACAGCAAGCATGTATTCTAGATAGAGTCAGCAGCTAATGAATTAACAATTTCAGACCTGACGATCATTTACGGACACAGCCCGGGAATTGAGGCAAACTCAATAACAAAGCAGCTGAATATTTCTAACGTTACGTTCAGGAAGACAGGCAGTGAGCATGCTTCTGGGTGCTATCCGAGTACGCTTACTACATTTAGAAACTGTACTTTTGAAAACTTGACGTGGGGAATTTTCGCAATGGACACTTCAGCAGAATATGATATAAAAATAAATAACTGCACATTCAAGAATGTTGCTCAGGCTCTGGCAATGAATAACACAAGCAGCAGCGCAAGGGCATCATTCACGAACTGCAAGGGCGAAAATTTAGGATACTGGGTATTTCAACATTCGCCTGGGGATTCTCAAATGTACGCTACGATTGACCAGAACACTATAGACTCATGCATTACAAGCGACTTTTTTCACAGATGCATAGACTCAATGAAATCAGGCAATGAATATTCAAGCTCACAGCTGAGTAATTACAGCGAGAACTTATCACAGGGTTTCAAGAGTCTTTCAGGAAGTACTCAGAGATTAATACTCAGCAGACAGAATGACAGCTGGGACAGAATAAGACTCTACGCAATGGGTGAACTCAACAGGAAACTTAGAGAGCTAGACCTATCAGGCAGCGAGTATAAACAATCAGTGAATGAATGCATAGATTATTACGCGCTTCTTGCTTCTGCACCGGTTAGCGGAGTGTTTAACAATGAAGGTGAAGCATTGATTTTCCTTTTGTGTAAAGATGTTCTAAAAAATATCGTGAGTGACAAAAATCTCATCTTCCCGGTTTTATATTCTTTCTTTGCCTCAATGGAACTTGCTCCGCTTGGAAGAACTGCATCAAGAATTTCATTCAAGACGCAAGGACACACACGACTAAAGTCGCGTGTGTCCTTGCGTCTTGAATAAAGGGAAATTTTCAGGCTCTGAGTCAGAAATTATTAACGCAGTTAAACAGGAATTGCTCAAGGGTAACCCGAATTTATCACAAAGAGAACTTGACAGGACGGCACGTGAAATATTTCGCGAAAATATATCAGTCTCAGGTCAGGAAAGAATCGCTCAGGGGTTAATGCAGTATGCTCCGTTTCTCACTAAAAGCGAGGCAATGAAGGCAGCTGAACAAAATTATGCTTCAATTATTGCTAAAGAAGTTCCGGAATTACTCGACAAAGCTGCGGATAATATAAAAGATTTGCTTGAATCTCCTGACCCTGAAGCACTCAAGGCACACAACAAACTTGCGGTAAATAAAGCACTCAAGACGGGAAATTTTGACTCGCGGACATTCACAGGACAAGAAGCTAATTTCTCAAGACTCAAGGCGCAATATTACTCAGACAGATATAAATTATATAATCCGGCAGGACGCAATGACGTTGGAATTACTATAGACGGCAGAAATTATTTATTCAGGATGGACTCAAGAAATTTAGCCGAGACCCTGCGCAAGAACCCTAACGCAAGAATTATCTTGCCTGATGACCAGTACGAGAAATTTATTAATAACGCAAAGTTTGACGAGTCAGCAAGAACAAGAGTCGTCAGTGAAGGCAGCATAACGGGCAATCATGACAGCTTAGAACTTCAGCAGGAAAAACTATCAGCGATGACAGAGAATATTCAAGAGTTAATTAATCAATCAGAGCAGCAGAGAAATTACTCACTGAGACAAAAAATATTCTCGAGCATGAAGAAGGCAGCACCCTATGCAGCGTTCGGAGCATTCAAATCTTTGTCGGAGAACTGGGAGCTTCTTAGCGATGCATACAACAATAGAGAATCATTTTCGAAAGCATTGACTCGAACAGGGGCAGACTTTGCAGGCTACACTGTTACGCCTATGTTAATTGACGGAGTCCTTACTCTTACAGGAAAGAAAGCGGCTCTTGCTGTGAGTCTCAAAAATGCAGGCATGGGCTATACTCTGGGTGTGTCATTATGGGAGGCAGGCAGAGAATATTTCGCGTATTCACTCGGGGAAATTCCGTCTGAAGAATTCTATCACGGGGCAGGACGTATCGCAGCACGCACTGTAGAAGAGATCGTTTCTGTTAATGTCATAGGCTATCTATTATCATGCACGGGGTACACTATGCTTGTTCCTGTATGCTTGTTCCTGTGGTAATATTCGCAGGTCAAAACATAATTTAGAGGACTCACTCATGGTACGAAGACAAACAGAAAGAAAGACAGTGGCTTAACACTGTATATCTTGATGACATTACAAAAATTCTAGGCGAAGATTTAATTAACACGTTCACTATTATTAACCCTGAAACACGCCCAAGCTTAGCGAATCCATTCACAAGGCCGAGTCTTGCAAAGTAATTCCGAATTTTCTTAGTGGGATTTTACAGGTTTCATTTTGCCGAAGCCTGTAGTTATCTTGCCGCCTATTCCGTAATTTCTCAGTGCTTGTTCAGTTATCTTGAATGCGAACTCAAGCCAGCCGGAGTCTTGAATTTCACAGCTCAGCCAGAACTCAAATCTGCCCCTGACAGTCAAGAATTTAACCGGTACAGGATCATCGAACTCTGAAGGTATATCCTGTTTGCTTGAATAATAATCGCTGTGATGAGGAGTCATTACGTCATCGATAAAAGCATTATTGACGTACTCAGGGAGAAGCCATGCATCATAGAAGCGCAGAATTCCCGACTCCTGTTCGTCTTCAGGATAAATTTTCCCAAATAGAAGCTCGTAAATACTTCCAGCAGATTTATTATTTTCGCTTTCACTTTTATAATTCGGAGCTTTGTAGCGTTCATCTGTGAGTCCGAAAACTTCAGAGCAGTAATGAGCCGTTACGCCTTTTATAGACGAAGCCGCTATGATTGGAATTCCGTACGTTGGATTTAAAGCAAGACCGCTCTCAAGGACATTGCTGCTCCCTAATCCTGCTGCAAGAGGCTCTATGGTCTCAAAGCACTTTGATGACGCAATATGACTCAAAAAATTATGCCGCTTATTAAATGCATGTGTATATAAATCTTTTGCGTTACGTGCAGCCTGTTTCATGGCATCGAATAATTCAAGCCTTGACTCTGAGTTATCATCTAAATTCTTAATATATCTTGCCATTATCAATGAAGCGTTTGCAGATTTCTTAAGTTCAAGCGCATCTAATACTCTCCGACAGCTCCGCAAGTTACTCACCTTCTTGATTATTATTATTTATATTATCCGGTACTGCCTGACAGTAACGTTTTATCCATGAGGCCGCTGAAATTGCATGACGTGTAATTCTCATGTATTCGAGTATGTGAGCTTCACGGCTTCGATTCAGCAAATTCCCCGCATTATCTATGACATCAAAGACTGCCTGCAAGTCATCGATAAAAGCATTTTTCTTCTTTGAAGCTGCAAAAGATAACGCCTGAACTAGTCCGCATGAATGAATCAAAGACGGGAATGATAACGCAAAACTTTTGTAATCTGCAAATTTTTCCTGAGCCTGGCGCACCTGAACTCTTGAATAAGCCTCTTGAGCCGTCAGCTGTTCTTTAGTGATAAAGTCCGGCATGAGTTAATTTCCCTCCTCAAATATGCATCGCACTTGGCCTTTACCCGTCGAAGCCTTGCCCCCTATCTGGAGCATCAGCTCATCTTTGCAGTAAGTATCAAGTAATTCACTCTGAGTCATATCTTTCACGAAAACTTTATCACACCATATTCTGCCTGTTAATATGCTCTCGACAGGTAATGACTCTTCATACCATAGGGCACCCTCAGCGGCGACTCCTGTGTCAGAGTCAATTCTTATATGGGCGTTGACTTCAGTACCGGACTCGCACAAGAAAGTGAATATATCATCATTGACTATAACGAAGCGTTTTATGAATATATCCTGCCATGCGTTATTATCTGCGAAAATAACTCGAGCTGCATTGCGTGCTATGTCCGAAGCCTGATTACTTGCCTGAGAAGTTATATCAAGATCCTCAAGATATATTATATTTGCGTTATTTCTCACAAGAACTGACTCATTTGTCCTGAAAGCGTTTATATTATTATTTAACTCATCGAGATTTATATTCATGTCAAAGCGTCTTAAGCAGAACGGAGAAGTCATCCATGCGAAAGTGCCGTAAAAGCTCCTGACAGGTAAACAGAAAATATTTGCATCAGTGAAGACCAAAGCACCTGCCGCGCTCTCGTTATCACTGCCTGAAGTTCCAAATGCTGCTTTGAGCAACAAATTATCTTTGCGGTTCTCATCTGAAGCGTGATTATAATCTGCAATTACTCCTTTGAGACTGCTGCCGGGAATATAAGGCCAGTTCGTAACTTTCTCGCGTACTATAGGCATATCGATATAACCAAGTCCCCTGCCTGCTCCGACATGAAGCGGTGTAACTGCATGAAGCCAATAACGTTTTTCACTCATAATTTAATCTCCTTACCATTGACCGGCTCCAGCAAGAACGAGTCCGAAGCCGTCGTTAATATCCTGTTTATCCTGACAAATTGACTTGAGCCAAATATCTTTTATATTTATACTTCCTTCAATGACTTCAAGAAAATACACACTCCCTGAAGGTACAGCGCGCCTCATAGGTTTAGGGCCTTCTCTGCCTCGTTCATAGCCCCAGCCCGATACAGGAAGCCAGCGGTCAGTTACAGCAGAGATTAATTTCACTTTAGATTTAGTGCCTGGAAGAGTCCCGGTAAGCGAAACTCTATTTATAAAATCAGGAAGCCAGCCTTGTTTAAATATTGCAGGTGTAGCGAGTATCAGCCGTAATTTATTATTCTCACCGCGTGAAAATTTTAAATCTGAATTTGCAGGATATTTCCATAAAGTATAGTCATCGTCATATCTTGAGAATTCTGCTAGCCTCCGTTCACCGCCTACAGGAGCAATAAATTTTTCGGGAAGTTCAGCAAGTAAATCATCGATTGACATGCACAGCTTTTTATCTCGTGACTCTTCAGGCATTGATTCAGATTCAGAATTCGTTATATTGATGCTCATCTGTCCTTGTGAGAAAGTGTTATTTGCTTTATTAAATTGCGTGAAGTCGAGTCCAGTCGTAGAAAATAATTTGCCGTCCAGTGAAGTCCCTGACTCAGGATTAATATAAACATGGACTCTTTCATCAAGAGAAGGTGAAGCAAGAGTTTTATTCTCATCAAGTGTGAAATTATTATTTTTCCCGTCCAAGAGCCATTGAGTCATTAAATCCATTGACCAGAATGCATCTAACTTTTCGGGCTTGAAGTCGTCCTGTGAGTCAGGTTCAGCAGGCAAGAGACCTTCTAGCGGCATGTCAGCTCCTGAATTATCGGGAAATGCTTTCATGGGTCTGATCTGCCATATGTGCTTTAATTTATCTTTATCTATGCTTTGAATTATGTCTAATGCTCTGGGAAAATAAATTATTTTATTTACAACAGGAAATGAACCTGAAATTTTTACCTGCTTGATTAATTCAAGTCTAGTTCGTTCGTTTTGATTACTGCTAATCTTCCATAGAACGCTTCTGACTGCTCCTGCTATAAGCGTCTGAGATGGCCAGCTCAATACGTGCATGGGACTGCCGGCTCCGAACGTTCGGGCATCACGTGAAATAACTGGGTCAATAGGGGTTATTCTGTAATGCAAATTATTCACCGTCCTGATTATGATTATTATTTTCTTGAGACTGCTTGAGCGCGCTGCTTATCCACTGGGCAAGAATTAACTCGTCAGCAAATTCTCTAAGAGTCAGAGAGTCATGAACTCTTGATTTAATATACCCGCTGATAATTAATTTCTCGTCTGCTGTTAATTTCACGTCTTTATTATTAAATATCCTGATAACGTCAGCTTTAACTGCCTGAGCCGGATTCTCCCAGTGTTCATAGAATTTTGCATTTTCACGAAGCTCATACGGGAATTTAGCAGGGATTTCACTCTTCATGAAACGTTCTGCAAACCAGTTAATGCGCTCATCTATAGAAAGCGTTGACAGGTAATCATTATTATTATTCGAGTTCCATTGCTCACGTATTATAAAAGGAATATTGCCCCGTGATCTGACTGTTACAGCGAGTCCGTTTCTATCATTGCCTTCAAGAACTGCGCGGTTCTTAATGCCCTTCTTTGCAATTGACTCTGCCTCGCGTCCGTATTCAAGCAACATGCTTAAATTTTCCATAGCGTGGGCTATTGCTACTCCGACAGACAGGGAAGCCCCGAATTCTCCCATAATATTCTCGAATAAGTCATGAAGTGAACGTGCGCATTCAAGAGCCTTGTCAACAGGAACGAAAGCCATAACGTCATCGCCGCCGGTGTAAATGCAGACTCCGTGATTATTTACTATATTGCGTGCCCTGATTGCAAATCCTGAAAGTTTACGTGAAAAATTTCTGTGTTCGTCAGGTGATTTCATGCTTGAGAGAGCTGCTCCCATTTTATCGCCGTCAGCACATATAAAAGCTATATAGGGCGCATCGGGTAAATATTTCTCTAAATCACGAAGATAATATTTAATCGTATCAATATCGAACTCGTCAGCCTGCAATAATTCTTCATAGCGTCTCTTGAATTCAGGATCATTGACGAATCTGCTGCCCCTGCCTCTAGTCCATGAACTCAGGGCAACGCGCGTTATCGAGTAAAATTTATTTCGTTCTCTCTCAGCTGCATTATTAACAGGAACCCTCTTTATTAGTCCTATTGCATCAAGAGACTCATTAGGCTTGATTCTGACTCCTTCAGGAAGACTTGACATATCGCCGATTAAGACGCTTTCACGCAGGCCGTCAAGGGAGCTTTTAGGGAGTCTTAATCCGTCTCGATTAGGATTAGCGTTAAAATTTCTTATATTCTTTCGAGAAGCTAGTAATCTCGCAACATTGCTTCTTGCAGAGTAATAATCATCGTTAATAACAGGAACCCATGCGCTGTAGAATTCTATAATGTCGTCAATCTGAGCTTCATATATGGGCCGCACTATCCAATGTCCCATTTTAGTTAATACGTCGTCAGCATATTTTTTCAGTCTTGACTTGGCCGCCTTGAGAGCACTTCTTGAGACATCGCGCAATTTTTGTGAGTCAGCATTCTTGAACTCAGCTAGAATGATATTAGCGACACTCAGACTTGAATCAGGCTCTAAATCTTTATCATTATCAGGAGCAGGAAATATTAACTCACCGTGATTATTTTTTACGTCAAGTGCAGCAGCCTTAGCGAGTTCCGAGAGCATCATAGAACCGAACCATAAATCGCGGGTACGTCTTGCAGCAGAGATAAAATCCTGAACCGGGCCTATAGATATTTCAAGTAAATAATTCATGCTGTCACCCTTTGAAAGCCTTCTGCGCTGATAAAGTCTTCAAAGCCTGAGACTGCATCATATTCCGGCTCATCGATTACATGATCAGGAATTTCGGCAAGCTCCAGACCGTGAGAGAAAAAATCATCATGAGGCAGAATTACTACAGCTGAATATAATATATTTCCCTCGTACATTGCTTTAGTTATCACAGGGCTTGACATTCTGTTATATTTCTTGTCGTGTTCAGGGTCGTCTTTGGGCTTCAGGGTCGTCTGATAAGGCTCTAAATCGCTCTGAATTCTATCGCGTGTGCAGTCATTTTTGAACTTAAATATTATTGGCAGACCGAGTGCAGCTCTGGGAAATAACTGAACGGGAGCAATAATATTATTCACAGGTCTTCTGTGTCTGGGCAGTGAACAATCTGTTATTTGTCTTATTGAGTCAGGTTCAGGCCATCTTGAACGCCCCGGATGTTTTATATCTCCGGTTGAATTCCTTTGCTGTCTGTAATCCTTGTAGATGCCGAGAATATAACTCCATGCCTTGAGAGGCTTGAGAGCATCTGTGTCGTCGAAACTCTTCCGCCATAGAGTTATGGAACTTGCAGCCCCTAAGACTTCCTGCACTGAAGGTAGCGCATTATCACATGAAAGAGAACCTAAGCCCCTCCGAGTCCTTGAGCCTACTCCGCCGAAATATATCCATGAAGCAATAGTTAATCTTATTTCGTCCTGAAATTCTCTTGGGTAAGTGATTCTGAGTGTGAAATTAAGTCCCTCGCGCGCTATGTCTTTGCCTGAGCCTTCGACTATTTGGCCGTATTTGCGTTTAGGTGCAACAGGAAAGAGAGCATATGCTTCATTATCGTAACGCTGGAACTCAAAATCTTTCATGTAACAGCGAAACTTTACCGGTGATATATCTGACACGTCAATAATGACTCTGCTTTTATTCTTAGTGCTGCCCCATAGTCTGGATTCTGACTCTAACAGCGAATTATTATTATTATGAATCAATCTCCACCAGAAGCGCAGTATTCCACGTAACTCAGAGATTCTCACAGGGTTTGACTCGTTGACTTCACCGGCTTCAACTCCTCCGCCCATCATAGGAGTAATTATGTTAATGTGAAAAGTATCACTGCACATGTTATCAAGACGTTTGACTTCAGGAAGTTTATCAGGAAGAATAATATTTGTACTGCGCACGATTCAAAACCTCCTTTTAGTGATGTCCGAGTCCAATGCCTACAGAGTCGATTATGAGAATATTATTTGCGTCATAGTGGCAGAACGCTCTATAGCCTCCCCCGTCATTCCAGAGGTCAAATTCATGCGTCGATTCAGGGAATGGGCTGTCAACTAATTTCTTGAAGTCAAGGCTTACAGGATTTTCCCTGCCGTTAGTCGCAACGTAGCGTGAAAGTTTTGATATTGCAGTGTTAAATTCCTCGTATTTATTCTGCGGAACTGCTCTTTGTGCCTTGCGTGTGATTTTTATATTATCAGTCATAGGTGGCAGAATTTCTTCTGTATACATGCTTTCTTTGACTTGTTCCCATAATATTTTCATCCATTCTGACATAGTGCATTTATCATCTATTCTATCAAGTAAAGTGTCGGGGATACCTTCGCATTCATCGCTTGAAATATAGCCGTTCTGCTCTATTTTCCTGAACGCCCACGAGTTCTCTATTACTGCCTGCTTTGCGTTTGCATCGAAAACTACAGGAAGTTTAGGAATCCTCAGAAGTTCTTTGCTGCCCTCGAATATATAAATAGTCTCATCAGCGTAGAACATTCCAAGCGTCTGCATATAGCCCTGAAGAGTCTTGAAGCCTCCGACTAGATTAAATATAACTTTGTAGCCGCTCGAACGGTAACCGGGCAGAGTCTTTACGCACCAGTCAATAAGATTATTAATGCCTAGTTTGAACTCCTCAAGACTCTTTGTGTTCAAGTCATTGATTAATACAGTCTGCATTTTGATGTTATGAGCTGCTCCCCAGTCTCTGATTAATTCTGCTGTGATTAAGCCTTGATAAGTATCAGTGTGAATTAAGTAGTGCATGTTCTGAGAGTATGCTGCCTTGCTGAGTCCTCCGCTGTCATCGCAAAAAGTTATAAATCCGTTGAGTTCTGCCGAGAATCTTTTCACTTCTTCAGGATCAGCACCGATTAATTTATCGCGTTTAGCTTGAATTATTTTATCGAGTCTTGCAAGGTCTTCTTGTTTATATTCTGATTTCTTTTTGTTGGCATGAATATTAAGAAATGTCCTGTCATCGCCGGCTGCACCGTTCGTTAAAATACTTGTCCCGCATGTTGATACAGTGATTAATGGCATAAATAAATTATCTCCTCTCTGATTTATTAATTTTCGTGATACATCCAAAGCCCGCGCTGTTCTTTGAGCCGAGTCCGCAGTCAAGAGCCGTTTGAAGGAGTTCTTTGCTGCCTTCGAGTCTGAATTTCCCCCACCAGCCTATAACAGGGAAGAGCGAATCTCTCTCGAACATTGAGATACGTTCTTTAAGCCTGCCCGCCGGAGTGATTCTGAAATAGAAATCTTCGCAATTATAATCAGGATTCAGAAGTCTGAATTTGCGCACTAAATTAAAATATATTCCCCTCTGAAATTCTTTATCATCAGGAGCAAAATATTTCGTGAACTTTCTGCCTTCGTTCTCTATTGAGTCATAACACGTTACAGGTGAAAGAGTCTTTATCGTCATTTGTTCTGAGTCAGCAATTTGCGACTCTGTCTCGACTCGTGCGCATTCAAGATAGTTATTCCCTACTCGTAAAGTCCTTTTGCTGAGAGCTCCTCCTGTGAAGCCTGCGATTAATTTAGTCAGGGGAGTCGTTACAGTCAGCTTAACAGGCAGAGGGAATAGCACAACACCTTCACCGAACTGCGGACGAGATTCAGAACAAGGCCAGCTCATAGCAAAGAGCTTCATTTTTCGGCCGTCGGAGTCAAAACCGTCATCATGAAGAGCCTTAGCGTCATCTGGAGGCAGAAGGGCATATAACATTGACTGAAATAAATGCAGGTTCGCAGAAGGCAGCCTTATAGAAGACTCGTTGTTGTCAGGAGAAGTCAGCCATAAAATTATGTGCATTGAGAGTCAAAGCCTCCGTAATTAAAAATTTTTGTAAAGCTAATAGAGTTAAACCGGGAAATAAAATTTTGTCAGTGCATATTATAACAAGGACTGAACGCGAAAATAAATAATCTGAATCCCTTAACAGGAAGGTTCGCAGTCATACGAAATGAAGCAATCAACATGCACCGCCAGTTTCAATCCCTAGCAGGAAGGTTCGTACAACTTCCTCGAAGACTGCCACTATACTACTTTTCAATACCCAACAGAAAGTTTCTCTTACTGCCGCGAATTCTAACACTGTTGCACTAATTCCGCAATGTCCGCTATACTTGCCTAGACTCTAATTATTACAGGAACGGTGATTATTATCATGAACTTCACGAAGATGCACGGATGCAAAAATGATTTCGTCATGATTAACTGCTTTAACGACAACGCAAATATTTTGACTCATAATCTCAATGAACTTGCTGCTTCAATCTGTGATCGCAGAGACGGAGTCGGAGCTGACGGCTTGATTATCATAAAACGTTCGGACAAAGCTGATGCTTTCATGCAGATATTCAACTCGGACGGCACTGAAGACACAATGTGCGGCAATGGAATCAGGTGTACTGCAAAATATATTTACGATAATGGAATAATTGACTCAGGCAGGATTCACACTTCAATAGAGACTCTCTCAGGAGTGAAAAATATTGAGCTGCTAATTCAGGACTCTCGGGTCAATAAAGTCTGCGTTGATATGGGAATACCTGAACTAACGAGCGAATTACCTGAAGCTATTAACGTTCACAACATGGCGTTAAAATTTATAGGCGTAGACACAGGGACAGCGCACTCTGTGTATTTCGTTGAGGACAATCAAGAGATTCATGACATCAACACCTGGCCTGACTCTGACTTTGCACGCGAGGGCGTTTATTTCGAGAGACATTCAAGATTTCCTGATTACACTACTTCTGACTTTATCGAGATACTTTCGCCGAGTGAGATAAATATGCGCGTCTATGAAAGGGGCTGCGGTGAGACTATGGCCTGCGGGACGGGAGCAGCTGCTTCGGTGTTCGCGGGATTCATTCTCGGCAAGCTAAGCAATAGCGTCATAGTTCACTTGAAGGGCGGAGACTTGCACATCAGAATCAATGAGAATGACAAACGCTGCTTCATGACCGGGCCTGCTGTAGAAATATTTTCCGGCGAGTTTCATTATGCCCTGTGAGGACTCGAGTCTTCACAAGGCTTTATTATTATTCTTGAGTCTGAGTCTTGGTCTTGTCTACAAAGTCGCATATACGATCTAAATCTTGATTAGTCTTCACTTCAGAGCGCGCTACAAGATGACTTGCGGCAGGGTTGCACAGCCACAGAAATATAATCACGAGTAATAATTTCAACGAGACTATATTAAATCCTGATAACACCATCAAGCCCGAAAGCACTAACAAAGCTCCTAACGTATCACACTTAGCGGCGACGTGAATGCGGTTCAGCATAGTACTGAATCTGAATATCCCGACTGTAGCAATTCCCAAGACAAAGAGTCCTGACAAGATTAATATACCTGCAATAATTATTCTAATCATGATTCATTCACTCCTGATTCTGACTCTGACTCTGAGTCTTTCTTCTCTATGACCGAACGCGCAAGGACTACGACAGAAAGAAAACTTATTACAGCATAGATTAAGCATATATCAACAAGATAGCTTTCACCGATTACGAGAGACAACACAGCGATTAACAATATAATTTTCGTGCCGATTATATTAGCTGCAATTATCCTGTCTGTGAATCTCGGCCCTAGTGCTGCTCTCATTAGGCAAAAGAATATAGTGATAGATAAAAATATAACGCTTCCCATTAACAAATAATATTTAAGCTGCTCAGCATCAGGCATGTAACTTAGCCTCCATTCGTGTTAGTAATCTCTCAAACAGCGAGTCCTCAAGACCGTCCGCTATTTCCCGGTTCAAAGCATGAACGAGAAGTTCACTGCCTTCAAGAGACACTGTTATAGTTCCAGGAGTCAGCGTTATTGAATTTGCCAGGGCGACCCTTGCTCCTTCTGATTTAAGGGGCGTATTGAATTTGACAAGACACGGTTCGACTTCAATCTCAGGAGCTAAGACAAGTTTTATAATCGCAAAGTTAGCTTTGATGATCTCGAATAATAACACGAGTAAATAAATCACAGCGTCAGGGAAAATTTTTATGAACCTGAAGAAGTTTGTCCATGTTAAGTTAATGCGCAGAATTTTTCTCACGAACATATCAAGGCCAAGAGCAATAATTACGCCCGAGATAATCACTTCACCTGTAAAGCGTCCGTTGAAGACAAGCCATAAAGCAAAATATACGAGGCTCAAAATTTATTAACCTCCTCTATAAAATATTTGGGATTGAATGATAAACTTAATTTTAGCATTAATTATTATTTATTATTTATTTATGAAGGAGAATTTTATTCGTGAGCAATATTAATTTTAATGACAAGTGCGTTCATGTAGTCTTTCTTGGTCTTCCAAACGTTCCCGGTGTAGCTTCAGAGATATTCAATGCTTTGGCAGCTCAAAGAGTCAACGTCAGCATGGTGACTCAAAACACAATGAGGGGCGGACGTTCTGATCTCTCGTTCTTAATCAGCAAAGACAGACTCGATGACATGATTCCCGTATGCCGTGAAGTTGCGTCCAAAGTCGGCGGTCAGGGAGTATCTTTCACGACTGAAGTTGCTGCTATCACCGTAGATTTGACTTCTGACCCGGCACAGACTCTTGCAAAAATTTTCGCAGCCCTTGCTTCTGTCAACGTGAACATAGAGATCATTAACTCAACGTCAGAGAGCGCAATTTGTATCGTGAGCCTAACTCATGCTCAGGAAGGACTCGAAGCTCTCAAGAAAGCCTTTGAATGAATTTTCTGTGTGAGTGCTGCATGAATTAAGAGTTTTTATAATAATCCGGGAAGTTTCTTAGTGAAAGCCGTTAATGTGAAATATCTTTAACATGTTAGCTCTAAGACTGCCCGGAAATTTTTATCTTTGCAGATGTCCATAAAAAAAGCGAGCCTGCCCAAACTCGGACAAACCCGCTGTAAATTACTTATCTTACTTACTTGAAGCCCTTCGCCTCACTACATCCGATCGCCTTCCCCTTTATCTTGCGTGTTAAGTTAATAAAGCCAACCGGAAAATAATTCAGTTACGAACTTCTTTGTGTTTCGTTTGTTTACTAATTGTTTCAGCTTCAGACTAGAATGTTACTAACGTCCTGAATCTTACTACGTCGTCGTTGTCTGTTGTCGGTCCGAAGAAGTCGTCCATATCAACGTGTACGTAGTTAAGTCCCATTGTCGTGTAGTCGTTGAGCTTGTACTGGAAGCCGATGCCCATCTCTTTTGGTTTCCAATCGCCGCCGTCATAGCCTAAGTTGTCGATCTTATAGCCATAGTAGAAAATGTGCGTTGCAAACTTCTCGTTCCACTGCTGGCCAAGTGCGATTCTCCAGTACTTCATATCTTCAGGAGCATCTTTTAAGCCGATTGTAGGAGCATAGAAAATCGTGCTGTCGCCGCGTGTATGGAAGCCTCTGTCATACTGGCCGTACTCGAGCCATAAGCTGCTGTACTTGAGAGCTTCCTGCGATACATCGAACATGACTGCCCAGTGATTTGCATCATCGCCGGTATCTGCCCAGTAATAGCCAAGTAAATTATCATTCTCGTCACGAGCCTCTGAAGCCATTTCTGTATCCCACTTCTGATGATAGAACACGCCTTTGAATCCTACACCTTCCATGAAGTTAAGGCGAAGTCCTGCCCACAGTGTCCACATGTTCTTGAAGTTGCGGTCGCCAAGTCTGCCTGCACCGTCTTCAACAAAGCTGCTGACTTCTTCTGCGTTGTCGCCTACGAATGCCTGGAAACCGAGATCAAATCCGACTTTCTCTGTGAACTGAAGGTTTGCACCGAGCATGAACATCCATACATCCCAGCCGCTGGTACTAGTATATGAATAGCCATCGCTTCTAACAAGGGCATAAGCCATATCACTAATACCCATCTCGCTTCTTCTGCCGTTGAAGTGATTAGGATGTGCAACAACTGCGTTTACTGAGCCGATTCCGAAGTTCTTCGTAAGTCCGAAGCCGTCCCATCTCCAGTCTGTCATAGGCTGGTCTCCGGTGAATCCGCCGGTCTCAGGCATACTGACTTTGTATGCGCCTTCCCATGCCCAGCTGAAACGTCCGATTGTGAGCTTCGTGTCATAGAAGAAAGGCATCTCAACAAAGAATCTGTCAAGTGTTGCATTGTTGGTGTTGGTAACGCTGTCGCCCCTGAATCTGGCCTGGAAGTGATACTGCTCATCCTCGCCGAACCAGCGGTCAAAGATTAACTTAGCCTCATCGTAATCGAACGTGGTCTTCTTTCCGTCATTGATACCGCCAAGAAGAGTTCCGTCAGTATCATAAACGTTACGAATATCGTTATTGTTGCGATATGTAGCCTGAAGTGCTAAGGTTCCGCTGATCTTCCATCCGCCGAGTCTGTCCTCAAGAATTGCGACTCTCTCGTCAAGCTCTGCAACTTTTACACCGAGTGCTTCAAGTTCGTCTTTGAACTCAACAACGAGTCTCTTGAGCATCTCAACGTCCTGCTTGCTTGCTTTGGTCATGTCGACAACTGCGAGAGCTCTTGCTAATGCTGAAGCCATCTCATAACGTGTCGTAGCCTGCTTGCCTTTGTACGTACCATCAGGATAACCTGAAAGGATACCATGTGCTGCTAACTGACCGATTGCATCATATGCCCAGTGGTTCATCGGAACGTCCATAAACGGGTTAGTTGCCGAGAGGGCGGGTGCTGCAAGTACTGCTACTGAAACAATAGCTAATAATAATGCTATTTTTCTCATAAAAATAACCCCCTTATAAAATTGTCAATAAGCTATCGTCTTGACGCACTCAGTCTTTCTTTGCTCCTGAGCTGGGGGTGCCGAAGTTACCTTGTTTCCTTCTGTGCCTTTCACAGCTCCGAGAGGCTTTCTCCGACCTCCTGCGTTACCCTTTGCAAGTCTTTCACTCGTGAGGCTTCTCTCTGCCCCGTAGTTAGTTGACTGCGCCGGTTTGACGATCTTTCGCTACGTATTTTACGTATTTTCCGTAGCACGCGAATATATTACAACAGGGTCTTAATTTTGGGAATAAGTAATTTTACGGATATTGCTTTACAGTAATATTAATGACGGAGTTATACGACAATCACGCAGGGTTCGTTATAGAGGGCTAAATTGTCATCGTGAGTGAGAAATGTCATGTCTTCTGATTTGGCCTGAGCGATTAATATTCTGTCAAACGGGTCATGATGAGGCGGGGCGTTGTCGGGTCGTCGGAGGGTTTCGAGGGCATCAACGTGCCATACGTCAAGCGTTAAATCTTTGAATCTTGCGCCTTTGCAGAAATTTACGAGTTCATGATGAGATATGCTGAGCTTGTCAGGACTCTTGATATGCTTAATTGCTGTCTCCCAGATTGATACGACACTATAAAAGATAACATTGCTCTTGTCGTTGATGAATGAGATTGCCTTTTGTGATAATTTCGGGTCTTCTGTCAGAGTCCATAAAAGAATATGAGTATCAAGAAGTATATTCATGATTAAATCACCCCGAACATTTTAGCAATTTCTTCGTTGTCAGCATCGAAATCATCAGGAACAGTGAATTTGCCTTTAGCTATTCCTATTCTTTGTGCCGGTTTAGGATCCCTGTAATAGTCCATAATCTTGGCTACGGGTTTGCCTTTGCGGGTGATGACGATTTGATTCTCCTCGCCGTCCTCGAGCATACCTAATAGTTCGTAGAGCCTTTCTTTTGCCTGCATAACAGTAACGTCCATGATAATTGCCTCCTGATTTAATATTTAATTATTAATATTTTGTGTGTGAATGAATAATAAAGCACATGTTAGAGAATTTGCAACGTTACAAAGGCTGAAACTCAATGTGTAACGGAGATAAATAAAACCTGCCCTGTATGATGTGGGCAGGCATTATGATTATGATTTATCAGCGTTCTTTGCTCTATGTCTTCGCCGTTTATTTTGATTTTGATTCTGACTCTGATTCTGACTCTGACTCTGAGTTTGACTCTTATTATTATGGGCTCTGCGTTTAGATTGACGCTGTGATTCAGTCTTTGCACCTGCAGGAGCTTCACGGGTTACGGAAGGTCTAAGGCTTCTTGCGTTGATTCTGACTGCTGAACGTTCCCTCATTTCACGTTTTGCCTTCTCTATGCGTTCGATTCGTTCTTTAGCAGCTCTCTGCTTCTCCGCAAATTCTTTGTCGACTCCCCATTCTTCGCCCTTGAGGACTGACTCTTTGAAGTCAGGAAATTCTGATATTAATACAGGAACAAGTCTCCCTGTGGGAAATCTGATATTAACCTGCTCGCGTCCCAAGTCTAAGCTCTCAAGTATATAGACTCCCTGTTCAGTGCGTATCTTAGCTCCCGGTCCTGGTAATTTCGCCCATAATTCCGAATATAATTCTTTCTCGTAGGACATACAGCACATTAATCTGCCGCATAAACCTGAAATCTTAGTAGGATTTAATTCAGAACGCTGCTCTTTGACAATCTTAATGCTTATGGGTAAAAAGCCCCTGAGCCAGTAACCGCAGCAGCAAGGCCTTCCGCATGAGGCAATGCCCTTAACTATTCTTGCTTCGTCGCGTATGCCTATCTGCCGCATTTCGATTCGGGTCTTGAACTCGTGAGCCAAGTCTTTAACGTAAGCCCTGAAGTCTATTCTTTGTTCAGCAGTAAAATAAAAAAATACTTTTTTGCGGTCTAACATGTATTCAACATCAACGAGCTTAATATTTATTTCGCTGTGAGATGCTAATAATTCCCGTGCTTTGTGCAGTGCATCGCGTTCAAGATTTCTGCATTCATGATAATTTATTATGTCCTCACAGTCAGCTTCCCTGATAAATTCAACGTCCTGAACTATAGTCTCAGTCGAGTCTTCAAATGTAATTTTCTCAGAGTGATACTGCTCTGCCTGCTCAGGAGTAACGAGTCCCCCCGGCAGTCCCATTTCATAGCCCCTGAAAGTTTTTAGCACGAGCCATTTTGTGTGATGATTCTCAAGTTCATTCACGAGTCTATTATCATTTATATTCGTAAAGCCTAAGTAGCGCGGCTTACCGAAAATCGTCAAGTAAGTTTTCACAGTAAATATTTTCCTCTCTTAGTGTCAGTATAATAATATCGCAGAGCTGAGGCAGTGATAAATTCTTTCGTTCTGCAATGAGCCTTAATTTCTCGATTCGTTCTGCAAGAATAAAATCTTGTGTCGAAAGCGCATAGTTCTCCCATGATGTTAAATCGTTAATGATCGAGTCTATATCAGCTGAAGTCTTGCGTGTCCCTGCGAGCCATTCTACCCAGTCAAAGGCATTCTGAGGCATGGGCTTAGAGTCGTTATTATCTTCACGGAAAATTAAAGCGTTAAATCTTGAGCGGCTTCTCAACGTCGGCAGGAAGAGTCTAGAGTCTTCCATCAAGAACAACAAACATGCATGTTCGGGAGGTTCTTCGGCCAGCTTGAGTAAACTATTTGCGGCGGACGGCAGTAACTTATCAGAGTTCATGATTACACCTAATCTTTTATTTGACTCTAAAGGCTTAACTGCTATATCGTTGATTAAATTTCTGCATAAATCTATCGAAGGAGCTTTGTTAATATCTCCCGTAATTAATAAATCCGGGTGATTTGGCCTGTAGCTTCCCAGTATCAAGGCTGCAAGAGACTCGATTATCTCATCGTGATATTTCAGGGGTGCAGCAATTGCCCGGCAGTGAGGAACGTCTCCTGATTTAGTCTCGCGCAGGATTTCCTGCCACGTTACATTAAGAGCGAGATCAGACAACCTTTTATTTCCTCCATGAGTGCAAGTGCCTTAGTGCGATTGCCTTCGTAAATAAATGCTTCTTCTAACTCGTCCATAGCTTTCTCTGCACGTTCAATAGTTACGTACATTTTGCGGTCAGTTTTACGCCATCTCATATCGCGTTTAATTCTCATGCCTTTAACAGCGCGCTTTAATAATTCATTCAGGACGTTTCTATATTCTTCGATTAACCTGCCTCCGGGAAAAACTGATAATCTATCCGATAATTCATAGAGCTGATCTAGTAAGTCTTCGAGTTCTGCTGCTTCCATTGCTGACTCAAAAGAAAATCCCGATGACGCTATAGAATTCGCCGGAGCTGTGTGATGTCCTGAACTGCCCCCGTATTCGACTCTTGGCTGTGAAGAGGCTGCAGGTTCTCCTCCACCGCGTTTTATCTGGATCGGCATTGCTTTATCTCGGCCTCCAGTCGTGAAATAATTTGATTGAATACTTCATGTTCTGAAAGTTTATCACAGTTTATGACTATAAAATTTTCGCATGACTCTCTATAAAAATTTGCTGCATGTTTTATCAAAGCAAGTCCTTCTGATTCGAATTTGTCATTAATATTCTTTCGTGAGTTAATGCGCTCGAGTGCTAGTTCAGGAGTTATATCAAGCAGAATCTTTATGTCAGGTTCCGGGAAATTGCAGGCTCGTATAATGCTCTTCACATGTTCAATATTCAGCTTATGTCCTCCGGATTGATATGCAAGGGTTGAGTCGTTATATCGTTCGCAGATAATATTATTACCGGAATTTAACGCAGGGATTATAACTTTTGCAGCATGTTCTGATCTATCAGCTAAGAATAATAATAACTCTGAGAGGGCGTTATAATCTTTGCTGCCAAGAATGAATTCACGAAGAGTCCTGCCGCCGTCCCAGCCTCCAGGTTCAAACGTGCAGAGAGTCCTGCGTCCTGTGAAGTTCTCGAGCCACTGAGCTATATTCTTTACCTGAGTGCTTTTGCCACTTCCGTCAATGCCTTCAAGTGTGATAAATAATGCTTTGTCGTTCATGATATTTACTCCAGATTAATAACGCGCTTCTGCATTCCGTCAATGAAGTACTCGGAACTAAATATTTTCAAGCTGCCCTCTTGAATGCGTCTTGATTTAGTCTCGCTTAAATATTCTTCCTGCTCCTGAGTCAATAAATTATTATTATCATTATTCAGAGCTGCTTTAAGTGCGTCCGCTAATTTGTCAGTATTAAGTTCTATTATAAGCTCATTGTTTGCGTCGAGTGCTTTAATCTCCGTCAGCATTCTTGAGAGATTATTAATTGACTTCCAGCCCTCTTCAATTGAAGTTTGACCCATAGGCTGAACGCTGCCTCCTCTTACTATGACTTCACAGACTCCGGAAGCGTCTTCAGGAATCTTCATTGAAAATTTGCGCGTTATAGGCTCTGATCTCCAGCCCTGCAATTTCACGATAACTTCAATCTCTTCACCGGGCGAGGCACTCTCAGGGACTTTGACATCTTGAATCACCAGGACTCTAGGCTTCTGACTCGCTTCAACAGTTACAGTGAATCCCATCGGCATAACGTCATTAAACGGCTGAGTCAATAACGCATTGATAATTTCTATAGTCTGGGTGAATGCCTTTGCAATGATATTCTCTGACTCGTAGAAAATATCTTTCCGCGACCATCCATAGGGAATATTCCGGCCGTCAATGTGCGTGGTAATCTGCATAGTTCCCTGCCCCTTGCGATCCCATGCTTCTTCTGCTAAGCCTGTGAAAATGCCCTCGAGTAAAGTCTGAGTGAAGAACTCATCAGCTATGACTCTGAAATTAAAATTTTGAGTAGTATTAGAGTCTAAATCTTTGAAGATAAATCTTCCTGCTATACTCGGAGCATAATAGCCGAACATGCCGCCGATTCCTGACTCTCGATCCTGAGTTATAGTGCCGTTGATTGCAATGGGACTCGTCAGCTTGAATGGAAACGAAACGCTGCCGACCGTGTCATGAACAAAAGTTTTTGCCGCAGGAAAATTCACAGCTCCCCTCTTCATGAATGAATGACCGAACGCTATAAATCTGCCGTCGTGTGAAGTCGCCGTTACTGTGCCTGAAGCAGAGAGCTCAAAGTCTCCCCAGACAAGAAGAGCCGATACAGCATCGCCGGGCTTGAGTGTCTCTCGTGATATATTCAGCCCCCCTGAACTCATAGAAACGCCCTGAACAAGGCCAAGTCCCAGAGAGTCAGCAAGTCTTTGCAGTGCCGGAGTCTTGTTTATTCCCGTTAGAATTAAATCACCTGCTAGAAAATTTTTGCGCGGGTCATGTTTTGATTCAGATTCATAATCAAATATTGCGCACATTGACTCAATCGGAGTAATCATAGCTAAAGAATGATCGCTCAAGTCCCAGCCGCTTCTGACTGCACCTGCTAATTTCCCATTAATATACACAGGAGAACCGCTCATGCCTTTAGATAACTGATGACCCCCTGTAAATTTTATTAATATCTCGCTGGTTACATTTCGGCCAGGTCTTTGAGGTACTACGCTGATTATTTTTATAGGGAGTCGAGTCGGCTTCGTTCCCTTTAAGACCGTTAGAATATATCCCGTTGAGCCTGCCTTGAGCTTACTTGCTTTGATAATCGGCTGCATGGGTACAAACTTCTCTGAGTATGAAGGACTATTAACAGCAAGAATAAATATTAACGCTATGATAAATTTTTTATATGCTTTCATTTTTTGCACGCTGCCTCAAATATTCCATAATAAAATCATTTATATCTCCGTCCAAGACTGCCTGAATATTTCCCTTCTCGTAGTTAGTTCGGTGATCTTTCACGAGCGTATAGGGGTGTAATACGTAGCTGCGAATCTGGCTGCCCCATGTTGACTCTTTCTTGTCGCCTATAACTGAAGCTAATTCGTTCTGGCGTTCCTGTAAAGCTAATTCATAGAGTCTGCTCTTCAATACGTGCATAGCTACCTGCCTGTTCATGTGCTGTGATCTTTCGTTCTGGCACGTTACGACTATTCCGGTCGGTATATGAGTAATTCTTACAGCTGAGTCAGTCCTGTTGACGTACTGTCCTCCTGCTCCTGATGCCCTGAAGGTATCGACTTTCAAGTCTTCGGATTTAATTTCTATATCTAAGCTGTCAGAGTCTGCGAATTCCGGAGAGACTAACACGCTTGCGAAACTTGTATGTCGTCTGTGATTTGAGTCAAACGGTGAAATTCTCACGAGCCTGTGAACTCCCCTTTCAGCCTTTAAGAATCCGTAAGAGTTCAAGCCTTCAACGAGAACAGTTGCGCTCTTGATGCCTTCGCCCTCGTCTGTCATAGCTTCGATTATGTTAGTCTTGAAGCCCTCGCGCTCGCAGTAACGCAGATACATTCTTAATAACATTCCCGCCCAGTCCTGAGAGTCAAGCCCTCCTGAGCCTGCATGAATCATTAATATAGCATTCGATGAGTCATACGGTTCATTGAGCAGTAATAATAGACTCGTGTGTTCGATTTCTTTGCGTAATTCATTGGCTCTGTGATTGAATTCTGATTCAAGCTCTGAGTCTTCTGATTCTGAGTCATTCAAAATTTCTTCGAGAGTCAATAAATCTTCGTATTCTGATTTAATATGCTTCCAGCTTTCGAGTCTTGAATTGACTTCTGCTAATTGTCTGAGAGTCTCTTCGTGTCCGTCTTGAGTCCAGAAATCGGGGCTTGAAGTTGTGCGGGTTAATTCCTGTGAGCGTGCTTCGAGTGAGGGCAGGTCAAAGGCTGTCCTGCAGCGGTGTAATGAGGTCGTGCAGTTCTTCCAGTTCTGATTTGATATTTTGGTTCGTGTTCATGATAGTATATTAATGTGTTAAAACCTTTCGAGTAATTTTTACGCGCAATAATATCACAAAATCGCGCGCCTTGTCCGAGTGAGTGCGCACACTTAATAAAAATTTTTCGCGTGTGAGTCTTTGTTGTGAATGAGTTAATAAAGAGTTTCTGTATTAGTAATTGTATTAGTAATTGTATTAGTAATTAAATGCTTCGTGAAGACTTGTAGAGTTTAATATGAAATAATAAGTAAATACTACTCTCAAAAAGTCAAGAAATTATGAATCTGCTATACTCTACACAAGAAAAAATTTAGCTTCAAAATTTATTTAACAGAAAGGAGAAATTTTCTCTTGGATATTAATTCATTCTTTAACATTGCAGGCGGAGTTGCTCTATTCCTTTACGGCATTAAATTAATGAGTGAAGCCCTCCAGTTCATAGCAGGCGACAAGATGAGGCAGCTCATAGGGACTCTGACAAAGACTCCGTTAAGAGGCATCTTTGTTGGTATTCTCGTTACTGTGTTAATTCAATCAAGCACAGGTACAACTGTTATGACAGTAAGTTTTGTTAATACGGGTCTGCTTACTCTTAATCAGGCAATCGGGATCATCATGGGAGCTAACATAGGGACGACTATCACAGCTCAGATTATAGCATTCAAGATTGAAGCATTTGCTCTGCCGTTAATTGCTCTGGGTGTTGCACTCTCAATGTTCGGGAAGACAAAGCAGCTCTCATACTTTGCAAGCGGTATTGTAGGACTCGGGCTTCTCTTCATGGGCATGAAGACAATGGGAGGAGCGACTCACTTAATCTCACAACATAAAGATTTATTGTTAATGCTCAGTCAGAATCCCATAACAGGAGTCTTGGCCGGAATGATATTAACTATATTGATTCAGTCAAGTGCTGCGACAATAGGCTTAACGATGGCAGTAGCTTCTCAGGGCTTAATAGGTCTTGACGCTGCAATACCAATAATACTAGGAGATAATATAGGCACGACATTAACAGCTATAGTCGTTGCAATGAGGGCATCACGTCCTGCGAAACAAGCTGCGGCGGCTCACGTGTTATTTAACACTCTTGGAACGATAATATTCTTGCTGGCATTCCCCGTTTACCGCGAAATAGTTTTATGGAGTTCTCCTGACATCGGCAGACAGATTGCAAATGCTCACACTATATTTAACGTATTGAACACTGTAATATTTTTCCCGTTCGTACCGCTCTTAGCAAAATTAATTTCTACAATTATCCCGTTGAATCCTGAAGATAAGCCCGAAGATGTTATGTATCTTGATCCCACGCTGATTAATATCTCGACAGCAAGCGCAGTTGAGGCCGTCAAAGATGAGCTGCTGCACATGGGACGAGTTATAGATGACATGTTTGACTTAATCCGCGAGACGTTCTTTGATTTCGATGCTGCAAAAGTCGAGGAGAGACGCAAGAAATTTGACTCACTTGAGGACAGCGTCAACAAATTAACCCGCGCAATTTCCGCATACTCTTCTGAAATATGGCAAAAGGGAGTCTCCGATGAAGTTTCGACCGTTCTGGGCTGTTACGTCAATGCTTCGTTAGACCTCGAAAGAATCGGCGACAGGGCTGAAAACTTAATCGAACGCTGCGATGTCATGAATAATTATTTATCAGATGAAGCTGTTAACGAATTCAAGGACATGTACGACACGACTCACGCTGCAATAGAGATCTCGTTGTCATCGCTTGAACATGAGAACTCAAATCTTGCGTGGCAGGTAATTCGTGATCTCGAAAAGAAAATAGACACTCAGGAGCGCACTTACAGAAAGAAACACATTGACAGGCTTAACCGCGGTGAATGCGACCCGGAGAAAGGCGTAAACTTCATTACACTCTTGAGCAATCTTGAACGAATCGGCGACCACAGCAACAACATTGCAGGCTACACACTTGATATAATCGCTCTGAACAGTAAATAATACATGCGAAAACTTTATTGGCTGCTTCTGATTCCTGTAATTATATTTGCGTGGCTCTGGCTGAACATAAACATTAACCCTGACAGAGTCGTTACTATATTCGGTTCACCGGCTCTCTATGACTCGAACGGTAAATTATTTCATGTGAGGCTCTCTCCTAATTCAGAGTGGCAGATTCCTATTCCGTTAAATCAAATGGGTAAATGGCTTCCGTTAGTAGCAGTGAACGCAGAGGACGGAAGATTCTTTCGGCATGTCGGAATTGATGCTCTTGCACTACTCAGGGCAGCGGCTCAGGATTTATTCAGGGGTCGTGTAGTGTCAGGAGCTTCAACGATAACGACTCAGGTTATCAGGCTCGCAATATCTGAACAGGAAGGCAGAAAACGGACTCCGGCGACAAAGATTCGAGAGTTCATAATGGCGTTAAAAATAGAACTTGAACTCACGAAGCATAAAATCTTAGAGTGCTATTTAAATCTCGCTCCATTCGGCGGAAATATTAGGGGAGTCCAGGCAGCTTCGTTAATATATTTCGGGAAGACAGCATCGCAGATTTCACCCGGTGAAGCATGTTTGTTAATAGGCATGTTGAAGGGGCCGACGCTCTACAGACCTGACACTAAGCCAGAAGCAGCAAGAAGACGGCGCAACGAGATAATAAGGCTCATGGAACGCAAGAAAGTCTTTACCCACGACGAGGCAAGAAGGGCGATGCTTGAGGAGTTACCCAGACGAAAATTTGAACTTCCTGCAAGAGCATGGCACTTTTCGGAGCTTGTGTTATCTCAGAGTCATAATAACTCGCGAAGATTCGACACGACTCTAAATCTTGAGACTCAGACAAAACTTGAGTCAATTTTACGAGAGTCATTAAGTGATTTCCCAAGCGGTATAACTCTTTCAGCGGGTATAGTCGACAACAAGACAGCTTCATTAACTGCGTGGGTAGGCAATGCGAGATTTAGCTATAAATCAGATCCGGCTTCGTGGGTAGACTGCGGACGTTCGCCACGTTCTCCTGGATCGACTCTGAAGCCCTTTGCTTATCTTGCAGCTATTGACGAGGGAGATTTAACGCCATCTACATTGCTTGCTGATACTTCTACAGCGTTTTCAGGAAGGGCACCGAGAAATTTCGATCTTCAATACAGGGGAGCAGTTACGGCACGTTCGGCACTTTCTGAGTCTCTTAATGCTCCGGCAGTTCGAGTCTTGCGTTCTACTGGAGCTGACAGAATATTAGCGTTAATGCGTTCGGCAGGTCTTGCTCATCTCTCACAAAATGCTAAATATTACGGCGACTCGTTAATTCTAGGCGGCTGTGATGTTACTTTGCTTGAGGAACTCGAGGCATTCACAACGATTGCTTCACTTGGGATTCATAGACAATTAAAGACTTTAAGCGAACAAGTTCAGACTTCAGAACGAATAGCAAGCGAGTCAGGGTGCTGGCTCGTAAGCGATATATTAATTCACAGGGGCGAACTATCATTATTTGCAAGGGGGACTCTCGGCCGTCAATGGAGATTAGCTCTCAAAACGGGGACTTCATACGGACTCAGAGACGCATGGGCAGCAGCGTGGACTCCTGATTACACAGTTGTAGTGTGGGCAGGCAATCCTGACGGGACATCATGGCCTGGACTTGTAGGGGCGAGGGCTTCTGCTCCTGTTGCAGTGAAAATTCTGCGCGTTGTATCTCCTAAATCGGGCTGGTATGACAAACCTGAAGGCTTGGGAGTTCGTGAAGTCTGCGCGTTATCCGGAAAGCCTCCGACTGCGTTATGTCCTGTGAAAAAATATGAGTACTTTATAGAAGGCGTAACTAAGACTCTGCCGTGTGATATGCATACGATTAAAGCCGGTCAAAGCATAGTGAGTCTGCCTGCTGAGTTCAACGTTAAACGAACTGAGAACGTAAAGAAGATAAGCACTAACTTGAAAATTATTTCGCCTATATCCGGAGCTTCGTACTTTCTTGCACCTTTGGACACTGAACGCAGAATCCCAATGAAAGCAGAAGGTGCAGAGGGTAATATATTCTGGTACATTGACGGGAAATATTCAGGTACATCACTACCGGATAATACTTTCTTTCATGATGTACCGGACGGGACTCACACTATAAGTGCTGCCGATGACAAGGGACGGAGTGTTTCTGTAAGCATAAAAGTTTTCACACCGGGAAAAAAGACTCAGAGTGAACAGGCTGAAAGATTGTTTTAACCGTTATTTTGCCATGCTAATTAATTCGTCAAGAGCTTTTATCAACGGCTGAATTCTTTTATCTGTCGCAGGAATATTCAAAGCATCGACCGCCGCAATCTTCTTGCCCCAGTATTCTTTGTTGCGTTTGACACTGATACTTATTACGCTGCCCTCGAGTGATACACCTGCGAATAACCCTTTTGAGATTGAGTAGCTGTATATCGAAGCCCTTGCCCTTGCGTCAGTAGCTGCCTCTGCCCGGCGTCCTACAGGACCTACAGCAATTCCGACATCGCCGCCGAGTTTAGTCCTGCTGTGAAGGAACGCATCGACTCCCTTCTTGTTAATGACTGCCATTAAGAGCGAAACTTGCTGCATTCCCAATTGAAAGCCGAATGAACCTCCGCTGATGTTATAGAAACTTGGTCCGTACCATTTGCCGTTCTTGCGCTGGAGAATTAACCCCTCGCCGTATTCGCCTCCGAAGACAAAGCCTGCCTTCAACATAGAAGGAACTAATGCTATTGCGTAAGAAGTCTTGAGGGTCTTGGCCATGTCCTTTGCATCGCCTAATTTCCCTGCCTCGTGAAGCATTGAGAGAGAGTCATTAATAATGTCTGCCGGACTCTGATAAGCTGCCATAACTGGTGATGATAACACGAACACTAAGAGTAAAGATAAAGCTAAAAACTTTTTCATTGATTATCAACCTGCCTTTAAACCTATAATATAATTAACGCGAAATATATTAGCACATGAATTTTTTTACTCGTTCAAGCTGACGGGTTTATACATATATATTTTTTTTACAGAACAGGAGGAATTTTTACTTGACGCATAAATATTCAGGTTCTCACAGGAAATCTAACGGGAATTCAGATCACGAGAAACTTAGCTTCATACCACTGGGCGGACTCGGTGAAATCGGCAAAAATATGTACATCCTTGAATATAATAACGAGATCATAGTTATAGACAGCGGACTCAAATTCCCTGACAGCGAACTTCCCGGCATTGATTATATTGTCCCTGATATATCGTATCTCGAAGCTAACAGGGATAAAATTCTCGCAATAATCATCACTCACGGACATGAAGACCACGTCGGAGGCTTACCCTATGTGCTGCCCAGACTCAATGTGCCTTTATACGGGACTCAATTAACACTTGGACTCATCAAGAACAAATTACAGGACGACTTGCCGGGCTTCAGACCAGAGACTTATGAAGTCAGAGCAGGCGATGTTATCAAGATAGGCTCATTCACAATAAGATTCATTGCAGTAGCCCACTCTATACCGGACGGAGTAGCACTCTCAATCGATACACCTTTAGGGCGGGTAATTCACTCAGGGGACTTCAAACTTGACTCGACTCCTGTTGATGGACGGGTTACGGATTACGGGGCATTCGCTGAAGAAGGAGAGAAGGGAGTATTATTATTCTGTTCGGACTCGACTAACGCAGAACGCAAAGGATTTACTCCCAGTGAAAAAACTATTGCAGCGACTCTTGAGCAGCTATTCAGGGCATTCAGGAACAAGAGAATCATAATATCTTCATTTGCAAGCAACGTTCACAGGATTCAGCAGGTAGCAGACGTATCAGCAAGATTCAACAGGAGAATAGCATTTCTTGGCCGAAGTATGATTCGCAATGCAGAACTCGCTATGGAACTCGGTTACTTGAAGATTGACAGGAAATCTATTATTTCAATTGAAGAGAGCTGGAAATATTCAGATAATCAGCTTGTCATAGTAACAACAGGTTCACAGGGAGAGCCGTTTTCAGGACTTGTAACGATGAGTCGCGGCGAGAATAAATCCATAACACTTGGCGAACATGATGTAGTCTTTTTATTAGCTTCAGTGATACCGGGCAACGAGAAATTAATTAACAACACGATTAATAGACTCTTTGCTCAAGGGTGCGAAGTCGTCTACGAGAAAGAGAGACAGACTCACGTTTCGGGACATGCTTCGGCCGAAGAGTTAAAGATTATGCTTAATATAGTAAAGCCTCAATACTTTGTGCCTATTCACGGAGAATATAAGCATTTAGTCAGACATTCACAGCTTGCTCAAGAAGTCGGAATACCTCAGCGTAATATATTCTTAATGATCAACGGCGATATATTGACATTCACCAAGAACGCTCCCCCGAAAAAACACGGTCATGTTCAATCAGGAGCAGTGATAGTTGACGGCAACGCAGCAGGAAGCATTAAGAGTGAAGTCTTGAAGGAACGCAGAGAAATTGCAGAGGACGGAGTCCTTGTTGTATCGGCAGCAGTCGATGACAGGGGCAATCTATTAGCACCGGTTGCAATAGAGACTCATGGAGTGTTTATCTCAGATGACACCAAGAACATATTCAACGAGTTATACGCTTCAGCAGAGCAGGCAGTCAAAGAGTCATCAGGAAAGAAAATTAACGTTGACTCACTCAAGAAATTAATCAAGACCAGAGTCAGAGATGTATTACGAAAGCGCAACTCATCATTTGCTGTAGTAATGCCTGTTGTATCGCTCAAGCATTCAGGTTTCTACGATGACACTTCATTATTCGAGAAAGACTTTTTCTGATTTAAAAATGGGAGTGAATAAATTATGCTGCAAACTATTATATTAGGAGTCGTTCAGGGTTTGTGCGAGTTCTTACCGGTCAGCAGTTCGGGGCATTTAGCGTTGCTGCAAAACTTTTTCGGACTCGCAGATAACAATCTTGTAGCCTTTGACTTGTTATTACACTGCGCTACAGTTCTCGTGATATTAATATTTTTCTGGAGGGACATAATAAAAATTTTATCTGACTGGTTCGGGGGCTGGTTCTCGTTCAGAATCAGGAAGCGTCCCGGCTGGCCCTATGGATGGGCGATATTAATTGCAACGTTCTTGACAGGGGTAATAGGTCTGCCGTTGAGAAAAGCTGTAGATGTTATCTCGAGCAATATATTTTATGTCGGAGTCGGCTTAATCTTCACTGCTCTGATCATGATAATCGTTCCGTTAATATCACGTCGGCGCATAAATTCTTCTTTCATGAAAATTGCTGTGTGTGTAGGAATTGCTCAGGGTATTGCAGTTCTGCCGGGAGTCTCACGTTCAGGAATGACGATCATGGCAGGCTTACTAATGGGACTTGGAGTCAGCGAGGCATTCAGATTCTCGTTCTTGATCTCAGTACCTGCAGTGCTGGGAGCGTCATTGCTTGAGGCTTTGAAATTATTCAAGTCCGGAGAGTCTATATTCTTACCAGAAGGCTGTATCTTTGCGTTAATTGCAGCGTTTGTTCTGGGTCTTGCAGCTTTGAGTCTAATGCGTAAATTAGTTCTTGCAGGCAAGTGGGGTTATTTCGGAATTTATTGCTTGCTAGTAGGTTCGACAGCTATATTTTTATCATGATGACACGAAAAATTATTTTAGCATCAGGGAGTCCCCGCAGGCGTGAATTGCTTCGGGGGCTTGGCCTTGAGTTCGAGATTTACAAGCCTGAAGTTGACGAGTCAAGGCTCGACAACGAGAGACCAGAAGACTTATGCAGGAGATTATCACGGATTAAAGCTATGGCAGGTTCGCAAAAGTTTCATGACTCTATAATAATTGCTGCTGATACTATAGTTGTGATTGACGGGTTGATACTCGGCAAGCCTTCAGACAGGGAGGACGCTTTCAATATGTTAAGGACTCTTCAGGGACGCGAACACGAAGTATTAACGGGCCTCACAGTTTGCAGTGATACAAAAATTATTTCTCACGTTGAACACACAAGAGTCAAATTCAGGCAGCTTGGTGACTCGCAAATCAAGAATTATATTGCTTCCGGTGAATGCGACGACAAAGCCGGAGCGTATGCAGTTCAGGGGAAAGGAGCTTTGTTAGTTGAGGGTCTTAGCGGGGATTATTTTAACGTTGTAGGGCTTCCAGTGTGTGCATTGGGAAAGATATTAGCGGAGTTAGGAGTCAATATTCTGTGAGGTGATATTTTGGGAGCAAAGGACATGACAGAAAAATATCTTGAAAGCTATAACGATGTATTTTCTGACATTGTGAATGTGTATTTCGCAATAAACGGAGCGGACGATTTGCGCATTGAACGGCCTGAAGATTTGCAAGACGCTCAAACCCGTACAGTGTACAAATCTGCTGATAAGATTCATGAACAGGAGCGGGACGTAACGAAGCTCTGGGTAAAAAATAATACAGTTATTTCGTTAATAGGTCTTGAAAATCAGAGCGTAATAGACCGGACAATGCCGCTGCGAATATTCGGTTATGAAGGTGCTGATTATCGTTATCAGTTGACTCAGAAGGACAGAAAATTTAATCCTGTATTCACTATTGTTGTGTATTTCGGAACTTCTGAACGCTGGCCGAAGTCCAGGACACTATTTGAACTCCTGAAAGTTCCTGACAGCATGAAAATATTTCTTAATGACTGCCGTGTGAATGTCCTTGAGCTTGCTTGGCTTACTGATGAGCAGATAGACTTATTCAAGAGTGATTTCAAGTTCGTAGTTCGTCAGTTAAAAAGTGAGAGGCTGGGAGAACGATTTATACCTTCTGATGAAAGAATTACTCACCCTGATGCGTTATTAAAGCTGATGGGAGCATTGACAGGAGATGAGCGTTTTACAAGGGCAGTAAATAATTTAGCAGATTCTCATGAAAGGAGAAAATTTACGATGAAGAGTTTTTTAGACGACTACTTAGAAGAGGCTGAAGCTAAAGCCATGACGCGAGGTCTTAATAAAGGTATAGAGCAGGGAATTAGTCAAGGCATTGCTCAAGGCATTGCTCAAGGCATCACTCAAGGCATCAGTCAAGGCATCAGTCAAGGCATCACTCAGGGTATCACAATAGGAGAAGAACGAATGAAGCAGTCAATCTTTCAAAATCTTTTGTCCGAAGGTATGCCCAGAGAACAGGCAATGAGAATAGTAGGCTTAAAAGAAGAAGCTGACACTCAAGTTTGAGTCTGTTTTATGCAGACGGCTTTATGCAAGATAAAAAATTAAAAGCAGGTCAGGTAAATTATCGCCCGGCCTGCATTGTTATTATTTCCCAAAATACTTAACGCACAATATCGTAGTGTCATCAAATTGAGGAGCTCCCCCGACAAATGCGCTCATTTTCTGCAGCATAGACTCTGTCAGCTCTTCAGGGTCATTGTCAGGCTTCTCGTTAAGAGAATTAACTATTCTATCAAGTCCAAACTGTTCTTGATTCTCATTATTTGCTTCGGCTAGTCCGTCAGTGTAAATAAAGAAAGTATCTCCGGGCTTCAAGATTATTTTCTCTACAGTAAATACAGCTTTTGACTTCACAGCTAACGGCCCTGCATGACGTGTTTTCTTGATCTCAAAGAGTCCGCCCCCTGATCTTATTACAGGGTATTCATGTCCTGCATTGATTGAAACAAGTTCGCCCGTTGAGATCGTCATAATTCCGAACCAGATAGTTACGAACATCATAGCTTCGTTGCCGTCGCATAATAATTTATTTGCCTTCGTAACTATTTCATTCAGTGAGAGCGCGCGGTTTGAGAGAGCCGTCTCTTTCAAGATAGTCTTTACTTTCATCATGAATAGTGCTGCCGAAATTCCCTTGCCCGATACATCACCGATGATTAACGCAATGTGATCATCATCAATCATGAAGAAATCGTATAAATCACCGCCGACTTCTTTCGCAGGATCAAGCGTAGCAAAGAGCTTGAATTCTTTCATATCAGGGAAATCTTTTGGAAGCACTCCTTCTTGAATTATCGCAGCAAGTGAGAGTTCTGAATCTATTCTTGCCTTCTCAGCTGAAAGTCTGCCCGTCTCTGTAGTATAGTGGTCAAGCTCTACTGCAAGAGTCGAAATATTATCAGCAAGCCTGCCGATCTCATTTTCTGATTTAATCTCTTCAAGTCCGTTGACTATAACAGGAGTGTCTTTGGTGTCAGTGTAATTCTTAACGTCTTTCTGAATCTTTAATAAAGGCTTCAGAATTAATGAATTAATAGCAAGCAGCAATATTACGCCTAATGATACAAAGCATAATATATTTATTCCTGCCAGTTTCATGACTTCTCTAATTGTAAATTCTTTTATTTCGGTGCCGAGAAAAGAAACTGTTAAATGACATAAATCATTATCTCTGTGTTCAAGCAGCGAATAGTTATAAAATAATTCCTCAGTCTTGTGAGTTACATCGTAATCTTTTACTTGAATTATCTCAAAATTTTCAGGGTCTCTGCCGGTCGAATACATTTCTTGAATTACAGAGTGCTTCGTAATGTCAAATGGAAATATATCCCCTAAGACTGCCTCGTCGATGCCTTTATAGTAAAATACAAAAGCGTCTTTATTCTCTAGGATCTCTACTAAATACAAACTGTGAAGATTTTGTACTTTGCATAATTCATCTAAATTTGCTGCAATCTCCCTGTAACACATTTCAGCGAACAAGTTCTGCAGCTCCGGTGAAAATGATTCTGCCTGTTCAGGAGTAATTCTCTTGCTGTTGAGCAGTAAGTCTTTCGGGAGTTTCGCATATTTGGCCAAGTCAATAGAGTCACGTGATACATCAAGAGTTTTATAATTTTCCTGCCAGTAATCGAGCAGCCACGGTAACGAAGCATATTCAAGAAACATGTCTCGCGCATGTCTCTTTGTCTCGTCGCTGTCAGTCTTGATAGTATTAAGTGACATATCATAGAATCTTACGTAGGTCGCTATAGAGTTAATAACTATGAATACTCCGAATAGAACAGCAAAGATTATTGCAGCCTGAAGCAGGATATGTTTATTTCTCGTCTTGACCTGCATTTATTTATTTCCTCCTGATACTGATAATAATTTTTTATACACTCGTTCACGAATGTCCCAGCCCATTACTTCACCTGCATAGTTTACTATATTGTCAAGAGCTCCAGGTCTTCCCATGCGTTCACGTCCTGATTGACTCATGAAAGCATAAAGCTCTTTGTCGTGCAGGACTCTTAACACACATTCTGCAAGTGAGTCGGGACTCTTCTCTGTGAGAATTTCTGAATCGCCTAATAATTTTTTCTGAACACGCTTGCCCTTCTCATCAATCGAGATAACAGGAATCCCAAGACCTGCGCATAATTGATTGGCTGTGCCTCCGAGTCCAAGCAAGATTTTAACGCCTTGAGTCGAACCTGCTATAGCTCTTGAAGTTAATTCTATCTTGATATTATTTTTCGTGAGAGAGTCATTATTTACGTGCCAGTTATAAGACTCGCAGCTTTGAATGAACTCATTAACCGGCAGAGTCGGAGCTAAGACCATTCTGAAATTATCTTCGCCGTGAGAGTTCAGAATTTCTACAGCATCAAGCAGCAATTTTACATCCTTACATGCCCTTAACCTGCTTCCCGGCAAGAGCAAAATCACATTGCCTGACTCAGGATTATAAATATTTTGAGCATCATAATTATCATCTTCATATAATAAATCCATTATGGGACTGCCCGAATATACTGCTTTATTTCCTAACTGTTCAGCACTCTTTGAGTCCCGAGTCCATGTCCTGAGGGTGAACTTGTTAATTAAAGCGCGTTCGAGCCTCCAATGTCCGCTAAGATACACAGTCTTTGCAGTCGCTGCGAATAACGGCCTTGCACCTGAACCCCACAGGGTATGCAGCAATAAATACACGTCGCCTACACAAATAGGAGTCCTGATTACGTTTGCTATTTTCTTCCAGTCGCTTAACTGTGCGCGGACATGATTCAACAAGCCTGCTCTCATGTCGCCGAGTAAATCTTTCAAGCTGTATTTAAGCACTCCCCCTGAAGGTGTTACGGACGGAGCTGATTTTACTTCAAAGCCTTCTTTGATATAAGCATCGCCCTTGCCGACTAAAGGGAAAGCCCATATTTCTGAATCGCTAAATCTTTTACGCAGCTTCTTGGCCAGCATAACGCCTATTGAATCTTCACCGTATCCATTAGAGGCAACTATAATCTTTGGCTTGAGGGCATGTGTTAAAGTCTCGTAGAATTTCTCTGACTCGTTGACGACCGCTTTGACTCTGGGAATTACGAGGGGAATGCTTAATTTATAGTCATCGGGCATGTTGAATAAATCCTTCTGGGTGCATATCATATAGTCCGAATTATTTTTCTTGGCAAGCTGGGTCAGACTCTCTAAATCTTTTATCGTATATCTGTGATGATCTCTAAAATGTTTCTGTCCTGTTATAACGAAGCCTGAATTTATAATCGAACGCCTGAAACTCTCAGGACTGCCTATAGCCGAGAATGCAAAGACCCTTGAGCCTTGTTCAGGTTTAGTGCCGAGCCATCCGTCATGTTCAAGCCTTGACGTAAAAATTTTCTCAGGTGATATATATCTGCTGACCAGTCCGCGCAAATTTTCGAGTTCCTGACCGCTGACCTGCTCTGATTTAGTAAGCACGACTATATCAGCTCTTGAGATTGCATTGATCTTCTCTCGCATTATCCCCGCAGGAATTAATTTCCCTGAGCCGAACGGACATATCGAATCAATCAGGACTATATCGACATCGCGGCCTAAAGCTCTGTGTTGAAAGGCATCATCAGCAATGACTAGCTCGCACCCTGACGACTTTAATTTATTAACGCCTTCGATTCTGTGTCTGGCAACTGCAACGGGGACTTCAGGGAGTTCACGGGATAATAATAACGGTTCGTCTCCTGTTAAGTCTCTATTGCCCTTACCGTTGAGAATTATATTGACGCTCTGTGATTTGCCTGTGTAGCCTCTGGTAACTATGCCTGTCTTGATTCCTTGAGTAAGAGCAAATTTCGCAAGCATTTCTACAAAAGGGGTCTTGTTAGTGCCTCCGTAAGTGATATTTCCGACGCTGATTAGGGGCAGTGAAGGCTCCTGAGTCTTTGAGAGTCCGTGAACCCTAAAAAAGTTCATGAGAGATATAACACAGCTGCTCAGCCATGCAAACGGAGTGAATATTATATCAATCAGGAAATTATATTTTTCGCCCCTGACATGATTCATGTAAGACTGAAGCATTTTATTTATTCACCGAACTGCATATTATATAACTCTGCATAAAGTCCGCCGCTTTTCAATAACTCTTCATGAGTCCCGGACTGAATGAACCTGCCGTCTTTGAGTACAAGTATCCTGTCAGCTTCCCTCACTGTTGAGAGTCTATGAGCGATAATAAAAGCTGTTCTGCCGTTCATAGCGCGATTAATAGCTTCTTGAACCTGATGTTCTACAGCTGAGTCAAGTGAGCTTGTTGCTTCGTCAAGGATTAATATTTTAGGGTCTCGAATAACTGCCCGTGCAATTGCTATTCTCTGCCTTTGACCTCCTGAGAGAGTTACTCCCCGTTCTCCTGTCTGAGCATTATATTTATCGGGTAAGCTCTCTATGAAGTCCCGAATGTCTGCGATCTCGCTTGCTTCTATAATTTTATTCATGTCAATGTCTTTAAGTCCGTAAGCGATATTGAATGCAAGAGTCCCTTTCATTAATATGCTCTCTTGGGGAACGATTCCTATTTGTCTGCGTAAATCTTTTAGGGCAAGTTCGCGAATATCATAGCCGTCAATAATAATTTTACCGTCTGAAGGGTCGTAGAATCTGGGAATTAAATCAACAAGAGTAGATTTCCCTGAACCTGTGGGACCGACTATAGCAATCTTTTCACCTGGTGAGACTTCTAAATTTATATCGCTGAGAACTTCCTGACCTTCATTATAGTGAAAGTATACGTGTTCAAATTTTACTGAGCCTGAAATTTTGTGCTTGATTCCGTGATTAGTGTCAGTGTCCTCTGATGGAAGCTGTAATATATCAAATATTCTTTCTGCTGAAGCTATGCTGCGTTGAAGGCTGCTCATTTGATTCATAATGCTCCTGATAGGCTGAACCATGAAGGCAATATAACCAACGAAAGATATTAACTCGCCGGGAGTAAGTGTCCCGTTTATAACGTCGTTGCCTCCGTACCAGAAGACTATAGCAAGCGCAAATATCAGGAAGACTTCAATGACTCCTGCTAATATCCCTTGAATAGAGACAGCCTGCAAGAGTGCCTTATAATTCTTTGAGTTCGCAACAGTGAATCTTTCGAGCTCCTCATCTTCAGTAGCGAATGACCTTACGACCCTGATAGCCGAGAATGCCTCCTGAGCAGTCGCAGTTATGTTAGCTAATTCTTCCTGGACATTGTGGCCTGCAATACGCAGTTTCTTTGACGCATAAGACAAAAGCAATGCAACGAACGGAAGGACGATTATAATAAAGCATGTTAATTTCCAGTTGATATATATAATAAATGCGAACATTCCCAAGAACGTAAATAAATTGAACAGCAAATCTATAAACGTATTTGAGACTACATTTTGAAGTGTTTCAACGTCGCCGGTTATCCTGCTCATCAATTCACCGACTCGAGAAGCGTAAATCCTGCTGAGACTCATTCTTTGAATGTGATCGTATAAAGTGATTCGCAAATCCATAACTACGCTCTGGCCAGCCTGACTCATCAAGTAACGTTGATAATATGTAGTTATTGCCTTGAGTCCGAAAATTAATACCAACGAACCGCAGATAATATTCAGCATGAAAATATCTTTTGAGATCAGGACGTCATCAACAACGTTTCTGAACATGTAAGGGGGCAGGACGTTCAAGCCGGCTGAAGCAAGCATGAAGATTACAGCAAGAATTAATTTAGCGTAATATTTCCGCGTATATGAAAGAATCATAGACAACGCGTTTTTATGTATGTTCATGATTATAATTTACCTGACCGAACCTGACGTAACTATATCACAGAGTCTTGAAGCAGCTCCTGACTCTCCTGAAAGTTTCAATAACTCTTCTCGAGTCTTTGCGAGTTTATCAGGATTCCTTAACTCTTCAGCAATCTCTTCAGCAGCGTCTTCTTCTGTAATATCTCCGTACATTTCGTTTAAAACTTTGCTTGAAGCTATTCTGTTCGGCAGCGAGATGACTCCTCCCCATTTGTTAATTATTCTCATGGCAGCTTTCTTTCTGAGTGATAATCCTATTAAGGGCAGGTTAGCAAGCATTCCAAAGACTCCTGATACAGGGACGAACTTTAGAAATTTTTCGGGAGCAACAACGAGTCCAGGAAGTCCGCAGTGCATCATCTCGAAATTATTTGTTCCCGGCTGAGTAAATGCAAAGTCAGCTTCTCTCATTGCAACACCTGCTCCGGCTCTAACGGGGTTAAGTCCTGCCTTCTGCCACTGGTCAAGCTCTGACTCCGGCATGAACTGCGAGAATAAAGCGCGTACTCTTATATTTGGAATTCTTGCTCGCAGACATTCATGAACTTCACACACCCAGTCAAGAACAGCATGTCTTATAGCGGGTCTGCTTCCCGGTAAGATTAACACTCTGGGCGAGTCCTCCTGTTTAGGCCAGTTCCATCCGTATACGCCTGAAGGAGTAACGTCCATATCAAGAGCATCTTTCGTCAAGTCCCCTATTGCCATAACGCTTTTGATGTTATTCGTTTGTTTCTTGTAAGCAGTTAGAATTTTCACGCCTTCATATTCTTTCTTGACACCGTATGTATAGCAGAATAACGGAACTTTAGCAGCCTTTGACATTCTCAGACCGAACATAATATCGCCGCCTAATTGAATAATTCTGTCAGTCTTCTCTTGAGTAATATCACGCCAGATTCTTGAAGCACTTGAAGGGCCTTCGAGTTTGTCGACTCCTAACAGTGAGCCTGCCTCGCGTTCGTGTCCTGAAGCAAATTGACAGGGTAATATCCACAGTGAAATAGAATGCCCCCTCTTTCGTAATTCTGCTGTAACAGGTCTGACCCAGCCCCATAATTCTCCCGGACCGTTCGTTAATATCGTTATTCGCAAAAAATTCACATCCCCGAAATAAAATAAATCACGCATTATATATTATTATTATCAGGAGAATGAAAGTTTTTGCATGTATAAAAAGTTATTGGCAAGTGTCCGCGAATATAAAAAAGAGTCCATTGAAGCTCCGTTTTATGTCTCTCTTGAAGTCGTAATGGAGTGCTTGATTCCTTTTATTGTTGCGAGGCTTGTTAATAATATCCGTGCAGGCTGTGAATTAAGGGCATTATTATTTGACGGGGCGTTATTAATCATCATGGCGTTCATGTCGCTCTTATTCGGGATATTTGCGGGTAATGCTTGCTCTACTGCTTCATGCGGATTTGCTAAGAACTTGAGAAGTGATTTATTCAGGGCGATTCAAAAATTTTCGTTCGCTAATATAGATAAATTTTCGACAGCTTCACTTGTTACGAGACTCACTGCTGATGTCAGCGATGTCCAGCAGGCTTATATGATGATAGTCCGGACTGCAATACGAGGGCCGTTAATGTTAATATTTGCGTTCGTAATGGCTTTCATAATGGGAGGCAGAATAGCTCTTGTGTTCATGTTCACGGTGCCGTTTTTGGGATTGGGAATATTCTTTATATCACGGTGGGCAATGCCTGAGTTCAGGAAGTTATTCAAGAAGTATGACGCTCTCAATAACTCGATTCAGGAAAATATTCACGCAATGAGAGTCGTTAAAGCCTTCGTCCGGGAAGATTACGAGAAGGAAAAGTTTTCACGTTCAGCCGGAGATTTATGCAGTGATTTCACTCGAGCTGAAAAAATTTTAGCGTTGAATACACCCATGATGCACTTTTGCATAGACGTTGTGATGATATTTATTCTTTATTACGGAACTTACAAGATCGTAACAACAAGGGGGCTTGATTTAAATATAGGTCAAATAGCTTCGTTAATTACATATGGAATGCAGATATTAGGCAGCCTGATGAGATTCTCAATGGTCTTTGTGATGATTACCCTAGCAAGAGAGTCAGCAGCAAGAATCGTTGAAGTGTTAGATGAAGTCCCTGAAATCACGAGTCCTGTTAATGGCTTGAAAGAAGTTGCGGACGGTTCAATAACTTTTCAGAACGTCAGCTTTAAGTATCACTCTAACAAAAATTTTGCATTGAGTAATATAAATTTGAAGATAGACTCAGGCTCAACGATTGGGATAATAGGCGGCACAGGGTCTTCAAAGTCGACTCTAGTTCAATTAATACCAAGACTCTATGACCCCTCAGAAGGAGTTATCAAGGTCGGCGGCCAAGACGTTAGAGAATATAATCTTGACTCGTTAAGAAATAGTGTAGCTGTTGTACTCCAGAAAAATGAATTATTCTCAGGAACTATACGCGAAAATTTACTATGGGGCGATGAGTCAGCAAGCGACTCAAGAATTCAAGAAGTCTGCAAAATCGCATGTGCTGATGAGTTCATTGAGAGACTGCCGGAGAAATATAATACCCGCATTGAACAGAACGGCAGGAATTTATCAGGAGGCCAGAAGCAGAGATTATGTATAGCACGAGCATTGTTGAAGAGTCCGAAGATATTAATACTCGATGACTCGACAAGTGCAGTAGACACTCACACAGACGCATTGATAAGGGACTCGCTGAGAAAATATATGCCTGACGTTACGAAAATAATTATTGCTCAGAGAATAAGCTCAGTTCAGGACGCAGATAAAATTATTTTGCTTGAAGGAGGCGAGGTAAAGGCAGCAGGGACTCACGATGAGTTATTAAAGTCAGATAAGATTTATCACGAGATATATTTATCGCAGAATAATCAGGAAATATAATAATTTTTCACGGAGGAGAGATTTATTATGAATAAAAAATTTTTCGCAGCTTTAATTCTTGTCTTCATGTTTGCAGGAGTTAATCAGGCTTCGGCTTGGACGGGATATTTTACTCTAGAATGGGACGAGGTCAGCAAGTTTGCTTCTGACACTTGGAACAGCACAGCAGATTACGTAACGGGACTCTTTGACTCGAACTCAAAGCCTGAAGCTAAATCAGATGACACCTTGCCTCCTCATCTTGCTTCTAATTGGGAAAAATTAACAGGTTCGCTGAGTGAAGCACTAAATCTGCGTGATAAACATGAAAGCCTGCCTGACTCTACCTGGCTGCCATTCACTGAAGATAAGGCCTCTAACACTGAGAAGATTAACAAACTTCTTGACAGGGCATTAGCTGTATTAGTCAACGGCCACGCAGGAGACATGAGACGACAAGCCGGAGAACTGCGCGCAAAAATTTCGGGCTTGAGCAAAGAACTTGACGAGTTACGCAACAAGAAGATCACTGCACCTGATAAGAGCTATTTATTCTGGGAGCTGACGAAAGATAAAGCCGACAAGAGAATAGCTTTTCTTGAGAACGAACTCTCTAAGACTGAAGCAGAACTCAAGAATGTAAACGCGAAACTTGCAGAGTCTCTTAATGATATAGGCTTAGAGTTAAATACGTCTCAGGTAGAAATATTATTGAACTCAGTAACGGGCAGCGAACTTTTGCAGAACGCAATAATATTCGATAACGTCAAAAGTGTCGTCGCTAAACTTGAGGAGCTTGCTCAGAACGAGACTAACAGCTTTGAGATCACAAGGCGTTATTCAGGAATGTATTTAGTTCTGAATGATTTATTGATTCACACTCAACAAGAGTTAATCAAGAAAATTGACGGTGATTACAAGCCAAAGTTAAACGCGATAATTAACGAGGCAGATTCACTCAGGAATGACGCTCTCAAACGCAGCAGGCTGAATGTTTACACACAGGCTCAGAGATCATCATTTGCCAAGAACGCAGAGTCCAACGCAGTAACTATCGAAGTAGCAAAGTTATACTCACAGCTTCTTGACTCCCAGAGAAAAGGGACTCTTAACACAATAAAGAGCTTGAAACTTAACAGGGACTTGGCCGAGAACACTTACAGGACAGTCCGGAGCAATGACGAGCTTAAGGGGCTTATACGTTCGGGAATGAATTTATTTGACTCGATTAACGCGCTTTCTATGCCTGAGTTAAAAATTTTCGAGAACGGGGCAATGAGACTCGAATTTGAGGAAATTAACAGACGCTTAAAACGTTAAGAATAATTTATAATTTGGCCGTCCAGTTAAAAGCCGGGCGGTCATTTTTATGCTTAATTTAATATGGAGGAAAATATTTTTATCATGAAGAAACTTTTTGCGCTGTTATTATTTCTAACACTTTGCGTTTATCCTGCGTCAAGTGAAGAGCTTCGGGTCATTCCATATCCTGAAGGCACGAATACTCAATCAGAAGGCGCGTCATCAGCACCGGCGATAATTAATCACAAGCACTCGATATATTTTGAAACTATGACGGACTATTACGAACTCGCTGACTCAAAGAATAGAGTCATGCTGACTCACTATCCTACATATCAGCAGACTCGAGAGAACACCTGCGGCCCGGCAGCTGCTCTGACTGTTTTGTACTGGTTCGGAGTGAAAGATTACACTGAAGCAAGTCTTGCAGTCGAAATGAAGACTCAGCCCTACCCTATAGGCACAAGTCCTGATAATATGCTCGCATTCTTTAAGAAATTAGGCTGGCAGACTGACAGCAGTTTGACTCATGAGAAATTTGCAAGCTATGACTCATTCAAAGATTTTGTGCTTGAGACACTCAAAGCAGGAGTCCCCGTCATGGTCGAAAACGTAGAATGGGGCGGACATTGGCGGGTCATAATAGGCTATGACTCAATGGGAACGAAATCGACTCTTGATGACGTGTTAATCATGGCAGACCCTTACGACACATGCGACCACAAACAGGACGGTTATATTATTAACAACGGCGAAAAGTTTTACTCTATGTGGTTCGATCATTCTATGCTCCCTGAAGACCAGAAAGAACAGCCTTTCATTACAGCGAGGCCCTAACATGAAAAAATTCCTTGCAGCGTTATTCATTCTTGCAGCATTCCCATTGTCATCAAGTGCAGAAATTGCAAATATGACTCTGCGTGAGAAAATAGGGCAGTTGTTTATAATTAGACCTGAGCAGCTAATCACGAACTTGAAGTCTAAACAGGTTCACAGCAATAATGATTACGGGACAAGCTCACTCACAAAATCAATGCTTGAGACCCTGAAAAAGTATCCCGCAGGAGGTTTTGCCCTGTTCACTAAGAATATTGACTCGCCGGAGCAGTTAAAGGCGTTCACAAAGGGTCTTATTGAAGCAAGCGAGCATTATCCCATTATTGCAATCGATGAAGAGGGCGGCAAAATTTCACGAATAGCAAATCACAAAAATTTTAGAGTCGCAAAATTCAAGAATGCAGAGTCAATAGCAGGTTCAAATCAAACACGAACAGCAGCAGAGTCAATCGCAGCTTACTTGAAAGAGTTCGGCTTCAACATGGACTTTGCTCCGGTTGCAGATATTAACACTAATCCTAAAAATAGAGTCATAGGCACCAGGGCATTCGGTGATGATCCTGAATTTGTATCAAGAAACGTAAGCGAATATCTTGACGGACTCCACGCTTATAACATAGCAGGCAGCATGAAGCATTTTCCCGGACACGGAGACACCCAAGGCGACACCCACACTCAGACAGTATCAGTACATAAGACATGGAAAGAGCTGTTAAAGAGTGAATTAATACCGTTCATTAACAATCTTGACAAGGCTGACTCAGTTATGATCGCTCATATCAGAATGAAGAAGGTTACACGCGATAACTTACCGGCTACTCTTTCACGTGAGCTTGTAACTAACAAATTACGGGGTGAACTCGGCTATAACGGGGTGATCATCACTGATGCTATGAACATGGAGGCAATCTCTAAGCATTACGGCTCATCTAATGCAGCAGTTAAAGCTATCGAGGCAGGGTGCGATATTATATTAATGCCTGATAATTACATAAAGGCTTTTAACGGTGTGTTAAATGCTGTAAAATCCGGCAGAATTTCCGAACAGAGAATTAACGAAAGCGTAGAAAGGATTATGACTCTCAAAAAGAAAATGCAGACTCAAAATTTAAATCTCAAATGGTGGCAGAAGAAGCCCGTTTATCAAATTTACCCTAAGAGCTTTCTTGACTCCGACAAGACAGGCACAGGAGATATTAAAGGCATTACCCGCAGACTTGATTATTTGAAATCCCTTAACATCGGCGCAGTGTGGCTGACTCCAATATACCCTTCTCCCATGATAGACAACGGCTATGATATTTCAGACTACACGGGAATAAATAAATCTTTCGGCAGCATGAAGGACTTTGACGAGCTGATTCGAGAAGCAGACAAACGAGGCATAAAGATAATTATGGATCTGGTATTCAATCACTCATCAGACCAGCACAAATGGTTTCTCGAGTCAAAATCATCACGCGATAACCCAAAAGCAGACTGGTACATTTGGAGAGACTCTAAACCTGACGGCGGAGTCCCTACTAACTGGAGGAGCATATTCGGGGGCAGTGCGTGGACATGGTGCGAACAGAGGCAGCAATATTATCTTCACACTTTTGCGAAAGAACAGCCTGATTTGAACTGGGAGAACCCTGAAGTCAGACAAGCTCTCTATGACTCTGCAAACTTCTGGCTCTCAAAGGGAGTCGGAGGCTTTCGAATTGATGCTATAGTTTACATCAAGAAACCTGCTGAATTTATCGACGGCAAACCTGACGCTCAGGACGGGACAATAAATATTCACAACATGACAGCTAACCAGCCAGGCATATTAGATTTTCTGCGCGAGTTCAAACAAAACGTATTCGCAGGTCATGATATTTTCACGGTCGGAGAAGCTAACGGGGTCAAACCTGAAGAGCTGAGTCTCTGGGTAGGTTCTGACGGAGTATTTGATATGCTGTTCGAGTTCAGCCACGTTAATTTAGCCTTTGACGAGTCCGAGACATGGTGCAGGCCGGTTGAATGGAAGCTGGCGGACTTAAAGCGCGCCCTGACTGCAAGCCAGAACGCAACAAGAAATAACGGCTGGTATCCTGCATTTTTCGAGAATCACGATCAGCCCCGTTGCGTTAATCACTTTTTCCCGGCAGGTGTAGACACGGACAAGGCAGCAAAAGTTATAGCGGCGATATTATTGACTCTCAGGGGGACGCCGTTTATTTATCAGGGTCAGGAGCTCGGCATGACTAATATTAATTGGGACGATATTAATATTTACAACGATATATCATCGCACGGACAATATAATATTGCTCTTAGCGAAGGCTTTTCACCACAGCAGGCTATGAAGTTCGTGAAATATTTCAGTCGTGATAATGCACGTACCCCCATGCAGTGGACTTCAGGAAAGAACGCGGGCTTTTCGAGTGCTAAGACGTGGCTGCCCGTCAATGAGAATTACAAGAGAATCAACGCAGAACGTGAAGAGAAAGATTCGGACTCAGTGCTGAATTTCTATAAAGCGTTAATGAAGCTGAGAGAGAATCATAATGCTTTAATCGCAGGAAGTTATCGGGAAATATTATCGGACAGTGAAGAGTTATTTGCGTTTGAACGTGAACTTAACGGCGAGAAGTTTATCACGGTTGCTAATTTCTCGTTGAAGCCTGTTAGGGTGCCTGACTCATTAACGGGAAAAATTATCTTGAGCAGTGAAAAGAATATTAACCCTTCAGAAATAAAGCCTCTTGAAGCGAGAATATATCACCAGTAAAATAAGACCCCTGAATCATCAAAACAAGACTCAGGGGAAAAAATTTTATCTCTGCACGTTATAAAATTCATAAATAAAGACTATATCAGTAATAATACGCAAGACCCCCCCCCCTAAATTACGTATATAATTTAGCCGTCACAAAATTTTTTATGTAATGGAGGGATTTTCATGGGACTCGGTAAATGGATAGTCGGCGGTATAGTTGCTGCTGTTGCTGCTCCGTTCGTGCTTCCTGCTGCGGCTGTAACTGCTGTAGGCGGTGCTGTAGCTGCTGGAGTAGGTGCTGTTACGGCAGGTGCTGCTGCTGTCGGCGGGGCTGTTGCTACTGGTGCTGCTGCTGTGGCTGCGGGAGCTGCGACTGTCGGGGGAGCTATTGCAGGTTTAGGAGCTTCGGCATTGGCTGCTGCTTCTGCGATAGGTGCTACAACCTTAATCGGCGGAGTAACTATTGGCAGCGTCCTTGCTTGGGGCGGAGGTCTGTTTGTCCTTGCTGGGATTACAGGTGCTATGCTTGATGATGCTAAAACCGAAGGTGAGAAGGATGGCTACAGGAAAGCATCACGCGAATTCGAGGCAAAATTACGTTCTCAGGCTAAAGAGTTCTTTACACAGATTGCAAGACTTGAGGACGAAATAAAGAGCTTAAGGCTTCAGAGAGACAAAGCGCAGGCACTCGTTAAAGAAGCATTTACTCTTCTCGGCAACTTTGAGGGCTGCATTAAGAAAACTAGAGAAGAGGGACGTGAAGTTCAGGACGAGACTCTAGGCTACTACAAGCAGCTTAAGGACTACACGGATCAGGCTCTCTCAAAGGCAGCATAACTCATATCACGAATACAGGGCGGGGACATAACCTCGCTCTTATTTTTTCAGGAGGCTTAATTTTTATGGACTTATCACGGGAACGCGCAGAACTTCTCTCGCAATTACAGGCCTTGCAGTCAGAATCTCAGGAACTGGACTCACGGACTGACAAGACATTACGCAACATGCATAAAATCGCCGATGAGTCTAACCGTGTCGCTGACGTTGCACATAACGCAAAAAATATTCTCGATGACTTAGACCGCGAATTTGAACAGAAGACAAAACTTAACGGCTTAGATATTACGTTCTTGTTCTTAGCGACGGCTATCCAGTGCGCAAGATGGTTCATTCTCTCAAATGATAAATTCAGAATTACATCAACAGAAGGCGATAAATTAGTTGCAGGCTTTGTCCCTAAGAGCTGGCAGAATATATTGCTCGCTTCAGTTCCATATGACGCAGTTAGGGGCGGTGCTCAGTTCGAGGCAGGACTTGCAGGGACGACTCACAGATTCAGGACTCTGGGACATGATCCCATAATGGGCTGGGTATTCGGACCGGTTAATATTCTCTCGGACAGCTTGACTAAACACGACATTATAACTTCATACAGAGTCAGAAACGGAATAATCACCGAACCTGTAACTACTCCGCAGATATTTGCTGAAGCAGGGCAGCAGATACGCTCTGACAAAATGAACTTACCGGCAGCAATTGTTCGTCAGGCTATTCACTTCGGCTCAGACTATTTTACGGCGCAGGGTCTTCCAGTTCCGTTTATAAGCACTGTTGATAATGACTTAGCTAAAAACTTGCTCACTAAATTTCATATTGACATGTGGAGCATTACACGAGGTGCAGCACTGGCTGAACTGGTAAACATGATTGTTGCTTACATTCACAGACTCTTTTATGACCCTGAACAATACAGCTCGCCAAGAGTCTACGAGGTCAAGACCAGAAAAATTATCAGGTACTCGAACGTAATAGCTTCAACAAGCAATGTCATTTACACTGCAATATCAGGCGATCTCTTAAGGCTCGACGTGGGCGGAATACTCGTAACGTTATGGAGATTGATTCGAGACAGGAAATTCAAACAGGAAGTAAAGCGCGAGTTCATAACAGAGAGTTTTAATGACCTGATACGTGGTGAAGAATATGATTTCGAGTAAGTAATAAAGTCCCCCGAATCGTTATGACTCAGGGGAAAAAATTTTATTTATTATTTATGCTTTATGTCTGTGAAGCAGTTCGTGTTCTCTGCCTTTAATCAACGTGTCATATATCGCCAATGCCGTAGGATTCTCGTTGGACTTCTTAATCTGAGTGTTAATATCTGACTCATAAAGACCATTCTTGCGGGCTTCCTTAGTCCTTAACCCGGCGTGAGCAGGCTGTCCGCCTCCCATAATGCAGCCCCGTCTACATGCCATGACCTCGACAAAATGATAAAAACTTTCACCGTTCTTAATGCGTCTGAGCAGTGAATCAGCTTCAGCAAGACCGCTTACAACCGCAGCTTTTATCTCACTGCCTTTGTAGTTAAACGTAAATTCCCGCAATGCCCCCGGACCTCTGACTCCGCTGTTTCGTAAACTTTCGATCGCAGGCCGTCCTGAGTCCTCACAAAGAGTTCTTAACGCAGCTTCCATGACTCCGCCTGAGTTCCCGAAAATGACTCCGCCTCCTGAACCTATTCCGAACGGCATATCAGCGGCTTCACTTTCGAGTAAATCAAAGCGAATCCCTGCACGCTTAATCATCGTAATCATTTCTTCTGTCGTAAGGACATAATCTATATTTTGCTTTCCGTCACGTTTTAAATCTTCACGCAGAATTTCATATTTCTTAGCAGTGCATGGCATTATCCCGACTGACAAAATTTTCCTGCCGTCATTATTATTAGCATAATACTCGCGGGCTACTGAACCGAGCATTTGAATCGGCGAATAACTTGATGATATATGCGGGACGAATTCAGGCCAGCGTTTTTCACAGAATAACACCCACGCAGGACAGCACGACGTAAATAACGGGAACGGTCCTCCCTTTTCGAATAACTCAAGAAATTCTTTGCTCTCTTCAAGTATGGTCATATCAGCTCCGAACGTCGTATCATAGACATCATCAAAGCCGAGTTTGTGAAGAGCCGCTACTATCTTTCCCATTACGTTTTCGCCTTTAGCTCCTCCGAAAGCCTGGCCTGCTGCAACACGTACTGCCGGTGCTATCTGGGCAAATACTTTTGTATCAGGATCTGCAAGGGCTTCCCATACCGGTCTTATATTCGTGTTAATGCTTATTGCTCCCGTCGGGCAGACTATACGGCACTGACCGCAGCTTACGCAGTCTGTCTCAGCAATATTTTTATTGAACGCAGGTATAACCATCGCATTAGTTCCCCTGTTTGCGAAATCTATTGCGTTGATTCCCTGAATTCCTTCGCAGACTCTAACACAGTCCCCGCACAATATGCACTTGTCAGGATCTCTTACGATTGAAGGCGAGCTGAAATCCCTCTCGTACTTTCTTTCACGGTAACCCCAGCGGACTTCACTGACTCCGAGTCTGTGTGCTAAATTCTGTAGTTCGCAGTCTCCGCTCTTAACACATGTCGTGCAGTCTCTATGATGAGAAGCAAGCATTAATTCTATCAGCATTCTACGATAACGCACTAATCTCGGCGTACTGGTCTTTATGCTCATTCCGTCTCTGGGTCTCTCTAAACATGAAGCGAACATTCGACCCTTGTCATCTTCAACGCTGCATAATCTGCAGGCACCATAAATCGAAAGCTCTGAATGATAACACAACGTAGGCAGGTCAATTCCGGCCTTGCGGATAACTGATAATATATTAGGCTCGTCAGTGAACTCGACCGGATAACCATCAATTTTCATTACTCCCATGTAATTCACTCTCCTGATATAGCTTTGAACGGGCAGGCTTCGACACATGCTCCGCACTTTATGCACTTGCTTTGATTTATCTTGTACGGGACTTTAGGCTTGCCTTCGATTGCCTGAACAGGACAGCCCCTCGCACACTTTGAGCAGCTCCTGCACTTCTCAGGCTTTATGACATACTGCTTTAGATTCTTACAGACATGAGCAGGACATTTTTTATTCTCTATATGCTCGATGTACTCATCAAGAAAAGAATTCAACGTACTCACAACAGGAAGAGGCGCGCTTTTACCCAGACCGCATAGAGCAGTGTTAATAATCAGGTCGGCAAGAGTTTTCAAGTTTTCTATATCGTCCATTTTGCCTTTACCTGCTACAATTCTCTCGAGAATTTCCAACATTCTCAGGGTACCTTCACGGCATGGAACGCACTTACCGCAGGACTCCCTGTGAGTGAACTCCATGAAGAAGCGGGCAACTTCTACCATGCAGGTACTCTCGTCCATTACTACAAGTCCTCCTGAGCCTACGATTACGCCGAGTTTCTTTACGCTGTCAAAGTCTAACGGTTCATCAAGCTGGGACTCAGTCAAGCAGCCTCCTGAAGGTCCGCCTATCTGGACGGCTTTAAATTTTTTGTCATCTCGAATTCCTCCGCCGATATTAAATATTATTTCTCTGGGTGTGATTCCAAACGGGACTTCAACAAGACCTGTATTTCTGACTGCTCCTGTAAGCGCAAAAGTTTTCGTTCCGGGACTGTCTGTCGTGCCTATGCTCTTATACCAGTCTGAACCCCTTAATATAATTTCAGGGACGTTTGCATATGTCTCTACGTTGTTAAGAACTGTAGGCTTTCCAAATAATCCCTGTTCAACTGTACGGGGAGGCTTGACTCTCGGCATACCGCGCTTGCCTTCGATTGATGCAGTTAACGCACTTCCTTCACCGCAGACAAAAGCTCCTGCACCGCGATTAATATTGAGTCTGAAGCTGAAGCCTGAGCCTAAAATATTTTCGCCGATTAATCCCAGCTCTTCAGCCTGCCTGATTGCATTAGAGAGCCTCTTAACTGCAAGGGGATATTCTGCACGGACGTAAATATAACCTTCCTGAGCTCCGACAGCATAAGCAGCTATAATCATGCCTTCAATCATTCTATGCGGGTCGCCTTCCATAATCGAACAGTCCATGAATGCTCCTGGGTCTCCTTCATCGCCGTTGCAGACGACATAACGAATCTTTTCGGGCTGGGATGCTACTTGCTGCCATTTCTTACCTGCTGTGAATCCTCCCCCGCCTCTGCCTCTTAATTTCGAGGCAAGTACAGTTTTTATGACTTCATCAGAACTCATGCTGAACAATGCTTTTGCGAGTGCCTGATATTCGCCTGCTGCAATTGCTTCTTCGATTGACTCAGGATCAATTTTCCCGCAGGTTCTTAATACGACTCTGGTCTGGCCTTTGTAAAACGGTATTTCGTCCTGATTAAAGCATTCTTCACCGGTGATTTTATTCTTATAGAGCAGACGGTTCACTATTTCACCGCGCTTGACTGTAACGTCAAATATTTCTTCGCAGTCTTCAGGCTTAACTTTCGTGTATAAGACTCCAAGAGGCTCAATCCTGACTAACGGACCCTGCTCACAGAAACCGAGACAGCCCGACTTGTGAACATGCGGATGAGCGAACTCCGGAGCAAACTCTACAGAAATTTTCATGTCCTTTGCAAGCTCGCACATTTTCTCCCAGACTTTGAGAGAGCCGCTTGCCTGACAGCCTGTACCAGCACAAACAAGAATTCTGACAGGTTCGCGCTTGACAGCTTCATCATAAACTTCACGCAGGTTATCAAGTTCATAACGACTCGTTATCTTCATGATTTTGCAGCCTCCTCTTTGAGTTCCTGAATAAGACTCGATGCTTTCTCAGGAGTCATTGCAGGGTGAACATGCTCATTGACCATCAAGGCCGGTGCAAGACTGCAAGCCCCTAAACATGAAACAGTTTCGACAGTGAATAACATATCATCAGTCGTGTGCTTTTTCTCTGAGAGGCCAAGCTCTAAACGAAGACGCTCAAGGACGGGCAGGGACTTTCTGACGTGGCAGGCTGTACCATCGCAGACTCGGATTATGAATTTCCCTTTAGGTTCAAACGAGAATCTTTCATAAAAACTTGCGACACTGTAAGCCTTAGTCTCTGTTATGCCTATGTGCTTTGCTATGTAGGGCAAGAGTTCTACAGGCACGTAATTATATGTCTCCTGAATTTCGTGAATAATCGGAATTAACGAACGCTCTTGAGCCGGGTATCTGCTCAAAATTTCGTCTGCCTTCTCATATAGTAGTGATAAAGATGAATCCGGCACATAAATTCCCCCTCATAATAAAAATTTTTATGCTGCTGTGATTGTATAAATAGCTAAATAGTGAGAATCGTAAATTACGAGGGAAAAATTAAGAATTATTAAAAAGTTCACACGCGCTTTATATTTTCTGATAACACGTGAATATATTTATTTAATCAAAAAAGTTATTGCGAATGGATTTATGTACTTCAGTTATGAATCTTTTATCAAGCTCCGAAAGCTCATAATTCTTGCGGTATATTAACACGTCTTTATACGGCTTTATGTTGTCGGGGCATTCACGCTGAATTAGTCCGTGACATTCTAATATTCTCTCAGGTATCGGCGACACCCACATGAACGTTTCAGGGTTCTCGCTCAACAAGTCAAACTGAGTCCCCCGTTCAAAGACGAATATTCTGCGTTCTACATCATCGGGGAGTTCTTCTTTCTTGACGACTGACAACGGCAGCGACGGCACAAAGGGATCTGCATGGGCAATTTCTATCAGGCTTCTAAGGTCATTGAAGTGAATTTCTTCTTTCTGGGCAAGGGGACTCTCGCGGCTCATGATTAAGACATAATGAAACTGTACAATGAGTTCATAAGCTAGTCCCTTCTCATCAAAAGTTTCTGTGAAGTATTTATCATAACATAATGCATAGCGCACTATACCGAGTTTATAATCGACTTCAAGAATATTCTTGATTGCCCTGTATGGATTTGTCTCTTTGTAATATATTTCGACTGGTTCACCGCCTATGCTTCGAGAGAATTCTACAAAGGCTTCGGCTATGTGCTTGCTCTGGGGACTGAAATAGAGAACTGCTTCTTCACCGGTTCAGCTTCTCTGAAAGTCTGTTCTACTTCTTCGATCTGCTCAAGAATCTTTTTTGCGTAGTGAATGAACTCCTCGCCCCTTCTGGTTAGAGTCATTCCTTTTGAGGATCTGTCAAATATCATGATTCCCAAATCTGCTTCAAGTTCTTTGATTGACCGTCTTAAATTCGGAGGTGCGATTAATAATTCTTCTGATGCCTTATTGAGAGAACCGAAATTCGCAACTTCCACAGCGTATTTCATATGAAGTATGTTCAAATCTAAAATGCTCCCTTCACTCCTTTCTAAATATTAGTCCAAAAATTTTTTTACGGAATAATCAAATCAGTCAAATAAACGTTATCAAATTTTATAATTAATTATTATCTGTGTTAATCATTCCGGATAACATGCAAAATTTCTATAATTAAATGCGCTAAGGCGGACTTTTGAGACGAGTATTTATGCAAATCAATTACTCACCCCCTCATTTTGTCTGCGAAAATTTTTTACCTTGAATCTTACAGGAAGGCCGGAGCTTATAACTTATGTGTCTTCCTGTTGCTGTGTAATCATAATCATTATAATTCAGTTCAATTTAATTTAAGAAAGGAAGCAGATTTATTTACCATGTGGGACGAATATTTTAACACTAACTCAATTTCAGAAATACGCCTCAAGACAACAGTATATTTTGGTCCCGGAGCAATCGCAAAAATTAATGACATCGTGAAGGTTCTCAAGTCTCGCGGAGTTAATCACGTTCTGTGCATGACAGGAGGCAGAAGCTATAAATTAACCGGAGCATGGGATTACGTAGAGAAAGCATGTAAGGACAACGGAGTCGGAATCACCCTTTATGACAAAATTACTCCTAACCCTACGACGACGGCAATAGACTCAGCAGTCGAACTCGCAAAACATGACGGAGCTAAGGCAGTAATAGGCATAGGCGGAGGCAGTCCCATCGATGCAGGCAAGAGCGCGGCAATTCTCCTCGCATATCCCGATAAGACAGCAGAAGAGCTTTACACGTTCAAGTTCACGCCGAATCACGCTGTACCAATGATAGCAATAAATCTCACTCACGGAACAGGTACAGAAGTTGACAGGTTCGCAGTTGCTACGATTCCTCATTTAAACTTCAAGCCCGCAATTGCGTACGATTGCATTTACCCTGAGTACTCGATTGATAACCCGCTGTCGCACACTCGTGATTTTAATCATGAGTTAGACAGCCTAATTAATTTATTATTGTTGTCTTTTCTTTTCCCTCGTGTTAGACTTCTTTTATCGTATGCAGCTATAGACTTGCGCAAGCAGGCACTAGACCAGCGATATAAATCCTTACTGGTGACAGTATGGTTGAGCATGAGGGCAAAAGTTCCC
>JAFSJJ010000017.1 GCA_017439345.1 Synergistaceae bacterium
CTTACTACACACTCACACACACACACACACCATCAACCACTGATTATTGGTTCCCAACGGTGGTGGCGGAAGTACTACCCCTAGTGAATAGTGCCACGAAAGTGAGAGAGTCTGCTTACGAAAAATTATATTTCATGATGTCGGCTTTATGCTGTGAGCTTGATGATGACTCTTGCGTTAATTTCCTGACTCGTCTGACAAATAAAGCTGACCTGATAAAATACGTTCTTAACATGAAAAAGTTATCAGCTGAGTTAATTATTGCTCATAGTGAAGAGTCTTACATGAAAATTTTTGATGAGTCAATTTGTGCGAATGATTTATTATTGTTAGCGAATTTGCTTGATGACTCACGTTCTAACGAGCGCGCGAAATATTTAGAGCTTTATAATTCCCGAATGAGTGAACCTTATTTAACAGGACGCGATTTAATTTCACAGGGACTTGAACCGGGCGTGAGTCTTGGCCGGGCGTTGAAGTATGCTCACAGATTGAGGCTTGCAGGATTTTCACGGGATGAGCAGCTTGTTATGACACTGAAACATATTCAGAACGGAGAAATAGAATCATGATAGATATAATACTTCTTGGAACGTCAGCACTATTGCCGCTGCCTGACAGAGCTTTGACCAGCGCAGCACTTTTCTGCGAGGGACATTCTATATTATTCGACTGCGGGGAAGGGACTCAGACATCAGCACGTAAACACGGAGTCAGCCTCATGAAGACGGAGTTAATTGCGTTGACTCACTATCACGGTGATCATATTTTAGGAATTCCCGGACTCTTGCAGACTATGAGCTGTATGGGACGAACTCACAAGATTTATATAACCGGTCCTGAAGGGTTACATGAAGCTATGAAGCCTATATTAGAACTCACTGATTTTATTTCGTTCGATGTTGAGTTAATCACTCTGCCTGAAGAGGGCTTGAAACTTTGCGAATTAATAAATGGCTGGCCTAATGGTGCGAGATTAAATGCTTTCAAAACAGAACACAGAGTCCCGAGTCAAGGTTATTGCTTCACGTTGAGTCGTCCCGGAAAATTTTTCCCTGAGAGGGCGCAGGCTTTGAATATTCCCGTTAAGTTATGGCGTGTGCTTCAGAGCGGAGAGAGTATCACTCTTGACGATAAATTAATAAATCCTTCTGATGTCATGGGTGAGGCTCGGAAGGGTATCAAGATAATATTTACCGGCGACAGCACAAAGTGTGAGTCGATAATAAATGCTTCACGTGATGCAGATTTACTAATTTGCGAGGCTACATACGGCGAAGAGTCTCAGGCAGAGAAAGCTCAAGATTACGGACACATGATTTTTTCTCAAGCTGCCCAGATAGCAAGGGACTCGAACGTTAAAAAATTGTGGCTGACTCATTTCTCGCAGGTCATGAGAGAGCCGAGTCAATTTTTGCCGAACGCTCAGAAAATTTTCCCGGACTCAATTTGCTGTCATGACGGAATGAGAATAACTTTAAAGCCTGATGATTGACCAGTTAGGCATGTATAAACCTGTTGACTCTGTGTCTTGACCCCTGACCCACTTAGACGGAGCGCAGATAATTTTTTCGGGATTGCTTGAGAGGTAGCTAGCCCACCAGCTGAGGCTTGAATTCGCGATTATAAAATGCTTGCATGAGTACATGAGTCTTAGCTCTTCATAGTCGGGGTTGTTGAGGTCAATATATCGAACGTCATAATCAGGGAACTTGTAATTTTCACGAAGCCAGTTAATATCATCGTGGGTGTTCGAGAAGAAATAGAATACCGGTGAAGCAATCCTGCTCGAGATATACTGCATAGACTGTGAGTAATAATCGTAATTGCAAACATTCCAGCCTTGAAGAGTTAAATAATCGCCCCTCCTGACGTGAACACATACGCTTTCACATGAAGTAATCTCGTTGATCTTGGCCTCGTTGTCAGGTGAAGGACTCTTTGAGACTCTGAATTCATTTCTTAACGCTGAGTCATGCTCCTGAAAATATTTCCATGATTGAAAGTATCCGCAGATAATTAAATTCGAGTCATAATCGCGTGTTAATAAAGCAGGTTCGTAATAGTCATAGTCCCTTGCGCTGAGATAAATAAATTTTCTTGAGTGAAAGCTCCTGCCGTGAATCTTGCGCATGATATAAAGTTTCGTATGTGCAATAAATTCTTGGCCGTGAGTCATGAATTGAATATCAGGAAGACTTAATTTGTCAAGTGAATATCTTCTCCCTAACGTGTCATGAGTCAGAAAGCGTCTTGAAATTTGGATACCAGCATCATTATTGAGAGCTAAGGACCTGGCGAACGCGTATTGAAACATTTGGTTGCCAAGCCCCCCGCTTAAGAGCAAAGTTATCATGCTGTTGTCTAATGATGAAAGAGTCTCTTGCCTGTCATGACCATTGAGATATTATAGTCATCACACGCTTTGATAACTAAGTCATCGCGGATAGAACCGCCCGGCTGAGCAATGTATTTCACTCCGCTTAATCTTGCACGTTCGATATTATCAGGGAACGGGAAGAAGGCATCACTTCCTAACGATGAGTCATTATTATCTGCAAGCCACTGCTGCCGTTCTGACTGTGATATTACATCGCTTTGACTGGTGAGAATTACGTTAATTGCGTTGTCTCGTTCAGGTCTGCCGAGCTTTGAGTCGAATTCGAGGGCTAAAATCTTCGGGTGTTCCCTCAATGTTCGTAAATCTGCCTTATCACATGCTAACTTCACGCAATGCAATCTTGACTGCTGTCCTGCTCCGACTCCGAGTGTCTGGCCGTTCTTGGTAACGCACACAGAATTTGACTGAGTATATTTGAGGGTTATTAAAGCGAGAATCAAATCACGTCTTGCATTATCCGGAATATTTTTATTGACAGTAACAGGAGCATTGAATTTCTCAGGTTCTATGACGGGGATAACGCTTCTTGACTGCTCGAAAGTTATTCCGAATACGTCTCTTGTCTCGAGTGCTTCAGGTTCATAATCAGGGTCAATCTTTATAATTGAGTAATTGCCATTGCGTTTAGTCTTGAGTATCTCGAGTGCCTTGTCAGTGTAATCCGGAGCAATGACTCCATCAGAGACTTCACGCTTGATGTATTCTGCTGTAATCTCGTCGCAGGTATCAGAGAGTGCTATCCAGTCCCCGAATGAAGAGAGTCTGTCAGTACCTCTTGCCCTTGCGTAGGCACATGCTAACGGTGAAGAGTTAATATCGAGTTTGTCATCTACGAAAAATAATTTGCGTTCACTTTCACTTAATGCGAGTCCTAGTGCTGCTCCTGCCGGTGATACGTGCTTGAATGAAGCTGCTGCCGGTAAGTTGAGACTCTTTCGCAGTTCCTTCACCAGCTGCCACGAGTTAAAAGCGTCAAGGAAGTTTATATAACCTGGTCTGCCGTTGAGAATCTCAATGGGTAATTCAGAGTTATCACGCATGAAGATTCTTGCTGGCTTCTGGTCTGGGTTGCAGCCGTACTTTAAAACAAATTCGCGCAATGTATTTCACTCTCCTTAAAGTGATTTTGTGTTGAATAATTTATCAGTGTATCTTGTCGAGTCAGAGTCATAATATCTGACGTAAAGGGCGACTCTGTAATCTTCGCCGAGTTCCTGCCATAACGAGTCAGCAAATGAATTCATATCATCGCAGATTTTTACTTCTCTAGGTTCTCCGGTGAAAGACGGCAAAACTTTATCGCGTGTAACATCATGATTATACGTGTGGATTAAATGCCCCTTGCCCGGTGTGAACTCGTACTCAAAGAAAAATTTTCCGGATTTCTTGAGAATGCTCTGCTTGTAGCCTGACTCGTTAATAACTGCGCTGATTCTTGGCGTGTAGTGAGGTGCGTCCGGTTCGTATTCGCGTGTCCTGAGTGCTGACTCGAAAGTTCCGCCTGACTCTAGAGCGTCATAAATCGTGTCGGTCTGGTCGCCGTTGGTGATGATTATATTCTTGCCTGAGAGTCTAATCGGTGAATATAAAATTAATGAGCTGTCGAAATCTTTATCAGGATTAACGAGCTTGATTATTAATTCATCGCCTGAACGTTCAAATATTCTTGCCTTGCTTGACTCGCTTCGTCCCATTATGAAATAAGCTAACATCACGCGCCCTGACTCGGTCATTCCTGTAATAATGCCTCTGCCGGGATATTTTATAGGCTCCGGGAAAATCTTGGGTTCAATCTTCTTGCATAAGTCTTCAACTGCTTGAGGAAGTATTACCCATTCAGCTTCACGCATGACTCGCAGCTGCAATTTTTCGGGGGTATCATCGGGGAAAATCTTAACTGCTCGTTGTGCTAATATTTCTCCGCCGTCGGGGATTTCATTCACTAAGTGAACTGTTGCGCCTGTAACTTTGACTCCTGCCTTGAGAACTGCTTCATGAACTTTGAGACCGTAAAAGCCTTTGCCGCAGAAAGCCGGAATTAATGACGGGTGAATGTTGACGATTTTAGCATTGCATTTATCAAGAAAATTTTTGCTCAAGATATGCATGAATCCCGCGAGAACTATAATATCAGGCTTTGAGTCATTGAGACGCTCTAAAAGTTTTGACTCGAACGAGTCCCCTGACTCCTTGAAGCTCACTACTTCAGCCGGAATGTTAGCGAGTCTTGCACGTTCCAAAGCATAAGCACCGGGGTTACTTGAGATTACCTGAACTATACGACCTGATTTTAACACTCCCGAAGCCTGAGCATTGATTAAAGCCTGAAGGTTAGTCCCGCCTCCTGAGACCAGCACAGAAATTTTTAACATAGTAAGATACCTCCTTCTTGATTGTGATTAACTATTTCGCCGATTATGTACGAGCCTGCTATTTCGTTCGTGATAGAGTCTGCATGTTCTTGACTCGTGATTAAAGTCATTCCGACTCCCATGTTAAAGACGTGAAACATTTCATCGAGTTCAAGATTTCCTGTTTTCATGATTAAGTTAAATATTTCAGGAGTCTTTATCTTTGCAAGCTCAATTTTTGCCGTGAGTTTATCAGGAATTGCGCGGGGTATGTTCTCATAGAAGCCGCCTCCTGTGATATGAGCAATGGATTTGACTCTTGATATGACTCTTAACACATCGCGGACGTAAATTTTTGTCGGAGTCAATAACTCTTCACCGAGAGTCTTTGCCAGTTCGCTAACATACTGTTTCATGTCATGACCTGCGAATATTTTTCTGACCAGTGAGAACCCGTTAGAATGAACTCCGCTTGACGGTAACGCGATAATCACATCACCTGCTGTAACTTTATTAGAGTCAAGAATCTTTTCACGCTCTACGACTCCCACACAGAAGCCTGCGAGATCATACTCATCTTCAGGATAGAAGCCGGGCATCTCCGCAGTCTCGCCACCGATTAACGCGCACTCAGCCTGAACGCACCCTTCAGCTACACCTGATACGATACTAGCGACTTTCTCAGGGTAATTCTTGCCTACAGCTACGTAATCAAGAAAGAATAAAGGCTTTGCACCTGAACACAACACATCATTGACGCACATAGCAACGCAGTCGATTCCGATTGAGTCATGTTTATCAAGGGTGAACGCTATCTTTAATTTCGTGCCGACTCCGTCAGTTCCGCTTACTAGGACAGGAGCTTTGAGTCCTTCAGGAAGTGCGAAGAGTCCTCCGAAGCCTCCGATGTCTGAACACACGCCGTTAATTTTCGTCCGTGCAATGTGTTCCTTCATGAGTCTCACAGCGTCATAGCCTGCCTGAACGTCAACACCTGACTCTGCATAGCTCTTACTTGTGATATTTTTCTCTGAGTTCATGATTCTTAGCCTCGATATTTTCTGCCATAGCAAACGCTTCTGACTCTAATTTATCTGCAAGTTCTGAGTCACTGAGAGCAAGTATTCTCGCAGCAAGCCACGCAGCATTAGCACCGCCGTCAATAGCAACACATGCAACGGGAACACCTGAAGGCATCTGCACTGTTGAGAGTAAAGCGTCCATGCCTCCCAGATCGCTTGATTTCACGGGAACGCCTATAACGGGGACTCTAGTATGAGCCGCTAATACTCCTGCGAGATGAGCTGCCTTGCCTGCAATAGCTATGATGACTCCGAAATTATTTTTACGTGCATTAATCGCGAATTCCCTTGCACTTTCCGGAGTCCTGTGAGCTGAGATTATATTTATCTCGAAGTCAAGGCCAAGACCCGCTAACACTTCAATAGATTTCTCGGCTATGTTGAGATCGCTTGCACTTCCTATGATGATTGCGACCTTCTTATTAGTCTTCTTACTCATGATTATTCACTCTTACTGTAGGAATCTTCGAGAGCTTCGAGAACGTGGACAACGGCAGGACAGCACTCTTGTATTCAGGAATGTCAACGCCTTCTGATGCGGCCTTGTTCTCTTTGACGATAACGTCCCATAATTCTTTGCGCCATATCTGAGTCGACTGAGGAGCATTAATCCCTATCCGGACAACATCGCCTCTGACATCGATAACCATTATTTCAATGTCTGTGCCTATCTGAATGCTTTCATTGACTCTTCTGCTTAGGACTAACATTATTCACCGCCCCCGTTCTGAGCCTTCATTTTCTCTCTAACGTCTTCAGGGAAAATAATATGTCTTATCGGGTACTCTTCGTTGAGAGCAATAACCTGCACTGCCTTATGAGTCTTGAGATTAATAAGTATCGGAGCGCGTAAATTCGCTGTCATGTTCCACGGAGCGTCTCTAGGAATAGAGACAACGATTAAGAGTGCAAGGTCAGCAGGATTCACTGAGCCTATCAGCCTTAATTCGTCCTCTGGTATTCTTGCGTTGTAGTCGGGTCTTACTGCGTCCGGTGAGGTTACAGGGAGAGCCAAATCTCCGTCTTCTATATTCTGGAGCCATTTAATAGCACTGTCATCACTGCCTGCTAAGATCCATTTGTGATTATTCTCGAAAGCAGGGATGCCTCTAGGGAAAAACAACACGTCTTCTTCTTTGTAAGAGACTTCGCCGAAACGTGCTGTATTTATTATCATGTCTGACATTTTTTATCACGTGCCTTAAAAGAATTTTTGTGCATAATGATAACATGTTCTTGAAAGCATGAAGCATTCATAATAATTGAAAACTTGATAAATTCTTGTTAAACTTGCAAGCTATTAATTTCAGAAGGCGAGCTTTATAATTTGAATCAGGACTTTATTGACTGGCTTAACTCTGCTGATAACGCTAATAATAATAATTATCAAGGGACAAATTTACTCGTTGCCCCTATCAGTCTTGCGGACTCTCATGAAGACTCGGACTCGCAGACTCAGACTCAAGCTCAGGACAAAGACTCGAAGCAGCAAAATATAAATGAGACTCAGACTCAGACTCAGAGTCAACAGCTTGAATTCAATTTTGATCTGGACGCAGACTCAGACTCAAACACAGAGTCAGAAAATAATAACGCTCACGATGAGTCAACGATTCAACAGGATTCAAAGCCGGAGTCAGAGATTAATAATATCCTTCAGGAGTTAAGGCACTTGCGCAAACAGGTTGAGGAGCTTGACACTCCGATGATTAATTACGACGAACCGCCGCCTCAGACATGGGCAGACTCAGACTCAGAGTCAGAGATTGAATCTGAATTATACGAACACTACGAGCAGGGAATAGACTTTCAGGAATACAACGACAGGACTCCGCACGGGACGAACTTCACTCGAAGGCTTCAGAGAATTTTACACGAACGCAAAGAACGTGCTGCAGAAGAGAAACTTCGGGAGGACTCTCAAAGGAACTCTCACCCGTATATAACAAAAGGTATATTGTTATGCTTAAGCCTGATAATTGCTTTGTTATTTGCGTGGGGGGTGCTTGCTTATCTTCAGAAGCGGGTCCCGAATTATATTAACGCTAATCCTGTTTCAGAGTCAGAGTCA
>JAFSJJ010000018.1 GCA_017439345.1 Synergistaceae bacterium
TGTGTGTGTGTAGTAATTAAAATTACTTATTCGACTCATACTATTAATAACATCAAAGAATCTTGAAGGTTCACGAGATTTAAGCAGGGTCAAGGCAAGCTCATTCATGACACGTTCACAGGGAAGCAAATTAACTTTCACACGTGAAGCAAGTTTTATAGTATCATCATCAACATTGAACTCAAGGACAGAAGCAAATCTTGCAGCACGAAAGACTCTTAATACATCAAGCTCGAAAGTTCTCGTACTAACAGCGCGTATAACATGATTAGCAATGTCATCAAGTCCCCCGAAATAGTCAAGAATTTCACCGGTCAACACGTCCTGCATTAAAGCATTAATCGTGAAGTCCCGCCGTAATGCTGCTTTATATGCTCCTCCGTTAATGTCTTCAGGCAGTGAAATATCAAGCTCATAGTGTTTAAGATTCAAAATTTCAAAGCTGGCTCCCATCGTCTGGACTTGGCCGAGAGACTCAAGAATCTTCATGACTTCAGGAAGTTCAAGGCCGTGTATTTCAATATCAATATCTTTAGCCTTTGGTGGTGGTGGCGGAAATAGGGGGGACAGCCAATTTTGCCATGAAGAAATTACAGAGTCCCGAACGTAACCCCCGACGTAATAGACCCTGCCCCCTGAGTGAGCAACAAGCTCTGCAATATCGTGCGCCATTCGTAAATTTTTATCGTTCATGATTATGATTCGATTAACGCAATTTCTGAGTCACTCAGTCCGTAAAGTTCGTAAATCATTCTGTCAAGACGTGAGTCAATCTCCTGCGAGTCCTCTGTCATGTTATGAGATTTTGACTCTATGAGCTGATTCACCAGTGAGATTATCTGCTCTTGATTGACGCGCTTTTTTCTGAGGTCGATTATAGGGAGTGCCTTTGCATCGTCAGGGTAAAAATCAATGCCGTCACTAATGAACGTCATGAAGTACCAGCTAATTAATTTCGAGTTCAAGATTGCGAGTAAAAATTTCATGTCATACTGTGATATAAAATCGAAATTCTTGCATAACTTGTAAATTTTCTTTGCTGTAGGGTGAGAAACTTTTTGCAGCTTGTCAATTCTCACGCAATTTATAACGGTGTGGCTGTTGTAGAGTCCTTTGTCATCATGTGAAGATCGTAAACGTTCACTAACAACACGAATGAATATAATCTTCTCGTTCTCGAATAACTCCGGAAACATTGAATTATAATGCTCATCAGGTGAATACTTTAGCCAGCCGCTTTGTTCATGGTGATAGCGTTGAATGTTCTTGCCTTCAATAAACGGCTTGAGTCCTTCTTCATACTTGCTGTGAATATAATATTTTTTCGTGCGTGATTTATCGTGCTTGCTGTTGAGTCTTGCACCGTACGAACATAAACAAATTTCGCCGAACTTCACCGACTCCGAGTCAATTTTCCCCTTGAGCGTTATTGCGTTCCTGAAGTCATTAACCCTGAACCTTGACGCGTTGAACTGTTTGAACTCCTCTTGATTAACCGTGAACTCGTGAAAATTCCCTGCCTCGAAGTCCTCTCGAGTCTCTGCCGTCCTGATTCGTGTTGAGCCTTGATTATGACTCTTGCTGACCCTGAGAATTATATTTTTCACAACTGCCCTCTTGAAGACAAAATAATTACTCGTGTCAACTATCTCATCAATAGAGTAATCGTTAATCAGCATTTCTCTTGATAACTGTGCGTAGTTCTGGTTCGTGTAAGAATATGGAATAATGAACGATAGAATCCCTTCATTTGCTAACAGTGAGCAGCCCTTCTCTATGAACGCGATATATAAATCAGTTCGCATTACACAAGTTTTGAATGTCTCGTATATTGTCTTACGGTCTGAGATCTTCTCGACGTTGATATAAGGAGGGTTGCCGATGACAATATCAAAGCCGTTATTATCCCTGAAGACTCGCGGAAATGTCATCTGCCAGAGTAAAAACGGTTTAGAGTCCTCATTCTTGACCATGTTGTAAGAGTCTATGATGTTCTGAGTCTCCGTGTTCTGTATCAAGTGAATCTGACGCGTTATTATTGCATCGTAAATTTCTTGAATTCTCGTGCGCAAAGATTCTTTCTTGTGTATATCGCTTTCATCGTAGAGTTCATTTTGAAGGCGCGTTAATTCATTCATCATGTCCCTGTCGTCTTGGTTATCGCCGAATATTAAGCCCTGATTTCGAGTCTCTGAAGTGAGCTTGATTCCCATGAAGGACTCCAGCAACGAGTCAGCGCAGATTATATTACAGTCAAGATTTGGGAGCGGTCTTGGAGTCGAGTCGCTGTTGTCGATTACCAGAGAGAGCCACAGCCTTAACTTTGCGATGTCGACAGCGGCGGGTTCAATATCACATGCGAAGATTGAGTCCCTGATAGTGTCGCGCTTGAGTGAGTAAGAGTCCCTATTGTTATTATTCATGAAGAGTGAAATTATTTCCCGTGAGTGCGTTATCTCGTTGAGCATTCCCAGTAAAAACGCTCCTGAGCCTGCAGCGGGGTCAACGACTTTTATATTTGCCAGGAGTGAGTCTATCTCGCCGAGTCTTTCAAGAATGTTAGAGTCAATCTCATCACGCGCCAGAATATCTCCGAACGTTATAAATTTGCGAATCTCTTGAGAGTCAATTTTTGTTCGTGAAGTCAGGTAATCAATCAGGCATTCACGGCACATGTAGTGAACTATCTCGCGCGGTGTGTAGAAGGCTCCTATCTTCTTTCGTTCGGGGCGGTCTAAAAGGTTCTCGAATACTTTACCTAACATTTCGGGATCAATAGCAATCTCGCTTTCAAACGGTTCATCTTCTGAAATCGTGAAGTTGTAGCGGTCGAATATGTCAAGCAGTCCGTCAGCGTCCCGGCCAAGTGAGTCGATATTAGAGAAGAATTCGTTATCTATCGTGAAAGATTTTGCGTGCCAGTCGTAATTTGCCTCGAAGAGTCCGCCGTTCAAGAAGGGTATTCGGCAGTCGAGCTCAGGGAAATATGAGTCATTGCCTCTGTCGTTGTTGAGGGCGTTGTAGAATAGCGGCTCTAAGTAGTCGTTAAAGAAGTTTGCTTCATTGTTCGCGCACTGTGTGAATATCTGCCTCATGAAGTCGCGTCTGCCTGTTCCCCAGTCTTGAGAGTGAGGGACTCCAAGCCAGCCTTTCTTTTGCAGGAAGTAGAGAAATGCTATTTGTCCGAGTAACTTTTTTGCGAAGTGTTCAGAGTTGAGCGTAAACTTTGAGTCAGAGTCAAGAGATTCTTTCAGGTCAAAATATTTGCTCTCGTAAAGTCTGTAGAATTCTTCAGTAACAGGTTCGACGCTGAAGGCTTCTTCTAACTCGTCAAGTGATGGTCTGCTCCCTGAGCCGCTGAATATGGGAAATAATCTCTTCTGCGCAGTGTGAGAGGGTTCACCGAGTCCGACAAGATAAGAATATCTCTTTGCGGGAGTAATTGTTATGTTGTATTTACCCATTGAGAACGAGTAATCAAGCCTCACGAAAGATAACCGCCACTTTTCGGGATTGTCCTTAGTGTAGAAAGCTGCTAATGCTCCGTTAATATTGCTGTTCTCTAAGAGTTTGCGTATAAAGTTTCTCTGAATGTTTCGTGCTTCAAGGGTCGTATTGATGCACACACTGAATAACGCGATTGTCTCATCGTTCGAGTCCGTGTAAGTTCCAATGTCGTTATAAAATTCGATGCCCGGAAAATTTTCGTCTGCATTAATATTTATGTCCGGTGATTTGATTTCAACGCCGTTAATTAACTCTATAATGAATCGCAAAAATCTTTTAGAGTCGTATTCGTTTTCGAGTGTATCACAAAAAATTTTGAGTCTGGCTTCGTCCATGAGTGTTAAAATCCTTTCTTGATGTAGCAAGATAATATCACACGTTTAGAGCCTTCCTGATTAGCGGCGCGTTCTTTAGCAGTGAGCAGATATTTATCAGGGACGTTAAGAGCAATAATAGAGAATGCTTCGAGAGCGTCTTTTGCTGTCTTAATCTTGCGCAATGAGTCTTTAATAATTCTCGCCGGAATGTTTCCCAGTCTGCACGCATTTAATAACCGTGAAATAGTATCAAGCTGTTCATGTGTGAAAGTTTTGTCGCTGCGTAAAGCCTTCATGAGGTTAATAAAATCTTTGTCGCTCTTTGTGAGGGGGCTGCTGTCGAGCCTTATACTTCCCTCTTGTTTGAGTGACTCATCGAATGCCGAGTTATTATCTTTGTATTGAGTGAAGTAGCTTGACTCTACACCAACTGCGCGTTCGGAGGGTTCGCACTCTAAGAGCTTGATTGCCTCGCTGAAGGGTACTTGCCGAGCATTCAGGTAAAATTCTTTCAAGGCACCTTTTCTAATGAATGTCAGAGTCGAATCTGAGTCAATACTTGCTGAGAGCTTGCCGGTCTTGGACATTGCAGGGAGGTTTATTATTCGCTCGTAGAGTCTTGGGTCATTGTCTCGGACGCTTCTAATGACTTCAAGATATTTAAGCTCGCCTTCTGAGTCCTCGTTATCTGAGTCAATCTTGGCCGTGAGTTCGTCAAAAAGTTTCTTGGGACTAACTACTTCTTTATCGGACAAGTATTTTATATCGTCGCCTAGAGTTTGATTAAATAATTGCAGCTTCTCGAGTATTCGTTGTTCAAGCGGCATGTGCTTTGCTGATTGGGCAGTAGGGAAAAAATTAAACACGTAAATATTTTCGTGCTGAGTTCCGACTCTGTTAATTCGTCCGACTCGTTGCATAATTCGTGTAGGGTTCCAGGGCAGGTCGTAATTAATGATGATGTTAGAGCGGTGAAGGTTGACTCCTTCTGAGAGAATATCTGTAGTAATTAGAACGTCAAATGAGTCCGAGTCCTCGCTGTAAAGTTTCGGGTTGAAGCTGCATTCTATTTGAGTCTTGAGAGATTTGCTGCTCTTGCCTGAGAATGAGACTACACGGGAGTCATAAATTCTGCGCAGGTTTGTCTCTAAGTATTCAGCTGTCTCTGTTGACTCTGTGAAAATAATCTTCTTGACCGGTGAAAGTTTCGCGTTTAATTGAAGCTCTTCTATGAACTTCTCAAGTTTTGGATCAGATTTAACGGTGTCCCATAAAGTTTTGAGTCTCTCTAACGTGAATAAATCATTAGTCAGGTCAATAATAAATTTCGTGTCGAACTCCTGAGCCTCGAATACATATCCGCCGTTATCTTCTATTAGAGAGCTAATCTCGTCATCGGTGAGTCCTGCTTCAAAAATTGCGTCAAAGTCAATGTTCCTGCATATAATAATTTTGCCGGTGTTATACATGTCAATAAATCTCTTGTATGAAGCTATAAATCGCGTTAGAGTCTGCCTGAATGCGTGAAAGCTGCTCTCGAGTCTCTTAACGAGTAAAGACTTCATGAAGCCGCCCATATTGTTTTGTGAGGTGAGTAAACTTGCGAATCGTGAAGTGTCCTTGAGATAAGTTAAAGGCTTGTAGCGGGAGTACTTGAAATCTTTTATAGCCTTGAGTGTCTCTTGAAAGATTGCGTTAATTCTGTCATCGAACGTGTAAATAATTTTCTCAGGTTCACCGATCTCCGGGAAAGTGAGTCCCTGTTTAGTCATGTCGTCATGATAATACTTTGCTATTTCGCTTCGGGTCCTGCGAATCATTATGTGCCTAAGAATTTTGCTGCGTATCTGGCGCGAGTTCTCGTTGAGCTGGGTTAAATATTCTTTGCCTTCGAGGTCCTTGACTCCGTCGTTGAGTCTCTTAAAGAACGCCTCAAGATTTCTGACTCCGGGAATACTGCTCATGTGTCGAGGCTGGAACAGGTAAATTTGATTCTCTATGTCGCTTGAGTAATTATTAATCGGTGTCGCTGAGATTAATATAACTTTTTTCCCGTAACAAATCTCGTGAAGTTTCGCGTAGCCTGCTGTGTCTGAGTTCCTGAACCTGTGAGCCTCGTCAATGAAAACATATTCGTAATCATCTTTGCCGTTAAGAATGTTATCAAGTTTGCCGAGAGACTCGACTCTTGCAGCAACGTCAAAATCTCTCATGACTTCCCGCCAATAGTCAACAAGGACAGGAGGACAGATTATTAACTTCTTGCCCTTGACCAGAAAAATTTTAGCCAGCATAGCACATATATACGTCTTGCCGAGTCCTACGACATCAGAGATAAAGACTCCCCCGTAAGTTTCGAGCATCCTGTGAGCCTGAATAACTGCGTCAATCTGATATTGAAGCCTCATGAAGTCATCGGGAAAATAATTTTGTGTGAATGACTCGTTATCGTCCTTGAGTTCCTGGTAAAAAAATTCGTAAAGAGTCTTCAAGTAAATCTCATAGGGTGTGATGTCGCTCCGAAGCCATGTACGCTGTTCAATTGTTGTGATATATATTTGAGATATGTCAATGCTTTCACGCCAGAGGGACTCGAATTTATCAAGAGCGAATCTTACGTCAGACTCGTCTTTGAGTTCAACGTTGAATTCAAGATTGTTGATGAGTCCAGCTTCAGAGAAGTTGCTTGAGCCGGTGATGACGCTTGACTCTGACTCATTCTCTCGCCTGATGATATAGACTTTAGCATGTAATCTTTCATTCGGGTACATTCTCATTTGCAGCTTTCCTGACTTGAGCCACTCTATGAATTTTTTTGCGCCCTCTTCGACCTGATACTCAACCGGTGAATTCTCGAACTCTTGAATAACTTTATTTGCGAACTCGTTTTTAGCCTGGTCGTAAGTTATAAGTTCGTGAGTTATCTTGTCAACGTTGAGGCCTACAAGAATCCTTATGCTTTGAACGTCATCGAGAGCGTGATAGAGTCTGAAGAAGCCGCTTGACCTGAAGTAGCCTACAAGGACATCAAAAAATTTTGTGCCGTTAGTTAATATATTTGCGAATCGAGTATATAAATCGCGTTCGGGTTCGTTAGTGAAAAACTTTGAGTCAGAGTGTATAATCATATCGTAAATTAATTCCTTTCATTGAGTCACAAATCAAATTATAGATTACTAATACAATTACTAATACAACTTCACGCTATAAACTTTCTTGTTGACGAGTCCGAGTCCCTGTGATTGATTCACTAACGAGTCCGAGTCAAAATATTTCTCAGTCTGATAATATAATCTTGTGCAATAAAATTTTTATCACTAATCACTAATAAAGGAGTCTGATACTCAATGAACGTAATGATAATCGGCGGAGGAGGACGCGAACACGTCATAGCAAAATATATCGCCGGTAATCCCAAAATAGAGAAGCTCTATGCTTTACCCGGCAACGGAGGAATTTCACAGCTTGCGGAGTGCGTTAAAATCTCGGCGGAAGACATTGACGGAATAACGGACTTTGCAAAGAGTCACCAAATTGATTTTGCCATCGTAGCTCCTGATGACCCCCTGGCACTCGGAGCAGTTGACAAGCTCGAAGCTATAGGCGTTAAGTGTTTCGGTCCTGAACAGAAGGCGGCAGTTATCGAGAGCAGTAAAATTTTCGCAAAAGAGTTAATGACCCGCTACAACATTCCTACGGCGAAATATAAAATTTTCACTGATATTGACTCGGCATTATCACACGCTGCGTTATCTGACTGTCCGATAGTGATTAAAGCAGACGGTCTCGCAAAGGGTAAAGGCGTTACAGTCGCAGAGAATTTCAAGCAGGCTAGAGACGCAATAATTTCATGCATGAAAGATAAAGCATTTGGTTCAAGCGGTGAGAGAATATTAATCGAAAAGTGCTTGACAGGCCCTGAAGTTACTGTTTTAGCATTCACTGACGGAAAAGTTATAGTGCCTATGATCTCATCAATGGATCACAAGAGAGCTTATGACAACAACAAAGGCCCTAACACCGGCGGAATGGGAGTAGCTGCTCCGAATAAATATTACACGAGAGAGATTGCAGACGAATGCATGACAAAAATTTTTCTCCCGACTATCAACGCAATGAAGTCAGAAGGGCGAACTTTCAAAGGGTGCTTGTATTTCGGGTTAATGCTCACGAAAGAAGGCCCGAAAGTTATCGAGTATAACTGCAGGTTCGGAGATCCTGAAGCTGAAGCTGTACTGCCGTTATTGGACAGTGATTTATTTGATATTATGCTTGCTGTTCGTAATGAGAGACTCTCAGATATTGACGTAAAATTCAAGAACGGTGCTTCATGCTGTGTAATTCTTGCTTCCGGAGGCTATCCCGGTTCGTATTTGACAGGCTATGAAATTAATTTTGGGAACGTGAGCGAGCTTGAAGGCGTTGAAGTCTTTCACTCAGGGACAAGGCGCGAGGGAGATAAATATTTCACGTCAGGAGGCAGGGTGTTAGCTGTCAATGCAGTTGCTAAGACTTTCACAGAGGCAAGAGAAAAAGTTTACGAGGCCGTCAAGTGCATTAACTTCGAGACCATGCGCTATAGGACAGATATAGGAGCGAATTAACTTTCATGGTTCACAGATTATATACAGAACGCAAGGACAAAAATAAATTCGAGGCTCTATCACTCTTGGGCGAACTTAAAAATATTTCCGGCAATGAGAATCTTTCACGCTTGAGAATTCTGAATCGCTATGACATTCAAGGACTCGATGATAAAGATTTAGACTCGTGCAAGTATTTAATTTTCGCAGAGAGCATGACTGATGACGTTATATATTCTCTTCCTGATGATAACTGCAAGATCTTAGCTGTAGAGTATTTACCCGGACAATATGACTCAAGGGCAGACTCTGCGGAGACTTGCGCAAGTTTGTTACTCGGATTCAGACCCATTATAAAGACTGCGAGAATATATTTGCTCTACGGTGAAGTTAATAATCTTGAGTCAATAAAAAAATTTCTGATTAACCCCGTCGAGTCCCGAGAAGCCCAGCTCACAGAATATGACTCTCTTGACATGAATTATTCGAGACCTGATGACGTTAAAAGCATTGATGATTATGACTCTCTCAAGAATTTAGCTATGAGTCATGAAGATCTTGAATGCTGCAAAAGATATTTTGACTCAGAAGGCAGAACACCTACTCAGACGGAAATTAAAGTTTTAGACACTTACTGGTCAGACCATTGCAGACATACTACTTTCTTGACCCGGATTAACAACGCAGAAATTCACGACTCAGAAGTTCTTGACGCGTATAAAAAGTATTTAGAGATTCGCAAAGAGCTTAATTATGCAGACGACAAGCCAATAACTTTAATGGACATCGCAACAATCGGGGCAAAGTACCTCAAGTCAAAAAATTTGCTTCATGACATAGTAGACTCAGAAGAGAATAACGCCTGCACAGTAAGAATTAACGTTAATAATGAGTCATGGTTATTACTCTTCAAGAACGAGACTCACAATCACCCCACAGAAATCGAGCCTTTTGGAGGAGCTGCAACATGTATCGGCGGTGCAATTAGAGATCCTTTATCAGGCCGGGCGTATGTCTATCAGGCAATGAGGGTAACGGGTGCTGCAGATCCTTTCACGCAAACTTTACCCGGAAAACTTTCACAACGCGCGATAATCACAAAGGCTGCTGCTGGTTACAGCTCTTACGGAAATCAAATAGGACTCCCGACAGGACTCGTTACAGAAATTTATCACGAGGGCTACAGGGCAAAGCGTCTCGAGGTCGGAGCGGTTATAGCTGCTGTTCGTGAAGATAATGTTATTCGTGAAAGACCTTCAGACGGCGATTATGTATTATTGCTCGGCGGTCGGACCGGACGTGACGGAATCGGAGGAGCAACAGGTTCGAGCGTCTCACACAGTTCAAGCTCATTAGAGACATGCGGGGCAGAAGTTCAGAAGGGTAACGCGCCAGAAGAGAGAAAATTGCAAAGATTATTCAGGAACTCGGAATTTACGAGATTAATCAAGAAATGCAACGATTTCGGAGCAGGCGGAGTAAGTGTAGCAGTCGGTGAACTTGCAGACGGTCTTGATATAGATTTGGACTCAGTGCCTTTGAAGTACGCAGGACTTGACGGGACAGAAATAGCAGTAAGCGAATCTCAGGAACGAATGGCAGTAGTTATAGCTCCTGAAAATCTCGAACGCGTTAAATCTCTTGCACTAAGTGAGGACGTTCAAGCAACGGTTATAGCGCGAGTGAATGACTCAGGACGTATGCGAATGACCTGGCGGAATCGTGAAATAGTGAATCTTTCCCGCGACTTCATCAACAGCAACGGAGCTTCACGACACACTGACATAAAGATTAATGCTCCCGAAAAAGTTTGCGTTAATTCACATGATAAGGACTTCAGGACTAAATTATTTGACTCGCTAAGAGACTTGAATATATGTTCTCAAAGAGGCTTGTCAGAGAGATTTGACTCAACTGTCGGAGCTCACAGCGTGTTAATGCCTTTCGGAGGTAAATATCAGAAGACTCCTGCTCAATCAATGGCAGCAAAGATTCCTGTTTATAACGGCGAGACTGACTCATGTTCGATAATGGCATACGGCTTTGACCCCTATAATTTCGAGTCATCAACTTTTGACGGAGCTTATATCTCAGTTCTTGAGTCTCTCTGCAAAGTCATAGCTTCAGGAGGCGACTTGACTCACTGCTGGCTTACGTTGCAAGAATATTTTGGGAAGCCCGGCTCAGACCCTGAACGGTGGGGCTTAGTGTTCGGGGCGTTATTAGGTGCATTGAAGGCGCAAATTGATTTTAACGTTGCTGCAATCGGCGGCAAAGACTCAATGAGCGGGTCATTCATGACTCAGGACGGCAGAAATTTGGACGTACCTCCGACTTTGATAGCTTTTGCAGTGTCAGTTAGTAACGTGAATAAAATTATCTCGCCTGAATTCAAGCGTGCAGGTTCAAGGGTAATTATTATCGAGCCTGAATATAACTCGCGCGGAGTTCCTGAAGCTGACTCGCTCAAGAAAATATTTGCGTTAATTGACGAACTTAATTCGCGTAAAGAAATTCTATCGTGTTACGTACCTGTTCACGGCGGAGTCTTACCTGCTGTATTCAAAATGTGCATAGGCAATAATTTAGGCTTTGAGTTCGCAGACTCTATAAATCTTGACGATGATAGACGCTGTAAATTCATAATCGAGCTTGCAAATGATTCTCTTGATGACCATACAACACTTGGCCGCGTTATAGGGATTCCCGAAATAATTTACTTAGGTGAAAGAGTTAATTTACACGAAGCCGAGAAAGTTTATAACTCAGTGCTTGATAATATTTTCCCGACTGAAATTAACGAAGCTGCGAATATTCCTGCTCATGAAGTCAGAATACCTGAACGAGTCTTTTACTCACGAGGGGCGAAATCATCACCGAAATTCTTAATCCCTGTCTTTGCGGGAACTAACTGCGAGTACGAGACAGCAGAAGCAATTAACGAGTCAGGCGGAGAGGCAAAAATATTTGTCGTGAAGACTCTTACACCTGAACTTATGAAAGAGTCAGCGGGGGATTTTGCGCGTTCACTCAATGAGTCTCAAGCTCTAGTTATTCCGGGGGGCTTCTCAAACGGCGACGAACCCGATGGATCAGGAAAATTTATAGCGATATTCTTACGAAGTCCCGAAGTCCGCGAGTCACTCGAAAATTTAATTAATAACCGTGAAGGTCTTGTGTGTGGAATATGCAACGGCTTTCAAGCTCTGGTCAAGACAGGGTTATTACCTTTTGGGAAGTTCACGAATCCTGAAGACTTAACGGCGACATTGACATTCAACAAGATCGGCAGACATCAATCACGAATAATACGCTCTAAGATAATTGCGAATAGTTCCCCGTGGCTGAGAAAAACTCGAATTAACGATGTGTACTCGATCCCAATTTCACACGGCGAGGGCAGATTCATTTGCAGTGATGAGTTATTCAGCTCGTTAATGCAATCCGGACAAATTGCAGCCCAGTATGTTGACATGAATAATAATGCTTCAATGGAAACTCAATATAACCCTTCAGGTTCATGCTTTGCTGTTGAGTGCGTAACTTCACCGGACGGCAGGATATTAGGACGAATGGGACATGTTGAACGAGTCGGGAATAATTTATATAAGAACGTCCCCGGAAATTATGATATGAAATTTTTTGAGTCTGCGTGTGAATACTTCAGGAAGTTATGAATTCTGCTCATGATAGATGTAATATTTCTGAGCATAAATAGTTTCACTGCCTGCTTAATCATTGAAGCTATGCTGTCAGCTCTTCTTATTCTGTGCAGAAATATGCAGGGCGGGTACTTGTCCTCGATGTGAGGGTCTTGAATTTTTATTGCTCCTGCCCATTTATGCGGTTGGGCGGGAGTAATTTTTTCCCAAGAAATTTTTTTATTGCATTGACTCTTTTCGCTCCTAATAAATCCTTTATTAATTCTCTGAACGAATGATAACTTGGTGCTATATAAGGCTCTTTGTGAGGCTTAACTCCCCGTAACTTTGAAACTATGCTCAATAGTGATTGATCTTCCCTGTGTTCTATGCATTCACCGTAATCTTCGTCTGGTCTTAGAGGCGTGATAAGCTCCGGACGCTGTACAAGTTCAAGCCATTCGCGAATAAAATTTATTGACTCTTGAGATTTCCTGACGAACACAAAACCGCCCTGTACCTGCCTTGAGTTCTTTATATCTTCGCGGCTGCTAATTCCGAGCAGTTCAAAAACTTTCGGCTTAGTCCATTGTCTATTTATAAAAGCAATATCAGTTACCCATATATCACTCTTGCTTTCATTGATACTTTTAAGGAAATGACTAACGCTCCTGAAGAAAAAAGCTCCTGAGTCGCAGTAAAAAATATAGTCGCCGTTGTTGACTTGTTCGAGTGTCTTGTAAATTATATACGGTTTCCAGAGCCAAAGACCATTGCCGCGCGTTACGTCAAGAATCTCTGCATGTGCTGCCCTGAATTCCGAGTCAATACTCTCCTGGCCGTACTCGATGACTTTATCGAATCTGCCGAAGATTTTTCCCATCCATGAAGCAAATTTCTGCTGACATTTATATTGTTCGTTAGCGTAATTTATAAGGATAATATAAGGCTTGGTGCTTGGTGCTTGGTGCTTGGTGCAGTGTAGCGGTCTTATTTGTATTTGTCAAGAGTCATTATACTCGCTTTCACGTAAAATTTTTCGTGAATTATATCACACCGTCAGCCTTATATATTTTATATTATGCTTTCACCCAGAGATCATCGAGCCATAATCTTGCTTTGATTTTATATCCGTGATCTAGCATGAAGCGTATTATTCTGCGTTCGCGTTCCGGGCCTTTGTTATTCTCAATCGTGAAGCATGTAATATCGACTTTGTTAAAATCTATTCCGTTGAGGACTCCGAGTTCTGCGCCTTCGACATCAAGAGAGACGAAATCAACGTGAGTAATTCCGCGTTCTTCGAGAATATCAGCAAGTCTTCTCACTTGAACCGTGTAGCGTGTCTTGACTTTGCCTTTATAATCTACTTCAGTTGAGAAACCTGACATATAATGATCTTCGTACTCGCAAAATTCTATTTCACCGTTTGAGCTTCCCAGAGCACACTGAAGGCATTCTATATTGCGTTCGGACTTCCATTTGTCATTTTGAGTCTTCATTGGTTCAAACGCTAAGCCTGACCAGCCTCGAGTCTTCTCGAAAAAATAAGTGTTGTTGATCTTCACAGGGTCATTGCCTCCGATGTCGAGGAAGAAGCCCCCTTGTTTACGCTTGAATACGTACTTGTCGATAAAATAGTCTTGAAGTGCCTGGCTGTAATACTGTTCGCCGTCCAAGAATCTTCCGAGTTCGATCTGTTCCTGCCAGCTGCCCAGAACTAAGAAACTTGGGATGAATCTGCGAAGTTGTGAAATAACGTAATCGTCTTTGCGTTTCTTGAGATAGTTCCATAAGAATGACGGGATTACTTTCTTGATTAAGCGCATGTTAAATTGAGCCTCCTGATGAGATTATCTGTGCAACGAAAAAAGCTCCCTGCCAAATATAAATAAATAAAATGACAAGGAGCAGTATTATTCGCTGTGTGAAATAAAATTAAATTTTGATTGTTATGATTTTTTCTGTTATGATGAAAGGTTGAGAGAACATAATTTAGCTGTGAGCTGTGAGCTGATTATACACAGATTTAGTAATCATTGTCAATGTATATTTATGTCCCTTTCATAGAAAATAGAAAAATTTTTCGCAATTATATCACAGTCCCAGAAGCTCAACACATAAACCGTTCAATAACGAATACGCAATGATAAAGACTATATACGCTATGAATTTTCCTGCTCCCAGAACTATCTTTAACGCTCCCAGATTCGTAATCTTCGTAGCAGGCCCGGTTATCATGAATGCACTTGCACTAGCCATGCTCATACCGTCCGCGAGCCATTGAATTAATAACGGGATCGTACCTCCTCCGCAGGCATAAAGGGGAACTCCTATAGTAGCTGCCATTAGGACACCGAAGCCGTTCTTGCGTCCGAATAATCTTGCGAATGAATCAGCAGGAACGTAACGCATGAATAAAGCCGTTAAGAATATCCCGAGTAAGAAATATAAGCCCGTTGCTTTAATGTTTCTATAAAAATTTTTGATATAACGCATAAATAAATTCGGATCTGTATCTCTATTTGAAGACTCATAGAGTCCAGTGAAGTTAAAGAAGTTCTTACCCGTTAATCTGTTATATAAATTCACAGCGAGTCCAGCACACACTCCGCACATGAAGCAAGAGATGACTCGAACAAGTAAAGCAGTCCGGCCAAGTGCAGTGCTGTAAATTATGAGCTGTGGATTAAGCAGGATCGAAGCCGTCATGAATGAAGCAAGCCAGTCCTCACGCATTCCCTTCTCTGAGAACGAAGCAGTTACAGGAATAGTCCCGTACATGCAAAGAGGTGAAGCAATACCCAGAATGCACGCAGGAACTATCCCGAACAGACTTAATTTTTTAGAGCTGAGAGAAGCAAATATCTCATGAATTTTTTTCTTGCCGAAGACTGATATAAACGAGCCTATTGCAAGTCCCGCCAGCCAGTAAAAATAAATCTGCTCAAGCTGTAACGTGAAGTAATACCATAGATATATAAACTCTCTGTTAAGAATCTTAATAATATTAGTCAATGCTCACAAGTTTATATTCGCGTGAACCGAGTCCGATTTCCGCAGCGTGTTCAACCGTGTGAATTCCGTGACGTGATTCCATGCGGTTAATTAATGACTTGCCGTCGGGAGCTTTGTAGACCAAATCAACACAGGCTTGATCAAGTGCTACAGGGTCAAGAGATCCGAGAATGCCTATATCGTGCATGTCAGGTGCAGCCGGGTTGCCGTCGCAGTCGCAGTCAACGCTAAGATGATTCATGACGCTGATGTACATAATTTTTTTGCCGTTGTCGAGTGAGTCAGAAACAGCCTTTGCAGCCTCAGCCATTGACTCAAGAAAATCATCCTGCTTGTCGTACCATATTGAGCCGGTTTCTCTAGTTCCTGCCGTGTGAATTATGACTTTGCCCCTTGATGACGCTATGCCGATTGAAATATTCTTTAACGCTCCACCGAAGCCTCCCATTGCGTGGCCTTTGAAGTGAGTCAGAACTAACACGAAATCATAATCTTTGAAGTGTGAGCCTACTGCGTCAAACTTTAAGTGCTTCCCGTTCGTAACAGGCAGCTCGATATCGCCTTCAGAGTCCATGATGTCGACCTTAGCAATTTTCGTGAAGCCGTGATCTTCTGCGACCTGCATATGCATAGCCGTTGCTGATCTTGAACCGCCGTAAGCTGTGTTGCATTCGACTATAGTTCCGTTGACTTTCTGAACGAGTTCCTTAATTAAGTCCGGTGATAAATAGTGAGTGTTGCCTGCCTCGCCTGTACTGAGCTTGACTGCTACTTTGCCCGTTGCCTCGCGTCCGAGAGCGTTGTAAATCGCCATGATTCCTGCCGGTGAAATATCTTTCGTGAAGAAGACCTGAGACTCAGCAGCACATGAAGCACTTGCAATAAGAGTTACGAGTAATATAGATAGTAAGAATTGTTTCATGTAAAGAATTCCTCCTTAATAAATATTGCGTTAGAGAATAAAACATGAAGCGCGCTTTAATAAAACTGCGTAAATTACGTAATTTGAGTTTTGAAGAAAAATTTATATTTATCTGTGATAAAGAATTATAGAGATACATGAATTACAAAAAAATTTTATTTATACATGGAGGCTTTCTTATTATGAAGAAGTTAATCGTTGCGTTTTTATTAGTCGTCCTTACAGCTGGTGCAGCTTTTGCAGGTGAGGGTTTTTACTGCTTACGTGAAAAGGCTATGTACGGAGATACTGCTTCCCAGTTCAAACTCGGTTACATGTACGAGCACGGACTCGGAGTAGAGAGAGATGATGCAGAGGCTTTCAAGTGGTACTCAAAGGCAGCAAACTGCGGTCACCCCTGCGCACAGTATTTCATCGGCGTTATGTACAACGAGGGCAGAGGCGTTGAGAAAGATGATTTCATGGCAGCAAGATGGCTCAGACGCTCAGCAGTACGCGGAAACAAGAATGCTCAGTACTTATTCGGCAGAAAAGTTTTCTACGGAGAAGGAGTTATGCAGAACGAGACAGCAGGCTTAAAGTGGCTCAGAGCAGCAGCTTGCAAGGGACATTCTGAAGCTAAGAAATTCCTTGATGCCTATTACGCAGCCGAGCGGGCAAGAGAGAAAGAGATGCAGTTCATTTCTTCCGCTTGTGATCCTAAACCGGCACCCAGATTAGTGAAGGCTCGCAAGAGAGCAGGAACTAAGGCAGCAAGATTCCACAAAGCCAGAAAGGTCAGAAGAGTCAGAAGAGCAGCAAGACCTGCAGGCCCCTATTGCTGGTAAGTCAAGTCATTTAATAACGAAATCACAAATTTAATCTTAATATTAATCAGGAAATTAACGCCTCCCCGTGTGAGTTAGCTGCGAGGAGGCATTTTTTTTTTACGCTAAATACTTCTTCAACACAGTCCTTACAGCTCCTGGACCTGCGCTGAGTTCATGATAGAACTTCTCTACTTTGTCAGCTAATCCTGCCTCATAAAGATTTACTCCGAAAATATTTGCGTTGCTAAGAATAGTCTTGAGTCCGTCTAACTGCTTTAACTCTGCCTGCAAGTTCTCAAGCATAGGATCTGAACTCACTGCCATAGCCTCGCCCTTGTCGTCGACTCCTGATAGATAACGAAGCCACCCGGCCAAAGCAAGCGGTATTGCAACGAGTGATTTAATATCAAGATTCTTGTCAGCTGCGTAACTCTTGAGCGTCTCACCGAATCTAACTGGAATCTTTTGCGATGTATCAGTTGCGATTCTCTGAGGAGTGTCAGGCAAAAATGCGTTCGGTAATCTCTCGCCGACAACTTCGTCAATGAATTTCTTAGGGTCAAGAATTTTGGGATCAGTTACAACCGGTAAGCCCTCTTTGTAGCCTATGAGTTCGACAAGTTTCTTGAGTTCAGGGTCGCCCATCTCGTCAGCAATTTTTGTGTAGCCCAGCATACAGCCGTAAACAGCAAGTGCAGTATGTAAAGGATTCAAGCAGGTTGTAACTTTCATGCGTTCTGTCTTATTAACAGTTTCTCTATCTGTCATGTAGACTCCGGCTTTCTCAAGGGCAGGCCTTCCGTTCGGGAAATTGTCTTCTATAACGAGATACTGAGGGGCTTCGGCATTCACAAACGGTGCAATATAAGTGTTGCGGTTCGTGATTACGGGACTCATGTTCTCGACTCCTAATGACTTGAGCTGCTCTTCGACTATCTCCGCAGGTCTGGGGGTTATCTTGTCTATCATGCTCCAAGGGAAGCTGACTTGAGACTCATCACTGAGCCATGAATAGAACTCTTTATCAACGAAGCCGTTATCAACCCATGCTTTTGCGACTTCAAGCACTGAATTTCTTAATTTCTCGCCGTTATGAGAACAGTTATCCATGCTGACGACTGCAATAGGCTTTGCTCCTGCCCTGAATCTTTCGAGTAATAACGAAGCTGTAACGCTCATTGCGTGTTTAGGTTTATCCGGGCCTGCCTTCATATCCTGAACTACAACAGGCATTAATTCGCCCTTCATGTCCCTGAGTGCATAGCCTTTCTCCGTAATCGTGTAGCTTATCATCTGAAGTGAAGGCTTTACGAAGATAGCGCGCAGTTTCTCCCATTCCTCAGAGTCAGAACTGTCTGCCCTGATTCCTTGAGCTATTGACGCAATAATATTTTTCTCAAGATCACCTGATGCCCTGAGAGTTACCATGAGAGTCAAGTTATCGAACGGTTCATAAATCTTCTTGATTATCTCATAGTCAAAAGTTTCTGCCGCGATGATCCCCGTCTCAGCGAGTCCCTTGTCGAGTAAATCCTGCTGCAACGCTGCAATGAATCCACGAAAGATATTACCTGCTCCGAAGTGTACCCATGTAGGATTCTTTGCGGTTAAGTCCCTCATCTTGAGCTGGTCGTTCTTAGGGAGTCTTATTCCTGCCTTCTGCCACGCCTGGACATCAGCAAGACCTTTCAAGTTTAGCTGCATATATAATTACCTCCTTGTGAAATGTGAAAGTGTAAAATATTCTATCAATAAATCGCGATTTATAAACATGAGGTGTTAATTCAATCTTGAATGAAATATATATATTCAACATTGCAAAGCTCGCAGTGAAGTCAATCATAAATACAGCGTCAATATATCCCAAGCCCGGATTAATCACGCCTCTTGATAACAATGCTCTTGACGGAGTTGATTATAACTGCCTGATAGATTCTGCGATGTCGTTATTCCAGTGCTTCATCAATCTTGCTTCAGCCGGTGCGGACACTGAGTCATTAAAGCCTATGGACGCATTCACTATTATGAAATCACCTGCTCAAATCGGAGTTAATGACGTATTAAGAGCTTCACGGGGCAAATTATCTCTCAAGGGTCATATATTGCTTCTTGGCCTGTTGAGTGCTGCAGCTGGTCGTTTATTATCTCAAAAGCGAATCTTGACTCACGGAGCATTGACTCTTACTGCGTCATCGTTTGCTTCTGGATTAATTGAGCGCGAGTTATGGCCTCTTGAAGATCAACGTGGGACAAAAATTTTTTCTGACAGTGAAAGAGTCTATTTATCATATGGAATCGAAGGCTGCAGGGGTGAAGCTGAACACGGCTTCAAGATGACTCTCAAGGCAATAGAGTCACTACGAAGACTCAAAGCTACTCAAGGACAGTTAAATTTTCGCGAACGATGTACCCAGACTCTAATAGATATAATCGCAGAGAATCAGGACTCGAGCCTCGCAGCTCACGGAGGCATTACGGAATTAATCAGAGTCCAGGACGAAGCAAAAAATATTATCGAGTCAGGAGGCATGTTATCACCTGAAGGAGTCGAGGCAATATTTAATATGGACAAGAGTCTGCGTTCTAGAGGCTCTTCACCGAGCGGGAGTGCTGTTATACTTTCAGGAGCGTTGTTTATTATGAGTCTTGCAGAATTGAAATTAACGCGTTCGGGCTATAATGAGAAGTAAATTAACATGAAGGGAGCATCTTATTATTATGAAGCCAAGTAAATATGAATTAAGCCAAGCATTTGAAGATACACGAAATTTTTTCAGTGAAGATAAATTCTTGAGCGAGTCAATTAAATACAGCGTAGAACACACAAGATTTTACGAGTCAAATTTTTCACCGGAGAACGAGGCCGACTCAGAGTCAAATAAAGAAGGCTTAATCGATGTCGTCAAAGCTAGGACTCTGAAGACAGCTTTAGACTTAGGCAAAAGATTCCCTGACAAGAAAATTTGCGTCCTGAATTTCGCAGCTCCTACGAAACCAGGCGGAGGAGTCTGGGGAGGCAGTGCAGCTCAAGAAGAGAGTCTCTGCAGGTCTTCTACTTTGTATCCGACTCTTAATAATGACTCAATGAAAGAAGCATATTACTCCCCGAATAAAGCGCACTATCATTTTCACGGCTGGGACTCGTGCATATATTCTCCTGATGTAGTAATCTGCAAAGATGACGATGATTATATCCCTGCAAGATTATCACCTGAAGAATTCTTAAAGATTGACGTTGTAACCTGTGCTGCTCCTCATATTCATATTAGGCGCGGAGAAAGTATAGAAGATGACAAGTTATTTAATATTCACGTCAAGCGCGCAAGAAATATTTTGAGAATAGCTGCATATAATCACGTTGATATTTTTATTTCAGGAGCATTTGGCTGCGGAGCTTTTCATAATGATCCTGAAATAGTCGCCCGTGCATGGCATGAAGTCCTGAACACGTACCGCAGAAAATTTTATCTCACTGTATTTGCTGTCATGAGTTATAAATCTTCACCTAATAACTTTGATATATTTAATCATGAATTCATGAACGAAAAGTTATAATGTTACGAGTTAATTAATACTAAATCAGGAGGCAGAAATTTATCATGGGAGTATTAAAGCATTACCGTGAACTCTTACCCGTTACGGACTCGACTCCTAACGTCAATCTTGAAGAAGGAATGACTCCGTTAATATATTTACCAAGAGTCAGCGAAAGATTAGGAATTAAATTATATGGCAAGTTCGAGGGCTGCAACCCTTCAGGTTCGTTCAAGGATCGCGGCATGGTCTTAGCTGTAGCAAAGGCTCTTGAGGAAGGCAAACGCGCTGTAATCTGTGCTTCAACGGGCAACACTTCGGCATCGGCTGCTGCATATGCTGCTTCACAGGGTATACCTTGCTTTGTGTTGTTACCGGCAGGCAAAGTAGCTCTCGGAAAACTTGCTCAAGCATTAATGTACGGTGCAAAAGTTATCGCGGTCAAAGGCAATTTTGATCGTGCATTGGAACTCGCTCGCGAGGGTGCAGAGAAAACCGGCTGTGCAATGGTCAACTCGGTGAATCCATATAGATTAATCGGTCAGCGTTCGGGGGCATGGGAAATTTGCGACGTGTTAGGCAAGGCTCCGGACTGGCACGCTATACCGGTAGGCAACGCAGGAAATATTTCAGCATACTGGGCAGGTTATAACGAGTATCACAAGCTCGGCAAGATTAATTCTCTCCCGAGAATGATGGGCTTTCAGGCAGAAGGAGCAGCTCCCCTCGTGAATAATAAGCCTTGTCCGAACCCTGAGACCATAGCAACGGCAATAAGAATCGGAAATCCTGTAAGTGCTCATTTGGCTCGTGCTGCAGTAAGTGAGTCTAACGGCGAATTTAACTCAGTCAGTGATGAGGAAATATTACACGCTCAGAGAATATTAGCTTCAGAAGGAGGAGTCTTCGCTGAACCTGCATCATGTGCTCCGTTAGCTGGATTGATTAAGCTCAAGGGACTCGGTAAGCTCCCGGAGAATATAACAGTAACGATGATTTTGACCGGTAACGGACTCAAAGATCCCGATACAGCTATGAGTCAAGTAGGCAGTCCGATAGAAATTAATGATAATCTCGAAGACTTAATGAGAGTGTTAGAATGCCGTTAGTAAGTCTTAAAGTTCCCGCTACGACTGCAAATTTAGGCTCAGGCTTTGACACTATGGGAATGGCCTTAAGTCTCTATAATATTTTCACGGTTAAAGAATTATTACCAGAAGGCGAATACACCTGCGAGATCTCAGGCGAAGGAGTCGATGAACTCAAGGAAGCGAGAAAAAATATGCTCGTAACAAGTTATATACGTGCCTGCAAAGAATGGAATTTACCGGTTAAAGGCTTTGCTTTCGAGTCGTGTAATGCTGTGCCTTTAAATCGAGGCTTGGGCAGTTCGTCAACAGCAGTAGTTGCAGGAGTAGTTCTTGCTGATTATCTATCAGGTTCAAATTTTCCTGAGTCTGAATTATTACGGGTCATGACTTTCATAGAAGGACACCCTGATAACGTCGTGCCGTGCTATACAGGAGGGATGACTGTCTCATGCTGGGACGGAGAGTCTTTGCGATATGTCAAGCTGCCTGCGTTACCTGATGACTTGAATGTTATTGCCGCTGTTCCTGACTTTGAAGTTCACACTGAAGATGCCCGAAAGATTTTACCTGAAAGCGTGCCGTTCAAAGATGCAGTGTTTAACGTGTCTCATGCGAGTATATTATGTGCTGCGTGGGCAATGGGACGCTGGGATTTGCTTCACGTAGGCATGGAGGACAGACTCCATCAGGCTCACAGGGCGAAATTATTTCCAGGTTCAACAGGAGAAAAATTTTTGAACGAGATAGCTTCTCACCCGGATTGCGTTGCTACGGCTATATCAGGTTCAGGGCCTACGATGATTGCAATAGTTCACGGTAAAGCGGGCAAGTTGTCTCAAGCAATGTGCAAAATTTTCACTGACGGAGGAGCAGCTTCACATTTCTTTGTATTAAACTGCTCGTCATCTGGAGTCGTAATCGAGTAAAAATAAAGTCCCTGAGTTAATCGGGGACTCTTGTTAATTGTTAATTATTTATCCCATTTGTCAGACTTGTATATAATCTGAATGAATCTTTGGCTTAGTGAAGTACCGGGAAACTTTTTAGACGCGTCAGGGTTGTAAGTCAGCGTTATAGTCGTATATCTGTCAGGAGTCCAGACGTTCTGCATGATTAATTTTTTGTTATTCCGTCTGTTGAGAGTCGGTGTCTCGTGTCCTGAGCCGAAAGCCTTATTAAAGCTCTTCTGAAGGTTGACATAAAATTTTGCGTCCTTCTCAGAGTCACCCATGCTTTGAAGATATGCTGCTTTAGTCTTGAGAATTTTATTCTTGTAAAAGCCAAATACGAACGTTGCAGGATAGCCTTCAAACATTCCTTCCATAGTTAGAGACTCTTTGCGGGGTGTGATGACTCTTGCGCCGCTGTTAGTCATTCGCTTTTGAGTCCGTGCGTAGTTATGTCCAAACGGTAAAGACATAAAGGCATCAGAACTGTTAGAGACTGCAAAGGCTTCACGTGAAGAAGTTAATGTTAATGCGAATAATAATGCGAACAAAAATTTTTTCATGATTATGCGTTCACCAGCTTCCCTGAAGGTTCAGGAATTTCACGGCCAAGAAGTTTAGCTGTCTCGATCCACTCTGAGATTATAACGCCTGAATTTCTGAGTGCCTCTTCCGGAGTGCTGCCGTCAGCCATACAGCCTGCAAGCTCTGGAACTTCTGCGATGAATTTATTGTCTTCGTCTGACCAGTATATAATTCTCTCGTATTTATCCATAATAATTAACGCTCCTGTCTTAAATGCTCAAGTTATATTTAGTGATAATCTTTCTCACCTGTTTAACTTGATATGATTTTGCCTTGCTGTTATCTTCCTGAATGTTGATAATTTCTTCAATGCCTTCACGCCAATAAATATAATGACTGCCGTTTATGCGATATTGAAAGCCGAGAGACTCAAGAAGTTTTCTCAAGTCAGTAAACGCTATATTGTTGTCCCTCAAGCCGTTTAACACTGCATAGAAAATTTTTATTGCAGAAGTCATTTAGAACTCCCACTCAAGATAACTTGCTGCCCTTGCCTCGTTGCCGCTGCCTTCAGTGAAGAACGCCTTATATCTCCGTGATGAGTGCCGCTTGATTTTGCCCTTCATGAGTTCTGCTCTGGCTACGACTCTGTGATGTCTGTCAAGAAATAACATGCTGCCCCCGAAAGTTATATTATATTTTGTCCTGTTGCTGATTGTCAGGGTAACGCTGTCGAAAGTATATTTTACGTTCGAGAATGAGAGTCCCTTCTTGCCCCTGACTGCTCCTTCTCTGATAAAAGCATGACTCACACCTGCAAGAGCTAATATAACTGCAAGAATAATAATGAATCTAAATGCCCGTTTCATATTTGAATCACTCCCTGTGAAAATTTTATTAATGATAGCATTCTAATTTAAATTAAAGAAAGTGTGTGAAAATTTGCGTTATCCGTATTTCCCGTTAATGATAAATCTTGAGTCACGTCAAGTCTTAATCATCGGTGGCGGTCATGTTGCTTCAAGACGTGCTGAGACTTTAATCAGGTGCGGTGCAGTCGTTAAAGCAGTGAGTCCGGAGTTCATTGCTTCGTTTCCCGTTGAGGCTCAAAAAGTTTGCAGGGAGTTCAAGGAGTCTGACGTAAATAATGATTTCGCGTTGATATTAGCTGCAAGTGATAAGCGTGAAGTGAATCATGAAGTCTATGAACTTGCCAGGAGTCTTAATATTCCCGTTAATGTCTGTGACTCTCAGAGCGAGTGCGATTTTTTCTTTCCGTCATTGATTAATTACGGCTGCATATCTGCAAGTGTCAGCAGTGCGGGGACATCAAGCAAATTGACTCATAAGTTATCTAATCGGCTGCGTGAGGTCTGGTCTTTATGGGTAAACGAATTTTTTACGCTGAATGACTGATTAACGCTGTGTTATAATAGCCGCATTTATAATATTAACAGTGAATTAAGTATTTTGGGCGATAAAGGCTTATGCTATAATGCTTACCATTCACATATTAAATTAAAAATTTAGAATGCATCTTAAAATTTAACGTGTCGCACTCATTGGCTTTAATATATATTTGCGCGGCAGGTCGGGAGGAATATTTTTTGAGAGAACTGGATAGACAGCGGGGACAGCGTCCTTACCAGTACCAGAATCAGGCTCAGAGTCAGAATCAGAGTCAGAATCAAAAGCGCGGTAAAGATAAGTCCCAGAGTAACGAGACTGAAGGAATGTCTCTTGGTTTCTGCTGGGGATTTGGTGTAGTTGTTTGTATGACGTTCGGTCTTGCATCGTTCTTGATGTTTTCCGCAGGACACTTTAATTTCTCGCCCGGCTCTGGAGTCAATGCCGCATGGGGGAGCAGTCAGGGTGACGAAACTGTACGGAGCAGGTCTCTAATTAATGTCGAAGTTACTGCACTTGAGAACGCTGACAGGATACAAGCTCACAACGAAGAATTATACGCAAATGCACATAACTTGAATAATCTTGAAGAGAACAGCGGCCCTTCATATAGATACATGTCTATTATATTAAGTGCTCACGAAGACGGTACGAACATGCCCGAACCTGACGAAGAAGACTCTATCACAGATGAGGAAATCAAAGCAGCTAATAAAGAGCATGAACAGGACGATAATAATAACAAGCCTGATAAATCTGAAGAAGTCATGCTCGCTGAAGTCGGCCCCCAGTGGCGTGAACATATCGTCAAGAACGGCGAAACTCTCTCGGATATAGCGATGGCTCACGGAAATATCACAGCTCAGGACATACTCAGGGCGAACGGCTTGAAAGACGCAAACAGGCTCTCAGAAAATCAGTTATTACTCATTCCCAATGATCCCGGCGCAGTTGAAGACACTATGGACGAAGTTAAGACCCGTCAGATGAGAATCGAAGCCAAGCAGGAAAAAGTTACCCCGATAAGCACTAAGAAATATACTGTCAATCAGGGCGATTCATTATGGGTAATTGCAAGCTCTCAAGGTATCGAAGTCGACACGATTACAGGCAGCAACACGTTCACGAGTTCAGCAAGATTAAGACCCGGCATGGTGTTAAGAATCCCGAATCAAGATGGAATTTTTTACGTCATGAAGAAGGGCGATGATATTAAATCAGTCTGCAAACGTTACGGAGTCAGCCTGACTAAAGTTAAGGGCGTTAATGCAGGCGTTGATGTTGCTTCACTCAAGACAGGCGAGGAAGTATTCTTACCCGGCGCAAGACCTGACGGCGTAATTGAACATGATGATGTCAAGCTCGCTGAAGTCCCGGCTCAAGGCAAAAAGAATCCCGGAAAAATTAATAATAAAGGCAGCAAAAAGAATCCTGTTAAATCTGACAAGAACGATAAGAATGATAAAGTCAGCAAAAATGATAAAAGTGAAAAACTTCCTAAAGGTGAAGTTGCTGTCAAAAATTCAGGCGGATTCAGATGGCCAATCATGGGAAGGATTAACAGTCCGTTCGGCTGGAGGCAGCATCCGCTTACGAAACGCAGAGATTTCCACACAGGCATAGATATTAAAGCCAGCAGAGGAGACCCGATCAAAGGCGCAGGTGCAGGACGCGTAGTATATTCCGGCTGGATGGGAGGCTACGGAAAAGTAATCGTACTCGAACATCGCAACGGACAATCAACTTTATATGCTCATTGCAGCACATTACTTGTAGGAAAAGGAGCAAACGTTACATCAGGCCAGCTTATAGCAAAAGTCGGAACTACAGGACGTTCAACAGGGCCGCACTTACACTTTGAAGTCAGAAACGGCAACAGTCCGGTCAATCCGATTAAGTACCTGAGCAGATAAAATAATGGCAAAATACGTATTTATCACAGGCGGTGTAGTCTCGTCATTAGGCAAAGGCATAACAGCAGGTTCAACAGGGACTCTGCTCAAGAAAAGGGGACTCAAAGTTTCGATTCTGAAAATTGATCCGTATTTAAACGTCGATGCAGGAACTATGAATCCATTTCAGCACGGTGAAGTTTTCGTTACTGATGACGGAGCCGAGACTGATTTAGATTTGGGACACTATGAGAGATTCATAGATGAGACTCTGAGCGAGAAAAATTCTATAACGACCGGAAAAATTTATTCGCACGTAATAAAGAAAGAACGCAGGGGCGATTACTTGGGCGGAACTGTTCAGGTTATCCCTCATATTACGAATGATATTCAGGAAAGAATTATCAGAGCCGGTGAAGGTCTTGATGTCTTAATAGTCGAAATCGGCGGAACAGTAGGCGATATAGAAGGACAGCCTTTTCTCGAAGCAATAAGACAAATGGCAGTTCGTGTAGGCCGTGAGAACGTTGTTTACTGTCATGTTACTTTAGTGCCTTATCTTGAAGCCGCAAAAGAATTAAAGACTAAGCCGACTCAACACAGCGTCCAGGAATTGCGCAGAATAGGAATCCTCCCGAATATTCTTGTCTGCAGGACGAGTCACCCTATGGATCAGGGCATGAAGAATAAAATTGCTCTGTTCTGTGATGTGCCTCCCGAAGCTGTTATTGAAGTCAAAGATGAGCCGACGATTTATAACGTTCCTGTTAGTTTGCATAGACAGGGACTTGATGATTTAATTCTCAAAAATTTAGGTCTCTCACGTGATATAGAACCAGATTTAAGCGACTGGCTCAGAGTAGTTGACAGATATATGAATTCTCCTGAATGTGTAAATATTGCGCTTGTCGGGAAATACGTTCAGCACAAAGATGCATATTTAAGCGTCGTTGAAGCCCTCCATCACGGCGGAATCTCTCAAGGCGTAAGAGTTAATATAGTCTCAGTAGAGTCAGAAGATCTAGAGTCAGGCAGTCCTGATGAAATATTAAAATTTGCTGACGGTATATTAATTCCCGGAGGTTTCGGAGTCAGAGGCGTTGAAGGAATGATTAACGCTGCAAAATATGCCCGTGAAAATAATGTGCCGTTGTTTGGAATTTGCTTAGGTATGCAGATGATGGCCGTAGAGTTCGCCCGCAATGTGTGCAAGTTACATGAAGCTCACAGCAAAGAAATGAATCCGGCTACGATTCACCCTGTAATTCATTTAATGGAAGAGCAGGAAAATCTTAAAGACTTAGGCGGAACAATGAGACTCGGCGCGTATCCTTGTGATTTAGTTGAAGGCACAAAAGCAGCTCAGGCATATGGAAATCTGCATATAAGCGAAAGACACAGACACCGTTATGAGTTCAATAATGCTTATAGAGAGCGTCTCGAACAGGGAGGCTTGAAGATTGCAGGTATATGCACCGAACGCAATTTAGTCGAGATTATAGAGCTTCCCGAACATAACTGGTACATAGGCTGCCAGTTTCATGGAGAATTAAAATCCAGACCCGTAAGACCTCACCCATTGTTTGACGGATTTATAAACGCTTCAGCAAAATATATGAGAAATCGTGAAAATAATTAATATAAGACTAAGGAGGTTTATATTATTCTCATGAAAGCTGTAAAAGTTTTCTCGTTATTCCTGTTAGTGTTTGTATTGATTATATCTGCGAATTGTGTTTATGCTGCCGAAGCTGTTGATGATCCTGATAATAATGCAGGTTCGTCGAGGCAGATGATGGGCGAAATAGAAAAGATAATTTACGGCTATGTCTCTCAGGGCGGCTTGATAGAGAGGCTCAACAAAGTAGAAGAAGACTTGTTCGGGCGCGGACTTCCCGGAACTATAGCAGAAAGACATGCAGCAATATTAAACTTTCTCGATGTAGGCACAGATTCACAGCCTTCAATGTTATTCAAATTAGGAGTCGCTGAATGGGTAGTAGACAAGAAAATTAATGCTTCTGTGTCAGTAGTAAAGCGTCTTGAGAATCTCGAGACTAATTTAACAGGAGCAACCCGCACAGGAAATCCGATAGTAATGCGCGTTGAAAGTCTATTAGCTACGTTAATCATGGATCCGGTTATGGCAGCTCCAGTTACAGTGCCTGCTAATACTGTGTTGAAATTCAGGTTTCTTGATGAGCTGAGTCCCGGAAAGTCAAAGGCCGGCGATGTCGTAAGAATCGAACTTACAAGCGACTTGATAGTTAATCAGCATCTTGTAGCTCCTGCAGGTTCGTTATTATTAAGCGATGTAAGAGAAGTTAAGCGTCCCAAAAGATTTGGAATCCCAGGAGAAGTCAGACTATCATTTTTCGGGTTAAAGCCTCTCGGTCCTCAGAAGATTCAAGTTTCAGTGGGTAAAGAAGCAGAAGAAGCCATCAAAGAGGCCCGCAAAGTCGGTGACAGAGGCGAAGGAGCTATAGTCAGTGCAGGTGCTGCTACGGTTGCAGGAGCTGCGTTGTTAGGCCCTGTAGGACTCGTTTCAGGTATATTTATTCGCGGAAATTCGTTAAAGATTGCCGAAGGTTCAGTAACGTACATGCAGACTGCTGAAGCGTCGACAGTTGCAGCGTATCCCATTCCCGAAGCATTGCAGGTCAGCGATCACAGCATAAGCGCGCCGGAGCCTCAGAGTTCTAATACTCCGGTAAATTATGACCCTAATAGAGATACGATAATCAAAGGCGATGTCTTCAACAGAAATAGTTACGGAATGCCTACGAACTCAGGAACAATAAACAGGGGTGGAGAATTTGAACTTCCTCCGGAACAGCAGATTAATTAGCAGAATAAATTTTTTACTCGCGGTTATTCTGACTGCGGGTAATTTTTTTTACTCATGCAAAGCTGCATTAAGTCTTGAGTCAGATCCTTTCAATGAGACAATAAGAATTCTCGAACGCTGGACGGCCGCCCACTGGGGGCAGGACTGTTTCGTGTGGGTCGTTCACTATCCTGAAGAGTTAATTGCTCCATGGGTCGAATCCGAAGCACTTAGAGCTAACATGACTGACTCACAGCGCGAAAATTTCAGGAAAAATTTTATTAGTGAATTAAAACTTGATACATCCGAAACTTTTTTAGTCAGCGTATATTCGTTCGGGGCAAGACCTGTTAATTTATCACCGGTCAAGGATAATATAACTCTACTTGCAGCATCAGGAGAAAGAATTAATCCTGTGAAATTTGACTCAAGGCTCGAGACTCCTTCAAGCGGAGTCGTTCAAGGTCTCGTATTCTTTCCCAAACAGAGCAATAAAAATTACGTTATTTCACTCAAAGGCATGGGACGAGATGAGCGCATATTTTCATTTGCACCGCCTGAAACACTGCCTGCCCCCGAGCCTGTAAATAAGCCTGAACCTGAAGTAGTAGTTGTGAATCTTCCCAAGAAACAGCCTCGACGTGAACCTGAAAAGAGAGAAGATTTGACTCCTCCTCCGCCTCCGATGATTCCGCCTAGACCAATAACGCCTATATTTCAGGAGACTTCAAGCGACATGGCAGACTTTGTTAGATCAGTTCGTGAACGCAGCAATAATAACACTCCTGCAAGTTCTAATAATTCACCGGCTTCACCATCTTCGCCTTCACCGAGACAGAACTTAACGACAGCAAGACCGTCTAATATAGATAATGCTTATTCGAGTCGTGAAAGCGTCCTGCGGAGATTCTTGACTCTATGGTCAACGAATTCTGCAAATGAAATGTATGATATGTTATCGGACGGATCAAGAAAACTTATATCGCGTGAAAATTTTGCCAGAGAAATAGCGAAGTCTTCAGACATGCGCGAGGGACTCAAGGGCGATTATAGAATTAACTGGGTAGGCGAGGAGCGTGCAAAGGTGATTACGACTCACAAGACATTAATATTTAAATCCGTAAGTACTCGAACTCTTGGAGTTACAAGAGAAGGCTCTTCATGGAAAATAGTCTGGTAGAGGGCGTTATATAAATCATGAAGAAAATCATAATGTGTACGATATTTATAGGTCTCGTAGTTCTTGTGCGTTATGCGTTGAGAGACATGCAGCTTGATGTAGACCTGCTCAGAGACAGCTTAATGAACATGCCCGGACTCGTCATGGAAAATATTCAAATGAGCCGTGAAATTTCCGGAGATTTATGGCGAGTCAGAATCCCATATTTAGACCGTGAAGGTGATACTATTAAAATGAGGTCTTTAGACATACGCCGTGAAATTAAAGACACTAAACGCGAATGGTATTTTTTCGGGCGCGAGGGTACTTATCTTCACGAAAAGAAGACAGCAAGCCTTGAAGGGTTATTAGGGACTCTCGAAACTGAAGACAGGGTTTGGAATCTCGAAAGCAAAATACTTACATGGCAGGAAAAAAATAATGCTTTGACTTTTCCTGAAGGATTTATTATTTATGACGAAGAATTTTTGTTGCGGACTCCACTGGCAAGCATGGATGAAAGCGGCGTGATAATATTAGAACAGGGAGGCGTAATCCAATGGCTAAAGCCCTTAGAAGGATTCTGACAATAATAATAGTTTTATATTTAATTCTCGTTTCGTTCTCTGTAGTTTATGCTGCTAATTTTCAGAATTATTCAGTTAGAGAGACTCAGGAAAATTTAGCTCCTGAACCTGCTAATAACACACCTGTGAATCCTGAGCAGGTTACATTGAATGCAGATCGCGTATCATTCAATGACGAGACCGGCAATGCATTGGCAGAAGGAGGAGCAGTTCTGACTTACAACGACACTACGATAATGGCCGAACGCATAGAATATAACGCAGATACTCAGAAAGTCCGCGCTATGCCTTTACCAGGAGAACAGATTTTATTGAAGCATGGGAACAGGACTCTCAAAGGCGACCAGATCGAATATGATTTAAACACTAAAGAAGGCATCTTAAATGGTGCGATAACACAGCTCAGCGTAGGCGACAACGGCGGAGTTCTCTATGTCTACGGCAGCGAAATTGACGTAATGCCCTGGGAACTTGCTCAGGAAAAGGGACTCGTCAAAGGCAGTGCAGAAGATTATTTAATTCAATGGAACAACGTAGTCTTGACAACATGCGCACTTGAACACCCTCATTACAGGCTCGAGTCAAAGACAATTTCATTTATACCGGGCAAAAAAGTTATAGCGAAGAGACCTAGAGTATATCTAGGCAATACGTATTTATTTACTTCACCGCTTGATTATGTCGTCCAGTTAAAGCGCAGGGCAGTTACTTATTCATTCTTACCGTATTTCCAGAAGAGAAATTCCAAAGGCGCAGGCGGAGGCATAACAGGCACTATAGGCTGGGATACTGGCTCTGTATCGCTGGGTACTGCATGGTTCAATAAATCGGGCTGGGAGTTCATGTTTGAGCTTGAACAGGATCTAGGCAGACACTTTTCACTCAGAGCAGGAGTCGAACATACATGGGACGAAGTTTGGAACGAAAGAGTCTGGCGACCCTACGCATCGTTATATTATCAAGAGAAGCCATACGGATGGGAAGCTGTTTTGCGATGGGCTCATAATGAATATATCGATGACCAGAAGGACTCTAAGAGCGAGTTCAAAGGCAGATTAGACAGACAGCCTGAATTCATAGTTTACGCCCCGTGGTTCAAGAGTTCTCTTTATTCCTGGATGAGATTATATGCCTCGTACGGAAGCTTCAAAGAGACAGTATACGGAGCCTCTGAAGGTGATGTAACTGCGCGTTATGGAATCGGACTCAGAAGCTATTTCGAGAAGGCACTAGACGACTTAGGCAGCGTAGAATTATTCTCGAATACAACCGGTGAAGCATGGTTCTATGACCGTGATAATGCTGATCATGAAGTCATTCACAGTTTTACGGGACTGCGTTACAGACTCGGCGTGCTTCAAATGGGTACAGCTTACGAGAATCAAAGGGTCTGGGGAGAAAGCGCAATGCACTGGGATCAATACAAGAAGCGCAAGAGAGTCCACCAGAAAATAAGAATACCTTTAGGGCGTGAAGTTGCTACGGTGTTCAGGGGAAGCTATGATTTGGACGAGTCCATGATTGACGAGATGAATTACAGTTTACGCTGGGAGACTGACTGCATGATTTGGGACTTGCATTATAAAGACGACAGGACTTCCGGCGGTGATGACAAAATAGGACTCACAATTTCACTGAATGCATTTCCAAGCTCTAAAGCCTCATTCGGTCAAAAAATTGACATAGATCCGTTCTTGAAACCTGAGGACGTTCCTAATAAATAAATTATTTTTACATTTTTATAGAAAGCAGTGATAAAACTTGATGTTACTATGTTACGTTGACGGCAAATTTGTCAAACCTGAAGAGGCCGTCCTGCCCATTTCAGATTTAATTATTCAGCGCGGAGTCGGAGTCTTTGAGGCTCTCGTCTCGATTAACCAGAAGCCTTTAATGCTTACTCCTCATATGGAAAGATTCATTAACAGTGCTAAAAGACTCAAGTTCGCAAATATCCCTGATGTCGAGTTCATGAAGGGCATAGTCCGTGAAGGTATTGCTAAGCTCGGCAGTGATGTCAGAGTCAGGACGTTCTTAACCGGCGGGGACGAGTTCGACAACATTAAAGGCTGTTTCCCTGCACCGAGATTCTTTGCGTTGTTCGATGAACCTGAATTCTTGACTCAAGAAGATTTCGAGAAGGGCAAAATTTTAGAACCTGTCAGATACAGACGGGAAGCTCCAGAAGTCAAGAGCACTAATTACAGCGTTACATTTGATCTGCCTTCAGAAGCGTTTGATGTATTATACTGCCCTGACGGTGAAATCACTGAAGCAGGACACAGCAACTTTTTCTTAATTATGGACGACGATAGAATTATCACTGCTCCGTTATCAAGAGTCCTTAAGGGTACGACTAGAGGCGCAATTCTTGAGTTAGCTCATCAGGAAGGCTACAATGTCGAGGAACGCTGCCCCCTGTGGTCTGAACTCGCGAGTCAGCACGCAAGAGAAGCATTCGTTACAGGAAGTATCAAGATGGTCATTCCAGTCGTAAGAGTCGGCGGCATCACTTTAGGAACAGGACATCCCGGCCCGGTTACAAGGAGGCTTTCACAGCTCTATAGAGAAAATATAGACAAGTGGCTTGAGTAATTCATAACAATTTTTTCTTTCGATAGTACATAATCTCCGGGAAATTCATATATAATATACCCGGAGTTTTTTTATACATACAAATCGGCGTTTCAAATTTTTCAAGTTGTTATAAAATTTATATTAATTAATTATTCAGGAGGTCATATTTTCATTATGGAACAAGTTCGTTCGTTGTCGCAGTTAATCGAAGAGGCTACAAAGTTATGTGCAGAGAAAGGACGCAAGCGCATATCAGTAGCAATGGCAGAGGACGCAGGTTTAATCGCAGCTATCGAGGAAGCCCGCAAACTGGGACTCGTTGATGCAACACTCGTAGGCAATCCCGACAAAGTTAAAGCATGTATCAACGAAGCCGGAGCAGATGAGGCAAATTATCACATTATCCCCGAAACTAACGAGGCAGCATGTGGTGTAGTCGCAGTAACTGAAGTGTCATCAAAGCGTGCTGATATTTACATGAAGGGTCAGCTCCACACAGATAATTTCTTAAGGGGAATGCTGAATAAAGAAGTCGGACTCAGAGTCGGCAAGAAAGCTATTTCACATTGCTACTTCCATTCAATTCCAGGTTATGACAGAGTAATATTTATCGCTGACGGTGCTTTTAACATGTACCCGGATTTAAAGATGAAGGCTGATATAGTTCAGAATACCGTAAACTTTGCACGCTCGCTCGGTGTTGAGTGTCCCAAAGTCGCATGTTTAGCCGCCGTCGAAATGGTAAATCCCGATATGCCCTGCACACTTGACGCTACAGCACTCGTCCAGATGAACGCAAGAGGCCAGCTCAAGAATTGCGTAGTTGACGGACCTTTGGCACTCGATAACGCAATCGATGAGGAAGCCGCGAAAATCAAGCACATCAAATCACCTGTAGCAGGACACGCAGATATTTTATTTGTGCCTCAAATTGAAGTCGGAAACGCATTAGCCAAATCGATCAGCTTCTTTGCTAAGGGCAGCGAAACAGCAGGATTAATCATCGGTGCAGCAGCTCCGGTAGTTCTCACAAGCCGTGCAGACTCACCCAGAGCAAAATTATTATCAATCGCAGGAGCAGTAATGTTAGCTCATCATCAGGGCTAATTTTATTTATATTTCTTAGGAGGTAATATTTTCATGAAAAAAGTTTTAGCAGCACTCGTTTTATCGTTCGTTTTCGCAGGTTCAGCGTTCGCAGCAGTAACTCTCACTTATGCCGAAGTCAACCCGTTAGACTCGATAGTAGGACAGACAGCAACAGCATTCAAGCAGAAGGTTGAAGAGCTTTCAAATGGTGAAGTCATTATCGACATTCAGGCCGGCGGAGTTTTAGGCTCAGAAGCTCAGGTTCTCGACAATATTCTTGGCGGCGGAGACACTATCGACATGTCAAGAATCTCGGCATTTGCATTGACAAGCTACGGCTGCCAGAAAGCTATGTTATTATCAATTCCCTACACTTTCGTAAGCCGCGAGCATTTCTGGAAGTTCGCAAATAGTGAACTCGCTGCCCAGTTCTTGGCCGAACCTCATGAAATCGGACTCCCGTTAAGAGGCATTTGCTACGGTGAAGAGGGCTTCAGACATTTCTTCTTCAAGGACAAAGTTGCGGGACTCGCAGACCTCAAGGGCAAGAAGATCCGCGTATCAGACGACCCCGTTATGACCGGCATGGTCAGAGACTTGGGAGCAAATCCGACAGTCGTAAGCTACACCGAACTTTACAGCGCACTTCAGACCGGAGTTACCGACGCAGCCGAGCAGCCTATCGCAAATTACAGGTCAAACAGATTCTCAGAAGTCGCCCCGAACTTATTACTTGACGGCCACACCCTGGGAGCTATTCAGATTATCATCGCCGACACAGGCTGGAACAAGCTCAATGACCAGCAGAGAGCATGGATCATGGAAGCAGGCAAATACGTTCAGGACTTCAACGCAAAGTTATCAGCAGGCGAAGAAGCAAAAGTCCTTGAGTTACTCAGAAAAGACGGCGTTAATGTTGTTGACGTTCCCGACAAGTCAGAATGGGTCAAAGCGTGCCAGCCCACTATTCAGGCTAACACTTCAAGCCAGGCCGAGCTTTACAAGCAACTCGTAGATATGCAATAAGAGTTTTACAGCGTGAATTTTTTGCGGGAGGAGTTACTTAATTCGAGATTTCTCCCGCTTTTTATTATCAGGAGGTAAATATTTTTCATGAACATAGCCGCAGGAATCTTTGCATTATTAGGCGCACTCCTCACAATTTTTCAGGGTGTTCACTTGAATAATATGCCCGGCTTCAGTCTTTATGAATTATTGAGAATGATGATGTCAGGAAATTATAACCCTGCTTTAATGCGAATGCCCACCGGTATAGGCTTAGCAATTGTTATTCTCGTTGCTGCTGCGTCTCTTGCTGCGTTAGGTGCTTTCATGTCATTCACGGGCTATAAGGCTTCAGGCTGCTTTGTAATCAGCATTCTATTATGTTTCGGGGCGTTTGCTTCGATGAATTCAGCTTATTCAGGTTCGTTGATCTTTCGTGAGGCTGCACTGTGGGGAACGTTCTATATTATCGCGGCTATATGTTCGACTATATACAAACCTACAAAGGAGGAGAATTAATTAATGCGCGTTTTTTTCAAAGCAATATCAATGATTAAGCCACTTTATGATATTACGGATAAAGTCGTTATGTTAATCTGCAAGCTGTTATTAATCGCAGACATCGTTATAACTTCTATGTCAGTCGCAGGACGTTATATCTCATGGATTCCTGACCCTGCATGGAGTGAGCAAATGGTATTAACTTTCATGGTTTATATGGCCGTCCTCAGTGCTACACTCGCAATCAGAAGGCGCGCTCATATCAGAATGACAGCTTTTGACCAGTATCTGCCCGAAGGTCTCGTTAGATTCCTTGATTTATTATCTGACGTAGCAGTCTTTGCACTCGGAATAGTAATGCTCGTATATGGTATTAAAGTATGCCAGTCTCCGTTAGCAAGATTCGGCAAATATGAAAGTATCCCTACTTTGAGCCGTGTCTGGATGTATTTACCCATTCCTATAGCGGGCGGAAGTATGGCTATATTTGAGCTTGAGCAGATTTTCATGAGACTTGAGGAAATTTTCGTACCTAAAGAAAAATAGAAAAATAGAAAAATAAAATTTTGAGTTAAGTAAATGAAATCTCTTCACATTGCGTTAATTGCTTTGATATTTATAGCTCCTGAAGTTTTCGGGAACACTGATAATGATTCATTATTTAATTTGTGCCAGAGTCCTGACGCTTCACCTGAAATGATTCAAGTTATCTTGAGTTCAAGTGCCGATGTCAACGCAAGAGACTCATCTTTCTTTGGTCAGACCCCTTTGATGTTCGCAGTTTCGAACGTCAAACGCCCTGAGTTCATTAACGCCCTTATCAAAGCCGGAGCAGACATTAACGCCCGCGATGATAAACTCATGACACCTTTAATGCACGCCGCGTTCAATAATCAGAATCCCGAAATAGTGAAAGCACTCTTAACCGCCGGAGCCTTAGTCAATGACAAAGACGAAACGGGAAGGACTGCGCTGACATTCAGCGTTATGGGTACGGGACTTCTTGAACCTGATATTTTGACAGCGTTAATCAATGCAAGTGCTGACGTAAATATTTCTGACGACTTCGGAACGACTATCTTAATGGAAGCCGCCAGGACGATGACAGTTTACGAGTCATATGACGAGAGAATAATAAATCCTGAAATCTTCAAAATATTACTAAAAGCAGGTGCTAATATCGACTCTAAGACTCGAACGGGGCTTACGGTGTTTGACTTCGCGGACAACGACAATGTCAGGAAAGCTCTTTATGACGCAATGTTTCAGTAAAAAATATTTTTTACAAGGAGGATTTTATTACTCATGAAAAAGTTTTATATCTCGTTATTTATTATTCTTGTTACAGCTTCATGTGCGTTTGCAAGTCCTACAAGCGATTTATTCAAAGCAGTTAAAGATGAGAATTCAACGCCTGAGAACGTCATAACACCTATAAGGCAGGGAGCAGAACTCAATCACAGGGATAACAACGGCTGGACTCCGCTGGACTGGGCAGCAATGAATCCCAATCCCGATATTATTTATACGTTTCTCAAAGAAGGCGACGAGGAAGTAAGAATTAACATGCGCGATGAGTTCGGCAATACGGCTCTCATGAAGGCTGCTTACTATAATTACACGAATCCTGAAGTTACTAGAATATTAATCGACTTCGGGGCGCGGACTGACATTAAGAACGACAAGGGACAAACAGCTCTTGACTTCGCCAGGACTGAAGAGATCGCGGAGATTATCAGGGCTGCAATGGAAAATAATTAATTACAATTTTTAATCTTAATCAAGAAAGACAAGGTGAAACAATTTATGAGTCCTGAAGATATTGCAACACTAGTTTTACTCGGTTCATTTTTCGCAATGATTTTATTACGCTTCCCTATTGCCTACGCCGTAGGACTCTCGACTGTATTTTGCTTAATCTCTCAGGGGCAGGCACTCGTTACGTTCCCCCAGCAGATGGTTAAAGGCATTTGGTCATTCTCGTTGATGGCAGTTCCGTTCTTTATCACGATGGGCGTATTAATGGGTACAGGAGGTATTTCTGACAAACTAATTGCTTTGGCTAACTCCCTAGTCGGCTGGATGAGGGGAGGACTTGCAATGGTCAATATAGTTGCTTCGTATTTCTTCGGAGGCATTTCCGGTTCAGCTTCGGCGGATACGGCTTCTCTAGGCTCTATATTAATTCCCATGATGGTAGATCAGGGCTATGATGCGGACTTCTCGACGGCTGTAACTATAACTTCATCATGTGAAGGCTTGCTCGTTCCTCCGAGTCATAACATGGTAATTTACGCAACTACAGCAAGCGGAATTTCAGTCGGAGCTTTATTCATGGCAGGTTACATTCCCGGAGCACTCCTTGCTATTTCGTTAATGGTAGGTTCTTATATTATCTCAGTGAAGAGAAATTATCCAAAGGGAGCACCGTTCAGCTTATCGTTCTTCCTGAAGGAATTAGCTAAATCATTCTGGGCATTGGCAGCTGTCTTAATAGTCGTTGTCGGAGTCGTCGGCGGTGTGTTCACTGCAACAGAGTCAGCGGCTATAGCGGTCGTTTACTCGTTGTTTGTCTCAGTGTTCATTTATCGCGGCTTGAACTGGAAGGGTGTATGGAAGGCTCTTGATACGTGTATAGAGACTCTTGCTATCGTGTTGATATTAATTGCTACGTCTGCTGCGTTCGGTTACTGCTTGACGACTTTGCATGTTCCCCTTAAGGCTGCAAATTTGATTAAGAGCGTCTCGGACAATCCGATTATTATTGCCTTAATGCTGAATCTTATATTATTAGTTTTAGGCTGCATTATGGATATGGCACCGATTATCTTGATAGCCACGCCGATATTATTACCCGTTGCCCAGTCAATAGGAATCAGCGCGATTCAGTTCGGAGTTATGGTAATTCTTAACTGCGGAATAGGACTCTTAACGCCTCCTGTAGGTTCAGTTTTGTTTATAGGGTCTGCTGTTGCGAAATTACCGATGGAGAAGGTTGTTAAAGCTACACTGCCGTTCTATCTTTGCATGTTGATAACGCTTTTATTATTGACGTTCATACCGGCAATTAGCTTATGGCTTCCGATGTACTTCGGGTACAGCGTATAAAGAAAATATTTTCGTCCCTCTTGAGTGAGTCATTGCTCAGGAGGGAATTTTTTTTGTGTAATTACTCTGCACCGTCTGAGCTTCTGAGTCAAAATTTGCTTCGTTCAAAATGATTTTACCCATAAAAAAGAGAGACCCTGAAGAGTCAGAATCTCTCAATGAATTTACGTGTTTAACGCGTGATTATTTCTTCTTTGCAGGGAGTGCCTTGCGTGCCTGTCCTGATGATTTCTTTGCAGGTGCTCCCTGATCCTCGATCTTGAACTGTGAAAGCGATTCCGTGATGCTCTCAACGAGTCCGGTCTGGTCAACTGCGCCCTGAGCTGCTCTCTCTGCGATTAATGCGGTCTCGTCCATGTCGTTCTTGATGCTCTCTAAGTGTTCAAGAATTTCTGTAGTAGCTTTAGTTACGTTGTCAATACCTGCTGCTATCTCACGGCTTGAGGCTGCCTGCTCCTGAGCGACTGCTGCGATGTTCTGGATTCTGTCGTTAGCCTTGTCGATCTGGCCGATTGCTTCTCCGAGCGAGTCCTGAGCGTGGTTAGCTTTCTCCGTTGTCTCATCGAGTAAGACTGCTGTCTCATCGCTTGATGTCTTTGTCTCGCGTACACTTATCTGAAGTGACTCGATTAAGCCTCTGACGTTCTCTGCTGCTCTGCTTGAGTCTTCTGCAAGTTTACGGACTGATTCTGCGACGACTGCAAAGCCTCTGCCTGCCTCACCTGCTCTTGCGGCCTCGATTGCTGCGTTGAGTGCTAATAAGTTCGTCTGGTCAGCGATTGATGTAATTTCACCGATGAATTCGCTTATCTTGTTAGAGTTCTCGACGAGTTCCTGAAGTTTGATTCCGCTCTCTTTCGTCTTCTTCTGGAGGATTACGATATTTGCAATTGCTTCTTTAACCGTATCTACTGCATTTCCGGTTACTGTCGTCATGTTAGAAATGAACTCTGCGCAGTCGGTTGCTGCCTGTGCCGATGTCATTGAAGCTGCTGACATTTCCTCTGTGCCTGCGTTGCTTTCCTGTAATGATGATGAGTTGCTCTCCATGAGCTTGACGACGTTAGAGACGCTTGATCTTACGTTGTTGGCGTAGTCTAAGTTCTTGCCTGCATCTTCCTTCATGCTGCCTGCTTTGTCGTGGCTCTCGATTGCAAGTCCGCGAATATCACCGATTGCCGTACTCAGTGAGCCGAACATTTCTGATAAAGCATCGCCCAGGTTGCCGAGTTCGTCCCTGCCCTCATAATTGAAGTCGTTTCTGGTGATTGACATATCGCCGTCACGTGCATTGCCGCAAAGTTCTACGACGCGTCCAAGAGGTTTGGAGATTGATTTTGCGATGTATAACGCTATACCTATGCCGATTACGATAGCCGCAGCTGCCAGGCCGATTAAAAGAGTCATAGTGCTGCCGAGTGACTCATATGCATTCTTTGACAAATCTACGATCCTCTGTGTTCCTGCGTCAGTTATCTTGTTTGCGATATTTACGAGATTGAGACCGTCTGCAAGTAATGCTGCGAACGCCGGTTCAGTCTGGGTGAACGAGTTCAACACGTCATTAAATCCGTTCTTGAGGGTCGTGAATGTGCCTCTGCCTGCTGTCATGAGGTCGCGGATCTCTTTGAAGCGTGAACCCTCATAGAATCTGTTATACATGTTTTCGCCGTTGACGAGCTGCTGAACTATATCATTCATCATCTTTGCGTCTCTGTCATTGAGAGCGATTGCATAATTTCTCGCTGTAACAGCAAATGCAGTTGTGAGGGACTCGGCAAGCCTGATTCTGTTAATATCCGTCTCGAAATCGTTGCCTTCAAGATTTTTCTTGAGATTGTCAAGTGTAATCTGGTACTGCATATCTACGACGCTGGTTAAAAGCTCTATCATCTTGTCGATTTCTTTATTAAGAGTCGCTGAAACGGTGCGCTTTGTCCTTATCATCTGGAAGGCTTTATTCATCGTTGACTCTGTGTTGCGGATAATATTTTCCATCTCGGCAAGATTTGAAAGGCTCGTAAGTGAAGGATCCTGAGCGTACATTTGTTTGCCTCTCTCAAGTATCGAACGCAGTGACGTGAAATAACCGAGTAATTTGTCAATGTCCTCATCGCTCTCTGAGAATTTGAGATCTCTTACTCCTGCCCTGATAAAACTTATCTGGTTAGTGAGTTCTACAGCAAGTTTAACTGTAGTATCAACGACTTTCTGCAAATACTGAACATCAGATTGAACCGCTGAGATGCTTGTCCATGAGAAGAAGACTGCGACTCCGAAAAGTGCAAGGACTATACCGAAGCCTATTGTTAATTTTCCCGTAATCTTGAAATTGTTTAACATGTTAATAAAATCTCTCCTGTTTTAATAAAAATTTTGTGAAATACCAGAACGCTACAACGATGCTTTTACAGCTTTAAACTTCAGGAGCAATCCCCTCCTTCGCCATAAGCCACGAAAGAGCCGCAAAAGTCTTCGAGTCCCGTATTTTGCCTTCACGAATCATGGCCGGTATATCTTTATAAGCAATCTCGACAACCGAAACATTTTCATCGTCATCTTGAGGCAGTGCTGATTCTTCGAGATCCCATGCAGCAAATAAAGTGAATAACTCCGTGCAGAATCCCGGCGAGGCGTAAAATTCTCCGATTCTGTGAAGAGTCTTTGCTTTGACGTTCAACTCTTCCTGCATTTCGCGTTCTGCTGACTGTGAAGGATCTTCGCCCTGTTCGATTAAGCCCGCACAAATTTCAAGTGTAGCTTCATGGACTGCATAACGATATTGACGTACGAGCAATACACTTTTTCTGTTTGTGAGTGCAAGCATTCCTACGGCGGGTTTGTGTTCGACTACTTCACGTGCTGCAATATGTCCTGAAGGTGTCCTGACTTTGTCGCAGCGCAGATTGAGAATTTTCCCGTCAAAGATTTTATTTTCTTCAACGCAGACTTCTTCGATTCGTTTAATTTCTTCAGTGCTAAAAATATTTGATTGTGATGAATTTAATTCTTCCGGCATGAAAGCACCTGCCTATAAATATAATTTATTTGAATTTCGCTAATTATAACGCATAACTTTAAACTTTACATAATTTGAAGGCATTATAAAATATCACCCTGTTTGAGTCTCATTCCCCTTGACCATTCAAGCCCTGAAGTTCTCTTTTTGCCCTCGCTTTGGACTTCGATTAACTCAATCGCGAAATCACAGCATGATATAACAGGATTATTGACAAGCTCTAATACTTTACCGGACTCGTCATCGTGCAGATCATTTCTCAAGGCGACTCGCCATAACTTGACCCGCTTATTATTTATTAACACGTAAGCACCTCCGGACATGTCAAGAGCTCTCACTGTGTTAAAGATTTTCTCTGCGCTCATATCATGAAACGACAACGCAAATTCTTCTTTCGAGAGCTTATCCGCGAACGTTGCAAGTGAGTCATCTTGAGGCTTAAATCTTAACGGTAAAGAATTAAGACTCTTTGCAGCGATCTCACAGCCAAAATCAGATAAAATATTATATAAGTCAGAAGCATTGTGTTCACTCGCAATATTTATCTCACTCTGAGCTAATATATCTCCTGAGTCCATTGATTTCGCGAGCCTGAAAACTGTAACTCCTGTTTTATCTTTCCCGTCAAGTAACGCGCGCTGAATCGGAGCTGCTCCCCTGTATTGAGGCAATAGCGAAGGGTGAATGTTCAGGCACATGCAATCAAGAAACGGAGTCTTTATAATCTGCCCGAAGTCAATCACGAATATAATTTCAGGCGGATTAGCCTCAAGTTCATTGATGAGTTCATGATTCTCCGTGAGCTTCCCTGTTCGTGTAATATTTAGTCCCAGTTCTGAAGCCTTGAGTTCAACATGAGAAGGGTTATCCTTGTTATTGCGTCCTGAGCGGGTGGGCAGACCTGTTATTATTTTGCTGAACGTTACATCACGCTTAATTAAACCCTCAAGACAGAGTGCCGCAAATTGTCCCGTTCCCATGAACCAGAAGTTTTTATTCACGTTTAGAAGTGTCCTCCTGTATGTTTGGCAGCTTTTTTCCTGATAGCGTTTCTCTTGAGATTAGAGAGATAATCAATAAAGAGTTTGCCTTCAAGGTGATCCATCTCATGCAAGAATGCCCGCGCAGTGTAGCCTTCGCCCTCGATTGTGTGAGTGTCGCCGTGTTCGTCTTGAGTCTCTATTTTGACCCATTCAGGCCGAGTTACGTTAGCATATATTCCCGGAAAACTTAAGCAGCCCTCTTCGCCCTCTTGAATGCCCCGCTTCTCGATTATCTTTGGATTGATTAACACGTAGCTCTTGTTATCGTATTCGACTACAGCAATTTTCTTGAGTACACCTACTTGAGGTGCAGCGAGTCCGACTCCGTCATGAGCCCTCATAGCGGAGTAAAGATCTTGTATGAACTTTGCGAGTTCGTCATCGAATTTGTCTACTGGTTCAGATTTTTTCTTTAAGACCGGAGCAGGATAATGCAATATTTCGAGTCCTGAGTCAATTAATGTTTTGTTGTCTTGATTATTATTATCAGTCAAAATTATTCACTCTCCCTGAAAATATTTATCACGAATGAATATTATTTTGTTGTGATAGAACTTAAGGCGTAAATCGAAGTGAGCATTATAGAGTCAACGTTCACAAAATAGATTACACATTGCAGTAAACTCTCTCATTTCATACATCATTACAAAACTTAATGCAAGGCTATAGAGTCATGATTCAACGTTCAGGCAGATATATAAATTCGTAACGAATAGTCAAATAGTCAAAATTTCTGATTGATTATACTTGACCTAGTAAATATAATTCTCTCTTGTTCGGGAAAATTACACTTGCAATATTTATAAACTTTATATAAGGGAGACCGATTATCTTATGCAGAATTTATCACATGATATAGAAATGCACATACTCGAACTAATGGGAGCAGATGACGAGGCTTTCATTGAACTTCGACGCAAGGAACTAGCAGAAGCATTCGGGTGCGTGCCAAGTCAGATTAATTACGTGTTACGCAGCAGATTTTCACCGGAACACGGCTACTTAATCGAAAGCAGAAGGGGAGGCAAAGGCTATATAAGAATAATAAGAATTAATTACGAGACTCCCGAAGAGAAAATTGATCACATTGAAGATATAATAGGCAACTCAATTTCGATTCGAGAAGCTCAAAGGGTACTCGAAATGCTGCAGTCTAAAGAGTTAATCACAGCGCGCGAAAGATTATTAATCGAGATTGCTTTGCGTGAAGTCAATGATAAGGGCAGCAAAACTTTTGAACTGAATAAAGAAGCTCAAGGGAAAATGCAGGCTGACATGATGAAAAGATTACTAAGCGGCCTGATGCGTGCAGGAGAAACACGATAATAATAGAAATCACGAAGGAGAGAAAAATTTTTTATGTGGCAATTCTTCACAGAACGAGGGAAAAGGGTAATTCAATTAGCACATCACGAAGCGTTAAATATGGGTCATTCAATGGTCGAACCTGAGCACTTATTATTAGGCTTATTGCAGGAGGGCGGCGGAGTCGCATGTCAGGCTCTCAAGGAACTGGGAGTCAATCCTGAGAATTTGGCTGCTCATATTAGAGAACTAATCGGCGGAAATGTTCAAGATGTCTTGACTAAGCCCGTTGATCTTCCCGTCAGTCAGAGAATGAACAAGGCTTTAGATCTGGCAATGCATGAGGCTCGCAAGATGGGAGTTAATTACGTTGATACAGAGCATATTTTATTAGGGATTCTCGCAGATGATTCAGGACTCGTTGTCCAGCAGTTCAAGACGATGGGACTCACTCCAAGCGCAGTGTTAAAGCAGGTAAATGAAATTCTCTCAGGCAAACCCTCAACTGCTAATATCCCTGCGATGTCAGGCAGTGACTCAAAGCGTAAAGTCAGAGTCAAGACTCCTACACTTGATAATTTAGGCACGGACTTAACAGAGAGAGCAAGAAACGGCGAACTTGATCCGGTAATAGGGCGCGAGAAGGAAATTAAACGAGTTATGCAGGTTCTTTGCAGGCGCACTAAGTCTAATCCCGTCTTAATCGGTGAACCCGGAGTAGGTAAAACTGCTGTCGTTGAAGGTCTTGCACGTCAAATAGCTTCAGGAACAGCCCCGGATCCTTTGCAGGATAAAAGAATCGTCCAGCTTAACATGGGTACTCTTGTTGCAGGCACGAAATACAGAGGCGAATTTGAAGAGAGATTAAGGCGCATAGTAAAAGAACTCACGGACAGTAAAGGAGACGTTATATTATTCGTTGATGAAGTTCATACTATCATCGGGGCAGGCAATGCAGAAGGAGCAACTGACGCAGCAAATATTCTCAAGCCTGAACTCTCACGCGGAGCATTCCAGCTTATAGGAGCAACGACTCAGGACGAATATAGAAAATATGTTGAACGCGATGCAGCTCTTGAAAGAAGATTCCAGCCGATTCAAGTCGATGAACCGGACGTTAATGACGCTGTATTAATTCTTAAGGGACTCAAGGACAGATACGAATCACATCATAATGTTATATTTACTGAAGAGGCAATTGACGCTGCTGCAAAGTTGTCATCAAGATATATTCAAGATAGATTTTTACCTGACAAAGGCATTGACTTAATCGATGAAGCCGGAGCCCGCACGAGACTCTTATCACTTGAGCCTCCGGAATATATTCACGATATAGAAAAGAGGCTCGAGGAAGTCAGACACAAGAAAGAAGAAGCTGTCTTGTCAGAGAAATATGAACTCGCTACGGAATTAAGAGACTCAGAGCATAAAATTTCTGATGAGTTAGACAACGCAATGAAACAATGGAAGGACTCACGCAAGAACGAAATTCACGAGATCACAGCAGAAGACATCGCAACAGTAGTAGCTGAGCAGACAGGAGTCCCAGTCAAGCAATTAACTGAAGCGGAGACTTCAAGACTCTTAAAGATGGAAGAGGAAATCTCGAAACGCTTAATCGGCCAAGATGAAGCAGTCAGCGCAGTTGCAAGGGCTATCAGGAGAGCTAGAACAGGGCTCAGAGATCCAAGACGACCAATAGGCAGCTTCTTATTTATGGGACCTACAGGAGTCGGCAAGACTGAATTAGCAAGATGTCTAGCAAAATTCTTGTTCGGCAAAGAAGACTCTATGATTCGAATAGACATGAGCGAATTCATGGAACGTCACGAAGTCTCTAAATTAGTCGGAGCTCCTCCCGGTTATGTAGGTCATGAGAGCGGCGGCAAATTAACTGAAATGGTCAGACGCAAGCCTTACAGTGTCATATTATTTGACGAAATAGAGAAGGCTCACCCTGAAATATTTAATATTCTGCTGCAAATTCTCGATGACGGCAGATTAACGGACGGTCAGGGACGCAAGGTAGATTTTCGCAACACTGTAATAATCATGACCAGCAATGTCGGTGCAAAAGAAGCTCAGCAGGGAAATTCATTAGGTTTCGGAATGAGCGCGGAGACTCAGACTCAAAGGGACTGGGAACGCACGAAAAATATTATTCTCGAGGAAGCTAATAAGACATTCAGGCCGGAATTCTTGAATCGTATTGACGAAATGGCAGTGTTCAAGCCTCTCTCACGCGATAACTTGCTAAAGATCGTAGACACCATGCTTGATGACTTATCAGGAAGACTCGATACTAAAGGAGTCAAGATTAACGTTGCTGATGACGTGAAAGCAAAGATTCTCGATAAAGGCTTCAAACCGAAATACGGCGCAAGACCCCTAAGGCGTGCAATACAATCAATGTTAGAAGATAGACTCGCTGATTTCATGTTGTCGGGCAAAGTTCCTGAAGGTGAGTCAGTGATTAAAGTCGACCTTGACGGCGAAGAACTCAAATGCGAACTTCAGGAGTCATAAAGCGGGCATTCAGAGATACTTTACCGGTTATGACAGGCTATATAGTGCTGGGACTTGGATTCGGAATCCTTCTCAGCACTAAGGGCTATAATGCTCTATGGGCTTTGTTTATGTGTCTGGTAATTTATTCGGGAACTATGCAGTTCGTAGCGATAGATTTATTCACGTCAGGAGCTTCACTTACTGAATCAGGCCTCACTTCTTTAATGGTCAGCGCACGTCATTTATTTTATGGACTCTCAATGATTGAACGTTATAAAAATATTTCCCTGATAAAAAAATTTTACATGATATTTGCCCTAACTGATGAAACGTATTCTCTTGTATGCGAATCAGATGATGAGAATTACTGCTTCTGGGTATCGCTGCTCGATCATTCTTACTGGACTTTCGGGAGCGTCTCAGGTGCAGTGCTTGGCCAAGTGTTGCCGTTTGACTCTAGGGGAATTGACTTCTCATTGACTGCGTTATTTGTCAGTATCTGCGTTGAACAGTGGCTGAATAATAATAATCACTATTCGAGTTTAACAGGTTTTGCAGCAAGTATCTTATGCTTAATTATATTCGGTTCTGAAAATTTTTTAATCCCATCAATGATATTAATCACACTTACACTATTTATCATGCGTGAAAGGATTGAAGCGACTCATGAATAACTTTCGCGAGCTTTGTATAGCTTTAATTGCCGGGGGAGTTACTGCCCTGTTAAGATTTCTGCCGTTCATAGCTTTTAGAACCCGCTGTCCTGATTTTATTTTATATCTTGGCCGGGTCCTGCCCTATGCTGTGATGTCTATGCTTGTGATTTACTGCTTGAAGGGTGTAAATATTTTTGCCGGCTCTCATGGTCTGCCGGAGTTCATTGCGTGCCTCGTTGTTGCTGCCCTGCATGTTTGGAAGAGAAATACTTTATTGAGCATTACATTAGGGACTGTGATTTACATGTTCTTGATTCAAGTTGTCTTTGCATAATAATCAGCAAAATTACAGGTGCAAAACTTGCGAGAATAAATTAAATTTCGCAGTGAAAATAGTAATTAGAGTTAATGAATAATATACTTCACTTCATTATCCTGCCTCGTTATCATTTAACTTTAGCTTTTAACGTCAGCTTTAATTTTTTAATTTGTAATTTAATTTAATTCGTGTTTATTTATGATGTAAGCAAAAAATTTTATCGTTAAAAAAGGAGACTTTTATTTATGAAGCGATTTATGTTGTTTTTGCTTCTTGTTGCGCTATTCACATTATGCCCCTCCCATACCTAAGTGCTTTTGCTGAGTTAACTGAAAACGATAAGGCAACAATTAGCGATCAATCCGATAACAGCACACAATACACAGTTTACAAAGTATCAGACGGCTTTTATCAAGACGGCACAACTTACACAGCATCAACGAATTTCTATATCATAAACGAAGCAGGGCTAAAATATTTTCAAAAACTAGTAAGTGCTAGTGACGCAATTAACGGCGGTGGCACTGTTGCGGATTATTATCATAGAGTCATTGAAAATAACGGTAATGCAAATGATGAAACTGTTAAGAGTTGGTATACAAACAATGTTTTTAAAGAAAAGACCGTTCACCTTTTTGCAGATATTGACCTTAATAATCAAGACTGGACACCTATAGGATATGTAAACACAGCCTACAATAATAGTAGCTCTAAGACACAGTTTTACGGCCATTTCGATGGACACAATCACACAATCTCAAATCTGAAAATTGCTGCAAATCCCAAAAATGATAATTATAAAAGTAATGAACATTATGGTGAATATGGTCTGTTTGGAACAATTGGAAGTCAAGCAGGTCAAACATTCAGCAATCTTACAATTAATAACGTTACAGGAGTTGTCGGTGATACAGAAACAAATCTCGGATATGTAGGCATATTGATTGGTAACGCCGGAAGCAATGGTATCAACATCGAAAACTGCCACGTAACAGGAACGATTAATCTTAATGGACTGTATGAAGTAGGCGGATTTTTCGGCATTGGAAAAGTAAGTGTAAAAAATTGTTCTATTAATGCTGATTCAGGCAGCAAGATTTCATCTACTTATTATGCTGGAGCTCTAGCAGGCTGCACAAGATCGGTAAGTAGCATTACAGACAGTACAGTAAGCGGAGTTACTATTACTGCACCTTATTCTGGAGGTATGGTAGGACTTGGAAGCGGCACTTTAAGTATCAACAAAGGAAGTGTCAGCAACGCTAAAATTACAGGAACTGAAGTAGCAGGAAGTGTTATTGCATGGGGGTCTAACACAACAATTTCAGACGTTTCAATAGCCGATAACTTAGAAGTTATTGAAAGTGATAAACCTACAACAAAGAAGAACGGATATTCAGTAGCTGCAATAAACGGTACAGAGTATAGTAGCCTTCAATCCGCTTTCACCGCTGCCACTGACGGCGACACAATTACACTTCTTGCAGATATAACGCTCTCTTCAACAGCCCGCCTTGACAAAGCAATTACATGCACCCTTGACGGTGACGGAAAAATTATCTCAAGGGCTGATGATGCAAATTTCACTTCCGACGGTGCCGTATGCTTCGGAAGTGTAGGCGATCATAAAGATGACATCGGGAAAAAAGTTTTTACAGTTAAGAACGTTACATTCAGCAAATTCAAAGAGGAAATCATACGATCTGAAAATTGTACTTTGACTTTTGACGGATGTACTTTCACTGATAATAATATTACTGCAAACAGCGGACGGGGTAGGCATTTAATTCTCTTTACTCAGGTAATCGGAACAGTGAAAAATTCTGTGTTCACTAATAATTCTGCTGATATGTGTATTAACTTTAACAGTCAGCTTCAAGACGCAGGTGCACTGAACGTCTCTCATAATGACTTCAGCGAGAACAACATAACAGGCACAGGAGTGATTTTCACTAACGGTTCTCCAGGAGAAGATGCCATTCAATATAACGACTTCGAGAATAACAAGATAAATGCATCTTCCGGAGCAGTTATATATTGCAGCGGAATAGTAGAGTCCCTGACAAATAATTTATTCTCAGGCAATATAATAACTACGACCAGTGCAACCGGCAAAAATGGAGTTATAGCTCTCGGAAGCAAATCAACAAATACAGTTATTAACAAGAATGCATTTGTTAATAATACTTCAACAAGCGCAGAAAAATTCGGGACAATCTACGTAGGAAACTCTAAGACCGATGTAAGCAGCAATTACTGGGATGACGGCCAGGCACCTGAGACAGGCGAGAATAAAGACATCTACAACTCAGACAACGGAGAAATAATTAATAATGATTATGCAGTCAGCTATACACGTGCAGAAAACTGCGGAGTCAATGTTACTCTTCCGTCATTTGTTCTGACACCTCCGGCAGCAATTGAAGGACTCGTATATAACGGTTCGGCTCAAAAATTAATCACAGCAGGAACATCATCAGGAGGAACGTTATATTATGCTCTTGGAACAAGTTCAACAACTGTACCGGCTGAAGACTGGAGCGAAAATATTCCGGAAGGCACTGACTCTAAAGAATATTACGTCTGGTATAAAGTAACAGGCAGTGAGGGATACGCTGACACTGAACCAGTCTGCATTATAGTAAAAATATCTGAAGCCCTCCCGAAAATTTCTGACGCTAGCATAACAGTTACTCAAGGACAGACTAAGACTCTTGAGATAAGCGACTCTACAGGTTCAGGGACTCGAACATGGACTCTTAATTCAGACGCTCCGGACTGGGTGAAGCTCGCAGAGGACTCTGACAGCAAAGCGACTCTAACAGTGAGTCCAAGCTCAAGCATCAATGCAGGCTCTTATTCGTGCAATGTTACTGTAACGAACGCTGACAGCAAGACTTCAACCGCAAAGATAAGCATTACAGTAGAGAAGGACACTTCGGGCGGCTCTGACGAGAATAATGACTCGAACGGTGGCAGCGGCTCTGAAGATAACAACGACTCTAACTCCGACTCATCTAATGAAGACACTTCACAAACTCTTGATGATTATCTTGACAGCTTCGGTTCTGAAGAGAAGGCTACTATGACGGAACTCAAATTAACTCAGGAACAGAAAAGCTCATTAACGGACTCTCAGCTATCGACTATATTAACTGAATTCACAGCACTTGAGACTCTTGACTTGAGCGGAAGCACTCAAATAACGAAACTTGACGCTCAGGGCAGCGAGACTCTAAGCTCAATCAACCTCGAAGGCTGCGAAAATCTCTCTAACGTTGACTTGGGCGGATGTTCGTCTCTCAGTGAAATAAAAGGTCTCAGCGGAAATACAACTCTGAAAACTTTAGACACAAGCGGATGTTCTGCACTTGAGTCACTCGATGTAAGCAACTGCACGGGCCTCACTTCTCTTGACTGTTCGGGAAGCTCATTAGGGAGTCTTACTGTCGGGGGCTGTACTTCTCTTGTGAGTCTTAACTGCAGAAATAATAAACTTGAATCACTCACTGCTGACGACTGCGAGTCACTTGAGACTCTTGAATGCGGTTCTAACGGAATGAGTAAATTGAGTCTCAAAGGCTGCTTGAACCTGCAAAAATTATACTGTTACAGCAACAATCTTGAAAGTCTTGAAGTTCCGAGTCAAAA